>NZ_LZMC01000001.1 GCF_001668615.1 Mycobacterium sp. 1274761.0
CGCCTATGACCACATGGAAGGCCAACGGTTCCGGCATGCCGTGAAGTTCATCCGCTGGCGGCCCGACCGCGATCCGCACAGCTGTACCTTCGACCAGCTCGACGTGCCGGTGAACTATGACCTCTACGACGTCCTGGAGTCCTGAAATGCCTACGCCTGCAGAAGAACTCGATGTCGCCGGGGTCAAGGTGCGGCTGACGAACCCCGACAAGGTCTACTTCCCGAAGCTGGGCCGCAACGGGACGAAACGCAAGCTGGTCGAGTACTACATGGCCGTCGCGAACGGCCCCATGCTGACAGCGCTGCGCGACCGTCCCACCCATCTGCAGCGGTTCCCCGACGGCATCGACGGCGAGGAGATCTACCAGAAGCGGGTGCCGCAGAAGCGTCCCGACTATCTAGAGACCTGCCTGGTGACGTTCCCATCGGGCCGAACTGCCGACGCGCTCAAGGTGACTCACCCCTCGGCCATCGTGTGGGCCGCGCAGATGGGCACCATCACGCTGCATCCGTGGCAGGTGCGCTGCCCGGACACCGAGCACCCCGATGAGCTCCGCATCGACCTCGACCCGCAGCCGGGCACGGGTTTCAGCGAGGCCAGCGCGATCGCGGTCGACGTGCTCAAGCCGTTGCTCGACGAGCTGGGGCTCGTCGGTTTCCCGAAGACCTCCGGTGGTCGCGGTGTGCATGTGTTTCTGCGCATCAAACCCGATTGGGACTTCATCGCGGTGCGACGGGCCGGCATCGCGTTGGCCCGCGAAGTCGAGCGACGGGCACCCGATGCGGTCACCACGTCGTGGTGGAAGGAGGAGCGGGGCGAGCGGATGTTCATCGACTACAACCAGAACGCGCGCGACCGGACATTCGCCTCGGCGTACTCGGCGCGCAAGACCCCGATCGCCACGGTGTCGATGCCGCTGACCTGGGACGAGCTGCGCGATGCCGAACCCGACGACTACACCATCGCCACCGTGCCGGACCTGGTGAAGAAACGCGGTGACGCCATGGCTGAGCTCGACGCGGTCGCCCAGTCGATTGACCAGCTGCTGGACATGGCCAAGGCCGACGAGGACCGCGGGCTCGGTGATTTGCCGTACCCGCCGAACTACCCGAAGATGCCCGGCGAGCCACCCCGGGTGCAACCCAGCAAGAAGGTCGCCTCGAACTGGGATGATGAGGGAAACCCGCGCCGATGACCCGTCGCGTGATCGTGGCGATAGGTGTCTTGGCGGTGGTCGTGGCCGGTGTCGGCACGACCATCGGCGTGCTGACAGCCGAGCCGCGCACACCCGTTGCGGCACAGCCTTCTTCACCGCCCCCGCAACGACCGCAGGTGCCGACACCGGCCGAGTTCCGGATCGGCGTCATAGTGACCGAGCAGACATGCAAAGGCCCGGCCGGATGCGTCTACAAATACCGCATCGAACCGAAGTACGTCGGCTTTCATCCGCTGCCGGACAACGAGATCAAGGTGATCTACCAGGTCACCGGCGGCCAACAGCCGCAGACCGGCGACTTCACCATCCGTGGCGGCCAGGCCCGCGTGCTGGCGGACGTGCCGCTCGAAGGGCCGCACGGTGCGCGGCTGCAGGCGTCGGTGACGCAGGCGGTGGGATAGGCCCCGCTGAGCGTGCGTCCGCGGGGACGGTTATAGTGGTCTGCGGACGCCGGAAGATGGGTATTTGCAACCTCTTTGGCCGACGGGGCGCGCCAAACGGTATCCGGCGCCTTGCACCGTAGGAAAGATGCCGAGGAGATTAGTGTGATCGATCTGAAAGCAGTTGCCGCGGGTGTTTTTCTATCCGCTGGGATGGCGTTGGGCGCCGTCGGTGTGAGCGCAGGGGTAGCCCACGCGACGCCTGCGACCCCGGTCACCGCCGGTCCCCAGTACATCGCCGAGAACGGGCCCGGCCACGGCCATGGCCACGGCCACGACGACTGGTGGTGGGACGACCCCGGACCCCGCCACTGGGATCCCGTCGACGCCTGCGTCGGCGTGCAGGGCCCGTTCGGTTACGTCCAGGGCAGCGCCTGCATCTAGCGGGCCGTCGGGACCACGCCACGCGCCTGGGGTAGCGGCAGATCGTTGTAGGTCGCTATCCCGGGCGCCGCGGCGACGACGGCGGGAATCGCGTGGATCGGCGGCATCGCCGTCATGATGTGACCGATGACAAAGAGATCTTCGATCGACTTCATGTTCTCGATCATGTCCGGCGGCGGCAGGAAACCCACTTGCATGGTGACGGTCGGCCGGCCCTCGATCGTGATCTTCCAGCCGTCGCCGTCGAGCTTCCAATCGGGCTCCAGCGTCTGACCCTTACGCCACCGCACGTTGAGGTCGACGATTGTCTTGCCGCCGACGCGTCCCTGCCAACTGGCGAACACGCCCGCCACGTGGCCGGCCGGGATCGTCCACGAGGCCATCGTGAGATCCTCGGTGGTCTGCGCGTACTCGGTTTCGCACACCACCTCGTCGAGCTCGACGCCCAGCGAGTCGGCGACCAGCCGCACGGCCTCTTCGAACACCGCGGTGCCGTGGGCGGCCATCGGCCCCAGGTTCGGATCGTCGATCGGGACGCCGAAGCCGGCCGGCCGTTCGGTGTCGGGTGAGTCATACAGCGTGGTGTCGGCGGATTCGGCGATGATCACCTTGTCGACGCGGTCGCAGGCCGACGCCGCCACGATGGCCAGCACATCGGCGAAGCCGGGGCTGACGCCCGACCCGAAGATCGTCGAGTTGCCAGCCTTGCATGCCTGCTCGATGCGGTCGCGGCCGTCGCCGAGGTTGTGCCCGGTGATGAACGAGGCCGACGTCACGACGTTCACCCCCGCCGACAGGATCCGGACCAGCTCGTCGACGTCAATCCACATCGGGTTGTAGACCACGCAGTCGGGTTTCAGTGCCAGCAGCGCGTCGACGTCGCTGGTGGCCTTGACGCCGAGCGGGTCGATTCCGACGAGCTCGCCCACATCGACTCCGTCCTTGTTCTTCGACCAGGCGTAGCAGCCGATGAGTTCGTATGTGGGGTTGTTCATGATCGCTTCGACCGAGCTTTTTCCGACGTTTCCCGTCGTCCATTGGACGACCCGATAAGGCGTGGTGTTTGGCACTCGCTCAGCATAGGGAAGCGGGCCCGGTTTCAGCGGTGGCTTTCGGCCACGAAATTGACGGTTGCGGTCAGGCGGTCAGTGTGGCCTTGGCGGTGCGCTGCTGGCCGCCTCGGTCGATCCAGGTCAGCTCGATGACGTCGCCTGGGTAGTGCCGGTCCAGAAGCCGGGTGAGGGCGGTCGCGGAGTCCAGCGGTGTGCCGTCGATGGCGGTGAGCACGTCCCCGTTGACGAGGCCGGCCTGCGCGGCAGGGCCGCCCCGCAGCGCTTCCCGGATGACGACGCCGGGCACTTCGGCGTCCTGGTCACCCGCGGCCACGCCGACGCCGAGCAGGGTGGGCGGGCCGACGTGCACGGTGTCAGACGGTGTGCGCGACCGGATCTGGTCGGCGATGCCGAGCGCCTGGTTGAGGGGGATCGCGAAGCCCTTCCCACCCGGGGCGAACCGGTAGTTCACCGTGGCGGCGGTGATCACGCCGATCACTTGGCCGGCGCCATTGACCAGCGGCCCGCCGGAATCCCCGGCGCGGACCGGCGCGGCGACCTCGATCAGGCCTGTGAGTTGGTCGGAGCTGCCCGTCAGCGCGTCCTTGGCATCGATCGTGCGGTCGAGCCGGGTGATGGCGCCGGGTTCATGCGTGGGTGGACCGCCGGGGTTCGCGTTACCGATGGCCACCGCGGGTTCACCGATGGTGATCGACCCGGAGTTGCCCAGTGGCGCGACCGGCAGCCCCGAGGCGCCGCGCAGCTGGATCAGCGCGATGTCGTGGGTGCGGTCGTAGCCGATCAGGTCCGCACCGAACGACTGACCGGTGCCGACGTTGTGCCCGGTGATGACGTCGGCGCCCTGAACCACGTGGAAGTTGGTCAACACCTCGCCGTTCGGGTTCAGCAGAAAGCCGGTGCCCGCACCGATGGCGTGCTGGTAGTCGATCGTCGTGTCGATCTGGACGACGGCAGGTTCGACGGCGCTGATCGCCGCGTCCAGCGGCGCCGCAGAGGCGATCGCCGGGCGGATCGGCGCTACCAGTGCCATCACGGCGACGAGCGCAATCAGCAGGCGAAACGGGTGCATGCGGGCCATATGTGAGCTTTCGGACGTGGGAGAGTTCTCATTACATCGTGGCAATGAGTTCTTACCCTGTCGACGCGAGGCTAATCGTCGACGGCGACGCCGCCGCGTGACCGCCGGCGCTTTCGCAGACCGATCTTGCCTGATGAGCGACGGTTGCGCAGGCCCCCCTCGGTCGCGTCGTCCTCGGGCTTTTCGGCGGTCTCCGTGACATCGGTCTCATCGGTGGTTTCCGACGTTTCGGCGGTCTCGCTCGCCTCGGTCGCGGCGCTCGACTCGGCGGTGACTTCGTCTTCCCCGGTTTCGTCGGCCTCGGTTTGATCAGCCTCGGGCTCGGGGGTCTCGTCTGCCTTCTCGGCGGTCTCGCGGCGCCTGCGGCGCTGCTTCTTCTCCGCTTTCGGCTTGAGCGGTTTGGGTGGTGGCGGTGGTAGTTCGGCGACGAACGCCAGATAGAACGCGGCGATGCCGAGCAGGGCGATCGCGGCGGCGGCGCCGTAGATGCCGAACAGCCAGCGGCCGGCGCTGTCGAGACTGACCCAGATCTCGCTGATCGCGGCGCCGACGATGAGAACTCCGGCCAGCACGTGCAGCACGATCGACGAGGCCCGCAGGCTCAGCGCAAGCTGCGGCGTGCCGAGCTCGGGCTTGCGCGTGCGCAGCAGCGTGAACACCACCGGCAGCGCCGCCGTGCCAATCAGCGCGCCAGCCACGATGCGCAGCACGGTGCCCAGCGTGTGAGACGTCGAGCCCATCAGCTCGGGCCAGCGCGGAATGACGAAGAAGAAGTACAAGACGCCGGCCGCGATCGAGAACAGCGCGTGCCAGGCCACCGCAACTTTGCGGCTCATACTCCTCCTCCAGATTCTGGGCCGAGAGGCGACCAGCCGGTGAGGCCCCCGTGGTCGCCCCTCGGACCGAGTGCGGAGGATGCGGGATTTGAACCCGCGAGGGCTATTAACCCAACCCGCGTTCCAGGCGAGCGCCATAGGCCACTAGGCGAATCCTCCGCGGGCCATGGTAGCCGACCTGCCCATGCACCGGTCCAAGCCGTTGGCGACCACGTATTACACTCGCCGTGGACCCCGCGCGGCGTCTATCCTGTGAACTCCCCCAGGGCCGGAAGGCAGCAAGGGTCAATGGGCTCTGTCGGGTGCGCGGGGTCCCCTTCTGTCAAGCATTGAGGACCCAGATCGAGGACCCACTGTGTCGTTTCAGTCGCTCAGTAGCGCGGAATTGCAGGCGCAGCACGAGTCGCAGAAGTCCGACTACGCCGACCTGCAGGCCAAGCAGCTCAAGCTCGATCTGACCCGCGGCAAGCCGTCCCCGGCACAGCTGGACCTGTCGAACCGGCTGCTGAGCCTGCCGGGGGACGACTTTCGGGACGGCGAGGGCACCGACACCCGCAATTACGGCGGCGTGCACGGCCTGCCCGAACTGCGCGCCATCTTCGGCGAGTTACTCGGAATTCCGGTGCAGAACCTGATCGCGGGCAATAACGCCAGCCTCGAGCTGATGCACGACGTGGTGGTCTTCTCGCTGCTGCACGGCGGCGTCGATTCGCCGAAGCCGTGGAGCGCCGAACCGGTCGTCAAGTTCCTGTGTCCGGTGCCCGGCTATGACCGGCATTTCGCGATCACCGAGAGCCTCGGCATCGAGATGATCAACATCCCGATGCTCGAGGACGGGCCCGATGTCGATCTGATCGAAGAGCTCGTCGCCGCCGATCCCGCCATCAAAGGGATGTGGTGCGTGCCGGTGTTCTCCAACCCGACCGGGGTGACCTTCTCCTGGGAGAAGGTGCGACGGCTGGTCCAGATGCGTACCGCCGCATCCGATTTCCGGTTGTTCTGGGACAACGCGTATGCGGTGCACACCCTCACCCACGACGCCGTGCAGCAGATCGACGTGCTGGGGCTGGCCGCCGCGGCGGGCAATCAGAACAGGCCGTACGTGTTCGCCTCCACGTCGAAGATCACCTTTGCCGGTGCGGGCGTCAGTTTCTTCGGTGGTTCGCTGGCCAACATCGCGTGGTACCTGCAGCACGCCGGCAAGAAATCGATCGGGCCCGACAAGGTCAACCAGCTCCGTCATCTGCGCTTCTTCAAGGACGCCGACGGCGTGCGACTGCAGATGCAGCGCCACCAGCAATTGCTCGCCCCGAAGTTCGCGCTGGTGCAGGAGATTCTCGAAGACCGCCTGGGCGAGTCGAAGATCGCATCGTGGACAGACCCGAAGGGCGGCTACTTCGTCAACCTCGATGTGTGGCCGGGCACCGCGAAGCGCACGGTGTCGCTGGCGAAGGACGCCGGCATCGCCGTCACCGAGGCCGGGGCGTCGTTCCCGTATCGGAAAGACCCTGACGACAAGAACATCCGCATCGCGCCGACGTTCCCGTCGCTACCCGACCTGCGCGAGGCCATCCACGGCCTGGCCACTTGCGCGCTGCTCGCCGCTTCCGAGGCTCTGCTCAAGACCTAGCCCCGCCGCTGCGCTCGTTTGTGAACCTGACGACGCAAAACCGCAAAAATCGTCGTCAGATTCACAAATGAGCCGAGGAGTAGCGGCCTGCCCGACCGTCGGACCGGCTCGGTAGCCTGCTGGGCGTGGCGCTCTACCGCAAGTACCGACCGTCGACCTTCGCAGACGTCGTCGGACAGGAGCATGTCACCGAGCCGCTGTCGACGGCGTTGACGGCCGGTCGCATCAACCACGCCTACCTGTTCTCCGGCCCGCGGGGTTGCGGTAAGACGTCGTCGGCGCGGATCCTGGCCCGCTCGCTGAACTGTGAGCAGGGCCCGACCGCGACGCCATGCGGTGTCTGCGATTCGTGTGTCGCGTTGGCGCCCAATGGGCCGGGCAGCGTCGACGTGGTCGAGCTTGACGCGGCCAGCCACGGCGGCGTCGACGACACTCGAGAGCTCCGCGATCGCGCGTTCTACGCGCCCGCGCAGTCGCGCTACCGCATCTTCATCGTCGACGAAGCGCACATGGTGACCACCGCCGGTTTCAACGCGCTGCTGAAGATCGTCGAGGAGCCGCCTGAGCACCTGATCTTCGTCTTCGCGACCACCGAGCCCGAGAAGGTGCTGCCCACCATTCGGTCGCGCACTCATCACTATCCGTTCCGGCTGCTGGCTCCGCGGACGATGCACAGCCTGCTCGAGCGAATCTGCGAGCAGGAGGGGGTGCAGGTCGACGAGACGGTGTACCCGTTGGTGATTCGTGCGGGTGGCGGCTCGCCCCGCGACACCCTCTCGGTGCTCGACCAGCTGTTGGCCGGCGCCGACGACAACCATGTCGCCTATCCCAGGGCGCTTGCGCTGCTGGGTGCCACCGACGTCGCGTTGATCGACGACGCCGTCGACGCGTTGTCCGCGGGCGACGCCGCGGCATTGTTCGGCGCCGTCGAAGCGGTCATCGACGCCGGCCACGACCCGCGCCGGTTCGCCACCGATCTGCTGGAACGCTTCCGGGACCTGATCGTGCTGCAGGCCGTGCCCGACGCGGTCGCCCGCGGAGTCGTCGACGCACCCGGTGACGTGCTGGAGCGGATGCGCGATCAGGCGGCCCGCATCGGCGCGGGCACGTTGACGCGCTACGCCGAAGTCGTGCACGCGGGCCTCGGCGAAATGCGCGGCGCCACCGCTCCGCGGTTGCTCCTCGAAGTGGTGTGCGCCCGGCTGCTGCTGCCGTCGGCAAGCGACACGGAATCGGCTCTGCTGCAACGGATCGAGCGCATCGAGACGCGGCTGGACATGTCGATTCCCAGCGACGGCACCGCACCCGCGACGTCCGCGCAGTCCAAGCAGTTCACCCGCAAGAGCAAGGCCGCCGCGCCACCGGAGCCGGTAGAGCCGCCGAAGCCGGCCCCCGAGCCTGAACCGACACCGCCGTCTCCGCCGCCGGTACGTCCGCCTTCGGACCCGGTGGTGGTGGCACCGCCGGCACCAGCCGTCACCGGTGAGCCGGACGCTGCCGCCATCCGCAGGCAGTGGTCCACCGTGCTGGACAAGGTGCGCGAACGCAGCCGCTCGTTGGCGGTGATGCTGGCCGGTGCCGTCGTGCGCACCGTCGACGGCGGCACGCTGATGCTCACCCACGAGTCGGCGCCGCTGGCGAAGCGGCTGAACGAGCAGCGCAACGCCGACGTCGTCGAGGAGGCCCTGAAGGATGCGCTGGGCGTGGGCTTGAAGGTGCGCTTCGAGGTCGGCTTACCCGCCGAAAGTCCTTCGGCGACATCGACGCACGCTGGGGCCACCCAGGTTCAGCGCGACGAGGAGGACAGCATGCTGGCCGAAGCCGGCAGCGACACCTCCGAAACCGTGCGACGCGATCCGGAGGAAGCCGCGCTCGAGCTTCTGCAGAATGAGCTCGGCGCCCGGCGTATCGACGGCGGCTGACCGCCTACGGCGTCCACCACGGCCGCAACGGCAGCCCGCCGTCGTTACCGCGCTCGTCGAGCTTCACCGCCAGAACCTGGTGCAGCTGAATGACGTTCGTCTCGAAGCCCAGCCGTGACCCCGCCATGTAGAGGCCCCACACCTTGGCGGTGGGCAGACCCACCTCGGCTACGGCTTCGTTCCAATGCTCGACCAGATTGCGGCACCAGTCACGCAACGTCAACGCGTAGTGGTTGCGCAGGTTCTCCTCGTGCACCACCTCGAAGCCGACGTCCTGCGCCTCGGTGATGATCCGGCCGGAGCCGGTCAGTTCGCCGTCGGGAAAGACGTAACGGTCTATAAAGCCGCCAGCCGTTGCGCCGCTGCGGTTGTCGTGACGGGTGATGCAGTGGTTGAGCAACAGCCCACCGGTGCGCAACTTCGACTGCAGGAAGCCGAAATATGACGGGTAGTTGTGCACGCCAATGTGTTCGGTCAGCCCGATAGACGACACGGCATCGAAACCAGCTTCGGTGACGTCGCGGTAGTCGCCGTGGCGGACCTCGGCGAGGTCGGTGAGGCCCTCATCGGCGATCGCCTTCTGCGCCCACGTCGCCTGCTCCCCCGACAGCGTGACCCCGATTGCCTTGACCCCGCGGCGCGCGGCGTAGCGGACCATGCCGCCCCAGCCGCAGCCCACGTCGAGCAGTCGGTCGCCGGGCGACAGCCGCAGCTTCTCGAACACCAGCCGGTACTTGTTCTCCTGCGCGTCTTCCAGCGTGGCGTCCGGGTGCGGATAGCACGCGCAGGTGTAGGTCATCGACGGGCCGAGCACCCACTCGTAGAACGCGTTCGACACGTCATAGTGATGGTGGATCGCCTCGGCGTCGCGAGACTTGCTGTGCCGCAAGCCCTCTGCGATACGACGCCACCGCGGCAACGCTTCCTGCGGCGGCGGCGCGATCGGCTTCAGGTGCTCGATGCCGATGGAGCGCACGATCTGGGCCAGCACCCGTGCAGGTGGCCGCTTGAAGTCCATCTTGTCGGCGAGTGCACGCAGCAGCTCGTAGGGATCGCCGGGGTGCACACCGTGCGGCTCGACATCGCCGGAGACGTAGGCACGGGCCAGCCCCAGCTCGCCAGGCGCCGTTGCGAGATACGTTGTGCCGCGCGGCGTCAACAAATCCAGACCGAGCGTGGCGTCCTCAGGGCCGGCGCTGCTTCCGTCGTACGCGCTGAACTTGAGCGGGAATTCGCCGCCCGCCGCGAAAATCTCTAGTATCTCGGCCAGGGTCAGCTTTTTGGCCGAAGACGCGGGCGTCGTGTGCTCTTTGTAGGTCGTCATCGCAGTCCTCCGCTCTTCGGGCAAGCCCTCATCGCAGTCCTTCGCTCTTCGGGCAAGCCCTCATCGCAGTCCTTCGCTCTTCGGGCAAGCCCTCATCGCCGTTGCACCGCCTTTGCATACAGATCCAGCAGCCGTGAATCGGGGTCGTATGTCTTCTTCACAGTTTTATACGCTTCCCCGCCGTATAGATCGTCGAACTCGTCTGGAGAATAAAAAGCGTCGGAATACAGCGATTTGTGGCCGTCCAGCTCGCTGACCTTGCGTTCGATGAGCTTGTTGGTGTGCCCGGGTTCCGGGCCGACGGGTACCGACGACCAGAAGCCGACATTGACGTAGGTATGGTGCGGCCGGATCGGGTACAGGGGCCAACCGGCCTCGTCGCGCAACCGAAGCGGGCACAGCCATATCGGCTCGATCGGCACATTGGTCAAGAACCAGTCGAGGAACTCGACGCACCGCTCGATCGGCACCTCGACGTCCTGCACCACCCGCTCCAAAGGCGGCCTGCCATTGCGCTTCTCGATCCGGTCGGCGACGTTGAAGCGCTGGTCGTAGGCGATCAACTTCCAGTAGAAGCTGCTGCGCCGTAAGCGCCGCGGCCACAGACGACGGATCTTGGGGTTCTGTGCGCCGAATGCACGCGAGCACCAGAACCAGTCGGTGTCCCAGCGCCAGAGGTAATCGTGAATGGTGAGCCGGTCGTGCTTTTCCCCGCCCTCGTGCTGGATCGAGCGGTAGTAGATATGTTGGCCGGTGTAGTCGCTGACGGGCCCCGGCGTGGAGGTCTTGATGCCGACGCACAGGTAGCTCTCCTCGGCGCTGAACACCACGCCGTCGAGGTAGTCGATCGGGGTGCCGTCGATACCCCCGGTCTCGATGATGCGGTCCATCGCCGCCACCAGCTCCTGCAGCGAATGAAATCGCAGGTGCCGCAGCGCCACAAACGGCTTGACCGGTTCCAGCTCGATCTTCAGCCGCACCGAATAGCCCAGCGTCCCATACGAATTCGGGAACGCATGGAAAAGATCCGAGCATAGATCGCGTCTTGCGGTGACGACGTCACCGGTGCCGGTGAGGATGTCCATCTCGAGCACCGACTCGTGCGGCAGGCCGTTGCGGAACGACGCCGATTCGATGCCGAGCCCGGTGACCGCGCCGCCGAGTGTGATGGTCTTCAGCTGCGGGACGACCAGCGGCGACATTCCGTAGGGCAGTGTGGCTGCGACGAGGTCCTCATAGGTGCACATGCCCGCTACGTCGGCGGTGCGCGCCTCGGGATCGACCTCGATGACGCCGGTGAGGCCCGAGACGTCCAGGCCCTTGGCGTCGTTTTTCGCGCGGGCGCGAAACAGGTTCGAGGTCGGTTTGGCCAGGCGGACAGTGGCCGTCGGGGGGATGGCACGGTAGCTGGCGAGGAGCCGCTGTACGCCGGCGGCGTGGGCAGCACGTGCGTCGGTTGCCGGAACAGACACGCATATACGCTAGTCCGCGGTTGCGGCCGATGCGACCGCATCACGACGAGGGGAGTCACCTGATGGGACAGGTCAGCGCGGCGAGCAGCGTCTTGATCGACGCAGCGCCGGAGAAAGTGTTGGCTGCTGTGGCGGATTACACAACGGTGCGGCCGAAGATCCTCTCCGATCACTACCGCGACTACCGCGTGATCGAGGGCGGTCAGGGTGCGGGCACCGTGGCGAGCTGGAAATTGCAGGCCACCAAGTCGCGGGTGCGCGACGTCAAGGCGCAGGTCGACGTCGCGGGCCACACCGTCATCGAGAAGGACGCCAACAGCTCGATGGTCACCAACTGGACCGTCGCACCCGCAGGGGCGGGATCGTCGGTCACCGTCAAGACCTCCTGGCAGGGTGCGGGTGGCATCGGCGGCTTCTTCGAGAAGACGTTCGCGCCGCTGGGGCTTCGCAAGATCCAGTCCGAGGTGCTGGAGAACCTGAAGAAGGCTGTCGAGGGCAGCTAGCGCGGCTGAGCGCCCAAAAAGCCCGCAATCCCGCGTACCACGGCGTCGGCGTATTTCTGCCTGCCCTCGGGGCTGGTGATCAGGCCAGTGTCGGCCGGGTTTTTCATGTTGCCGAGCTCGACGAGAACCGACGGGTACTGGGCCAAATTCAGGCCAGCGATATCGGAGCGCGGATTCAGGCCGTCGGTTCCGACGTAGGTCGAGGGCACCAGCCCCGAGGCCCGTAGCTGGTCACGCATGGTCTGGGCGAACTGCACCGAGGGTCCGGCCTGTACCTGGTTCAGCGGCGGCGACGAGTACAGCACATGGAATCCCCGCCCGGTGGGCGGGCCGCCGTCGGCGTGGATGCTGACGATGGCGTTGGGGTGCAGCGCATTGGCCATCGCCGCGCGCTCGTCGACGCAGGGTCCCAGGCCGGTGTCGTTGCCGCGCGACATCGCGGTCCGCACGCCGAGTGCCGTCAGCTGCTGCCGGATCCGCAGCGTGGTGTCCCAGGTGAAGGTGTGTTCGGGGTAGCCGTCGTTGGTCGACGTGCCGCTTTCCTGGCAGTTCTTGGTGCCCCCGCGCCCGGTTGGCACCTGGCGGCTGATCGAGCTGTCGTTGGAGCCGTTGTGGCCGGGGTCGAGGAACACGATCATGCCCGCGATGTTGGCGGGTGCGGCGGATGCGGGGCTGGCTAGCGTCGACGCCGCAACGACGAGGCAGGCAGCCGCGGTCGCGCCGACACGCAGGATCGCTGACACGTGCACCGCGTCAAGGTAGCGGCTGGGAGTCTAGGCTTGAAAGGCCAAACCGCCGCGCACAAGCGAGCGCAACCAAGTCGAGACCAGGTAGTAATCAACACGCAAGGGGATCAGCCATGCAACCCGGAGGTCAGCCCGACATGTCGGCGCTGCTCGCACAGGCGCAACAGGTACAGCAGAAGCTGATGGAGGCCCAAGAGCAGCTCGCCAACACCGAGGTGCACGGGCAGGCTGGCGGCGGCCTGGTCCAGGTCACCATGAAGGGCAGCGGCGAAGTGGTCGCGGTGTCGATCGATCCGAAGGTCGTCGACCCCGACGACGTCGAAACGCTGCAGGACCTGATCGTCGGCGCGCACGCCGATGCGGCGCGCCAGGTCACGCTGCTCGCCCAGGAACGGCTGGGGCCGCTGGCCGGCGGCGCGGGCGAGCTGGGCATTCCGGGGCTGTAGTTGTTTGAAGGACCAGTCCAGGACCTGATCGACGAGCTCGGCAAGCTGCCCGGCATCGGGCCGAAGAGCGCGCAGCGCATCGCCTTTCACCTGCTGTCGGTCGAGCCGCCCGACATCGACCGGCTGACGGCCGTGCTGAACAAGGTGCGTGACGGCGTCAAGTTCTGCGCGGTCTGCGGCAACGTCTCCGACGAGGACCGCTGCCGCATCTGCTCCGACCCGCGCCGCGACGCGTCGCTGGTGTGTGTCGTCGAGGAGCCCAAGGATGTGCAGGCCGTCGAGCGGACGCGCGAATTCCGCGGCCGCTACCACGTTTTGGGTGGCGCGCTGGATCCGCTGTCAGGGGTCGGGCCAGAGCAACTGCGAATTCGCGAGCTGCTGAACAGGATTGGCGAGCGGGTCGACGGCGTGGATATCGCCGAGGTCATCATCGCGACCGATCCGAACACCGAAGGGGAAGCGACCGCCACGTATCTGGTGCGGATGCTGCGTGACATTCCGGGGCTGACGGTGACGCGTATCGCGTCGGGCCTGCCGATGGGCGGCGACCTGGAGTTCGCCGACGAGCTGACGTTGGGCCGCGCGCTGTCGGGCCGCCGCGCCCTGACCTAGTCGGCATTGACCTAGGCCGCGAGACTCCCGCCGCGTTCGATCAGCGCGGCTTCCACCCTGGCCAGCCAATCGTGGGGGTGGTCCTCGGAGATGACCCGAATGACGATCCATCCCAGCGCTTCCAGCATCCGAAGCCGTGCGATGTCCTTGACGTACTGCTTGCGGTCTTTGCGGTGGTGATCCCCGTCGTACTCGACCGCGACCATGTAATCGCGCCAGCCCATGTCGAGCCAAGCGACCGGCTGCGTGGTGCCCGCCAGCACCGGTATCTGCGTCTCCGGACGTGGAAACCCTGCGTCGTGCAACCACAACCGGGTCGAGCTTTCGCGAGGAGATTCCGCGCCTCCGTCGACCAGCGGGAGCAGTTCCCGGAGTTGGCGTACGCCCCGGGCGCGCGGATACCGCTTCGTCAGCGCGAGCACCGCGTCGGTCGAAAATCTCTGGTTCCACATGAGCGCGTCCAAACGCGCGAGCGCCTCCGGTCTGTCCAGGTGACGACCGAGGTCGAAGGCTGTGCGAACCCGGGTCGTCACGGGAAGCCCTGCGATACGGGTGATCTCGTCCTCAGCGACACGTTCGGTCCGCGGAATTAATCCCTCCTGGGGCACGCATTTGGCGCCGACAAGTTCGATCGGGACACTCGGATCCACCCACGGGGCCCCATGAAGGGACGATGCCGCAACTCCCGCGATGACCCCTTTGCGCCCCGACGCGAGCCACGCCCCCGTCGCGCGGTCTCGCAGAGACGCCTCCCGGTCCTTCTCGATGTACACACCGCGGTAGAGGTTCCTGTACCAGCGCCTTAGTTCGTGACGCGTCACCACGCCCGCCGCGACGGCCTCGCCGCCCAATATGACCGCACCCATGAGGTCATCCTGCAACCGGGCACCGACACATCGTTCAAACCCGACTTTTGTAGAGAAACTGCGAGTAGTTGTCGACAAAAGTCGGATTTCGCGGCGGCCGGCGCTGCCTGACCGCCGTCAAACTCGGCGCGGGGCGGCGAGTCGTTCCCGGCGCAGCAGGTCCACCTCAGGCAGCTGCAGGGGTGGCAGCTCGCCGACGATGCGCGACAGCAGGTAATCGGCGAGCTGAGGATTGCGGGCCAGGCACGGCCCGTGCAGATAGGTTGCGACGACGCTGCCCTGCACCGCACCGTCGACCCCGTCGCCGTCGCGGTTGCCCGCACCAGAGACCACCCGCGCCAGCGGCTGCGCATCTGCACCCAAAACCGTTCCGCCACGGTGATTTTCGAAACCGGTCAGCTTTTCGGTGAGGCCGGCCAGCAGCGGCTGGCTCACGACTTCACCGATGGTCCGCTTCGGCTGGGGTGACGTCGTCAGGTCCAGTAGCCCCACGCCATCGACCCGCTCACCCGCCGACGTCTCATACCAATGACCCAGCACCTGAATCGCCGCGCAGATCGCCAGCACCGGTGCACCTTTCGCCGCCGCCTCCTGCAAGCCGGGATAGCGGATGAGGTGGCGAGTAGCGAGCCGCTGCGCATAATCCTCGGCACCGCCAAGCGCGTAGAGATCCAGCGTCGACGGCACCGGGTCGTCGAGCGTGATGTTGACGATTTCGGCGTCGATTCCCCGCAACCGCAACCGCTGCCGCAGCACCACGGAGTTGCCGCCGTCACCATAGGTGCCCATCACGTCGGGCAGCACCAGCCCGATCCGCACCGCCGACTCACGCAATGGACAGCGCTCGATTCAACGCCAGGAACGCCGTGTAGTTCGCGACCACCTCGACGTGTCCTGGCGGACACGACTTGATCGCCTCAACGGCGTTGTGCACCAACGTATGTTCGACGCCCGCGTACCCCAACCGCACCGCGAGGTCGGTTCCGCGTTCACCGGCGGCCACCACACGATGGTTGACGAAGTGCTCGAAGTTGACGTCCCACAGCCACGACAGGTCCTCGCCGTCGGGCACCTGTCCGTTGACCGAGATCACCACCGAACCCGCGTCGGTGTCGACCATAGACAGCGCCTCCTGCCAGCCGGCCGGGTTCTTGGCCAACAACATCCGCACGGTGTGCGCACCCAGGCGCACGGTGCTGTAGCGGCCGGCGACCTCGTCCACAGTCGACGCCGCCGCCACCGCAGCAACCGGGTCCGCGCCCATCGCCACCGCGGCGGCGACCGCCTGGGTGGCGTTGCCGCGGTTGACCGTTCCCGGCAGCGCCAGCCGCATCGGCAGCGAGAATCCGTCGGGTCCATAGATCTTGGTGTCGTCGTACCACCACTGCGGGGTAGGCCGTTTGAAGTCGGTACCCGTCGAATACCAATGCGTCCCGTCGCGAACGATGATCTCGCCGCTGCGCGGACAGCTCACCGAATCGTTGGCCCAGCTGCCGCCCGCGGCCACCCACACCACGTTCGGGCTGTCGTAGGCCGCAGACGTCATCAAGACGTCGTCGCAGTTGGCCACGACGACGGTATTCGGATGACGAGCGAGCCCAGCCCGCAGCGTCCGCTCGATGTGGTTGATCTCACCCACCCGGTCCAGCTGATCGCGCGACAGGTTCAACAGCACGATCACCGCGGGGTCGACCGCATCGGCCACATGCGGCACATGCATCTCGTCGACCTCGAGCGCGGCCAGCTCGGCGTCGCGCGCCGCCGCCAGGGCGGCCACCAGGCCCGCATCCATGTTGGCGCCCTCGGCGTTGGTCGCCACGGGTCCCAGCGTGCCCAGCGCCGCCGCGACCATGCCGGTGGTGGTGGACTTGCCGTTTGTGCCGGTCACGATCGCTGTGCGACGGCCCTGGCCGAGCTGGCTAAGGATGGATTTGTCCAACGTCATCGCCACGAGCCCGCCGATCATGGCGCCGGCGCCGCGGCCGGTCACCCGCGACGACCAGCGTGCCGCGGATCCGGCCGCCAGCGCGATACGTCCGCGGGGGGTGACCATTCCGTGCATTTTATGTGGCCGACACGCAGCCTTCTCGGTCAAGCCCTGTCGGATCGCCGTGCCATCCTGAGCTTGTGAGCCACAGGTGGGGCCGGCCCGCCGCAGAGCCCGGCGACGGTTGGGCGGTTGTCGACGTCGAGACGACCGGTTTCCGGCCGGGCCAGGCTCGCATCGTCAGCGTCGCCGCGCTCGCCGTCGGCGATGACGGCAACGTCGAGCGCAGCGTCTCCACCCTGCTGAACCCCGGTGTTGATCCCGGGCCGACGCACGTGCACGGCCTGACCGCGGTAATGCTCGAAGGTCAACCGTGCTTCGCCGACGTCGCGGACGAGCTCATCGAAGTGCTGCGCGGCCGCACCCTGGTGGCCCACAACGTCGGCTTCGACTACTCGTTCCTGGCCGCCGAGGCCGAGCTGGCCGCCGTCGAGCTGCCCGTCGACTCGGTGATGTGCACGGTGGAGCTGGCCCGTCGACTCGACCTCGACGTCGACAACATGCGGCTGGAGACGCTGGCGGCGCACTGGGGCATCAGCCAGATGAAACCGCACGACGCCCTCGACGACGCGCTGGTCCTGGCGCAGATCCTCAAACCGGCGCTGGTCCGGGCGCGCGAGCGCAAGGTCTGGCTGCCGCTGCGGCCGGTCGGTCGTCGGCGCTGGCCCAGCGGGCTGGTCACCCACGACGAGGTGCGTCCTCTCAAGATGGTCGCCTCGCGGCTGCCGTGCCCGTATTTCAACCCCGGTCGCTTCGTTGCAGGCCGTCCGCTGGTGCAGGGCATGCGTATCGCGTTGTCGGCCGAGGTGTCGCGCACCCACGAGGAACTCATCGAGCGCATCCTGCACGCCGGCCTGGCCTACACCGACGCCGTCGACCCCGAGACGTCGCTGGTGATCTGCAACGAAACCGCGCCCGAGCAGGGCAAGGGCTACCAGGCCAACGAGTTGGGCGTGCCGCTGGTGTCCGACGCCGAGTTCCTGGAATGCCTCGGCGGCGTGGTCGGCGGGACGGACATCGAGGACTTCGTCGACGACACCCTGACCGGGGGCCAGTACACCCTGTTCTAGGTCACACCGGCTGTGCAGTGCCCAGCGACTCGCCGGGAGTGAACGTCACCGGCAGCTTGCCCAACCCGGTCATCGTGGGATTGCCTGCATACATGCGCACGCCGTCGAGGTCGACCCGGTAGTCGGGCATCCGGTCGAGGACCGCCTTGACCATCACTTCGAACATCACCCGGGCCAGCGGCGCGCCGATGCAGCGGTGCGGCCCGAGACCGAACGCGACGTGCCGGTTGGGTGAGCGGTCCAGCACCACTTCGTCGGGGTGCTCGAACTCGCGCTCGTCGTGGTTGGCGGCGATCCAGCTGATCAGCACCCGATCGTCACGCCGAAGCCGTTGGCCGCCAAGGACGGTGTCGCGGCTGACCGTGCGGCTGAGCTGCTTGTTCACCGAGCAGTAGCGCAGAAACTCCTCTGTCGCAGTGCGATACAAATCGGGGCGGTCGATGAGTTGCTGCCGCAGCCGCGGATGCGTGCCGAGATGCAGCAGGCTGAGCGCCGTCAGCGATGTCGTGGTGTCCACCCCGCCGCCGATCAGGTTCCACAGGATGTCGAGAAGTTGGTTGTCGCTCAACCGCTTTCCTTCGAACTCGAAGCGGACGAGAAAGCTCGTCAGGTCGTCACCGGGGTCGGCCCGCCGCGCCGCTGTGAACCGCAGCAGGCCGTCGAGCATCGCGGGGACTTCGGCGATCGCCCTGTCGTACTCCTCACCGCCGGAGGCGGCCATCACCGAATGGAACAGGTTGGCATACCGCCGCCAGTTGTTGTGGGGCAGACCCATCAGCCGCATCGTCAGGATCGCCGGCACCGGGCTGGCGTAGTCATCCACCAGGTCCATCCGGCCGTCGGCGATGTGCTGGTCGAGAAACCAGTGCACCGACTGCTCCATGAACGGCCGCATCTTCTCGACGGTGCCGCTGGAGAAGAACGGAGTGAGCGCCCGCCGCAGCGCCAGGTGATAGGCGCCGTCCACCTCGCCGATGCCCAGTGGTGGTTGCCCCTCGGGTCGCGGAACACCCATCTCCCCTTGATAATTCACGCCGTCGGCGGCGTCGGGCTCGTACCTGTGCGCAAACGTCTCGCCGTCGCGCGCAGCCTCGGCCACCTCGGTATAGCCGGTGACGAACCAGAACCCGCCGTAGTTCTCGTTCCACGCCACCGGACACCGGCGGCGCAACTCTGCGTTGATCGCGAGCTCGTTGCGGTGGTAGTCGCCGGAGTGGTGGTCGAAGTCGACGATCACATCGGCGCTGACGTTCGGACGGGCCATTACGCTATCTTTGCATCTTTACAAGCCGCGGCAGAAAGGTCGGCTGTGCCAAATCACCGAACGGTCTTCAACCATGTCGGGCTGTGCGTCACCGACCGCAAGCGGTCGCGCCGGTTCTACGAGGGTCTGCTGGGCTTCCAATTCTGGTGGGACCTCGAGCTTCCCGACGCAGCCACCGCCGCGCTTCTCCAGTTGGAACCGCCGCTCGGGGTGTGCGCGACATATCTGGTCCGCGACGGGTTCGTGCTGGAGCTCATCGACTATTTAAAGCGCGACGTGCGCACCGGACCGCAGCGGGTGATGGACGAAGTAGGGCTCACCCACATATCGCTGTCGGTGTCCGATCTGGCCGACGTGTTGGCCCAGGTCGAGAGCTACGGTGGAGCCGTCGTCTCGGCCACCGACCAGTTCGCGATGATTCGCGACCCCGACGGGCAGCTGATCGAGCTGCTACCCGAAAGCTGGCAGGCCAATCTGCCGCCGCGGCCTTAAGCGAGCGCCTTGGCCTTCAGCGCATCGAACTCGGCTTGCGAGATCGTTCCGGCCTCCAGCAGCGCCTTCGCGTCGGCTATCTCCTGGGCGGGTGACCGGCCCGCCGTCGTGCGGATGTATTCGTCGGTCTCCTGCTTGGCCGCCGCTGCCGCCGCTCGCGCCCGCTCGGTCATGCCCTGGCCGCGGGCGATCAGATAGATCAGCGCGGTGAGCCACGGAAAGACCAGCAGGAAGATCACCCACAGCGCCTTCACCCAGCCCCTGGTGGTGTGGTCACGCCAAAACAGGTCGGTGAGGATCTGGAAGAGCACAAGAAGGTAGGCGATCCACGCGAAGATGATCAGAAAGTGCCAGAGGAAATCCCAGGTCGGACCCCAGTTCATACCGCTCCTTGGTTGGCTGCTCGCTTGAGGCACACGATGCGCCTCCCATTCTGCGCGCCCAGCGGCTGATCAGTGCGGGCTTTGCGGAGACTCAGCGCGCGGCGCGGTTGACCGCCGACACCACCGCGCGCAGCGAAGCCGTGGTGATCGACGTCGCGATCCCGACACCCCAGACCGTCTTGCCGCCGATCGATGCCTCGACGTATGCAGCGGCCTGCGCCTCTTCGCCCGCCGACAGTGCGTGCTCGGAGTAGTCCAGCACCGAGACGTCAAAACCTATGGCGCCCAGTGCATCAACGAAGGCGGCGAGCGGGCCGTTGCCAGCGCCGACGATCTCGCGTTCGACACCGTCGACCTTGACGACCGCCTCGATGGTGTCGGTGCCGCCGTCGACCTCCGAGGCGGTGACTTTCTGCCGGATCCGCTCCAACGGCCGGATCGGCGCCAGGTATTCCTCGGCGAAGACGTCCCACATCTCCTTGGGGGACACCTCGCCGCCCTCGCCGTCGGTGATCTTCTGGATCGCCTGGCTGAACTCGATCTGCAGCCGCCGCGGCAGCGCCAGCCCGTGATCGGCCTTCATGATGTAGGCCACCCCGCCCTTGCCGGACTGGGAATTCACCCGGATGACGGCCTCGTAGGTGCGTCCGACGTCGCGGGGATCGATGGGCAGATACGGCACCTGCCACAGCAGGTCATCAACATCCGAGTCGGCGGCGTCCGCATCGGCTTTCATCGCATCCAGACCCTTGTTGATCGCGTCCTGATGGCTGCCGGAGAACGCCGTGTAGACCAGATCGCCGCCGTACGGATGTCGTTCGGGTACCGGCAGCTGGTTGCAGTACTCGACGGTGCGGCGGATCTCGTCGATGTTGGAGAAGTCGATCTGCGGGTCGACGCCGCGGGAGAACAGGTTCAGCCCCAACGTGACCAGGCAGACGTTGCCAGTGCGCTCGCCGTTGCCGAACAGGCAGCCCTCGATGCGGTCAGCGCCCGCCTGATAACCCAATTCGGCTGCCGCCACAGCGGTTCCGCGGTCATTGTGCGGGTGCAGGCTCAGGATGATCGAGTCCCGCGGGGCCAGGTGCCGATGCATCCACTCGATCGAGTCGGCGTACACGTTCGGGGTGGCCATCTCGACGGTCGCGGGCAGGTTCACGATCAACGGCGCATCGGGGGTGGGCGCGATGATCTCGGCGACGGAGTTACACACATCGACGGCGTACTCCAGCTCCGTGCCGGTGTAGGACTCCGGGCTGTACTCGAAGCGCCACAGCGTGTCCGGGTACTTCTTGGCCTCCTCGACGCACATCCGCGCGCCGTCGGTCGCGATGGCCTTCACCGCATCCCGGTCGGCGCGGAAGACCACCCGCCGCTGCAGGATCGACGTCGAGTTGTAAAAGTGCACGATCGCCCGCGGCGCGCCCTGGCACGCCTCGAAGGTCCGCTCGATCAGCTCGGGCCGGCACTGCGTCAGAACCTGGATCGTCACGTCGTCGGGAATGGCGCCCTCGGCGATGATTTCGCGGACGAAGTCGAAATCGGTCTGGCTGGCCGACGGGAAGCCGACCTCGATCTCCTTGTAGCCCATGCGCACCAGCAGGTCGAACATGCGGCGCTTGCGGGCAGGGCTCATCGGGTCGATCAGCGCCTGGTTGCCGTCGCGCAGGTCGACGGCACACCACATCGGGGCGCGGTCGATCACCCTGTCGGGCCAGGTGCGGTCAAAAGGAACGTTTCCTGTGCTGAACGCCGGGCTCCCGCCCGGCACCTCGTCGGCGAAGCTGCGGTAGCGGTTGACGGGCATGGCCGACGCGCGCTGGGTGTTCCATGCGGGTTGGCCGGGGTTCGAGGGGCCGGCCGGTTTGGTGATCTGACGCACTGACGAATAGGCGTCGGACGAATCAGAAGTGGTTGTCGAGAAGGTAGTCACGCTGTTGCTCCGGGAGTTGTGGGGACTCGACCGGCGCATCGCGAAGACCCGCGACGGGAAGCCGGTCTGGATCAGACCCCGTCGCGGCTGCCGAGAAGGAGCACCCGCTGCACCAGAATCATGGTGACGCCCACTGTACTCCGGCGTCGGTGCAGGTCCAAAATGCGCGACGGGCCTCAGACCTGGGAGTCGGGGAACGCGATCACCGACAGGAAGCGGATTGGCAGCTCAACGAGGTCGGCCGGGCCGTGCGCGCCTTCGCCGTCGATTTGAAGCGAGTCGCCGGGGTGCAACCGGTAGACCGAACGGCTGTGGCTGTAGTCCATGACACCCTCGAGCATGTAGATGAACTCCGTGCCGGGGTGCTGAAACAGCGGATATGTGCGGCTCTTCTCCGACAGCGTGACGTGCAAGCACTCCAGACGCTTGTGCTCGCCACGCAGAGATCCCAACAGCTGATACTCGTGCCCCTCGCGAGTGCCGTTACGCACGATGCGCGCGCCGCTTCCCGCTTTCACGAAGGCCGCAGGCCGTTCGACGTCTGCGCCGCGAAACAGGCTCGACACCGGGACATCGAAACCCTTGGCCAGCAACGCAAGCGTGCTGAGGCTGCACGACGTCTGAGTGTTCTCGATTTTGGACATCATTGCCTTGGAGATGCCGACTCGGGCGGCCATCTCGGCGACGGTCAGACCCAGCTGCTGGCGAAGCTGCCGCACGTTGCGCGCGATCGCCGCCTCGATCTCGAGTTCCTCGACAGGCTCGTGCGGGTCGCGGTCACGCGCGGTGCCGGACCTGTTGCGCAGCAACGGGACGTCAGACATGGTTCCTGTGCGAAATCATCGCATCTGGCCCGCGCCGGCATAGGGATACGGACTCGTCAGCGGGTCACCCTCGGCGAACCTGGACAGCCGGAAATCGCTGTCTGGGATGCGAGGATCACTGCTGCGCCCGTCGACGAGGAGGTCGGCAAGCAATCGGCCGACCGCCGGAGCGATCTTGAAGCCGTGACCGCTGAACCCCGCCGCGATGAACAGGCCCTCCAGTGGCCCCCTGCTGATAACCGGGTTCCAGTCCGGCGTGACGTCGTAGCAACCCGCGTAGCTCGACCTGATCGCCGCGTGGGAGAAGCCGGGGAACCTGGTGCCCACCTTATCGACCGTAAGGTCGACGAACGCTTCGGTGGCGCGGTTGAGGTAGCTGTCCGGGTCGGCCTCCACGACGTCGGCCAGGTCGCTGTTGCCGAACAGGATGTCGCCGCCCACTTCGGGGCGGACGTACTGCAGCGAGACCAGGTCGGAGAAGACCGGTATCTTGCCGGTCGAAACACCGGGATCGATGGTGACGATCTGCTCACGCACCACGCGGATGGGGATGTCGACGCCGTAGCGCTCGAGGAACGGCCTCGTCCATACGCCGGTGGCGACGACGACGGCACCCGCCGAGACCGTGCTGCCATCGGCGAGCCGGATGCCCGCTACTCGGTCACCGGCGAGCATCAACTCGGTGACGTTGGCGCCCTGTCGGATTCGCGCGCCAGCCGCGCGGGCTGAGCCCGCGAACGCCTGGGCGGTGCGGTATGCGTCGCCGTAACCACCACGGGCCTCCCAGCCGAACGCGGCGAACGGCGACAGGTCGGCGAACGGCCACATCTCGGCTACATCGCTGTGTTTGATCTCCTCGGTCTGCACGCCGACCGCACGTTGTGCCGCCATGCTTTTGCGCAGCGACTCGACGTTCGGTTCGCCCACCCCGACCACGTAACCCGTCTGACGGAAACCGATGTCGCTGCCGAAGATCTCGTCGGCCCTTTCGAAGACCTCGAGCCCGTCGGCGGCCATCGCCGCCAACGAGCTGACACCGTAGTGGCATCGGACGATGCCGCTCGATTTGCCCGTCATGCCGGAGCCGACCGTATTCCGCTCGGCGACGAACACATCGGTGACGCCGCGCTCGCTCAGTGCCCAGGCCGCGGCGGCACCCTCGATCCCGCCGCCGACGATGACCACGTCCGCGCGAGCGCAAGCGCTCATCGGTGTCCTCTGCTCTTCGCGCAAGCGCTCATCGGTGTCCTCTGCTCTTCGCGCAAGCGCTCATCGGCCGGGAATCCAGTTCGTTCCCGCCAGCGGCACCCTCGCCATGGCGGCCGCCTCGATGGTCACCGCGACCAGGTCCTCGGGCTCCAGGTGCAGCACGTGTGACTTGCCGCAGGCACGGGCGATGGTCTGGGCTTCCATTGTCAGCACGCGCAGATAATTGGCCAATCGGCGGCCGCCCTCGACGGCGTCGAACCGCGCGGCCAGCTCCGGATCTTGAGTGCTGATTCCCGCGGGGTCGGTGCCGTCCTGGAAGTCGTCGAAGAAGCCGGCGGCGCTGCCGAGCTTCTCGTACTCGGCGGCGTATTGAGGATGGTTGTCGCCCAACGCAATCAGGGCAGCGGTGCCGATCGCGACGGCGTCCGCCCCGAGCGCGATCGCCTTGGCGACATCGGCGCCGGTGCGGATGCCGCCGGACACGACGAGCTGAACCCCGTCGCGGTGTACACCGAGTTCCTGCAACGCCTGCACGGCCTCCGGGACGGCAGCCAGCGTCGGGACGCCGACGTGTTCGATGAACACCTCTTGAGTAGCCGCGGTGCCGCCCTGCATGCCGTCGACCACCACGACGTCTGCGCCCGCGTGCACGGCGAGTTTCACGTCGTAATACGTTCTCGTCGCTCCGACCTTCACGTAGATGGGCTTTTCCCAGTCGGTGATCTCGCGCAATTCGTTGATCTTGATCGTGAGGTCGTCGGGACCCGTCCAGTCCGGATGCCGGCATGCCGACCGCTGGTCGATTCCTTCGGGCAGGGTTCGCATGCCCGCGACGCGCGGGGAGATCTTCTGGCCGAGGAGCATGCCGCCGCCGCCGGGTTTGGCGCCCTGTCCGAGCACGACCTCGATCGCATTGGCCTTGCGCAGGTCGTCGGGGTTCATCCCGTAGCGCGACGGAAGATATTGGTAGACAAGGTATTTGCTCTGCCCGCGCTCCTCGGGTGTCATGCCACCATCGCCGGTGGTGGTTGACGTGCCGACCTCGCTGGCGCCGCGGCCCAGGGCTTCCTTGGCGGGGCCCGAAAGGGCGCCGAAGGACATGCCGGCGATCGTGACCGGGATGTCCAGGTGCAGAGGATGTTTGGCGTGCCTGGCGCCGAGAACGACGTCGGTGCCGCAGCGTTCGCGGTAACCCTCCAACGGATAGCGCGACATCGACGCGCCGAGGAACAGCAGGTCGTCGAAATGCGGCAGGCGCCGCTTGGCGCCCCACCCGCGGATGTCGTAGACACCCGTCTCGCTTGCGCGCTGGATGGCCGCGATCGTGTGGCGGTCGAAGGTCGCGGATTCGCGCAGTGCCCAGTTGGTCATCAGTAACTCGTGGAATTGTCGACATGGAAGTGGTAAAGGGTGCGTGCAGATCCGTACCGCGTGTACGAGCCGGTGTCGTCGTCGGGGAAACCGGCCGCTTTCAAGAGGTGTTCGAGCTCCTGATGGTGCTCGTCGCGCATTTTCTTGGCGACGCAATCGGCGCCAAGGGATGCCACTTCGCCGCGGATGTAGATGCGTGCTTCGTAGATCGAGTCGCCCAGCGCCTCGCCGGCATCGCCGCGGATCACCAGGCGGCCCGCCTGAGCCATGAACGCGCTCATGTGGCCGACGCTGCCACCGATGACGATGTCGATTCCCTTCATCGAGATACCGCACCGCGCAGCGGCATTGCCCTCGACAACCAGCAGTCCACCGTGGGCGCTCGCGCCCGCAGACTGGGAAGTGTCGCCCTGCACCCACACCGAACCGCTCATCATGTTCTCGGCGACACCGGTGCCGGCGTTGCCGTTGATCACGATTTCGGCTTGCTGGTTCATCCCCGCCGCGTAGTAGCCGACATGACCTTCGACGGTGATCTTCACCGGTGCATTCACTCCGACTGCGACACTATGCGCCCCGTCGGGGTGGGTGATGACGAACTCACCGGACAGGTCGGGAGCGTGCAGGGCTGCGTTGACGTCCCGCAGCGGTGTGTTTCGCAGGTCGAACGCGACTACCGTGTCCATGCGTAGACCGCCTCAGGCTCGGGTTCCCAGATGGTGGCGTGTTCGACGCCGGGAAGGCCTGCGAGCGCGCGGTATTCGCTGCTGACTGCAACCCAGCCGTCGGTCTCGGCGATCACTGCTGGCTTGCAAGCGATCGCGTCGCGAACTACCGCGAACGAGTCGCGGTCGGACACGAGCAGCGTGTAGAACCCGTCGAAGGTTGCGCACAGTTCCTTCAGCGCGGATTCGACGGTGCGGCCGTCGGCCAATTGCTTGGCGATGAACCGCGCTCCCACTTCGGTGTCGTTGTTGCTGTCGAATTCGATTCCAGCGGACCGTAGTCGGCGCCTGATCGTGGCATGGTTTGCGAACGAACCGTTGTGGACCATGCATTGTTCGGGTCCGACGGTATAGGGGTGGCAACCGGCGGGTGTCACCGCAGATTCGGTCGCCATCCGGGTGTGCCCGACGCCCTGCCATCCCTGCGCCTTGGTCAGGTCCCACCTGCCGGTCAACGCTTTCGGGTGTCCGACACCTTTGAGCACGGCCATGTCCGCGCCGAACCCGGCGACCAGCGCGCGCGGGTAAGTCGACTTGACCGCGTCGAGGAGAACCGACGAGCCGACGTCAGCCGACACCAGGAGCGTGGTGCCGACGGCCAGCACGTCTGGGGGGTCGCCGAGGACTTCGCCGATGGTTGCGGCGACGGCGTCCGCATCAGCGGAGGCGTCGACCATAGAGACGACGCCCCGTCCCGGGGGTGACCAGACCGGGTCACCGTAGATCGCGACTCCGGCCGAGTCGCTGCCGCGGTTGCCCATCTCGCACAGCATCCCAGTGAGCAGCTGCCCCAGCCTGGGGTACAACTCGCGGGCGCGCAGATGCAACCCGACGATCCCGCACATGCCTTAACTCCTCTGTCTTTCGGCTTCGTCTAGAAGGCAGTCAGGTAATGGTCGATCTCCCACGGCGAAACCGAGCCGTGGTAGGCGAAGAACTCGTCGCGCTTGATGCCGGCGAAGTAGGCGGCGACGCCATCACCCGCGGCGTCGAGCACCCCGCTGATGACCGGGTCGGCCTCGAGTTCGTCGACCGCGTGCAACAACGTGGGCGGCAGCGGTTTTCCCGTGGAGCCGCCACCGACCGCACCGGGGTCAGCGCTGCGCTTGATCCCGTCGATGCCTGCGCCCAGTGCCGCCGCGATCGCCAGGTACGGGTTGGCCGATCCGTCACCGCCGCGCAATTCGATTCGTGCCGAGTCGGGCACACGGATGTAGTGGGTGCGGTCGTTGCCCCCGTACGTGGGGGTCCTCGGCGCCCAGGAGGCGCCCGACGCCGTCGACAGCGCGCCGGTTCGCTTGTAGGAGTTGACTGTTGGGGCCACCACCGCTTGCAAGGCACAGGCGTGTTCGAGGATGCCGCCGATGAATCCGTAGGCAGTCTCCGACAGGCCGAGGCCGCGCTGGTCGTCGTCAGCGGGAAAGACCGGAGTTCCACCGCTGGTGAGTGACAGGTGTAGATGCAGTCCGCTGCCGGTCTTGTCGGCAAACGGCTTGGGCATGAACGTCGCCACCATGCCGCGGTCGGCGGCAATCACCGACAGCAGATAGCGCAATGTGACGACCCGATCGGCGGTGGTCAGCGCGTCGGAGAATTCGAAATTCTGCTCGAACTGCCCGTTGCCGTCCTCGTGGTCGTTGGCGTAATTGGACCAGCCGAGCTGGTTCATCGCCGAGGAGATCGACGTGAGGTGGTCGTACATCCGGGTGACGCCGCGCGCGTCATAGCAGGGCTGGTCGGCGGTGTCGGCGGCATCGGCGACGCAGAGCGCGCCGTCGCCATTGCGCTTCAACAGGAAGTACTCCACTTCGGCGCCGACCCACGGCTCGAAGCCGGCGTCGGCTGCGCGCTGGGTGAGTGCCTTCAGAATGACCCGTGGTGCATAGGGCCACGGTTCGCCGTTGACGTGCGGATCGCAGTGCACGATGGCCAGCCCGTCCTTGATGAAGGGGATCGACGTGAACGACGCCGGATCCGGAATCGCCATCAGGTCAGGGTCTTTGGGCTCCTGACCCATGGCGCCGACGGCGTAGCCGGCGAAGCCGACGCCTTCGGTGGCGAGCAGGTCGACGGCCTCGACCGGGACGAGTTTGGCGCACGGCTTGCCGCGCAGGTCGACGAACAGCGCCAGGATGAACTTGGTGGCCGACTTCTGGGCCAGTGCGGCGAGGTCGAGGGTCATCGTGTGCAACCTTCTTGTCTCTCGTTACGAGTACTGACCCAGCCGGCCGACGCGGGCGAGTGGCTCCGCGCCGGCCGGAGCTGTTCGTCAGGCGGTTTGCAGCTCGTACGACGCTTCGCGGTGGTAGAGCGCATCGATGCCCGCCTCTTCATCGTCGGGCGAGATGCGGATGCCCATCGTCTTCTTGATCGCGATGGCGATGATGGCCGCGACGACGAACGAGTAGAGCATCACCGCGCCCGCCGCGACGGCTTGGCGCCACAGCTGGTCGAAGCCGCCGCCGTAGAAGAGGCCGTTGACGGCGTTGGGCATGCTCTCGCTGGCGAGGAAGCCGATCAACAGGGTGCCGACCACGCCGCCGACCAGGTGCACGCCGACCACGTCGAGCGAGTCGTCGTAGCCGAACCGCGACTTGAGCCCGACCGCGTAGACGCAGACGACGCCCGCGATCGCGCCGAGAATGATCGCGCCGACGGGCGTGACCGAACCGCACGCCGGTGTGATCGCGACCAGCCCGGTGATCGCGCCGGACGCCGCGCCGACGCCGGTGACGTGGCCGTCTTTGATCTTCTCGACGGCGATCCAGGCCAGCGTGGCGGCACACGTGGCGACGAACGTCGTCACCATGACGATGGCGGCGGAGTTGCCCGCGGCCAGAGCCGAACCGCCGTTGAAGGCGTACCAGCCCGCCCAGAGCAGGCCGCCGCCGAGCAGGGTCAACGGCACATTGTGCGGTTTGCGGAGCGTGCCCCAACCGGCGGACTTGCCGAGCACGATCGCCACGGCCAGCGCCGCCGCGCCGGCGTTAATGTGCACCGCGGTGCCACCGGCGAAGTCAATGGCATGCAGCTTGTTGGCGATCCAACCGCCGACGGCGTTCTCGGTCACCACCCCGTCGAACGCGAAAACCCAGTGCGCGACCGGGAAGTACACCAGGATCGCCCACAGGCCGGCGAACACCATCCAGGCGCTGAACTTCATGCGATCGGCGACGGCACCGGAAATCAGGGCGACGGTGATGGCCGCGAATAGCGCCTGGAACAACGCGAACAAGGTCACCGGTAAACCGCTGATCGTCGTATTCGGCTCGAGTAGGTCCTTCATGCCCGCGAACTCGGTGATGTTGCCGAGGAATCCGCCGTAGGACGTACCGAAAGTCATCGAGAAGCCGAACAACACCCACAGCACGCCGACCAGGGCGCACGCGCCGAAGGTCATCATCATCATGTTGGTGGAGCTCTTGACCGACACCATGCCGCCGTAAAACAGCGCGAGCCCCGGAATCATCAACGTCAGGCCGATGATGCAACACAGCATGAACGCCGTGGTTCCTGTATTCACGTCCATAAATCTCTCCTGAGTCATCGCGGCCCCTTGCCGCCCGATCACTGGCAGTAACCGATGTTTCTGTTACGTGGACTCGTTTTGCTTGTTGCGCGGGTGTTAATACTCGGCGCCCGGCTACAGTTGCTGGCGATGAGGCGGCTCGATCGGCGGTGGTGGGTTGCGATAGGCGTCGCGGTGGTCGCGCTGAGCGCGCTGGCGCTGTCGCGGTCGGGGCTCTTCGGCCCGTCGGCCGAAGAATGCCGGCCCGTCAACGACATCCTCGACTTCAACCGGGCGCAAGCCGAGCAGATCGCGGCTAAGACCCGTGACGCCGAAGGCATTCCGAACATCGCCGAGGAAGGTGCCTACCAGGCGTGGGCCGACGGCCTGGCCGAGCGCACGCAGAACGTGCACGACCCCGAGTTGGCGCGCGACGCTACCCAGCTCGCCGCCCTTGCCAACGAGTTCGTCGGCAAGATCTCCGAGGTCCGAAGCGAGGCGCAGGGTCGGGCGCCGGGGGCGCCGCCACCCCCCGCGGTCTTCCAGATGGACCTGTTGAACAACCAGATCACCGAAACGTTGAAGAAGCTCTCCGACGCCTGCGGCTGACGCGACCGGCGTCACGGCCTCGCGCTACCGGCGGAGTAAATGAAGTGCGCGATGCCTTTATCCTTGGTGGGATTCTCGCAGGACACCTGAAAGGTTCGACAGTGGCGCTCGTCGTGCAAAAGTACGGCGGATCATCGGTTTCCGACGCCGAACGGATCCGCCGCGTCGCTGAGCGCATCGTCGAAACCAAGAAGCAGGGCAACGATGTCGTCGTGGTGGTCTCTGCTATGGGCGACACCACCGACGACCTGCTTGACCTGGCTAAACAGGTGTGTCCGGCGCCGCCCCCGCGTGAGATGGACATGCTGCTCACCGCCGGCGAGCGAATCTCGAACGCCCTAGTGGCGATGGCCATCGACTCGCTGGGCGCGCAGGCCCGCTCGTTCACCGGGTCGCAAGCCGGGGTCATCACCACCGGCACCCATGGCAACGCCAAGATCATCGACGTCACACCCGGCCGGCTGCGGTCGGCGCTCGACGAGGGGCTGATCGTGCTCGTCGCGGGCTTCCAGGGCGTCAGCCAGGACAGCAAGGACGTGACCACGCTCGGCCGCGGCGGCTCCGACACCACGGCCGTGGCGCTGGCCGCGGCGCTTAAGGCCGACGTCTGTGAGATCTACACCGACGTGGATGGCATCTTCAGCGCCGACCCGCGGATCGTGCCCAACGCGCGGCACCTCGAGACCGTCTCGTTCGAGGAGATGCTCGAGATGGCGGCCTGCGGGGCCAAGGTATTGATGTTGCGCTGCGTCGAATACGCCCGCCGCTATGACGTGCCGATTCACGTCCGCTCGTCGTACACCGACAAGCCAGGAACCATCGTCAAAGGATCGATCGAGGACATCCCCATGGAAGACGCCATTCTGACCGGAGTCGCGCACGACCGTAGCGAGGCCAAGGTCACCGTCGTCGGCGTGCCCGACGTGCCCGGCTATGCCGCCAAGGTGTTCCGCGCCGTCGCCGACGCCGACGTGAACATCGACATGGTGCTGCAGAACATCTCCAAGGTCGAGGACGGTAAGACCGACATCACGTTCACCTGCTCGCGCGACAGCGGTCCCGGTGCGGTGGAGAAGCTGACGAGTCTGCAGAACGAAATCGGCTTTACCAAGGTGCTGTACGACGATCACATCGGCAAGGTGTCGCTGGTCGGCGCGGGCATGCGGAGCCATCCGGGTGTGACGGCGACATTCTGTGAAACTCTCGCCGAGGTCGGGGTGAACATCGATCTCATCTCCACCTCCGAGATCAGGATCTCAGTACTGGTGAAGGACACCGAACTGGACAAGGCCGTCGCGGCCCTGCATGAGGCGTTCGGACTCGGCGGCGAAGAACGGGCCGTGGTGTACGCGGGGACGGGGCGGTAATCATGCGCACGCGAGGAGCGGGACAGTAATGGTCAACATCGGTGTCGTCGGGGCGACCGGACAGGTCGGCCAGGTCATGCGAACGCTGTTGGAGCAACGGGATTTTCCGGCCAGCTCGGTGCGGTTCTTCGCCTCTGCCCGCTCCCAGGGCAAGAAGCTGGAATTCCGCGGACAGCAGATCGAGGTCGAGGACGCCGCGACCGCCGACCCGGCCGGCCTGGACATCGCGCTGTTCTCCGCGGGCGCCTCGATGTCGCGCGTGCAGGCGCCGCGGTTCGCCGAAGCCGGCGCCGTCGTGATCGACAACTCGTCGGCGTGGCGCAAAGACCCCGACGTGCCGCTGGTGGTCAGCGAGGTCAACTACGAAAGGGACGCGCGTAACCGGCCCAAGGGCATCATCGCCAACCCGAACTGCACCACGATGGCCGCGATGCCCGTGCTGAAGCCGCTGCACGACGAGGCCGGGCTGGTGCGGATCATCGCCTCGACCTACCAGGCCGTCTCCGGCAGCGGAATCGCCGGTGTTGAAGAGCTTTTCGCGCAGGCCACCGCCGTGGTGGGCACCAGCAAGGAGTTGGTGGCCGACGGCAATGCGGTGAATTTCCCGCCGCCGGTCAAATACGTCGCGCCGATAGCGTTCAACGTCGTGCCCCTGGCGGGGTCGCTGGTCGACGATGACTCCGGCGAGACTGACGAGGACCAGAAGTTGCGCAACGAGAGTCGCAAGATCCTCGGCATCCCTGACCTCGCGGTCAGTGGGACCTGTGTGCGGGTGCCGGTGTACACCGGACACTCGCTGTCAATCAATGCCGAGTTCTCCCAACCACTTTCACCCGGACGCGCCCGTGAGTTGCTGGAGGGCGCCGCGGGGGTCAAGGTCGTCGACGTACCGACGCCGTTGGCCGCCGCCGGGGTCGACGAGTCGTTGGTCGGCCGGATCCGCAGGGACCCCGGAGTGCCGGACGGCCGCGGTCTCGCCCTCTTCGTGTCCGGCGACAACCTGCGAAAGGGCGCTGCGCTGAACACTATCCAGATCGCCGAGCTGCTGGCCGCCGAGCTCTAACCCCGCTGCCTTGCCGCGAAACGATATTCCAGCACCGGGTTACTCGAACTTTGGGTGCTGGAATATCGTTTCGGCGTTGGTGGTGGCGTGCTTGTGGGTCACGACGGCACCCGTCGCCCACGCCGATCCGCCGTCACCGATACCCGATCCCATCCTGCCGCCGCTGGCACCAGGTCAGGTGATGCGCATCGGTCCGACAGCGGGAACCGGCACTCCGACAAGGGATTACGGCATCGGCGCCACCGACCTGTGCGAGTTCATGGAGTTTCCCAGCGGCATCCTGCAGGTCTGCGGCGACAGTTTCGCCGGCCAAGGCGTGGGATTCGGCGGCTGGTTCTCGCCGATCGCATTGCACGTGGAAACCGATTCGATTGATGACCCGGCAGGCGTGCGCTATGACGGCGTCACCGGCACCGACAAGCCGCTGCTTGCCGACACGACGAAGCCGGGGGAGTCGCAGCTGCCCGCCGGCGTCGTGCAGATCAACCGCGACAACTACTTGATGGTTACCACCGCCAGGGACCTGCGGCCGCAGACGTCGCGACTGGTGAAAGCTGACCCGGCGCGGGGCAATTGGCCGACGGTGCCCGGCTCACAGCGCGACGCGGCCTACGAGGGCGGCAGGCAGAGTCAGATCACCGGCTACTACGACCCGATCCCGACGGCCGACTCACCCACTGGCTGGGTGTACATCGTGGCCAACAACTTTGACCGCAGCGGCCCCGCGGTGCTCTACCGCGCCAAACGCGGAAGCTTCACCGACCGCGGCAGCTGGCAGGGCTGGTCGCCGGCGGGCTGGGGTAAGCCGCCGACGCCGTTGTGGCCCGACCGGGTCGGTGAGATGAGCGTGCGCCAGATCGACGGTAAGACCGTGCTGTCCTATTTCAACGCCAGCACCGGCAACATGGAGGTGCGCGTCGCCGACAGTCCGACTGCGCTCGGCGCCGCGCCCGTGACGACGGTGGTCTTTGCCGACGAATGGCCCAGTCCCGCTGAGGATCTGCCCCCACCGGAGGTGAACCGGCTGGCGCAGCCCTACGGCGGTTTCATCTCGCCGGGGTCGACGCTCGACGAGCTGCGGGTGTTCATCAGCCAGTGGAACACCCTGCCGCGCGCTCAGGCGCCGTACCGCGTGATTCAGTTCGCGGTCAACCCGCTCAAGCCCGGGCAGACGCTTCCACTCGCCTGACTTTCCGCGCCACACGCGGCGGCCATGCCGTGCGGACCTGATTCGCGGAAACGGATTACTGCTGACCTGTCTGGATGAATCATTACTAGGCCGTTTCTGTTCACAGCTAATTCATATGGAAAACAAGTCAGCCGCATGGCCGGCGCTTGCATCCTCGAAGACATGAGCGAAACAACCTCTACACCAGAGCCGGAACGGACGACCGTGGTCGAACACGGTCGGCGACTCACCGCGGTCGCCGCGTGGGTCGGCATCGTCGCCGGCACCGTCTTCGTCGTCGCGGTTATCTTTTTCAGCGGCTTCATCCTCGGCGCACATGCCGGCGGCCACCACGGTGGCCACCACCGAGGAGGAGACGGCCAGGTCGCGGTCTTCCATCGCGGCGGACCGCCGATGGGAGGCCCACACGGCGGTTTCGGGCCGGGCGGCCCCGGCTTCGGCCCTGAAGGACCGGGTGGCCCCGGCGGCCAGCCGCCGAGCCCGTCTTCTGCGCCGACGACGGCGCCCGCCCGCCCCTAGTCATCGCCCAGCGTGCAGCCTCGGTACGCCAAAGCCCCTCAATGGCGTACTAGGCTGTGCGCTCACCCTCGGGCCTAGCGGGCTGGCATGATCATGCCCATGGGCATCGACGTCGTCTACACCGCAGAGTCAACCGCAACGGGAGGTGGCCGCGACGGCCACGTGAAGTCCTCGACCAATCGGATCGACCTGGACACCCGCCCGCCGAAGGAGCTGGGCGGCAGCGGCGAGGGCACCAATCCCGAGGAGTTGTTCTCCGCCGGCTACTCCGCATGCTTCCTCGGCGCGCTGCGGCTCGTCGCCCGCAACGAGAAGGTCGACCTCGACGACGCGACCGGCATCACCGCCCAGGTCGGCTTCGGCAAGGACCCCGAGGGCGGTTTCGCCATCAACGCGCATCTCATCGGCTACCTGCCCGGGCTCGAGCAGAACGCCGCTGAGGAACTGATGGAGAAGGCGCATCAGGTGTGCCCGTATTCAAAGGCCACCCGGGGCAACATCGACGTCAAGCTGTCGGCGAAGGTCTAGGCGTGCGCAGGGCCGCCATCGCCTGCGCCGTAACCCTGGCCGTCGGCACCGCGGTCGCCGCCCCCGCGGCCGCCCGCCCGTCCGATCCCGGGGTGGTGAATTACGCCGTGCTCGGGAAGGGATCGGTCGGCAACATCGTCGGCGCCACGCTGCGGTTCGAGTCGACCTTCACCGATCCGTTCCAGTCGTACTGGGTGGACAATCCGGCGTGCAACAACTGGGCCGACATCGGTCTGCCTGAGGTCTTCCTCGACCCCGACCTGGCGTCGTTCAACGGTGCGACGACGCAGGAGTCGGCGACCGACATGACGCATTTTGTCAAGCAGGCCGTCGGCGTCTTCGCCACCAACGACGCCGCCGGCCGGGCGTTTCACCGCGTGGTCGACCGCACGGTCGGATGCTCGGGCCAGACCACCGCCATGCACCTGGACAACATGGCCACCGAGGTGTGGACGTTCACCGGCGGACCGGTGACGGCCACGGACGCCGACTGGGTCAAGCAGGAAGCGGACACCGACAGGCGGTGCTTCAACACCACGAGGCTGCGGGAGAACGTTCTGCTGCAGGCGAAAGTGTGTCAGGCGGGCAATGGCGGCCCGGCGGTGAACGTGCTGGCAGGCGCGATGCAGAACACCCTGGGGCAGTGATCACGCCGTCGGTCGTCTCCCGCCTGTCTGTGAGAAATCAGAGGACTTTGTCGGTGCCCTCCCCGAAGATGGAGTGGCACGGCGTTCGCGCTCCGGGCCGGAAGGGACGGCTGGCATGACCGACACCATCACGACCGCGCTGGGCGAAGGGCATCCCATCGCCGCCGCGGCACCGTTGACCAGCGCCAACAGCGCAGCGCAGCACATCGGTGCGACGTGTCTTGCCGACGGCCCGGTCGGCCGCGTGGGGCTGGAGATCGAGGCGCACTGTTTCGACCTGTCTGATCCTGGCCGCAGGCCGGACTGGGGTGAGCTGAGCGCGGTGATCGCCGACGTCGGCCCGCTGCCCGGCGGCGGCGTGATCACCGCCGAACCGGGCGGGGCGGTGGAATTGTCCGGGCCTCCGGCCGACGGTGTACTTGCCGCGATCGTCGCGATGGCCGCCGACCGCGCGGTGTTGCGGTCTGCCTTCGCCGACGCCGGCTTGGGCCTGGTCCTGCTCGGCGCCGATCCGCTGCGTCCCACCAAGCGAGTCCACCCCGGCGAGCGCTACCGCGCCATGGAGCAGTTCTTCCAGGCCAGCCAGACCGGCGCGGCCGGCGCGGCGATGATGACGTCGACGGCGTCGGTACAGGTCAACCTGGAAGCCGGGCCTGCCGCTGGGTGGGCGGCACGGGTTCGGCTCGCACATGCGTTGGGCCCCACGATGGTTGCCGTCGCGGCCAACTCCCCGCTGCTCGGTGGACGGTTCACCGGGTGGCACAGTTCGCGGCAGTGGGTGTGGAGCCAGCTGGACTCGGCGCGGTGCGGCCCAGCCCTCGGAGTCAACGGCGACGACCCTGCCAGCGATTGGGCGCGTTATGCGATGAAGGCGCCGGTGATGCTCACCCACCCCACGCCGCAGGCGGACGCGGTCGCGGTGACCGACTGGGTACCGTTCGCCGACTGGGCCGACGGGCTGGTGCTGCTCGGCGGCCGCCGTCCCACCGTGGCCGACCTGGACTACCACCTGACGACGCTGTTTCCGCCGGTGCGGCCGCGCCGATTCCTCGAGATCCGCTACCTCGACAGCGTGCCCGACGCCGATTGGCCCGCGCTGGTCTTCACCCTCGCCACGCTTCTGGACGACCCCGGCGCGGCCGACATCGCCGCCGAGGCCACCGAACCCGTCGCGACGGCGTGGGATCGCGCCGCTCAGATCGGCCTCGGCGACCGCCGGCTGCACGACGCGGCGGTCCGCTGCGTGCAGGCGGCCGCCGACCGCGTGCCGGTCGAACTCGAGGAATCGATGGGCCGGCTGCTGCGTTCGGTCGAAGCGGGACGTTGTCCGGCCGACGACTTCTCCGACCGGGTGGTCAGAAGCGGCATCGCGACCGCCGTCACCGAACAGGCGCAAGGGGAGATGTGAGCTCACGCGAAACGCTCGCGCACGGGCTGACGAAGGCGCGCGACCGCACGCTGCGGCTGGTCGAACTCGACGACGCCGAGCTGCTGCAGCAGTACGACCCGCTGATGAGCCCATTGGCCTGGGACCTCGCCCACATCGGGTGGCAAGAGGAACTCTGGCTGCTGCGTCGTAACGACCCGCGCCGTCCCGGCATGCTCGACCCGGACGTCGAGCGTCTCTACGACGCCTTCCAGAACCCCCGCGCTACCCGGGTCAACCTGCCGCTGCTGCCGCCGACGGACGCCAGGACGTACTGTGCCACCGTCCGCGGCAAGGCGCTCGATGCCCTCGACGCGCTGTCCGACGGCGACGCCGCGGGTGCTTTTACCTTCGGCCTGGCGATCAGCCACGAGAACCAGCACGACGAAACGATGCTGCAGGCATTGAACCTTCGCACCGGGCCGCCGGTGCTGGATCGTGGAACCCCGCTTCCGCCAGGCAGATCCGAAGTCGTCGGCACGTCGGTGCTGGTGCCCGGCGGACCGTTCGTGCTCGGAGTCGACGCGGTGACCGAGCCGCACTCGCTGGACAACGAGCGCGACGCACACGTGGTCGAGGTGGCCGACTTCCGCATCGGCCGCGTGCCCGTCACCAACGGTGAATGGCGCCAGTTCGTCGACGACGGCGGATATCAGGAGCCGCGGTGGTGGTCGCCGCGCGGCTGGTCGCACCGCCAAGAGGCGGATTTGAGCGCACCGCAGTTCTGGAATACAGACGGCACCCGAACCCGATTCGGCCACGTCGAGGAGATTCCCTCCGACGAACCCGTGCAGCACATCACGTATTTCGAAGCCGAGGCGTATGCCGCGTGGGCAGGCGCGCGGTTACCCACCGAGATCGAGTGGGAGAAGGCCTGCGCCTGGGACCCGCAAGCCGGTGCCCGTCGCCGGTTCCCCTGGGGCGCAACCGAACCCACGCCGGCGCTGGCCAACCTCGGCGGTGACGCATTGCGGCCCGCACCCGTGGGCGCGTATCCGGCCGGCGCCTCGGCATACGGTGCCGAACAGATGCTCGGCGACGTGTGGGAGTGGACGTCCTCGCCGTTGAAGCCGTGGCCTGGCTTCAAACCCATGCTCTACGAGCAGTACAGCCAACCCTTCTTCGAAGGGTCTGGGGCTGGCGATTACAAGGTGCTGCGCGGCGGCTCATGGGCGGTTGCGGCAGACATTCTGCGGCCGAGCTTCCGCAACTGGGACCACCCGATCCGCAGACAGATTTTCAGTGGGCTGCGATTGGCCTGGGACGTCTGATGTGTCGTCATCTGGGCTGGCTCGGTGAACCGCGTTCAGTCGCCTCGCTGGTGCTCGACCCGCCGTACAGCCTTGTCGTGCAATCGTATTCGCCGCGGCGACAGAAGCACGGCCTGATGAATGCCGACGGGTGGGGCGTCGGATTCTTCGACGACGACTCGGTGGTGCGCCGCTGGCGCAGCGCCGCACCGTTGTGGGGTGACGCGTCGTTCGCGTCCGTTGCGCAGGTGTTGCGCAGCAGGTGCGTGGTGGCCGCGGTGCGGTCGGCCACCGTCGGCATGCCGATCGAGGCGTCGGCGTCGGCACCGTTCACCGACGGCCGGTGGCTGCTGTCGCACAACGGGCTCGTGGACCGCGGTGTGCTGCCCGCTTCAGCCACGGCCGAATCGACCAATGACAGCGCCCTGCTGGCGGCGTTGATCTTTCAGCGCGGCCTCGACGCGCTTGGCGACACCATCGCGGAGATCGCCGCCGGCGACCCAAATGCACGGCTGAACATATTAGCTGCCAACGGTTCTGAGCTACGCGCAACCACCTGGGGCGATACGCTGTTCGCGCTCCACTGCGACGAGGGTGTAGTGCTGGCGAGCGAACCCTTCGACGACACCGAAGCGTGGCAGGAGATTCCCGACCGGCACCTGGTCACCGTCGCCGACGGCCGTGTCGAGCTGACTGCCCTGAAAGGACCCGCATGACCCTGTCGCTGTCGAACCATCTCGCGGCCGACTCGGCTGTCCGGGCGTTGCGCCGCGATGTCCGTGACGGCCTCTCCCAAAGCCCGAAAACGTTGCCGCCCAAGTGGTTCTACGATGCGGTCGGCAGCGATCTGTTCGACCAGATCACCCGCCTGCCGGAGTACTACCCGACCAGGGCCGAGGCCGAGATTTTGCGCGAGCGCTCGGCCGAGATCGCCGCAGCATCGCAAGCCGACACTCTGGTGGAGCTCGGCAGCGGCACGTCGGAGAAGACCAGGTTGCTGCTCGACGCATTGCGCGCCGCGGGATCGCTGCGTCGATTCATTCCGTTCGATGTGGACGCGGGGGTGTTGCGGGCAGCCAGCTCGGGGATCCTGAACGAGTATCCGGGGATCGAGATCGATGCGGTCTGCGGCGATTTCGAAGAACACCTCGGCACGATCCCGCGCGTCGGTCGGCGGCTGGTGGTGTTCCTCGGTTCGACGATCGGCAACCTGACGCCAGGACCGCGCGCGGAGTTTCTCGCGACGCTTTCGCAGACTTTGCAGCCGGGTGACGCTCTGCTGTTGGGTACGGATCTGGTCAAGGACACCGGACGTTTGGTGCGTGCGTACGACGACAGCGCAGGCGTGACGGCCCGCTTCAACCGCAACGTGCTGGCGGTGGTCAACCGTGAACTCGACGCCGACTTCGACCTGGACGCGTTCGCACATGTGGCCCGGTGGAACGCCGATGAGGAGCGCATCGAGATGTGGCTGCGGGCGCGCTCGGCGCAGCGGGTGCGTATCGCGGCGCTCGATCTGACCGTGAATTTTGTGGCGGGCGAGGAGATGCTGACCGAGGTGTCCTGCAAATTCCGGCCCGACGGCGTCGCGCAGGAACTTGCCGCCGCGGGGCTGCGGCGCACGCATTGGTGGACCGACCGCGCGGGCGACTTCGGCCTCTCGCTGGCGATAAAATGACCGAACTCGCGCAGCGGTGGCGGGCGGCCCGGCCGAAGGTCGCCGGCCTGCACCTCGACAGCGGCGCATGCTCGCGACAGAGCTTCGCGACCATCGACGCCGCCACCCAGCACGCCCGCCACGAGGCCGAGGTCGGTGGCTACGTCGCGGGGGAGGCTGCCGCACCCGCCCTGGATGCGGGCCGGGCGGCGGTAGCGGCACTTACGGGGTTCTCGGCCGACGATGTCGTCTACACCACCGGCGCCAACCATGCACTGGATCTGCTGTTGAGCAGCTGGAGCGGAGCCCGCACCGTCGCCTGCCTGCCGGGCGAGTATGGCCCGAACCTCGCGGTGATGGCGGCCAACGGTTTCGAGGTGCGGACCCTGCCGGTCGACGGCCACGGCAGGCTGGTCATCGATGAGGCTGCCGAGACGCTGGCCGCCGACCCACCGGCCCTGGTGCACCTCACCCCGCTGGCCAGTCACCGCGGCATCGTCCAGCCGGCCCGTGAACTCGCCGAGGTGTGTCGCGGCATAGGCGCGCCGCTGGTCATCGACGCCGCGCAGGCCCTGGGACACCTGGACTGCGTCGTCGGAGCCGACGCGGTCTATTCGGCCTCACGAAAATGGATCGCCGGTCCGCGCGGTGTCGGCGTGCTGGCGGTGCGGCCCTCGCTGGCGGAGAAACTGCAGCCACGGCTGCCGCCGCCGGAGTGGGGGCTGCCCATCCCAGTGCTGCAGCGGTTGGAGCACGGTGAAGCCAATATTGGTGCGCGCGTAGGGCTTTCGGTTGCCCTCGGCGAATATCTGGCTGTCGGCGCCGAAACCGTCCGGGCAGGGCTCGCCGATGTGGGCAGGCAGACGCGCACCGCACTGGCCGACGTCACGGGATGGCGGGTCGTCGAGCCCGTCGACGAGCCCACCGCGATCACGACGCTGGCCGCCACCGGCGGTGCCGATCCCCAGCGGGTGCGCTCCTGGCTGATCGCCGAGCGCAGCATCGTCAGCACCTATGCCGAAATCCGGCGCGCGCCATTCGAATTGGCCGCGCCGGTGCTGAGGGTGTCCCCGCACGTCGACACCACCGCCGATGACCTGGCGCAGTTCTCAGAAGCGTTGGCCGAGGCCACCGCGGTGAACTGACATGGCCGGTGGCACGGCGAGGTGGCCTACGGCATGCTCGAACGGTCCAACCCGATCGACAAGATCGACCTAGTCGGCCACCAAAGCGTGTGAGAGCGGCCGGTTGTGGCTATCCCCATCAGGCAGAACGAAGGGGCCGACATGACCGAGCAGAAGCGCGACCGGACCCACTGGCTCTACATCATGGTGATCGTCGGGGTGATCGCCGGCATCGGCGTCGGTCTGCTGGCACCTGAGGTCGGTAAATCGCTCGGCGTGCTGGGCGAGCTATTCGTCAAGCTCATCAAGATGATGATCATCCCCGTCATCTTCTGCACGGTGGTGCTGGGCATCGGCAAGATCAGGGCGGCCGCGGTCGGCAAGGTCGGCGGCCTTGGATGGATCGGACGGGATGTCGAGGCCGGTTCCCGGCGCGATGATGTTGCCGACCAGCAGCCCTATGCCCAGCGCGACCGTCGACATCACCAGGAAGTAGCCCAACGCAAGGCCGCCGACCTTGCCGACCGCGGCCGCCCTGATCTTGCCGATGCCCAGCACCACCGTGCAGAAGATGACGTGC
>NZ_LZMC01000002.1 GCF_001668615.1 Mycobacterium sp. 1274761.0
CCGGCGGCATCGGTTCGATCGCGATCCGCGCCATTCACCAGCGGCCCAACCTCGACCTCGTCGGCGTCTGGGTGCATTCACAGGAGAAGGTCGGCAAGGACGCCGGTGAGCTCGCCAACGGTGAGCCCATCGGCCTGGCCACGACGAACGACGCCGACGCGCTGATCGCGTTGAAGCCCGACTGCATCGTGTACGCGGCCAGCGGGCCGGAGCGCGACGCGCTGGCCATCCCGGATTATCTGCGGCTGCTCGAGGCGGGAATCAACGTGGTGTCAACGTCATCCACGAGCTTGGTCTACCCGCCGTCGTACTATTCACCGGACTGGCGCAACCAGCTCGAGGCCGCCGCTGAGGCAGGCCACGCCTCGTTCTACGGGTCGGGCATTTTCCCGGGGTTCGGCTCGGACCAACTGGCACTGCTGCTGGCCACACAGTCGAAGAAGATCCGTTGCATCACCGCCACCGAGATCGCGTTGAACGACCACTACCCGGTGGCCGACGTTATGATGAACGGCCTCGGATTCGGCCATCCGCTTGATTTCGAACCCATGCTGAAAACGCCGGGGTTCATCGAAATGGCCTGGGCCGCACCTATCCACCTGATGGCCGACGGCCTCGGTGTCGAGATCTCCGAGATTCGCGGGTCACTCGATCGGCAGCTCACCGACCGCGACATCGAGGTCGCGTTCGGCACCATCAAAGCGGGCACCTGCGGCGCGGTGGCGACTAGGGCGGCAGGCGTCGTCAACGGACGCGAAGCGATCGTGATCGAGCACATCATCCGGATGGCACGCGACGTCGCACCCGACTGGCCGGCGTCGGAGTTCGACGCCACCTACCGCGTCGACATCGAAGGTGACCCCGACATCCACTGCGCGATGAACCTCGGCGCCGCCGAGGGTCACGGAGCGGGGCGGGCCGCGATGGCGGCGACGGCCATGCGGGTCGTCAACGCGATCCCGTACGTCGTAGACGCCCCGGCAGGGCTGTTGAGCTCGCTCGACTTGCCGAACACGCTGCCGCGGTACGCATTCGACTGATTTGATTGACAGTGTTTCGCGGCCGGTCGTAGCGTGACCGGCACCAATCACGGGAGGCGTCATGTACACGCTCCGCTTCGATATGCGAGCACCCGCTTTCGGTGCCCCGACGGTGGACCTCTACGCCGCCGCGACCGAAATGTCGGCTTGGGCCGAGGCTCACGGGGGGCTCGCCGCGGTGCTGTGCGAGCACCACGGCGCCGACGACGGCTACCTGCCGTCCCCGCTTCTGCTGGCCTCGGCGATCGCCGCGCGCACCGAGCGGCTCGCGATCAGCCTGATCCTGCTGCTTCCCTTCTACGACCCCGTTCGGCTGGCCGAGGACATGTCGGTCCTCGACATCATCAGCAAGGGACGGGCGTCCTACATCCTCGCGCTCGGCTACCGGCCCGAGGAGTTCGAGCATTTCGGTGTCGACATGCGCAGGCGCGGACGGCTTGCCGACGAGAAGCTGGCGTTGCTCCGTGAATTGCTCTCCGGGGAAACGGTGTTCGAGGGTCGCCGCATCAACACCACACCGCCTCCCCACACCGAAGGCGGGCCGGTGCTGATGTGGGGCGGCGGCTCGGTGGCGGCCGCGCGGCGGGCCGGCCGATACGGGCTCGGCATGCTCGGCAACGCGGATGTCGACGGTATGGCCGAGGCCTATCAGGAGGCCTGCCGCGAGTACGGACACGAGCCAGGGCCGATATTTCTGCCCGGCCGCGAACGACCGTCGGTGTGCTTCGTCGCCGACGACGTCGACAAGGCGTGGGACGAGATCGGCCAGTACCTGCTGCACGATGTGTGCACCTATGCCGCATGGAATCCAGGTAACGACTACTCAGCCGGCTTTTCCGATGCGCGCACCGTCGAAGAACTGCGGACCAACCCGACGTCGCACCGTATCTACAGCATCGAGGAAGCCGTGAGCCGTGTGCGGTCCGGCGAGGTGCTGAGCCTGTCGCCGCTGTGCGGTGGACTACCGCCGCAGATCGCCTGGCCGTATCTCAAGCGGGTCGGCGAGGACGTCATGTCGCAGGCGGCGGGATGACCGGTACGGCGGCCAACTCAGGCAGGGTGCAGAGTCACCGGTATGCCGGAGTAGCGCACCATTCCGGTCACGACGTCAATGTCGTCCTTGTTGGTCAGCCGGTTGACATTGGCCTCGTGGTGTCCGTGCGGAATCGACACCGCGCCGCGACGAATGGAGGCGTCGATTTTGGCGATACCGGTCAGCTCACCGTTGTCGCTGCGCACGACGACCGGTGCGCCGCTGACGATTCCGGCCGCCGCGCCGTCATCGGGGTTGACGAGAATCTCAGCGGGTTCACCGAGGATGTCGAGCTGTGCGTTGAGCTTCTTGCGTTGCCGCCGCGGCACCATCACCAGCGGTGCCGGCGGCTGCAAGGCGTTGAGCTGGTCGACGAGCAGCGGGGGCGCCAACCGCCAGCCGCCCATCCGCTCGATGTGGTCGTCGACCCACTTCGCCGGCAGCTCACGCGGGGCTTCCGCCCACCCGGTGGCTGCCACCTCGTCGTATTTGCTTCTGGCACCGGCCAATAGCACGCGCAGCACATCGTCGTCCGTGCTCGTTTCCGGGTCGCCGAGGTTGCCCATCTGGTAACCCAGCCGTCGACCGATCTCGGCGAACACCCACCACATCGACCGGCGCTCGCCGACAGGCGCCACGACCGCGGGACTGTACTGCACCGACACCCGCGAGCTGAGGATGTCGTGAATGGTGATGTCGGGTCGTTCCAGTGGATCTTTCGTCGGCAGAACGTGAGTCGCCAACTGCGTGGTCTCGTTGTCGATGATCTCGGTGGTCGCGAACACCTCGAGGCTCTGCAGCGCCGGGATGAGCTTGCCCGTCTCCGGAAAGGAGGTGACGAGGCTGCCGCCGACGTTGATCAGCGCGCGGATGTTGCCCGCGGCGACCTCGTCGGGCAGTACCGCACAGGGCCATTCGTTGATGAAGGCCTGAGCTTCGGGACGGCTGCGTGGCCCCGGTCCGAAGGACCCCTCGATCGGGGTGATCGGCAGCAGATCGCCGAAAGCCTCGAGTTGATAGGCGAATCCGGGATGGAACCAGGTGCCGCCCGGTCGGTTCATCGCTCCGGTGAGGATCATCAGCACCCAGGCCAGCCATTGGGTGACGTTGGCACGGTCGGCGGTCATGGTCACACCGGTTCCGGTTTCAACCGCTACGCACGTCGCGCTGCGCACGGCTGCGCACAGCCGCGTCAGTTCGGATTCGGGTACGTCGGCGAAGGCCGCGGTGTGTTCGAGCGTGAACGGCTCGACCGCGGCGGCCAGCGCACCCACGCCCTGAACCGGCACATCGGATTTCCTGCCGTCGCGTAAGATTTCGCGGACCAGGTATGCCAGCACCGCGTGATCGGTGCTCGGTCGCGGCGCCAGGTGGCCGGTCGCCAGCCGCGCCGTCTCGGTGTGCCGCGGGTCGATCACCCACACCTGGCCCCGTTTGGCGATATCGCGAACCGTTCCCGTCGGGTTCGGCATCGATATCGCATGGCCGTGGGAGACAACTGGATTCACACCGACGAGCAGCAGGAAGTCAGCGTTGTCGAAATCCGTCCGACCGGAAAGGCCCATGAAGCCACCGACCAGATCCGAGACCAACGGCTTGGCGGTGCCGTCGATGGTCAGCGGGCTGAACTTCGCCGGCGTGCCGATAGCAGCGTGCAGGGCCTCGGCCATCCGGAAACCGGCGCTTTCCATCGTGCTGAAGTAGAAGGCCACCGACTCCGGCCCATGGCGGTCGATGATGTCGCGCAGCCGGGTGCCCAGGTCGTCGAGGCAGGCCTCCCACGTGGTGTCCTGCAGTCGCCCGTCGGTCCGCATGCGTGGCCGCTCGAGGCGGTCGGGATGATGGTGCAACAGTGGCAGCGCGCGACCCTTGGCGCAGGTGTAACCGCGGGAGAACGGGTGGTCGTGATCGCCGCGGACCCGGATGACCTCATCGCCCTCGACGTCGACGAGGATGCCGCAGACCGATGTGCAGACGCGGCAGAAACTACGCACCGTTTGCATATTCGGCAACGTACTCTCGCTGGGCGGAAGGCAGGGCCATATTCAGGGACCCAACGCCGATGACGCTGCGGCGGTCGGTTCGGTCGGAGGAACGCCGACCAAGTTCAGACGTCACCAGGCGACGGGTAGTTCGTGCATCGTGTAGATCTCCTGCTCGCTGGCGAAGCGCAGTTCGTTCTCCGGAACCGCAAAGTGCAAGTTGGGCAGACGGCGGAACAAGGTGGTAAGAGCGATCTGGAGTTCGACCCGTGCGAGATTTTGACCGATGCACTGATGGACTCCGAAACCGAAGCCGAGATGCCCGCGTGGGTTCCTGTCCATGTCGAAGCGGTCGGGATCGTCGACGAACTCGGGATCCCAATTCCCTGCGGGGAGATTCATCAACACATGCTCGCCGGCACGGATCAACTGGCCGTTGACCGTGAGGTCCTCGACTGCGACCCGGTCGACCTGGCTGTGCACGGTCGACAGGTAACGCATCAACTCCTCGACGGCGTTGGCGGCCAACGCGGGATCGTCCGAGCGCCGCAATCGCTCGAGCTGTTCGGGGTGCTGTAGAAGTGCGGCCGTTCCCAGCGAGATCATGCCTGCGGTCGTTTCGTGCCCGGCTTGCAGCAGGATCACGCCGTTCATGACTGCCGTCTCGCGGCTGAGTTCGCCCTTTGCGACGTAGTCGATCATCAATCGGCTCATGAGGTCGTCACCGGGTTCGCGTTCCTTGAGCGCTGCCAGCTTCCACATGAAGTCGAACAACGCGCCTATCGCGGCCGCCTTCTCGTCATCGGTGGAGCGCGAGTCAAGCCCCTTCGTGCTGTGGTACTGAAAGAAGTCGTGATCCTCATACGGGACTCCCAGAAGCAGAGAGATGACCAGGGATGGAACCGGTAACGCGTAGTCCTGGACCAGGTCGGCGGGAGGGCCGGTTTCGATCATGTCGTCGAGGAGACCGTCGACTAGTGTTTGGATCTCGGGCCGCATCGACTCGGCTCTTCGAAAGGTGAAGTCGCGCGTCATCATTCGCCGCAACCTGTTGTGTTCGGGATCATCGATGCGGGCGAAAATCACGGGGATGCTGTCGTCAGCCGCGCGTGCGCGCATGTTGTCCGGGAGCGTGTCTGCGCTCAGTCGCGGATCGGTCAGCGCTGCGCGGATGTCCTTATAGCGGCTGATCACCCATGTCGGCTCGTGTCGCCATAGGGCCCGTTGCAGGCCTTCGGCTTCACGCCATTCGCGGAACAGTCGAGGCGGCTCGAGCGGACAGCGGGGATCGCGCGGAAGAGGAACGACGGGCAATTCGGCGCTGTCCGCGGCATCACTAATCATCGCTGGCTCTCTGTAACGACAGTCGACTGTCACTTCGATGCGAGCGTAGAGTCGTCGTTTCTGACAGTCAACTGTCGGTTAGGGTGGTGAGGTGGTAGAACTGGCCGCCGAGAGGCCGCTCCGAGCCGACGCTGCACGAAACGCTGCGCGCGTGTTGCGCGCCGCGCGGGAGGTCTACGCCGAGCTCGGACCGGATGCTCCGATGGAAGTCATAGCCTCCCGGGCCGGGATAGCGGAGCGAACTCTTTATCGCCGGTTTCCCAACAAAGGTGAACTCGCCAGGGCCGTCGTCGACCGGAGCGTGGCCGAGACGTTGTCGCCGGTCATCGACCGCGCTCACCGATGCCGTAATCCTTTGCGCGGCATGGCCACTCTTCTCGAGGCGGCTATTGAGCTAGGAGCTCGTGACCACAACGCTCTGTTGGCAGCGCGTCGGGCGGGCTCACTGGCGGGGGTTTCGACGCAGCTCGACGACGCCCTTGAGGAGCTGGCTTGTCGTGCGCAGGAAGCCGGGCTCGTACGCGCTGACCTGAAATCCGAGGATCTGCCCCGTATCGTCGCCATGCTCTACAGCGTGTTGGGAACGATGGATCCCTCAACCGACGGATGGCGCCGTTACCTCGCGCTGATGCTGGATGCGATCTCGACCCCGAATCCCAGCCGGTTGCCTCGCGCAGTCGCGATTCTCTATCCACGTCCACAAGATTGGCCGATGTAGATGACTGACTTGCGGTTCGACGGGCGCGTTGCGGTGGTCACCGGAGCCGGGCGGGGGTTGGGCCGACAGTACGCACTGTTGTTGGCCGAGCGAGGAGCCCGTGTCGTCGTCAACGACCTGGGCGCATCGGTCACCGGCGAGGGGACCGGCTCCGATGCAGCCGACTCCACCGCGCTAGAAATCGGCGACAATGGCGGGCAGGCGGTCGCAGACGTCCACAGCGTCGCGACGGTGGATGGGGCGCGGGCGATCATCGAACGCGCACTCGACCACTGGGGACGCATCGACATCGTGGTGAACAACGCGGGAACCGTGTTAGACGCGCCCTTCGCCGAAATGACCGAACAGCGCTTGAACTCGATGATCGACGTCCACTTGAAAGGCGCCTACTTCGTAACACAATGCGCCTGGAAGGTCATGTGCGAGCAACGTTTCGGCCGTATCGTCAACACCTGCTCGGCAGCCGGAATCCTGGGGGCCCCACGCATGAGCAACTACGGCGCAGCCAAGACCGGCCTCATCGGGCTCACCCGCGTCCTCGCGGCAGAAGCTGCGGGGTACAGAAATCCACGGTCTCCAGACGGCCTCGTTCGATTGACTCCAGTAGCACCGGAACCTTACGCTGGAACAGATATTTGGTCAGCCGCGGCGGTACGGAGGTAGCCGGTGGTAGACGACGCCGAGAACGGCCACCTGCAGGGTCTAGGCATGTTGGCGTCGGCTCTTGCGGGTCAACCCGTCGCGGTGGCCCCGCTGGCAGCGGGCGAGCCGTCGTGGACCGACGGACAGACCGTGTTCGTCGATCCGGGCGCCGGCGTCCGCGCGAACCTGTATTCGGTTGCGGTGCAGGCCTCGCTGATCGCCGCGGGCAGCCTCGACCCCGAGATCGTGACAAAACTGGTCAGGCATTCCCGGGTGGCCAGGCGGTACGTGGCCGTCGAAGGCCATCGAGCTGTGGTGGCCAATCGTGCTCTGCTACCTCCGGTCCTGGCCTCGCTCGGTAATCCCGACGTCGCGCGACTCAGCAATTCACCTGCGGAGTCGTTGTCGCTGGCGACCGGCAAGGAGGCGCTTGGCGAAACCCCTGACGCATTCGGTGTCATCCGCGCCAAGAAGGTCCTTGCCGCGAACACTAAAGCTGCCAAAGAGGTCGATCACGACACACCGGGGCACGTACCGCGCCGGGAGAGTGAAGGAGCTCTCGAAGAGCTCGATGACGGCGAGGTGGACGACACCGACGACCCGGATCTGTTCACCAGCCCCGTGGGGGGAGGGGGCGCCATCGGCAAGTGGTTGAAGAAATTGCTGTCATCGGTGCGCAAGACCGGCGGCAGCGGTGGTGGCCCACCCGGTGCCGATTCGCCGACCCACCGGACGAACGCGGCGAATAGAGGCGTTTATGCGGTCTCATCGACGGCCACGTCATCGGGCGAGGAGGTCAGCGATGTCACGTCGGATGGCCTGAAATATCCGGAGTGGGACGCGAACCGGAAGGCATACCGGCTTGACTGGTGCACGGTTCGCGAAGTGGATGCACGGATCAAGGCGTCGGCCCCGCAAGCTATCGAGAACGCGGTCAGCGTGCGGCGGCCGCTTGCCCGACTGGGGATGGGTCTGCATCGGCGGCACCGGCAGTTCCAAGGTGACGACATCGACATCGACGCGGCCATCGAAGCGCGGGTGGAGGTGATCGCAGGATCGGTGCCCGACGAGGCCGTCTACCTCGACAGCCTGCGCCGGCGTCGGGATCTGTCGGTGCTTCTGCTGTTGGACGTTTCCGGTTCAACCGCAGAACCCGGGACGGTCGGCCGAACGGTGCATCAACAACAACGCACCACAGTGGCGAACCTCGCGGTCGCGCTCCACGATCTCGGCGACCGGGTGGCGCTGTATGCCTACTACTCACAGGGGCGTACCGCGGTCAACGTGGTTCCGGTCAAGCGGTTCGACGACCACCTCGACATCAGATTCATCAGGCGGCTGAACAGCCTGGAACCCGGCGCATACTCCCGCCTCGGCGCAGCGATCCGCCACGGATCGGCTGTCCTGGAGTCTCGCGGCGGGACGTCGCGCCGGTTGCTGGTGGTGATCTCCGATGGACTTGCCTACGACCACGGCTACGAGCGGGCGTACGGGGCCGCCGATGCGAGACGCGCGCTGACGGAAGCCCGCCGGCGCGGGACGGGGTGCGTATGCCTCACCGTGGGAGCCAGCACAGACGTGGCAGCGTTGCAACGCGTGTTCGGCAGCGCGGCACATGCGACGATCGCGCGCCCGGACCAACTCGCCTCTGTGGTCGGGCCGCTTTTCCGGTCGGCCATTCGTTCTGCGGAGGTGCGCCGACGGGTGTCCTAGCTGATCAGCCGCGATGGTGATCGCAAGTCGCAGAACGTAGTTGACGTTATCGACCCACCTCCCGGTACCGGTGAATCTTGAAACAAACATCTGTTCCGAGCTAGGCTCGTCTTCACGCCGCGACGAAGCGGCGACGGAAAGGGACGCAATGGCCACCGAACCGACTCTCGCCCACCCAAATGGTGCAAGTCCGCATGAAAATCGGCCGGGAGGTTCGTCGCGGCCGTACTACCAACCGGTGGGCAACGAGGAGACGGTCTTCAAGGCGGCCTATCGGCAGGGACTGTCGTTGGTCCTGAAGGGGCCGACCGGGTGCGGAAAGACCCGGTTCGTCGAGGCCATGGCCCACGATCTCGGCCGGGAGTTGATCACCGTCGCGTGCCATGACGACCTCACCACTGCCGACCTCGTCGGCCGCTACCTGTTGAAGGGCGACGAGACTGTGTGGGTCGACGGTCCGCTGACGCGCGCGGTGCGTGAAGGTGCGATCTGCTACCTCGACGAAGTCGTCGAAGCGCGGCAGGACACGACCGTCGTCCTGCATCCACTCGGCGACCACCGACGGCAGCTCCCGATCGAACGCCTCGGTATCACTCTGGACGCGGCCCCGGGGTTCGGCCTCGTCGTTTCGTATAACCCCGGCTACCAGAGCGTGCTCAAGGACCTTAAGGACTCCACCCGGCAGCGGATGGTCGCCATCGAATTCGGCTTCCCGCAACCCGAGGTCGAGCAGGCCATCATCGCCCATGAAGCCCGTGTGGATCACGCGACCGCAGTCGAACTCGTCCGGTTCGGTCAAGCGATACGTCGACTGGAGACCGGCGGATTACGCGAGGTCGCCTCAACGAGGGTGCTCATCGCCGCGGGCCGACTGATCGCCGAGGGCCTGAGCATGCATGAGGCCGCCAGGGCGGCGATCGCAGGACCGCTGACAGACGATGTGCAGGTGGCGCGTGGCCTGAACGAGATGATCGACGTCTACCTCGGCCAATCTGCCGGATCTGGTGATTGACGCTGCGCCGCGCCGCCCGCTAGGGTCTGAACAAATATTAGGTCGACCAGCGCGCAGGACGATCAGCTCGCTCCTCAGGAGGTCATATGTCCTACGAAAGCACCGCCGAGCCGATCAAGGTTGGCTACCTGATGGACTTCACGCTGCCGCCCGGATTCCCCGAGGAACTGATGGCGTCGTTCACGCAGTGCTTCGACCTCATCTTTTCCGAGGCTATTGAGCAGGGTCTGATGGACCGACCGGTGAAGATGATCTACCGCGAGGTGGAGGGCCTGCCCAAGGGATCGGTCAAGGCAGTGATCGACGCCTACGGCGAACTGGTCGACGAGGGCTGTCTGGTTGTGTTCGGACCCAACATCACCGACAACTGCGTGGCAGTCAAAGAGGCGATAGAAGAGCGGTTCAAGGTTCCGGCAATCAGCGTCACCGGCACCGACGACTGGCTGGGCGAGTGGACATTCTCATTCCCCCAGGGGTCGATGACCGACGAGCCGATCTTCCTCATAGATTTGGTGGCCAAGCGGGGACTGAAAGAGATCGGTGTCCTGGTCGAGCAAAATCTCATCGGTGAGAGTTATCTGAAGAATCTCCGAAGTGCGGCTGCCCGCAAAGGCATTCGTATCGTCGCGGAGGCGTCGATCGCCCAGACCGCCCAGGACATCAATGAAGTCGTACGCAATTTGCACGAGGCGAAAGCCGAGGCGATCGTGCACCTCGGGTTCGGATTCGGGATTGTCTTCATCAACCCAGCGTTGGAGGCCGTCGACTGGGACCCACCGCGGTTCACCACCACGGCGTTCCAAAACGCGTGGGTCAACCCGATCATGTGGAACGCGTTCATGGGCTGGATCGGCGTCGACCAGTACGACGAGGGCAACAAGATCGGCCAGGACTTCCTGGACCGCTACGCGAAGAAGTACAACGGCAGCCGGCCAGAGTACTGCGTGTCGGTGGTCAACCGCGATGTCGCCGCGACGCTGGTCCGCGCCTTCACCGACGCGCATCCGCTGAGCCCTCGCGGCGTCAAAGAGGCACTGGAGCGCGTGAAGATGCTGCCCGCCGCGTCGGGCGCTCCCGGAACCCGCGTGTCGTTCGGAAAATGGACCCGCAGGGCGTGGATGGGCGCCGGCTACCTGGTGGCCCGCACCCTCGATGCCGACGGCATCAACTCGCACTTAGTCGATCGCTTCGGAGAGGAAGGCTGATTCGATGACCACCCAGGAATCCTTACCGCCCGAAACACGCGCTGACTCAACGAAGCCCGCGCGCACCGGGCTGAACTGGGGCCGAGTGATCGCGCTGCTGGCCTGGCTCGGATTTCTCGGTCTGTTCGCCGCCGTCGGTCGAACAGAGGTCGACCCGCGCGTGGCCAACCCCAACGTGGAGGGGCGGCCCCGTCCGGTCGAGTTCCTGACCGCATTCGATCACTGGCAGATCATCCCGCAGGTGGGTGCGGTGATCATCGTCGTGTTGTTCACCGTCATGTTCATCGTCGGCTGGCGGAGGAACCCCGGCAGTCCGGTGCTGCTGATGGTGCTGTGCACCACGCTGATTGTGTGGCAAGACCCGATCATGAACTGGTCGCCGTACGCGGTGTACAACCCGATGCTGCTGCACTGGCCGGAGAACTGGTACCTGATCATGATGTCTCCGACCGTCGAACCCTTTATTGTGTTCGGCTACGTTTTGTTCTACTTCGGCCCGTACTTTCCGGCGGTCTGGATTCTTCGGAAGTTGCAAGCGAAGCGCGGTCCGGAGGCGTTCGTCACGCGGCACCCGCTGATCAGTTTGGCCGCGCTGGTCCTAGTGATCGGGTTCATTTTCGACGCTATCTTGGAAGTCAGCTTGGTCCGCACCGGGCTGTACATCTATTCCCAGGCCATCCCGTTCGGAACGTTGTTCCCCGGCAGCACGTTCCAGTTCCCATTGATCTGGGAGTCCTTCTCGGTGACCTTCGTGATGATTCCGGCAGCCATACTCGTGTACCGGGACGACACGGGGAAGTCGGTAGCGGAAAAACTTGCAGCGAGGGCGAAGCTGTTCCCGACGAAGCCGGTGCTCGGGACGTTCCTGGTGATGTTCGCGATCATCAACGTGTCGTATTTCGCCTACGGCGGCTGGTTCTGGGCCATCAAAGCCAGCGGGCTAGCGACGTCGGTCGCGTGTCCGTGGCCATATCCTGAAGCGAAAGTGTATGACCCACAAGGATATTACCGCGCAAATGGAGCCGAGGGGCCGTACTCAGTAGGCAAGTGGGCCACCTGGCAGCAGGGACCGTCCCGCGACCTCGACGTCGAACTCGGTTCGAAGAGCGACCGTTGTGCGTCCGAGAACCAGAATGGCTGAGCCCCGCACTTCCGAACAGCGCACCGTCGTCATCACGGGGGCGTCGCGCGGACTGGGCTTCGCATCGGCCGTCCGGCTGTATCGCGAGGGCTGGCGCGTGGTCGCAGCAATGCGCACACCCGACCGCGGAATGCCCTTGCTTCGGCAGGCAACCGGAGCCGGTGCCGACGACGATCGATTGATCGGAGTACAGCTGGACCTGATGGACTCCGCGTCAATTGCCAGCGCCGCCAAGGCAATCGCCGAGACTGCCGGTACGCCCTATGCGCTCGTGCACAACGCCGGGATCTCCGCTGCCGGGATGGTCGAAGAGACCGACATGACGCTTTGGCAGTGCATGCTCGCCACCCATGTCATGGGTCCGGTCGAGCTGACCAAGGCGCTTCTGCCGTCCATGCGGGCAGCTGGGCACGGCCGCCTAGTGCTGATCTCCAGCGCAGGAGGAGTGCGCGGCCAGCCGGCCATCGCCGCGTATTCCGCCGCCAAGGGGGCGCTCGAGCGATGGGGGGAGTCGATGGCCGGAGAGATAGCACCGTTCGGGCTGGGTGTCACCGTCCTGGTTACAGGGACCTACGACACCGACATCATCACCGACGCAGGCACGACTGATGATCGAGATTTCTACGGAGCCTACGCCCGAATCCACAACACCATGGACACCCGCGGACGGTTCGCGATGAAGCTCGCCCGGCCGCCAGAGAAGTTCACCGACGGCTTGGTCAAAGCTTTGAACGACACTGCTCCATTCCGCCGTCGTGCCGTTGGCGTAGACGCGTCGATGCTTCTCGTAGTCAGCAGGATTCTGCCGGCAGCGGGAATGCACCACATATCGCGGATGGTGATGGGTATACCGAGGCAGGGCGCAATGCGCGACGGCGCATACTCGTTGACCGGTGCGCAGAAGGCGATGGTTTTCGCGGCTAAGGTCCTGCCGCAGCCGGTCATGCAGCGTCTCGCACAGTTCGCGATGCGTCGGTCCGCAGCCCGGGAAGCCACCAAGCAAGGGGCCGTGAGCAAATGAGTGAGATCCCGAACGTCACCTTCGAACCGCGCATGATGATCGACGGCAAGCTCGTCAACGGCGAAGCCGGTACCTTCACGAACATCAACCCGGCTAATGAAGACGTCCTCGGCGAAGTCACAGACGCGTCGAAGGCCGACATGCACCGGGCCATCGACGCCGCCCGTCGGGCGTTCGACGAGACTGACTGGTCGACCAATCGAGAGCTCCGTAAGCGCTGTCTGCTGCAGTTGCACGACGCCATCGACAGCGAACGAGAAGAGTTACGTGAGGAGCTCATCCTCGAGGTGGGGGCGCCGCGCGCAGTGACGCACGGACCGCAGCTCGATGCTCCGCTCGAGGACGGCCTTAAATATCCAGCGAGGCTGATCGACAGCTTCGAGTGGGAACGAGACCTTGGCGACAAAGTCGTGTCCGTGACCGGGGTGAACACCCGGCGCAAGGTGTGGCATGAACCGGTCGGCGTGGTGGGCGCCATCGTGCCGTGGAATTTTCCGTTCGAAGTCACGATCAACAAGCTGGGACAGGCGCTGGCAACGGGTAACACGGTGATTCTCAAGCCCGCGCCCAACACTCCGTTCAACGCGACTCGATTAGGCCGGCTGATTGCCGAAAAGACCGATATCCCGGCAGGTGTCATCAACATCGTGACCGCGTCCGACCATTTCGTCGGCGAGGAACTGACGCTGTCACCGAAGGTCGACATGATCTCGTTCACCGGTTCGACGGTGGTCGGCAAGCGGATCATGGAGAAAGGCGCAGCGACCATGAAGCGGCTGTTTCTCGAACTCGGTGGCAAGTCGGCGACCATCGTGCTGGAGGATGCCGACTTCAACACCGCCTGTCTCATCGGTATCGGACCTCTCATGCACGCGGGCCAAGGCTGTGCGGCACCCACCCGCATGCTGTTGCCCCGGTCGCGCTACGAGGAGGGCGTGGCGATCCTGAAAGCTATCTACGAGAACATGAAAGCCGCAGACCCGCAGGATCCGGGCACGATCTGCGGGCCTGTCATCTCGAAGAAACAGCAGGAGCGCATTCTCGGCTACATCGGCAAGGGTGTCGAAGAAGGCGCGACCATGCTCGTCGGAAGTACGGAGCCGCCCAATGAGTTCGACAGGGGATTCTGGGTTAGCCCAACGCTTTTCACCGATGTGGACAATAGGATGACCATCGCCCAGGAGGAGATTTTCGGGCCGGTCCTCGCCGTCATCCCGTACGAGGACGAAGAGGAGGCGATTCGGATCGCCAACGACAGCGTGTACGGCCTCGCAGGAAACGTGATGTCGGGCTCGCTGGACCGTTCCCTCGCTGTAGCACGGCGACTGCGCGCCGGCTTCATCGGACTCAACGGCACTGCGGGGTACGGCGCAGACACCGCGTTCGGTGGCTACAAGGACAGCGGCGTCGGTCGACAGAACGGTATCGAGGGATTCAACCAATACACAGAAGTGAAATCTGTTGCCTATCCGGCAGATTGATTAGGAGCAGTAATGGAACAGCTTTTCGATGATCTCGAGGATTTCGGTAGCTTCGACGACGCGATATCAGGTGACGTTCGCGATCCCTACACCGAACTGGCGCGGCTGCGCCGTGAGGAGCCGGTGCAGCGCCTGGAAACCTCTGGGGCGTTGCCCCACGAGGAATCACTGCCCATGTTCATCGTCTACCGGCATGAGGACGTGCAGCAGATGTTGCGCGACAACGAGACGTTTTCGTCAAAGGGCGTGATCGACGCGTTCGGCCCCGTGCTAGGTGAAGGCGTGATGCTCGGGATGGACGAGCCGATTCACGGCCGGCTCCGCTCGCTGGTCTCGAAAGCGTTCAGCCAGAAGGCGTTGGCCAAGTGGGAGGACGAACTCGTCGGTCGCGTGGGCAACTCGTTGATCGACAAATTCGCCAGTAAAGGCAAAGCCGATCTGGTGAAAGAGTTCACGTTCGACTACCCCAGCCAGATCATCGCGGGTCTTCTCGGATTGCCGCAGGCGGATTATCCCCAGTTCCAGCGTTGGTCCATCTCGCTGCTGAGCTGGATCATGAACCCGGAAAGGGGACTGGCGGCATCGGCGGCCCTGTGCGACTATTTCGCACCGATTCTCGAGGCGCGGCGCGCCGAGCCGCAGGACGACCTGATCAGCCGGCTCGCCGAGGCGGAGATCGACGGCGAAAAACTGGCGGACGAGGAAATCTATTCGTTCCTTCGGCTGCTACTTCCCGCGGGTGTCGAGACCACTTACCGAGCGCTGGGCAGTCTGCTTTTCGCGTTGTTGTCAGATCCCGACCAGCTCAATGCGATTCGTGAAGACCGCTCGTTACTTCCGCAGGCGATAGAAGAAGGTGTGCGGTGGGAGCCACCGCTACTGACGATCACGCGAGTTGCGACACGCGACACCGAGTTGGGAGGGGTGCGCATCCCGGCTGGCGCGACGGTGATGCCGATGCTGGGTTCGGCCAACCGGCAGGAGGAACGCTATCCGGATCCCAACAAATTCGACATCTTCCGGCAGGCCAAGGCCAATCTCGGCTGGGGGCACGGCGTGCACGTATGCCTCGGCATGCACCTCGCGCGCCTCGAAATGCGCACGGCCATCAATCTTCTGCTGGACCGCCTGCCGAATCTCCGGTTGGATCCCGACGGCGACGACCCGCACATCCGCGGACAGGTGTTCCGTTCACCGACATCCCTGCCCGTCCTTTTCGACCCCTCCTAGGAGTACGTCTTGACCGATTTCGAAACAGTCGACTTCTTCACCGATGAGGCCCTCGTTCCCGATCCCTATGCGTACTTCGACTATCTCCGGTCGAAATGTCCCGTAACGCAAGCTACGCCATTCAACGTGATGGTGGTCACCGGGTATGAGGAGGCACTGGCGGTCTACAAGGATCCCGCGTTCTCGTCGTGCGTGTCGGTGGCGGGTCCGTTCTCCGGGCTGCCGTTCGGGCCTGGCGGCGACGATGTCTCGGAGCTCATCGAGGAACACCGCAGCTCGGTTCCGATGAGTGAGCACATCACCACACAGGATCCGCCGTTGCACACTCGGACGCGCGGGCTGATGAACAAGCTCATCACTCCAAAACGTCTCAAGGAGAATGAGGACTTCATGTGGCGTCTGGCCGATGAACAGATCGACACCTTCATCGCCCGCGGTGCCTGCGAGTTCCTCGAGGATTACGCGAAGCCCTTCTCGCTGTTGGTCATCGCAGACCTTCTCGGAGTGCCCGCCGAAGATCACGCGGAATTTCGCGCCGTCTTCGCAGGCGAACTGGTGGGCCAACTCGGTGAAGAAGCGCCGACAACGCATAACCCACTGCAGTGGCTCAACGACAAGTTCTACGCCTACATCGAGGACCGAAGGCGCGAGCCGCGCGAGGACGTCCTCACGGAGTTGGCGCAGGCCAAGTACGAAGACGGGTCGACGCCGGACATCGAAGACGTGATGAACCTTTCGACGTTCTTGTTCGCCGCAGGGACCGAAACCACCACAAAGCTGGTGAGTTCCGCGATGCGCATCATCGCCGAGAACCCCGAGTACGAAACCTTCCTGCGCGAGGACCGCGGCCGGATCCCCGCATTCCTGGAGGAGACGCTGCGGATGGAAAGCCCTGTCAAGTCCCACTTCCGGATGGCGCGCACGTCGACGACCATCGGGGACACCCCGGTGCCGGCGGGGACCACGGTGATGTTGTTGCCTGGCGCGTGCAATCGAGACCCCCGCAAATTCGAAGATCCCGACACCTTCCGGCCCGACCGTCGCAACGTGCGCGAGCAGATCGCATTCATCCGGGGTGTGCACTCGTGTCCCGGCGCCCCGCTGGCGCGTTCGGAGGGGCGGATCTCGGTGAACCGGATCCTTGACCGAATGACCGACTTCCGGATCTCCGAAGAACACCACGGTCCCGCGGAGGCCCGCAGATACACCTACGAGCCGACTTTCATCATGCGCGGGCTAGCCGAACTGCACCTCGAATTCAAGTCCGCTCCCGACGCCTGAACGTCTCGGACTCTTCTGGCTTCTGCGCGATTTGCATCAACGTACGCGAGGTGAGCAGTGAAGCGCCTGAACGGAATGGACGCCCTGCTTCTTTACAGCGAAACGCCCAACGTGCACACCCACACACTCAAAATCGCAATGCTCGACACCGGCGACCGTGATCCCGAGGCCGACTTCGACGCCTTCCGGCAAGCACTTGCACGGCGGCTTCATCTTCTGGAGCCGTTGCGGTACAAGCTCGTCGACATCCCCTGGCGCATACACCATCCGATGTGGCTGGAGAACTGCGACGTCGACCTCGATTATCACCTTCGCCGGCTGCGGTTGCCCGCTCCCGGGGGCAGGCGGGAACTCGACCGCGTCATCGGTGAAGTGGCGAGCACGCCTTTGGACCGCCGATACCCGCTGTGGGAGTTTCATTTCGCCGAGGGGCTGGCGGACGGCCGATGGGCGCTGATCGCCAAGGTGCACCATGCGCTCGCCGACGGGATCGCTTCGGCCAACCTGCTCGCCCGGTTGCTGGACGTGTATGGCTCAGGCACTGCGGAGTCGACGCCCATCGCGGCCTGTGAGCCGCCGTCATCCGCGCGGCTGCTACGGGAAGCAGGTCGCGACCACGTTCAGCAGCTCGTCGAGCTGCCCAAAGTTGTTCGCGACGTCGCGGTCGGATCGTGGCGGTTGCGACAGCGCTCGCGTGAACGCGGCAAGCTGGAGGACTTCGCCCGGCTGATGCGCGCTCCGGCGACGTTTCTCAACCATGTGGTCTCGCCGGCTCGCACTTTCGCCAGCGAATCGGTACGGCTATCCCACGCCAAACAGACCGCCACACACCTTCGGGTGACCATCAACGACGTGGTGCTGGCGATCGCCGCGGGAGCTTTGCGCACGCTGTCGTTGCGCTACGACGGAGCCGCAGATCAACCGATTGTCGCCTCGGTGCCGCTCAGCACGAATCCGTCGACTGAACGCGTCACCGGCAACGAGATCGGCGGTTTAGCGGTGTCGTTGCCGGTGCACATAGACGACCCGCTGGAGCGCATTCGGCTGATTGCGAAAGCCACCACGATTGCCAAGGAGTCTCAACAGATTTTCGACCAGGAACTCTACGGGCGGGTGATGGGCTACATACCACCTGTCGCCGCCGCCTCGGCTCTGCGTTGGGTCGCTGAGCACGACACCGATCGGCGCCTGATGAACATCCCGGTTTCCAATGTTCCCGGCCCGCGCGAGTACGGTCATCTGGACGGCGCTCGGGTCGACGAAATCTATTCGGTGGGACCGTTGGCGCCCGGATGTGGCATCAATATCACCGTGTGGAGCTACGTCGATCAGCTCAATATCTCGGTGCTCGCCGATGACGCGACGGTCGACGACGTCCACGAGGTCACCGACGCGATGCGCGATTCATTTGCTGAAATCCGTTGCGCCTGCGGCATGTAGGGCGCACGCTGGGCAATCAGCCAAAAAGTGGAAGGCGGCGCTGCTCGGCGAGTTCGTTTAGCGCCGTCTGCATGATCGACCGGACATGCGCGTCCACCTCAGCGATGTCGGGATCGTCACCGAACCGTGCGGCGATGTCGATCGGGGGGAGCACCCGCGTGACGATCTTCGTCGGCAGGGGCAGGTTGATGGGGATGACCGCACTGATCCCGAACGGGAAGCCCACGGTGATGGGCAGGATGTCGGACCGGAACCGACTGAGTCCGAGCCGTTTCGCGATCCAGGTGCCGCGCGTCAGGAAGAGCTGGCTCTGTTGCCCCCCGATCGACACCACCGGAACTATCGGTGCGCCCGCCGCCACGGCCGTGGCCACGTAGCCGGTGCGCCCGTTGAAGTCGATGACGTTCTCGCGCAGTGTCGGCCGATAGGCGTCGTAAATGCCGCCGGGAAAGACCAGTACCACCCCGCCCGACTCGATCGCTTCGGTGGCTATCGCCCGGTTCGCCGGAATGACTCCGATGCGCGACATCCAGTCACCAATGGGACCAGTGAACAAGGCATCGTGTCCCAGCGTGAGCACCGGACGGTCATAGCCGAAGCGGTCGTAGAACGCAGTGCTGAAAATCAACGTGTCAAGGGTAAGGATGCCGCCGGAGTGGTTGGAGACGGCCAATGCGCCGCCGCTCTGCGGGAACGATTCCATGCCGTGCACTTCCCACCGAAACCAGCGCCTGCCGATGGGGCGGGCGGCGTTGATCAGCTGACGGATTGCGTTCGGGTCCCAGCCAGATCGGCGGTTGCCGGTGGCGTCCATGAGAAGAGTCCTCGACTGTTTGCGTGTTGTTCCTGCACTCTGCAGGACGTTCGGGCACTCTTCCGCAGTTTACCTAAGAACAAGCATTTGGTCCATCGGCTCCGCCACCGGCCCATGATTGCCGGATGTGAGCGGTGGGCGCATCTGAAGTAGCTGCATCTCAGGGAGTCTCGAATACGGATCAGCCTGGCGCAGATCCCGTCGTTGCTCGGCGTTGGCGTCGGAGTCGACTGGCGTTACACGTCGCGCTCGACGACACCGCGAAGCATCGTGTCCCGGACGTGTGTGAGCGACTGGCGCGTGCCCAGTTCGCGAAGGATGTTTTCGGGAATCCAGCCGATCCCGATGACGGCACGAGCCAGCAGCTCGTTGGACGGGCTGTCGATACTGATCTCCCCCGTCCGTAAGCCCTGCGCCAACATGCTTTTCATCTGCCGCACACGCTTGGTGAACAGCCAGCCCGGGTTCGGGGTGTCCGGAGGAGATTGCCGCATCCAGGCGAGCTGAATGCGGAATTCGTCGCCGAACCGGTCCATCGCGTTGGTATTGATCCAACTCAGCGCATCCAACTTCTCGACGAGCGTGGACTCGGCACCCAGCACCTTGGTCCAGCCCATGGCGACCTTCTCGCCGAACGACTGCATGATCGAAGCCAGCAGTTCGTCCTTCGACCCGATCAATCGGTACACGGTGCCCGTCCCCATTCCGGCTGCCGACGCGATGTCACGGATGGTTGTGACCTCATATCCCTTGCGGCCGAACTCCGCTCGCGCAACTGCGCGCACATGGGCTGCCTTGTCGTCGGTCTCGGCCTCGCTGTCGTCGGTCCAGGACCGCACGACGGCGTCGGCCGCGAGGAACGCCGCGGACTTGTCGAGATCTTCATCGGTCGGGGGCACGGCCGCCAGCCCTTCCAGGATGATCCGGCACATCAAGGTGGCCACCTGGTCCGGGCCGGCGTTCTGCCGGATCACGTCGAGGCCGACCTGAAGCATGGTCTGGACGATCCGGTCGGCCAACACAGGAAGGTCGACGTCCGATCGGATATAGCCGCTCCACCTGGCCGCCCGCAGGGTTTGCAGCATGGCCTGCAGCATGTTCGTCGGCCTGCGCTGGGCCAGCGATGTAAGTTCGCGATTGCTGCTCGGCCCTTCGTAGAACGACATCTGCAGCGCGGCCCGGTGTGTGACACCGCACTGCGCTATTGCCGTACTCAAGTCCACGATCCGATCGAAGGCCGACAGCGGGGACGGGTCGTCCAGCTTGACTTGAGCCTGCTCGGCGATCCGGTCGAGGTCCTCGTGATAGCGGCGCAGTAACTCCACGAGAATCGCTTCTTTGGATTCGAAATGATGGTAGAGGCTGCCTGGCAGTATCCCCGCGGCGTCGGCGATCTCCTGCAGCGATGTCCGCAGACCGGAGGTGGCTATTAGCGAAGCCGCCGTCTGGAGGATCTCGGTGCGTCGAGTGCCGTCGTCATACGCGTGACCGGTGGCCGCGGGGCGAGATGCGCGCTTCGGCGGGCTGCGCCTGGCTGTCACATCGCGACGTCCCACGACTCCTCCAACGACTTCGCTCGTGCCATGAGCCAAGCGGCGACCCAATGTTTGGTAAACGCTACCAGATGGGAGCCCGATTGGACGGTCTCTACCTGCTGAAATGCAACTGAAGCGTCGCGACTGGGAGAGGTGTTTGGCAGATGTCGTTCCACACCCGTGCCTCGAGGTCTGGCAAACCAAACTTTTGTCCCGTCTGCTATAGTCTGTAACCTGCATACCTTAGGTTCGGGCATCGAGCGGGTGCGCGAAATTCGGCGCGCCGCACAATCCGCGGAGGGCGAATGGCTGGACGACTCGAGGGCAAGGTCGCATTCATCACAGGTGCGGCGCGGGGGCAGGGACGTGCTCACGCCATCGCGATGGCCAAGGAGGGAGCCGACATAATCGCGGTCGACATCTGCCGCGATATTCCGTCGAACCCATACCCGCTGGCGACTCCAGACGACCTGTCGGAGACGGAGCGTTCGGTCAAGGAAACCGGGCGCCGTGTGGTGGCGAAGATCGCCGACGTCCGCGAGCGGCACGAACTGCGTGAAGCCGTCGAGGCGGGCCTGGCCGACCTAGGAAAAATCGACATCGTCTTGGCCAACGCCGGCATTCTGCCGATGGCGATGAGTCGACCACACGATGCGATGTCGTTCGTGGACGCCAGTGATGTCGACTTGCTCGGCGTGATGAACACCGTCGCCGCTACCATCCCACATCTACCCAATGGATCATCGATCATCATCACAGGTTCGACCGCCGGAATGATCCGCGGCACCACTGACAACCCGAATATGGGACCCGGTGGCCGTGGGTACGGCTGGAGCAAGCGGGTCCTGATGGAGTATGTCGAAGAGATGTCGATGGCGCTGGCGGAGCGGATGATTCGAGTCAACGCGATCCACCCGACGAACTGCAACACACATCTGTTGCAGAACGACGGCATGTACAGCATGTTCCGTCCCGACTTGACTCAAGCGGGTAAGCAAGCCACACGCGAGGACGCCGAGCCGCTGTTCACCATCTTCCAGGCCATGCCGATTCCCTACATCGAACCCGAGGATATGGCCAATCTCGCGGTGTTTCTGGCCAGCGCCGAAAGCCGCTACATCACCGGACAGCAGATCCGTGTCGATGGTGGCTCACTTCTCAAGTGGCCCAACGGCCCTGGGGGATAGATCACTCATTCGGCACGATTGAGGAAGCCGAACACTGTCGCCTGCGAAGGTTCTTCGAGATCGCCTCGCGCGAGGCCTCACCCCGCGGATCTGCATGCACCCAGCGCGAACCAACTGAGTAGCATCACGGCCCCGCGGAGGCCCGCCGGTATCGCTACGAGCCGACATTCATCATGCGCGGGCTGGCCGAATTGCACTTGGAGTTCAAGCCGATTCCCTAGTTCGGCGGCTAGTTTGTTCACATGAGCAGGATGGCGGCCGACTATGCGGGCCGGCTTGCCGCTGCGTATCTCCTGTCGGTCAGCGCGGCCGTCGCCATCTTGATCCCTCTCGGCGGCCAGGCCCTCACGGGCGCGCACAACTATTTCACGACGACGAACATCGTCGCGTCCGCCGTCCTTGTCGCCATCAGTACGATCGTGGTCGTCATCGGCGGCATCATGAACATAATTCCGACCCTTCGTTGGTTCAGCGCGGGCCTGGAGCCTGACGACAATCAGCGAAGGGCGTTGACCAGGCTGCTGACTCGCCAGTCCTCGCTTCTCGCGGGCACCTGGGTTGTCAGTGGCGCAATGTCCGTCTTGATAAACCACGACGGCGGCATCCCGGTGATTGTGCCGACCGCCTTGGGGGTGATCTTGGGCGGCTCTGCGGCAGCGGGCATCGCGCTTCTCCTGACATTGAGGATCGTTCGGCCGATCCTGGCGGCCGCGACCAGCACCTCCGAGCGCCTCATCGCCGCACCCGGAGTGCTGGCACGGCTCATCCTGCTGTGGCTCCTGTGCAGCGCGCTGCCATGTTTCGTCATCGTGGCACTCGTCGTGGTGCGGTCGAACGGCTGGCTGATCCCGCGTACGGCGTCGGTAGAGATGGCCGTGCTGGTGATCGCACTCGCCGCTGTGGTGCTGGGAATGCCGACGATGATTCTCACCTCGAGGTCGATATCCGATCCGATCCACGACGTTGTCAAAGCCATGGCGGAGGTGGAGCGAGGACGTTTCGATACCGAAGTCGATGTCTTCGAGCGGTCCGAAATCGGCAGGCTGCAAAGCGGTTTCAATCGCATGGTGGCCGGGTTGGCCGAGCGGGAACGGGTGCGTGACCTGTTCGGTCGCCACGTTGGCGCCAACGTCGCGCGGCGGGCCATCGAAGAGGGCGCGACGATGTCGGGCGGCGTCGAGGAGACCGCGATCCTGTTCATTGATTTGACCGGGTCGACGGAGCTGGCGGCGAGCCGTCCGCCCGAAGACGTCGCCGAGGTGCTTAACGATTTCTTCCGGATCGTTGTCAACGCCGTCGACGCGCGCGACGGGATGATCAACAAATTCCAAGGCGACGCCGCGCTGGCGATCTTCGGCGCCCCGTTTCACAGCGACAGTGCTGCGTCGGCCGCGTTGGCGACGGCACGCACACTCGCGGAGGAACTGCGTGAGCTGCCGCGGGTCGACTTCGGGATCGGCGTTTCGGCGGGGCCGGTCTTCGCGGGCAATATCGGCGCCGAGAACCGCTACGAGTACACGGTGATCGGTGATCCGGTGAACGAGGCGGCGCGGCTGGCCGATCTTGCGAAGAAGTCGGAAGGACGGATCATGTGCGCCTCCGCTGCCGTTGACCGGGCCGATGCCGGCGAACGCAAACATTGGGCGGCCGCGGGCCGCGAGGTGTTGCGGGGGCGCACCGAGGCCACGGAGATCTACAGGCCGGTGGGAGAGTGAAGCGGTAGCCTCGTGACGTGGCCGGACTGCCGGCCGTCAGCGCCGACGAACTCGCCGCCCTGGACATCTTCAAGGGGCTCCGTCCAGAAGCTCTGGAGTCGCTGGCGGCGCGACTGCGCCCGCTGGACGCGCCGGCGGGCCGCGTCTTGATGCGCCAGGGCGAACGCGCAGAATCGTTCCTGTTGATCAATTCAGGAACGACGGAGATCACGCACACCGGTAGCGATGGTATGCCGATCGCGCTGGAAGCCTCACCGCCGTTGATCGTCGGCGAGATCGCGCTGTTGCGTGAGACGCCGCGAACCGCGACCGTCGTTGCGGCCGAGCCAGTTACCGGATGGATCGGCGGCCACGGTGCGTTTGCCGCCATGCTCGAGCTCCCGGGCATGATGGAGAAGCTGTTGCGGACGGCGCGGCAACGGCTGGCCGCATTCATCACGCCGATTCCCATCCAGATGCGTGACGGCTCTTGGCTATATCTGCGGCCGGTGCTGCCGGGTGACAGCGAACGCGCGTCGGATGGCACGATCGAGTTTTCCAGCGAGACGTTGTACCGCAGGTTCCAGACCCCCCGTACACCGACCAAGGCGTTGATGACGTATCTATTCGAGGTGGACTACAAGCACCACTTCGTCTGGGTGATGACCGAGGGCAAGGAGGGTCCCGTCGTCGCCGACGCCCGGTTCGTGCGCGACGAAACCGATCCGACGCTGGCGGAGGTGGCGTTCATCGTCGGCGATGACTACCAGGGGCGCGGCGTCGGGTCATTTCTGATGGTGGCGCTGGCCGTTGCGGCGCGCGGCGACGGGATACGGCGCTTCACGGCGCGGGTGCTGTCCGACAACCTGTCGATGCGCAAGATCCTGGACCGGTTCGGGGCGCACTGGCAGAGAGATGACCTTGGCGTCGTGACGACGGTCATCGATGTGCCGCCCTTGCGCGACCTGTCGATCTCGCGAGAGATGTACCGCGAAATCCACAGCATGGCAAGACAAGTCATGGGTACCGTCAGCTGATGCGGGCGCCGCTGAGCAAGAACACCCGGCTGTGCATATCGCTGGCGGCTAGGCCAAGCAATATCGGGACCAGGTTTCACAATTACTTGTACGACGTGCTGGGGCTCGACTTCATCTACAAGGCGTTCACGACGACCGACATCGTCGCGGCCATCGGTGGTGTACGGGCTTTGGGTATTCGTGGCTGCTCGGTGTCGATGCCGTTCAAGCAGGACGTGATCCCGCTGGTCGACGAGGTCGATGACTCGGTGCAAGCGATCGAAACAGTCAACACTATCGTCAACGATGACGGGTATCTGACCGCGTCGAATACGGATTACCTTGCGGTGCAACGGCTCATCGGGGAGCACGGTCTGCAGGCCTCGCAGTCGGTGCTGATCTACGGCAGCGGTGGCATGGCTCGGGCGGTGGGTGCAGCGTTTCGTGACAGCGGTTTTCGCGAGGGTGTGATCGTCGCCCGCAATGAGCAGACCGGCGCCGCGTTGGCGCGCCGGCTCGACTACGACTATGCGGCGGAGGTCGGTTCACGCACGGCCGACGTCATCGTCAACGTGACACCGGTCGGGATGGCGGGCGGCCCGCAGGAGCGGGACAGTGTCTTCGACGCGTCGATGATCGAGAAGGCGGACACTGTCTTCGACGTCGTCGCGATGCCGTCGGAGACACCGCTTATCGCCGCAGCCCGCCGGGCGGGGGTGAAGGTGGTCACCGGCGCGGAAGTGATCGCATTGCAGGCCGCCGAGCAGTTCGAGCGCTACACGGGTGTGCGGCCGACGGCCGAGCAGGTGGCAGATGCGTCGGCGGTGTCGCGGGCCTGAAGCTAGGGCGCTGGAGTGATCGTGGTCTGGTCGTCGATCACCTTGGTGGCGTCGGCGAGGACGCCCATCTGATCCTCGGTGCCGTCGGCGTTGAGCTGGAGGACAAAAAGGCCGTCGGCGGCCGGGATGGTCACCGTCTTCTGTGCCACTGCGTGCCTGACACCCTTCTTCATATAGGTGCCGCCCACCTCCCAGGCGTCGAAACCGCCGAGCTTGCTCGGCTGGCCGTCACCGCTGCCCTCAAAGCCGGGAAGGTTCTTCATCTCGCCGGGTGCGAACTGGAGGATCTTGGCCGGATCGACGTTGCCAGTGAGCTTGGAGAGCAGCGCGATGATCGTCGGCGGATGGTCAGCCATCGCCGGGTCTCCGGTGTACTTGATGCCGCCCCAGGCCCACTGAGGCGTCTGCGGACCCAAGTCCTCCCAGCCCGGAGGGAAGGGAAGGTTGATTTCGGGAGACCCGGGATCGCCACGCTTCACCGGCGTTTCGGTGATGCCGTTCTGCTTGATGTAGTCGGGGATCGTGGGGCTGGGCTTTGCGACCTCCTGCGACGGGGCGGCCGAGGTCTTCTTGGTGGAACTCGAGGTGGTCGGGGCTGCCTTCTTTTCATCGGATCCACAGCCAGCCAGGCTAAGTCCGACCATGATGGCCAGGATCGCGATGCCGCCTGCCCTCAGTTTTGTCATTGAGTCTCCCGAGTCGGTGGAAATCTGCGCCATGAGCCTACGGTCGGCAAACCGCCGACGTGGGGAATTCGCGGCGAAGATCGGCGACGCCGCCCTGGCCGAGGCGCACGTCAAACGGTTTTGCCTTCGCGGGATGGACAGCCGTTGCTGGTTGCAGTCAGCAGCTTCTGAGTTCTGCTGAGAAAAACCTAAACTTTCGCTGTACCTTCGCTGTACCTTTCATGGTTTGTAGGGCAAAATGCAGGTGTACTGCGAGGTGGGGACCTGCAGTGGCTGAAGACATCGTCGCTCAGGTTGTGCGGTGCGATTCTTAGAGTGGGGAAGGGTTAATCCTCTATGAAGGCGTTGGCGCGTTCGCTGGTTGTTGTCTTGGTGGCGTTGATCTCCGTGCCGGCGCTGGTGGTGAGTACGGCGATCACGAGCGCCGTTCAGCTACTTGCGACGACGGCGTTGATCATGGGCGGCACTCAGCATCCGCTGTCTACGGCAGAAAATGACTTCGCCGAGGGCTACATGGCCCAAGTGGTGCAGAACTATCTCAACCCCGCAGCGACAGAGACCGCCGGCACCCCGCAGCAGACGAATGGGCCGGTGACGCGGACGGTCGCGGTCGTGTACCCGGCGGAGTTTTTCCCTGTTTTCGGAACCACGACTTTCGACCAATCCGTGGACGAGGGCCGAAAGAATCTTCACAGCTGCCTTGATGCTTCTGATGACTGCGACTACAACGGCGACGTCTCCGACGCGCCGAATCCCGGTCCAGGCGATGACTTCGTTGTCTTTGGTTACTCGCAGAGTGCTGTGATCGCTTCGCTCGTGAAGCGGGACCTGATCACGAATCCCGGCGAAAGCACAGCTGCCCCCACTTCATTCGTATTGGCCGCCAACCCGATGCGGCCGAACGGCGGCATCCTCGGCCGCGGGTTCGAGGGCATGACGATTCCGATCATCGGCATCACCTTCTATGGCCCGACACCGACCAATAGTGCCCGCGACGACAACGGCACCCCGGACGATCCCACCGACGACACCTACCAATACCCCACGGTCGACGTCGCCCAGCAGTACGACTTCCTCGGCGGTGACGCCCCGGCACGTCCGCTCAATGTCCTGGCTATGGCCAACTCCATCGCCGCATATGCACAGCTGCACGGCAACGTGCCGTCGCACAGCATCACCGAGCCGGGCGTCATCGACCAAGGCGTTTATGGGGACACCCACTACTACATGATCCCCGCGGACAGGCTACCGATCCTGATGCCGTTGCACACGTTGGGCGTGCCCAGCGCGGCTTTGGCGCTGCCGGACGCGATCCTGCGGGTGTGGATCGAAGACGCCTATGCCCGCGACAAAAGCCCCGGCGAGCATGTTCAGTTCCAGATCATCCCGATCGGCAACCCGGTCGCATTGATCGGCAACACGCTTGGCGCGGTCCCCGTCGGCCTCGACGACACCGTCCAGCAAGCCACCGGAACCGATACGCGGCCGCTCGGAACGGCAAATGTCTACCGGCCATTCGGAGTCGGTGGACCGGTCTACGACAAGACTGACGGCACGCTAGCGAAGGACAACGTCGGGATACCGACCGGCTCGGGTAGCTACGGCGATACCTCTGTGAATCCGCAGCAGACGCAGCCCTTGCAGACAAATAGCTCCGATGCGGCCAAAGTCACGAACACGCAGCCGACGCTGGCGGCCGACAACAGCGGTACCACCACCACCCCCAAGGCGGTCAGGCCCAAGCCGTTGCAGGAGTTCCGCGACTCGGTCAACAATTTCGTCCCGAAGCCGCCGTCGCAACCCACGAACAGGCGTCCGCTCAGTGGGCTCTTGGACAAGCTCAAGCCGCAGAAAGACACCAAGACCGGCGCGGACACGACGCCCGCGAAGACGGGTGACGCCGCTTAGGTCCGCGCGTCGCAGTTGAGCGAGACGGTGATCGTCCGACGCACCACGATGGTCACGTAGTCGAAGTTCCGCTTGTCGCCCTTGCGGCCGTTGTCGACCCGGATGGTCCGCGTGATGTCTTGCGGATTCCGCACGCTGGTGACGATGCACTGGTCGAGCGGGGCGCTGCCCACCCGATCGATGTTGACGTCGTACCCGGCGGCCTCCAGCTGGCCAATCGTCGCGTAGGCGTTACCCGCTCCGATCGGGTCGGCCGCTGCCGTCATCCCCGGCGCGAACAGCACGCTCGCCGCCATGAGCCCCCCTGCCATACCCCACGCTGCTGCGCGCATGACAGTGTCTCCGTACTTTTCAGCCCGACCGATTGTTTGATCGTTGTAGACACGCAAAGTGTTGCCAGCAAGTTCAAAGCCTTCGCTGTGGTATCAACGGGCGTGTGCCGGTTCGGCCTGGCTCAAATGCTCGCGGCGTTGTGCATCCTCACGGCGTGCGGCCCGCCCGGCACATCGTCGCAATGGTCGAGCCCCGCCGCGTCAGCATCAAAAGCCCACGTCAATCCCGCCCGGATCAGCCGGACCCGCGGCGACCTGCCCCCCGGCTACGAGGTCGATGACGTCGGCGGGCCCGCCTCGGCCGCAGCGTTCTGGGGCTTCGGACCCGGTTGGACATCCGAGCCGCCGCGGTGTGCCGTGCTGGCCGCCCCCGCCACCGACGAGCTCACCACCAAAGGTTGGTCCGCATCGGGGCCCGGCGGCATCGTGCACACCGTCGTGTCCGGCTCGCCGGCCGCGCCCGTCACGCTTGACCCGGCAGTGCCCGCCGACTGCGGGCATTGGACCATCAGCTCGGGCAATACCAACGGCACCGTCGACCTCGTCGACGCCCCGGCCATCGACGGGGCGACGACGATCGGCATGCACACCGTCGCCAAGACCGTGGTCGAGGGCGGCAGGGAAACGACGGCTTCGGCCTACACCTTCAACGCCTACCTGGATGACTATCTGACCTCGGTCACCGTGGTGACCGACCCGGGTTCGCCGAACCCGCCCCTCGGCGGAGAATTCGCCGCCGATCTGTTGGTCAAAACAGTGTCGGCGCTACGCGGCTGACCGCGCGCCGGCAGGTACATTGGCGGCGATGTCGAACCTCAGGGCCGCGCTCATCGTCGCGTGTGTTGGCGCGCTGGCCGCGTGTGCGTCTGCAGAGTCGGCGCAGCCGGATCTGTCGCACGCCGACATCGCCAACATCAAGAACCTCCGCTCGGAATTCCCCCCGGCGTACAAGGTCACCGATATCGCCCCGACAGCCATCGATCCCCGCATCCTCGAACCTCAAAAGCTGCCTGCTCAAATAAAATTCGAGCCGGCGGACTGCGCCCAGTTCGCCAACCAGCAGGTCCTGCCCGTCGGCGTGAAGGGCAACATGGCCGCGCTCACTGCCGAGGGCGACGGCAACAGGTTCATCGTGATCGCCGTGGAGACGTCGGAAGCGGTGCCGGTGCAAGGGCCGCCGGACAACTGCCACAAGGTCGGGTTCGCGGGACCGGCGGTGCGGGGCCTCATCGAAGTGGTGGATGCGCCGAAGCTCGACGGCGCGCAGACATCGGGTGCGCACCGCGTCATCCAGACCACCGTCGGCGGAAAGACCCGTGCCGGTGAGCTTTACAACTACGTGGCCCGGTTCGGCACGCTTATGGTGATCGTCACCGCCAACCCGCTCGTCATCCCCGACAAGCCCGTCGCGCCCGTCGACACCGAACGCGCGGGCGAACTGCTCAGCGCGGGTGTGTCCGCCGTCAAAGCCTGAGGCTCACCGGACGTCATGCGGCCGGAACTGGATGCTGATCCGCGGACCCACGGGCTTGGCCGTCTTCGGAATGGCGTGCTCCCAGGTCCGCTGGCACGAGCCACCCATGACGAGGAGATCGCCGTGATGGTGCTGCAGCCGCAGCGACTTGCCGCCGCCTCTCGGGCGCAACGCGAAAACCCTTGTGGCTCCTAGCGAAACGATGGCGACCATGGTGTCGTGTGTGCTGCTGCGGCCGATGGTGTCGCCGTGCCAGGCGACGCTGTCGTCCCCGTTGCGGTAGAGGCAGAGGCCTGCGGTGGTGAACGGCTCGCCCAGCTCGCCGCCGTAGGTGTCGTTGAGCCGACGACGCAGCTGTTTGAGCACCGGATGCGGCGCCGGGTCTTCGATCAGATTGTGGAAGCTGACCAGGCGCGGTACGTCGAGCACGCGGTCGTACATGTGCCTGCGCTCGGCGCGCCACGGGATGACCTTCACCAGCTCGTCGAACAGCCTGTCGGCACCGGTGAGCCAACCGGGCCGCACCTCGACCCACGCGCCGGCGCCGAGATGCTGCCGCTCGGGGGCGGGGTCGAAGAGAGAGCTTTGCAGAGCCACCTCCATGCAGGCGAGTTTATCGCACAAGCGTTCGAAGATTCTACAACCGTGCCGCACCGGGCCCTTGTTCGGCCATGACGTCGCCGGGGTTGGACAACGCGCACGTCTTGAGGCTCAGGCAGCCGCAGCCGATGCAGCCGGTGAGGTTGTCGCGCAGCCGCTGCAGATGCAGGATGCGATCGTCGAGATCCTGACGCCAGCCCGCCGACAATCGAGCCCAGTCCTTACTCGTCGGCACGCGGTCGGTGGGCAGCGTCGCCAACGCTTCCCGGATACGGGCCAGCGGAATGCCAAGCCGCTGCGACATCCGGATGAACGCGACGCGCCGCAACGTCTCGCGCGGATAGCGGCGTTGATTGCCCGTGGTGCGGCGGCTGGCGATCAGGCCCTGGCGTTCGTAGAAGTGCAGTGCCGAGACCGCCACGCCGCTGCGGTCGGCCATTTCGCCGGGCGTCAGCTCGTGGAAGTCCATACCTAAACCATAGTTGAGGTGGGGTTGTCGCGATACGGTGCTAACTGTGAGTGAGACCGCGCTCGGGGTGACTTCCGAGGTCGGGCCATTGCGGGTGGTCATCCTGCACCGGCCCGGTGCCGAGTTGCAGCGCCTGACGCCCCGCAACAACGACGCGTTGTTGTTCGACGGGTTGCCGTGGGTCGCCAAGGCGCAGGAAGAGCACGACGCGTTCGCCGATCTGCTGCGATCGCGCGGTGTCGAGGTGCTGCTGCTGGCGGACTTGTTGACCGAGGCACTGGCCAGCGGGGCGGCCCGCATGCACGGCATCTCGGCAGCGGTGGATGCGCGACGGCTTGGACTGCCGTTGGCGCAACAGCTTTCGGCATATCTGCGGACATTGGAGCCGGCGGCGCTGGCGCATGTCCTGGTGGCGGGCATGACGTTCACCGAGCTGCCGATCGCCGGCGGTGAAGTCTCGCTGGTGCGCCGCATGCACCACGGCGGCGACTTCGTCATCGAGCCGCTGCCCAACTTGCTGTTCACGCGCGACTCGTCGTTCTGGATCGGGCCGCGGGTGGCGATCACGTCGCTGGCGTTGCCCGCACGGATTCGCGAGACGTCGCTGACCGACCTCATCTACGCGCACCACCCGCGGTTCCTAGGCGTCAGGCGCGCCTACGAGTCGCGCTCCGCGCCGGTCGAGGGCGGCGACGTGCTGCTGCTGGCGCCCGGCGTGGTCGCCGTCGGGGTGGGGGAGCGGACGACACCGGCTGGGGCAGAGGCGTTGGCGCGCAGCCTCTTCGACGATGACCTGGCGCATACGGTGTTGGCGGTGCCGATCGCCCAGGGGCGAGCGCAGATGCACCTCGACACCGTCTGCACGATGGTGGACACCGACGCCGTCGTCATGTATCCCAACGTCGTCGATTCGTTGTCGGCCTTCACTATTCACCGCGACGGAAACGGGGGAGTCAAGATCGATGACGCCGCGCCGTTCTTGGAAGCGGCCGCCGATGCGATGGGTATCGAGAAGTTGCGGGTAATCGCGACCGGCTTGGACCCCGTCACCGCCGAGCGTGAGCAATGGGACGACGGCAACAACACGTTGGCGGTGGCGCCGGGTGTGGTGGTGGCCTACGAGCGCAACATCGAAACCAATGATCGGCTTCGGGATTCGGGCATCGAGGTGTTGCCCATCGAGGCCAGTGAACTCGGCACGGGCCGCGGTGGCCCGCGCTGCATGTCCTGCCCGGCGGCGCGCGACGCGGTGTGAGCTCGTCGAAAACCGACTCCTGCAGAAGAAGTACGAGTGAGCGCCTACAAAACTCGGATCTCGCGAACGGCTGTCGCGACTATCGCCAACTGGGCAGCCAAATCTGCAGGTTCCACGTGGACTGCGAGATCGGGATGCCGGTGAGAATCGGATACATCCACGCGAAGTTCGTGATCACCAGGGCCACATAGCAACTCACCGCTATCAGCCCCAGCGTTCTTCGCTCGGGGTTCTGATTGGGCGCGTGCAGTACGTCACCGCAGATCATCGCAATCATCATGACGAGGAACGGCGCCATGGTCGCCGCGTAGAAAAAGTACATCTGCCGGTCGATGTCGGCGAACCACGGCAGAAAACCCGCGCCGTAGCCGACCAGGGCAGCGCCATATCGCCAATCCCTCTTGACGAACGCGCGCCACAGCGCCCAACCCAGCACCGGCACCGCGAGGAACCACATGGCCGGCGTGCCGACCAGCATCACGGCCTTGACGCACGACTGCGCACCGCAGCCGGGCACGTTGTCCTGGTCGATGGCATAGAGCACTGGTCGCAGCGACATCGGCCACGCCCACGGCTTGGATTCCCACGGGTGGTGGTTGCCGTCGGCGTTGGTCAGGCCGGCATGGAACCGGTACGCCGCGTACGTGTAATGCCATAGCGACCGAATCGCATCGGGCAGAAAGCCGCCCGGCCCGATCGACTGTCCGACCTCATGCCGATTCACCCCGGTCTCCGACGCGAACCACGGTGCATATGACGCCAGATACACGCCGACCGGGATGAGGCCCAACGCGTAGACGGCCGGCCCGAGGTCCCGTCGCAGGGTGCCCAGCCACGGCCGCGGTACCCGAAACTGCCTGCGGGCCGCGACATCGAACGCCAGCGTCATCGCACCGAAGAACAGAATGAAGTACAACCCGGACCACTTTGTCGCACAGGCCAATCCGAGCAACACACCCGCTCCGAAGCGCCACCACCGAACGCCAAGCCGAGGGCCCCACGGCGTTTCGCCGACGCGGCCCTCCAACAGCGCGATATGCATTCGTTCCCGCACCTGATCACGGTCGACGATCAACGCGCCGAACGACGCGATCACGAAGAACGCCAGGAAACCGTCGAGCAGCGCCGTGCGTGACGCCACGAAGTTGACCCCGTCGGCGATCAGCAGCAGGCCTGCGACGGCGCCGATCATCGTCGAGCGCGTCATCCGTCGCACGATGCGGGCCACCAGCGCGATCCCGATGACGCCCAGCACCGCGCCGGTGAACCGCCAGCCCAGCCCGTTGTAGCCGAAGATCGCCTCACCGATCGCGATCAACTGTTTGCCGACCGGCGGATGCACCACCAAGCCGTATCCGGGATTGTCCTCGACGCCGTGGTTGAACAGCATCTGCCAGGCCTGCGGCGCGTAATGCTTCTCGTCGAAGATCGGGGTGCCGGCATCGGTCGGCGAGTTGAGGTTGAGGAACCGCGTCAGCGCCGCCAGCGCGGCGATGACCGCCGTCATCGTCCAGCCGTTCAACCGGTCGAAGGGCCCGAAGTCGGCGACGGGCATGAGCGGCCCCGGGCTGATCACTGGGACCGAACGCGCGGCCGACGGGGATTCGGTGGCGGTGGCGGTCACGGATGCGATCGTAGGCTGTGCGGGATGAGCCCCGGACGATTGCTGTTGGCTGCGACCCCGCTGGGGCTGCCCACCGACGCCTCTGCGCGGCTGGTCAGCGGCCTGCGCAGCGCAGATGTAGTGGCCGCCGAGGACACCCGCCGGGTCCGGGCGTTGGCGCAGGCGCTCGACGTCAAGATCGCCGGACGCGTCGTGAGCTTGTTCGACCAGAACGAGGCGACGCGGGTTCCGGCGCTGCTCGACGACGTCAGGGGTGGCGCGACGGTGCTGGTGGTCAGCGACGCGGGCATGCCCGTCATCAACGACCCGGGCTACCGGCTGGTGGCCGCCTGCGTCGAGGCCGGGCTGCCGGTGAGCTGCCTGCCCGGCCCGTCGGCGGTGACCACGGCCGTGGCGATCTCGGGGCTACCCGCCGACCGGTTCTGCTTCGAGGGCTTCCCGCCCCGCAAGCACTCGGCGCGCAAGACGTGGCTCGCGGGCTTAGCGGCCGAAGCGCGGACGGCCGTCTTCTTCGAGTCTCCGCGACGGCTCGGCGCGTGCCTGCAGGACGCGGTCGAGGTGCTCGGACCCGATCGTCGGGCCGTGGTATGCCGCGAGCTGACCAAGACCCACGAGGAGATCGTCCGCGGCTCACTGGCCGAGCTGGCCGACTGGGCGGCCGGCGGCGTGCTCGGCGAAATCACCGTCGTCCTGGCGGGCGCGCAGCCGCAAGCCGACCTCGAGGCGTTGGTCGCCGAGGTGAACGCGCTTGTCGACGATGGCGCCAGGGTGAAGGACGCCTGCGCGCAGGTCGTCGCCGAGAATCCCGGCGCGCCGTCGCGCCGGGAGCTCTATGACGCGGTCCTGCGCTCGCGCGACTGAGCGGTGCGCGCGCTATGGCCGATGATCGGTGCCGCTTTGTGCAGGCACTCGTCCCACTCGAGGCCAGGGCTCGAGTCGGCGGTGATGCCGCCCCCGACGCCGAGGACCGCCGAGCCGTCGGCCGCGAACTCTACGGTGCGAATCGCCACGTTCAGCTCGCACCCGGCGACTGGCGACACCAAACCGACTGTGCCGCAATAAACTCCACGTCGTCGCGGCTCCCAACCGGTCAGCAGCTCACGTGCCCGCATCTTGGGCGTGCCCGTGACGGACGCCGGCGGGAACGCGGCCTCCAGCAGCACGGCCATCGGCACATCGGCAGCTACTTGCGCCGAAACCGTCGACACCAGATGCCACACGCCCGGCGCGGGCCGCACCGCGAGAAGCTCGGGCACCGCGACCGTGCCGGTGATCGCGACGCGGCTCAGGTCGTTGCGGACCAGGTCGACGATCATGATGTTCTCCGCGACATCCTTGACCGACGCGCGCAGCGCGGCGGGATCGGCGGTCCACGGCAGGGTGCCTTTGATCGGGCTCGACATCACCGCATCGCCCGCCCGTTTGATGAACAATTCCGGGGACAGCGACGCCACCGCGCCCCAAGCACCCGCGATATACGCCGCGCGTGCCGGCGAGGTGTGTGCCACGGCGTCGACGAAGAAGTCGATGGCTGCCCCGTCGAGCCGTCCCGCGAACTGCGTACACACACACGCCTGATAGATCTCGCCCGCGGCGATCGCCTCCAGGCAGTCGAGCACACCGCGACGGTGCGCCCCCCGGTCGGCGTCGCCCCAGGTGATCTGGAAGTTATTCGGCGGCAGCGGCCTTCGTACCGCGTCGGCTACCCATCCCGAAAGCGCTGCGCCGGAGAGGGTTTCGTGCCACCAGCAGCCGTCGTCGTCCTGGCGCAGCACGCAGTCGGTCCAGCCGCCCGCCGCCTCAGGGATGCGCGCGGGGCGTCCGTCGGCTCCGGCGTCCGGGTACGACAGGTATCCGAACCAACCACCGCCGACCGCACCGGCGGTCGCCGCACCCGGCGGCGCTTCGAAGACCCCGTCGGCCGCTACGGCAGACGCCGTCAACGTCGGTGCGATGACGGCACGCGAACCGAACCATTCGCCGATCAGCGCTGCTGGCGGCGCCAGCCCCTGCCGGTCGGCGGCCGCGGCCACCGCCCGCAGCACCCGCGGTGCGGTGCCGAGGTCGCCGAGCCGCTCGATCCGCATTGGCTCAGCTTGTCAGACGCTGCGGCTGATCTCCCGCGGGATCATGACTCCCAGCAGCTTGTCCGGGTTGCGCATCGCGTAGAAGTGGCTGATCAGACCGTCGGTGATCTCGAGGAGGAACACGCCCTCGAGTTGCTCGCCGTTGTACACCACCATCGCGGGCGCGCCGTTGTATACCGCCGTATCGAACCGGACATCGGGCATGCGCTCGGCCGCGACGCGGAAGAGCCCCGCCAGGACCTTGGCAACCTTGTCCGCACCGACGACCGGCCGCCGCGCCGCCGACGCCTTGCCGCCGCTGTCGGCCGTCCAGGTGGCGTCCGGCGCCAACAGCGCCATCAGCCCGTCCACGTCACCGGTCGAAGCGGCCGACAGAAAGCGCTCGGTCAACTCGGCGCTCATGGCGGCGTCCGCGGGTACGAACCGCCTGCGGCGGGCCTGCACGTGTTCGCGGGCCCGATGCGCCATCTGACGCACGTTCGTCACGGACTTGCCTACGGCTCCGGCGATCTCGTCGTAGTCGAAGCCGAAAACCTCGCGCAGCACGAACACCGCCCGCTCGTCTGGGCTGAGCGTTTCGAGCAGCACCAGCATTGCCATCGAAACCGACTCGGCCAGAACCACATCAGCCGATGCGTCCCGCTCGTCGAGCAGCAGCGGCTCGGGTAGCCATGGGCCGATGTATTCCTCGCGACGGCGGGCGTCCGCGCGCAACGCGTTGAGCGCCTGCCGCGTCACCAACTGCGCCAGATACGACTTGGTGTCGCGCACCGTCGCGAGGTCAACTTCGGCCCACCGCAGATAGCTGTCCTGCAGCACATCGTCGGATTCCGTTGCACTGCCCAGAATTTCGTAGACGATCGTAAAGAGCAGCGGTCGCAGGTGAGTGAACCGCTCGGCATGCTCGGCGCTGGAGGTGGTCACGGGTTCGTGACCACCTGCGGCGCCGCCTCCGGCATCGTGTCGCGCTCGGAGCCCTTGAACAGGAACGCCGATCCCGGCTTGCGGGCCTCCCTGCGCAGACCCCACAGCGTGCCCTTGCAGATCGCCTCCTTGATCGATGCGGCCACGCGTCCGCTGAGGTAAAACCGCGTCGGCGTGTCGTCCTCGTGGGAGATCTGAACCGTGCCCGCGCGCCGGCCAAGGCTCACGCACTGGCCCGCGAACTTGGGCAGGATGACCTCCGGTTCCTCGCCCGCGATGCGGCTCAACACCGTCTGCGCCGCGAATGTCGCCAGCGGTCCGGCCGCCTGGCAGCTCATCCGCAGAGGTTGGCCCGACGGTGCGGCGCAGTCACCGGCAGCCACGATGCGCGGGTCGTCAATGCTGGTCAGCGTCTCGTCGGTGAGAAGGCGGCCGAGCGAGTCGGTGCGCAGTCCGCTGTCGGCGGCCAGCGCCGGCACGCCAAAGCCCGCTGTCCAGATGGTCAGAGCGCTGGGCCGGACCGCGCCGTCGGCGAACACCACCGCGTCGCGTCTGAGTTCGGTCACCACGTCATCTTCCAGCACCGTCACACCGATCTTGGCCAGTTGCTTGGCCGTAGCCCGACGCGCGGACTCCGACAGTGACGCAGCGAGCTGCCCCCCACAGACCAGCGTGACCCTGCGGCCCTGCTCGGCCAGCTCCGCGGCGGTCTCGATTCCGGTGAGTCCCGCGCCGACGACAGTGACCGGTGCGTCGGGATGCAGCTCCGCCAGCGCGTCCCGCAGCCGTTGCGCGTACTCGAATTCCGCGATCGGGTAAGCGAATTCAGCGCCGGGGACGGCAGGTGTCGCGCCAGTGCTGCCGACGGCGTACATGAGGTAGTCGTAATGCAGCGCCCTGCGGCCCGAGGCGAACTGCACGGTGCGCGTGGCGGGGTCGATCCTGGTGGCGGTGTCGACGACCAGGTTGATGCCGTCGCCGAGAAGCGTGCCGTAGTCGGCCGTCGCGGGGTGGTTGCCAGCCACCAGCTGGTGCAGCCTGATCCGCTCGACGAACTGCGGGCGTGGGTTGACCAATGTGATGTCCACGTCGTTGCGCAAGCGCAGATGGTTGGCTGCCATCGTGCCCGCGTATCCACCGCCGACGACAACGACGTGGCTGCGTATCCCGGTCATGGTGTCTCCTCCTCGAGTGTCGGTGATGCCCTCTAGACACCGGCGACGGCCGAGACGTGACACAACGTGACGCGCGTCACTCCGCCTGAAAGCGCGGGAACACACCGGTCGGAGCCGGCAGCGCGGTGCCCGGCGCCAGCCGGTCGCTGATCGCGGCGAAGGTCCGCTTCTCGGCGGGCTGGCCGAGCAGATCGAGCAGCTTGCCCGACGACTCCGGCATCACCGGCTGCGACAGCAGCGCGGCGACCCGCACCACCTCCATCGTCGTGTACAACACCGTGCGGAACCGCTGCTGGTCGGCCGCGGACTCCGACTTGCGCAGCACCCACGGCTCTTGGGCCGAGAAGTAGCGGTTGGCCTCACCGAGCACCAACCAGATCGCCTCCAAGGCCAGATGCATCGCAGGCACCTCGAAGTGCGCCCGCACCGCCGACAGCAGTCCCTCGCCGGCGCGGTCCAGCAGCGCGCGGTCGTCATCGGTGAACTCGCCGGGTTCCGGCACGATTCCGTCGAGGTTCTTGGCGACCATCGACAGCGACCGCTGCGCCAGGTTGCCCAATTCATTGGCGAGGTCGGCGTTGATGCGGGTGACGATCGCGTCCTCGCTGTAGCTGCCGTCCTGCCCGAACGGCACCTCGCGCAGAAAGAAATAGCGCACCGGATCGACGCCGAACGTGTCGACGAGGTTCACCGGGTCGACGACGTTGCCCACCGACTTGCTCATCTTCTCGCCGCGGTTGAGCACAAAGCCATGCACGAAGACCCGACGCGGCAACTCGATTCCCGCCGACATCAGAAACGCCGGCCAGTACACGGTGTGGAACCGGATGATGTCCTTGCCGATCATGTGCAGATCCGCGGGCCAGAAGCGGCGGAACAGCTCCGAGGAGGTGTCGGGGAAGCCGACGCCGGTCAAATAATTCGTCAGCGCGTCCACCCACACGTACATCACGTGGTCGGGATGGTCGGGAACCGGCACGCCCCAGTCGAACGTCGTCCGCGAGATCGACAGGTCACGCAGCCCGCCCGAGACGAAGCTGACCACCTCGTTGCGCCGAACGTCCGGGCCGATGAACTCCGGGTGTGCCTCGTAGAGGGCGAGCAGCTTGTCGGTGTAGGCCGACAAGCGGAAGAAGTAGGTCTGCTCCTCGGTCCACGTCACTGGTGCGCCGGTCTCGGTGGCGATGCGCACACCGTCGGCACCGACTGTCGTCTCACCCTCGGTGAAGAACCGCTCGTCGCGGATCGAGTACCAACCCTTGTAGGCGTCCAGGTAGATGTCGCCGGTTTCGTTCATCCGGCGCCAGATGGCCTTCGAGGCCTCGTAGTGGTCTTCATCAGACGTGCGGATGAACCGGTCATAGGAGATGTTGAGCTTGTCCTGCAGCCGCTGGAACACATCGGAGTTGTGCCGCGCGAGCTCCGCGGTCGGCATCCCCAGCGCCGCGGCCGTCTCTGCCATCTTGAGGCCGTGCACGTCGGTGCCGGTGAGATAGCGAACGTCAAAACCGTCCAGTCGTTTGAACCGTGCGATGGCATCGGTGGCTATGTATTCGTAGGCATGACCGATGTGCGGATCGCCGTTGGGGTAGGCGATGGCTGTGGTGATGTAGTACGGCTTCCCTGGGGTGCGCGTCCTCGCGCTGGGGATGGGGTTGTTCATTTCCACCTCACCTTAGGGTGTGGCGGTGAGTAAGAGCCGTCCGGCGCCGCCGTCTCCCGAGCCGTTGAGCCCGTTGGTCGACGCCCATACCCACCTCGACGCGTGCGGCGCCGAGACCCCCGACGACGTGCGTGCGATCGTCGAACGCGCGGCAGCCGTCGGCGTGCAGGCCGTGGTGACCATCGCCGACGATCTGGACTCCGCCCGCTGGGCCGTAGCTGCCACCGACTGGGATCCGCGCGTGTATGCCGCCGTCGCGTTGCACCCGACGCGGGCCAACGCGCTCACCGACGAGGCCAAGGCGGTCATCGAGCGGCTTGCCGATAGTCCCCGGGTGGCGGCCATCGGCGAGTCAGGGCTCGACAACTATTGGCCCGGCCGGCTCGACGGCTGCGCCACGCCGGCAGAGCAGCGCGAGGCCTTCGCCTGGCACATCGACCTGGCCAAGCGGACCGGTAAGCCGCTGATGATCCACAACCGCGACGCCGACGCCGACGTGCTGGACGTCCTGCGGGCCGAAGGCGCGCCGCCGACCGTGATATTCCACTGTTTCTCGTCGGACGCCGAGATGGCGCGCACGTGTGTGGACGCGGGGTGGGTGCTGAGCCTGTCGGGCACTGTCAGCTTCCGTAACGCCCGCGCTCTGCACGACGCCGCCAGGCTCATCCCGTCCCAACAGCTGCTGGTGGAGACCGACGCGCCGTTTCTGACGCCGCACCCGTACCGCGGCGCGCCGAACGAGCCCTATTGCCTGCCGTACACCGTGCGTGCCCTGGCGGATATCGTGGACCGGCCCGCAGACGAGCTGGCCCGCGAGACCTCGGCGACCGCCGCCCGCGTGTATGGCTTCGACGTGGACGTGCCGTGACGGCGTCCGATTTGCCGTTGCTAGGCCGGTTCGTTACCGTCTTGTGATCGATAGCAGGGCCAAGAAACCAGACCGGGGTCCGAGTCGGGGATTAGCACTCATTTGAATGCATTGAACAAACTTCATGAATCGCGGTCGCCGCACTTGAGGGCGCTCGTGTTCATCACGTTGCTCGCGCTCACGTTCGCTGGCGGCTTTGCCGTTGCCGCTCATAAGACCGTCAAGCTGACCGTGGACGGCACGGAAATGACCGTCGCGACGATGAAATCCCGCGTCATCGACGTCGTGAAGGAGAACGGCTACGAGGTCGGCGACCGCGACGATCTGTACCCGGACGGCGACCAGGCGGTGCACCAATCCGACACGATCGTGCTGCGCCGCAGCCGCCCGCTGCAGATCTCCCTGGACGGTCAGAACAGCCGCGAAGTCTGGACGACGGCGTCGACCGTGGACGAGGCGCTGGCCCAACTTTCGATGACCGACAAGGCCCCCGCGGCGGCCTCGCGCGGAAGCCGCGTGCCGCTCGGCGGGATGTCACTTCCGGTCGTCAGCGCCAAGAACGTGCAGATCAACGACGCCGGCGTCACGCGAACCGTGCGCCTCGCCGCACCGAACGTCGGAGCGCTCTTGGCCGCAGCAGGCACCCCCCTCGAGCAGAGCGACACCGTGGTGCCCCCACCCTCGTCGCCCGTCGTGGAGGGCATGCAGATCGACGTCACGAGGCTGCGAATCGAGAAGGTCACCGAGCGAATACCGTTACCCCCGAATAACACGCGCATCGAAGACCCGACGATGAACATAAGCCGTCAAGTCGTGGAGAATCCGGGGACCCCCGGGCTGCAGGACGTAACGTTTGCCATAGCTAAGGTCAACGGTACGGAAACCGGTCGACTGCCAGTTGCTAGTGTCATCGTCGCACCCGCCGTCGACGGGGTGCTGAGGGTCGGTACCAGGCCTGGTACGGAAGTGCCGCCTGTGAGTAATGGAGGTCAGTGGGATGCGCTCGCCCAGTGTGAGGCAGGCGGCAACTGGGCCATTAATAGCGGCAACGGATTTTACGGTGGCGTTCAATTTGATCAAAATACCTGGGAACGTAACGGTGGTCTGAGGTATGCTGCGAGGGCAGATTTGGCAACACGTGAAGAGCAGATCGCCATTGCTGAGGTCACCCGGGCCCGTCAAGGTTGGGGCGCGTGGCCCGTATGCAGCGGGAGAGTGGGGGCGTCCTGACCATCAGACTGCTGGGCCGTACCGAAATTCGGCACCTTGCCAAAGAAATGGACTTTCGGCCGCGTAAATCCTTCGGCCAGAATTTTGTGCACGACGCCAACACCGTGCGTCGGGTGGTCTCGGCGTCCGGGATCAACCGCCAGGACCACGTCCTGGAGGTCGGGCCCGGCCTCGGATCGCTGACCCTCGCGCTGCTCGACCGCGGCGCTCGCGTCACCGCCGTCGAAATCGACCCCGTGCTCGCGGCACGACTGCCGCAGACGATCGCCGAACACAGCCATAGCGAGATCAACCGGCTTTCGGTGCTGCACCAGGACGTGCTCGAGCTCCAGCCCGGTGACCTGCCGGAAGAGCCCACGGCGCTGGTGGCCAACCTGCCCTACAACGTCGCGGTGCCCGCGCTGCTGCACCTGCTCGCCGACTTCCCGTCCATCCGGACCGTCATGGTGATGGTGCAGGCAGAGGTGGCCGAGCGGCTCGCTGCCGAACCCGGAGGCAAGGACTATGGCGTGCCGAGCGCCAAGATCCGCTTCTACGGCAAGGTGCGCAGGCACGGCATGGTGTCGCCGACGGTGTTCTGGCCAATCCCTCGGGTGTACTCCGGATTGGTCCGCATTGACCGGTACGAAACCTCTCCGTGGCCGACCGACGCCGGCTTCCGCGAGCAGGTATTCAAGCTCATCGACATCGCTTTCTCTCAGCGCCGCAAGACATCTCGTAACGCGTTTGCCGAATGGGCAGGCAGCGGCAATGAGTCGGCACGTCGGTTGCTGGCCGCGAGCATCGACCCGTCGCGTCGCGGCGAGACGCTGTCGATCGCCGACTTCGTACGGCTGCTGGAGCGTTCGGGGGTTTGGGACGCTGACGAGAAGCGGGTCATCGAGCCCGTCGAATCGCCTTAGTCGCCCAGCGAGCGGCGCAGCTGCTCGATGAGTTCCGTGCAGGAGTCGTAACGCCCTTCGGGGATCTTCGCCAGCGCTCTATGCAGCCATGAGTCGAAAAGCCGTGGCACCCAGGCGATCTTGTGCGAATAGCTCGGCACCGGCCGGTTGATGTGCGCGTCGACGAGCTCCATCCAGGTGGCGGTACCAGCATAGGGCGGTGCGCCGAGCAGCAGTTCAACGGCCGTGCACGCCAATGCGTACTGATCGGTCAGCGCCGACGGTGCCCTGCCGCGCAGCAATTCCGGCGCTGTATAGGGCAGCGAGGCCTCGATCTGTGTCGTCGACGCCCAGGCCGCCGTCTCGGCGACCGCGAACGCCACGCCGAAGTCGATCAGCACCGCGCGTGAAAAATCCTGTGATACAAGAATATTCGACGGCTTGACGTCGCAGTGCACGATCCCGCGGTGGTGGGTGTAGTCCAGCGCGTCGGCGATCTGCGCGAGCGCAGTGAGACGGGTCTGTGTGTCCGGCAACGCGGTCGAGGTGCCGCCGTCGATCACTTCCATGGTCAGCCAGCCGACGCCGTTGTCGTACACGGTGATCACGTGCGGGTGGTCAAGCTGATGGGCGAACTCGAATTCTCTTTGCAGCCGCGCGGTTTGCTCCTCGCCGCGGTGATCCTCGTCGAGAACCTTCAATGCCACCGGGCGACCGGGGTCGGCGGGCCGATGTGCCCGGTACACGTCGGCGTACCCGCCCCGGCCGAGGGCCGCGTCGATGACGTAGCCCGCAAAGTCATCGCCGACCGACAGCACGGTTCCAGCGTAGGGCGGTTGGCCCGGCCGCCTTTCTGGTCGCGGGACTTCTTGTGTGCGGCGTGTCGGCGCTAATGTCGTGGCCGTGTCCAAGGGCAGCACGGCCTCCGAGTGGGTCCCCACCGGGTCGGTCACCGTGCGGGTGCCCGGCAAGGTCAACCTCTACCTGGCCGTCGGGGATCGCCGCAACGACGGCTACCACGAGCTCACCACCGTTTTCCATGCCGTGTCGCTGCTCGACGAGGTGACTGTTCGAAACGCCGACATGTTGTCGCTCGAGCTGGTGGGTGAGGGCAGCTCGGGCCCGGATGCGCTGCCCACCGACGAACGCAACCTCGCGTGGCGGGCGGCCGAGTTGATGGCCGAGCATGTCGGCCGGGCTCCGGACGTCGCGATCACCATCGAGAAGTCGATCCCTGTCGCGGGCGGCATGGCGGGCGGCAGTGCCGACGCGGCGGCGGTGCTGGTTGCGATGAACTCGTTGTGGGAGCTGGGCGTGCCGCGTCGCGACCTGCACTTGATGGCGGCCCAGCTGGGCAGCGATGTGCCCTTCGCGCTGCACGGCGGTACTGCGCTGGGCACCGGCCGCGGCGAGGAGCTGGCCACTGTGCTGGCCAGGAACACTTTCCACTGGGTGCTGGCTTTTTCCGACGGCGGGCTGTCCACTCCGGCGGTGTTCGCCGAGATCGATCGCCTCCGCGAATCCGAGGGCCGGACCCTGCCACCTCCGCTGGAAGACGCCGAACCTGTGCTGGCCGCGTTGGCGTCGGGCGACCCCACGACTCTGGCGCTGCTGCTGGGCAATGATCTGCAGCCTGCGGCGCTCAGCCTGTACCCCGCGCTGCGACGCACGCTGCGGGCCGGCGTCGAGGCCGGCGCGCTGGCCGGCATCGTGTCCGGGTCCGGCCCGACGTGTGCGTTCCTGTGCGCCTCGTCCACCTCGGCGGTCAATGTGGGCGCCGAGCTGGCCGGTGCGGGCGTGTGCCGCACGGTACGCGTGGCCAGCGGCCCGGTTCAGGGTGCGCGGGTGGTTCCGGCGCCGGCCACGTCGTGACGCGGGCTTACGACGGTGTGACACGACCCTCAATTTCAACGTGAGTTTTGCAGTTACTTAAGAGTTGCCTAAGATGATGGACGGTGAAGAGTAGCGGTCGAGCAATGGACGCGGATGTCGCCGCCGCCGGGAATCGCGGCGGGCGGCAATACCGCCCTACTGAATCACCGAATCGAGATCTAACCGCGCTCCAAATGTGTGCGCGTCGACGTGAAAGCGCCGTCTGCCAGGCGGAGCATTACACCTTGGCTTTAAAGAACCTGGCATTTGCGGGGACCCCGAGGAGGCTGTCGTGAGCAGATTCACCGAGAAGATGTACCGCAGTGCCCGGGAAAGCAACCGGGGCATGGTGACCGGTGAACCGCACGATCCCATCCGATACACCTGGGGTGAGGTGCACGAGCGCGCCCGCCGCATCGCCGGCGGCCTCGCTGCCGCGGGCATCGGCCTCGGAGACGCGGTCGGTGTGCTGGCCGGCTTTCCCGTCGAGATCGCCCCGACCGCTCAGGGTCTATGGATGCGTGGCGCCAGCCTGACCATGCTTCACCAGCCCACTCCGCGCACCGACCTGGCTGTCTGGGCAGAAGACACGATGCACGTCGTCCAGATGATCGAGGCCAAGGCCGTCATCGTCTCCGAGCCGTTCATGGTGGCGATCCCCGTGCTGCAAGAGCAGGGCATCACGGTCCTGACCGTGTCGGACCTTCTCGCCGCCGACCCGATCGATCCGATCGAGGTGGGCGAGGACGACCTCGCGTTGATGCAGTTGACGTCCGGCTCCACCGGTTCTCCCAAAGCCGTGCAGATCACCCACAGCAACATCCACTCTAACGCCGAAGCGATGTTCATTGGCGCCGAGTACGACGTCGACAGGGACGTCATGGTCAGCTGGCTGCCCTGCTTCCACGACATGGGAATGGTCGGCTTCCTGACCATCCCGATGTACTTCGGCGCCGAGTTGGTCAAGGTCACGCCGATGGACTTCCTGCGCGACACCCTGCTGTGGGCGCGACTCATCGACAAGTACAAGGGCACGATGACCGCAGCGCCTAACTTCGCCTACGCGCTGCTGGCCAAGCGGCTGCGGCGCAACGCCAAGCCCGGCGAATTCGACCTGTCCACGCTGCGGTTCGCGCTGTCAGGCGCCGAGCCCGTCGAGCCCGCCGACGTCGAAGACCTGCTCGACGCGGGTAAGCCGTTCGGTTTGAAGCCCTCGGCGATCTTGCCGGCCTACGGCATGGCGGAGACCACGCTCGCCGTCTCATTCTCCGAGTGCAACGCCGGCCTGGTGGTCGACGAGGTCGACCGCGACCTGCTGGCCGCGCTGCGGCGCGCCGTGCCGGCCACCAAGGGCAACACCCGCAGGCTCGCCACGCTCGGCCCGCTGCTGCAGGGTCTCGAGGCCCGCATCATCGACGAGCAGGGCAACGTGATGCCTACTCGTGGCGTGGGCGTCATCGAGCTGCGCGGAGAGCCCGTCACCCCCGGCTACATCACCATGGGCGGCTTCATTCCGGCTCAGGACGAGCACGGCTGGTACGACACCGGTGATCTCGGCTACCTGACCGAGGAAGGTCACGTCGTCGTCTGTGGACGCGTGAAGGACGTCATCATCATGGCCGGGCGCAACATCTACCCGACCGACATCGAGCGCGCGGCCGGTCGCGTCGAGGGTGTGCGGCCGGGCTGCGCGGTCGCGGTGCGCTTGGACGCCGGCCACTCGCGCGAGACGTTCGCCGTTGCGGTGGAATCCAACGCCTGGGAGGACCCGGCCGAGGTGCGTCGCATCGAGCATCAGGTCGCGCACGAGGTCGTCGCCGAGGTCGACGTGCGGCCGCGCAACGTCGTCGTGCTGGGCCCCGGCACCATCCCGAAGACGCCCTCGGGCAAGCTGCGCCGCGCGAACTCCGTCGCGCTGGTCACGTAGGGGTAACTAGCCCCAGGCGTGCACGATGTTCTGCGCCGGTTCGAGCCCCTGGGTGATCAGCAATTCGGTGGCGTCGGCGGCCTGTTCGCAGATCACCGGAACGTCGGGCCGCTCGACGGCGGAGAAATTCTCGAGCACGAACGACGCGCCCGACTTTCGGCCCGGCGGCCGCCCGATCCCGATGCGGACCCGCTGAAAGTCGTTGGTGCCCAACGCTGATGCCACCGAGCGCAGACCATTGTGACCGGCGACGCCGCCGCCGAACTTGAGCCGGATCCGCCCGAAGTCGATGTCGAGTTCATCGTGCACGATCACCACATCGGCGGGCGGTATGGAGTAAAACTTCGCCAACGGCCCGACCTGGCGGCCGGATTCGTTCATGTACACCCGCGGGCGGGCCAGCACGACCGACCGGCCCGCTAGCCGACCGGTGACGACCTCGGCGCCGGACTTCTTGTGCACCTTGAACTTCTCGCCGATGCGCGCGGCAAGCAGGTCGACGACCATGAAGCCGAGGTTGTGCCGCGTCGTGGCGTAGTTCGGCCCGGGGTTGCCCAGGCCAACCACCAAAAGCGGCCCGGCCATATTGCCAGAGAGTCCCTGCTACTCGGAGGACTCGTCGGCGGATGCCTCCCCGCCGCCCTCGCCGGGCTCCTCGGCGCCCGCTTCGCCCTCCGCAACCTCGGCCGGTGCTTCACCTTCGGCAGCCTCGCCCGCGCCCTCGGCTTCGAGCTCCTCCGCGGTCGGGGCCGCGACGACGTTGACCACCAGGGTCTCGGGGTCGGACACCAGCGAGACGCCCGACGGCAGCGTGATCGAGCCGGCGGTGAACTGCGTGCCGATGTCGGCGCCCTCGACGGAGACGGTGAGCTGCTGCGGGATGGACAGGGCGTCGGCCTCGATCTCGATGGTGTTGGCGTCCTGGGTGACCAGCGTGCCCGGCACCGCCTCGCCCTCGACGACGACGTTGACCTCGACGGTGACCTTCTCGCCGCGGCGGACTACGAGCAGGTCGGCATGGGTGATGGTGCGGCGGATCGGGTGGATGTCGAGTGCCTTGGTCAGCGCGAGCTGCTCCTTGCCATCGATGTCCAGGGTCAGCACCGCGTTGGTGCCGGCATGACGCAGCACCGCGGCGAAGTCATGGCCCGGCAGCAGCAGGTGCTGCGGATCGGAGCCGTGGCCGTAGAGCACGGCCGGGATCTGGCCGGCCCGGCGCGCGCGGCGCGAGGCGCCCTTGCCGGTTTCGGCGCGCACGGACGCGGTCAGCTTGTTCTCGGTGGGGGCGGCGGTCTTAGCCATGTGTGTTGCTCCTCTAATGCCGGTCATCCATGGGCACGGCCAGGGTCGCAACTCTTCAACTGCGTGTTTCCCGTCGATAACGGTGGCTGGTAGAAACCCGGCCACCCTCGCCGTGACGCCCGCACAGAGTATCCGACGAACCCCTCAGAGGGCGAATCCAGTGCCCGTGAGCTGCTCGGACAGCTCCCACAGGGCTTCGGCCTTTTTCGTGTCGCGCGCCAGTGGGCTTCGCGGCGCGGGCCTCGTCGGGCCCCAGATACCGAAGCGCGGGCCGACGAAGCTGTCGCCCGGCAGGTCGGCTGCCACCGCATAGAGCGTCTGGCGGGCGCCGAAGTCGGCGTCCGTGACCACCTTGTTGACGGTCTTGACCGCTCGGTCGCTGATCCGGTTGCCGGTGTGGCCTTGCAGGTTGGTGGCGGAGTATCCGGGGTGCGCGGAATGCGCCTTGACCGGCGATCCGGCCGCGGTGAGGCGGCGCTGCAGTTCTTTGGAGAACAGCAGGTTGGCCAGCTTCGACTGCCCGTACGCGGGCCAGGCGAGATACGGGCGGGACTTCCAGTTGAGGTCCTTCAGGCTGATGTACCCGAACAGGTGCATGAGCGACGACACCGTCACCACGCGGTCGGTGATCTTCGGCAGCAGCTGGTTGGTCAGCGCGAAGTGTCCGAGGTGGTTGGTGCCGATCTGGCTTTCGAACCCGTCGACGGTTTGGGCGTAGGGCACCGCCATGATGCCTGCGTTGTTGACGAGTACATCGATAGTGTCCGCCGGCCCGAAGCCGTCGGCGAACTCCCGCACCGACGCCAGGTCCTGCAGGTCGAGCTTGCGTACCTCGACGTCGCCGGTCATGCCCGCTGCCGCCTGGTCGCCCTTGGTCGTGTTGCGCACCGCCATGATCACCTTCGCGCCGACGCGTGCGAGCTCACGTGCGGTGACCTCGCCGAGGCCGCTGTTGGCTCCGGTGACGACGACGGTGCGTCCGGCGAACGAGGGCAGGTCGGCGGCGGTCCATCCACTCATGAGCGTTACCCTAACTACTTCTTGGCGACGGTGAACCCCGCGATGATCGCCTCGATGTCGGGCGCCTCGGCCTGTGCCTTGTCGGCGTAACCGGTCACGGTGAACTGAATGAGGTAGCGCTGGTTGCCCGGTGACGAACCGGTCGCGATGACGACCCGGTTGTAGGTGTGCATCCGCTTGCCATTGAGGTCGTAGCTGCCCTCGATCATCGACGACGGAAAACCCTTGAAGTCCTTGGTGGAAGCGTTGAGCTGCTTGAAGTTCTGCGACAGTTCGGCGTCGGCGTTGGCGTGCTCGAGGGCCTTCTTCACATCGAAGTCGCCGCCGCTGAGCGCGAACACCAGCAACATCGCGGTCGGGTAGGTGTCGCCCTTGGCGATCATGCGCGTGCCCGGCGCGAACCTCGGATTGCTGTACTGCGACCAGCCTTTCGGCGTCGGCATCGTCACCGTGAGGTCGGTCAGCTTCTCGGGCGGGACGGGTTGGCCGACGATACCCGCGCTCTCCAGGTACTGCGCGATCGGAACCGGTGTCGTCGTCTCGGTGGGCTTGGCGCTGGTGGTGGCGGTCAGCACCGACGTGTAGTCAGGAGCCTTGGCGCCGCAGCCAGCCATGGCAACGGCGAGTACCGCGAGAGTCGCCGCAAGGCGGTTTGTTCTCCGCTCCTCGCGTGCGCGGGAACCCGTCACAGAATCTCGCGGACGGAGTCGAGCGGTCTGGCCAGGCGGGTGCCTCTCGGGGTGACGACGAACGGGCGCTCGATCAGGATCGGATGCTGGACAAGCGCGTCGAGCAGCGCGTCGTCGTCGGCATCGTCGAGGTTGAGCTCGGCGTAGAGCGGCTCACGTTTACGCACCGCGGTACGCACGTCGATTCCGGCGTCGTTGATGAGCTTGACGAGCTCGTCGCGCGACGGCGGCGTCTTCAGGTACTGCACGACGATGGGCTCGATGCCGTTGTCCCGCAACAACTCCAGGGTTTTACGGGAGGTGCTGCAGCGCGGATTGTGATAGATGACCGAATCAGTGTTGTCTGCTCTTCGGGCGAGCCGCTCGTCGCCCACTACGCGGACCCGTCGAAAAGCCCTGTCACCGAACCGTTTTCGAACACCGCGCGGATGGTGCTGGCCAGTAGCGGGGCAATGGACAACACGGTCAGCTGTGGGAACTGCTTCTCTTCGCCGATCGGCAGGGTGTTGGTGACGATCACCTCACGGGCGCCGCATTCGGCCAGCCGCTGCGGTGCGGGGTCGGACAGCACGCCGTGCGTGGCGGCGATGATGACGTCCTTCGCGCCGTCCTCGTGGAGCAGCTTGACCGCCCCGGCGATGGTGCCGCCGGTGTCGATCATGTCGTCGGTGAGGATGCAGGTCTTGCCCCGCACATCGCCGACCACGCGATTGGACTTCACCTGGTTGGGCACCAGCGGGTCGCGGGTCTTATGAATGAAGGCGAGTGGAACGCCGCCTAATGAGTCGGCCCACTTCTCGGCGACGCGCACGCGGCCGGAGTCCGGGGAAACCACGACCATGTCGTGGTCGGCGTAGTTCTCGGCGATGTAGCCGGTGAGCAGGTTCTGCGCCCGCATGTGGTCGACAGGGCCGTCGAAGAAGCCTTGGATCTGGTCGGTGTGCAGGTCGACGGTGAGAATGCGGTTGGCGCCGGCGGTCTCGAGCAGGTCGGCGACCAGCCGCGCGGAAATGGGCTCGCGGCCTCGGTGTTTCTTGTCCTGACGCGCATACGGGTAGAACGGCAGAATCGCGGTGATCCGCTTCGCGCTGCCGCGCTTGAGCGCGTCGATCATGATCAGCTGCTCCATCAGCCACTGGTTCAGTGGCGCCGGATGGCTTTGCAGCACGAACGCGTCACAGCCGCGGACCGATTCGTCGAAGCGCACGAAGATCTCGCCGTTGGCGAAGTCGCGGGCGGTCTGAGCGGTGACCGGGACGTCGAGTTCCTTGGCAACCTGTTCAGCCAGTTCGGGATGCGCGCGACCGGAGAACAACATCAGGTTCTTGCGGTTGTCGGTCCACTCGGTGCCCACAGTGTGCCCTTGCCATTCGGGGTTCGATATCGGCCTAATCGTACGTATCTCAGCTGTACGTTCGTGACCGGGTTGCCAGAACGGGAACGGAATTCAACCGGCTGACGTCGATTTGTCGTCGTCGGGGCCGGTGTCTTCGCTAGCCTGATTGGCCCTGCGTGCGGCCTCCGCGGCCTTCGAGCCGGGGCGCTTTCGTTCCACCCAGCCCTCGATGTTGCGCTGCGCGCCACCCGATACGGCCAGCGCACCCGGCGGCACGTCGTGGCGCACGACGGTCCCCGCGCCGGTGTACGCGCCGTCGCCCACCGTGACCGGCGCGACGAACATCGTGTCGGAGCCGGTGCGCACGTGTGAGCCGATCGTGGTGCGGTTCTTGTTCTCGCCGTCGTAGTTGACGAAGACGCTCGAGGCGCCGATATTGCTGTGCTCGCCGATGTCGGCGTCGCCGACGTAGGTCAGGTGCGGCACCTTGGTGCCGGTGCCGAGCGTGGCGTTCTTCGTCTCGACGAACGCCCCCAGCTTCCCGACGTCGCCGAGCACTGTGCCGGGCCGCAGATAGGTGAACGGGCCCACCGTCGCGCCGTCACCGATGACCGATGCCGAGCCGTGGGTGCGCACCACCGTGGCGGCATCGCCGACGGTCACGTCGGTCAGCGTGGTCTCGGGCCCGATCTCGCAGCGACCGCCGATGCGGGTCGTGCCGAGCAGCTGGGTGCCGGGCCGGATGACGGTGTCGCGGCCGATGGTCACGTCGACGTCGATCCATGCGCTGGCTGGGTCGATGACGGTGACGCCCGCCCGTTGGTGGGCGGCGACGATGCGGCGGTTCAGCTCCGCGGCCAGCTCAGACAGCTGAACCCGGTCGTTGATGCCCGCGACCAGCGCGGCGTCGTCGACGTGTTGGGCCCGCACGACGCGGCCATCCTGGCGGATGATCTCGATCGCGTCGGTGAGGTAGAGCTCCTGCTGCGCGTTGTGCGGCTTCAGACGGGTGAGCGCCGAGCACAGCACCTCGATATCGAACGCGTAGACGCCGGCGTTGACCTCGGTGATGGCCCGCTGCGAGCGGGTCGCGTCGGCTTCCTCGACGATCCCGATGACCTCGCCGTCCTGGGTGCGCAGGATCCGGCCGTACCCCGTCGGGTCGTTCAGCGTGGTGGTCAGCACCGTTGCCGCGGCGGTTTCGGCGCCGTGGGTCGCGATCAGCTCGGCGAGTGTGTCGGCATCCAACAGCGGAACGTCGCCGGAGGTCACCACGACCGTGCCCGTAAAGCCGTCGGGCAGGACCGACAGGCCACAGCCCACCGCGTGCCCGGTGCCGTGCTGTTCTTCCTGGAGGGCGATATCGATCGGCCTGCCGAGGGTGTCGGCCAGTTCGGCGACCGCAGGGGTGATGCGATCGCGGTCGTGGCCCAGCACCACGACGAGGTACTGCGGGGCGGCCTTGGCGATGGAATGCAGGACGTGGGCGAGCATGCTGCGGCCCGCCAGCGGGTGCAGCACCTTCGGGATGTCGGAACGCATGCGGGTGCCCGCGCCGGCCGCCAGCACGATGACTGCGGCTTCGGTCTTGGGGGTCACCGAGTCCTCCTGCCTGTCGAGACAAGCTCGCTCCGTCGCCAGGACTCGAACCTGAACTATCTGAACCAAAATCAGAGGTGCTGCCGATTACACCACGACGGACTGATCAACCCGTGATGGTAGTCCAACCAATTACCCTGGCTGGTGTGGCAGTACCGGAGAAGGAACTGCGTGCACCCCGCGCCCGGATGACCGGTGCCGAGCGGCGTCACCAGCTCATCGACATCGCCCGCACCCTGTTCGCCCAGCGCGGATATGAGGGCACTGCGATCGAGGAAATCGCCCAGCGCGCCAACGTGTCCAAACCCGTCGTCTACGAACATTTCGGCGGTAAGGAAGGCCTGTACGCAGTGGTGGTCGACCGCGAGATGTCGGCTCTGCTGGACGGCATCACGTCGTCACTGACCCGCACCACGAACAACCGGTCGCGGCTGCGCATCGAGCGCGTCGCGCTTGCGCTGCTGACCTATGTCGACGAGCGCACCGACGGGTTTCGCATCCTCATCCGCGACTCGCCCGCGGCCATCACATCCGGCACGTATTCGACGTTGCTCAACGAGGCCGTCAACCAAGTGTCGTCGATCCTGGCAGGCGACTTCGAGCGCCGCGGTCTGGACCCCACGATGGCGCCGCTGTACGCGCAGGCGCTCGTCGGGTCGGTGTCGATGACCGCGCAGTGGTGGCTCGATGTGCGTGAGCCGAAGAAGGAAGTCGTCGCCGCGCATCTGGTGAACCTGTGCTGGAACGGGCTGATGCATCTCGAGGACGACCCGCAACTGCTCGACGAGTAGTGATTTCGGCGTGAATACCCGCGCCCACCGCGGGGAATCACGCCCAAATCGCAAGTGCCTAGGATGGACTCATCATGACCGCATCGGGGACCGCTCGTGTCCAAACCCCGATCGCGGGGCTCGTTGACCTGGCGCTGCGCGACCCCTGCCTGCAGGACGTCGCGAGCCGCGCCGCCGACAGACCCGCCGATCTCGCCCTTATCGGACCCGCCAGCGCCAGGCTGTTCGCCGCCTGTGCGCTGGCCGCCGCCGGCGGCGCCGGCAGTCTGGCAGATGCCGGGCCGCTGCTGGTGGTCACCGCCACCGGCCGCGAGGCCGACGACCTGACCGCCGAACTGCGCGGTGTCTTCGGCGATTCGGCGGCGCTGTTCCCGTCCTGGGAAACGCTGCCGCACGAACGGCTTTCTCCCGGTGTGGAGACCGTCGGCGCGCGCATGTTGGTGCTGCGGCGGCTGGCCAATCCCGACGATGCCCGGCTTGGGCCGCCGCTGCGGGTCATCGTCACCACCGTGCGCTCGCTGGTGCAGCCGATGGCCCCCGACTTGGCCGATATCGAGCCCGTCACTCTGACGCTCGGCGAGGAGGCAGACTTCGACGCCGTAGTGCACCGGCTGGCGGAGCTGGCGTACACCCGCGTCGACATGGTCGGCAAGCGAGGCGAGTTCGCGGTTCGCGGCGGCATCCTCGACCTGTTCCCGCCCACCGCCGAGCACCCGGTCCGGGTTGAGTTCTGGGGCGACGAGGTCTCCGAGATGCGGATGTTCGCCGTGGCCGACCAGCGCTCGATCCCCGACATCGATGTCGAATTCGTGATCGCGGTGCCCTGCCGCGAACTGCTGCTGACCGACGACGTGCGGGTCCGCGCGTCCGAGCTGTCGGCCGAGCATCCGCGGACCGGCAACGAGGTGCCCGGCAGCGTGCCCGACATGCTCGCCAAGCTCGGCGAGGGCATTCCCGTCGACGGCATGGAGGCCCTACTTCCGCTGCTGCGTCCGACCGAGCTGTCTCGACTCAGCGAGCACCTGCCTGCGCAGACGCCGCTGCTGATCTGCGACCCGGAGAAGATCCGCACCCGCGCCGCCGACCTCATCAAGACCGGCCGTGAATTTCTCGAGGCGTCGTGGTCGACGGCGGCGGTCGGCGGTGACGCGCCCATCGACCTCGAGGCACTCGGCGCGTCGGGCTATCTGGAGCTCGATGACGTCATCGCGGGCGCCCGCAGGGGCGGTCACCCGTGGTGGACGCTGTCGCAGCTGAGCGCCGAGGACGCCGTCGAACTCGACATCCGGCCTGCGCCGTCGGCGCGCGGCCAGCAGTCCAGCGTCGAAGAGATCTTCGCCATGCTGCGCGCGCATGTCGCCACCGGCGGCACCGCAGCCGTCGTCACCCCCGGCACCGGCACCGCGCACCGCGTCTGCGAGCAGCTGGCCGATGCCGACACGCCCGCGTCCATGCTCCAGGAGGGCGAGCAGCCCAAACCCGGCGTCGTGGGCGTGCTCAAAGGGCCGCTGCACGACGGCGTGGTGCTGCCGGGCGCCAACCTCGTCGTGATCACCGAGACGGATCTGACCGGCAACCGTGTTACCGCCCCGGAGGGCAAGCGGCTGGCCGCTAAGCGCCGCAACGTCGTCGACCCGCTCGCGCTGACGGCCGGGGACCTCGTCGTGCACGACCAGCACGGCATCGGACGCTTCGTCGAGATGGTCGAGCGCACCGTGGGCGGTGCGCGCCGCGAGTATCTGGTGCTCGAGTACGCGTCGAGCAAGAAAGGGGCGGCAGGCGGGAAAAATACGGACAAGCTGTTCGTGCCGATGGACTCGCTGGACCAGCTGTCGCGCTACGTCGGCGGGGAAGCGCCCACGCTGAGCAAGCTGGGCGGCAGCGACTGGACCAACACCAAAACCAGGGCGCGCAAGGCAGTACGCGAGATCGCCAGCGAGCTGGTGTCGCTGTACGCCAAACGCCAAGCGTCGCCCGGGCACGCATTCGGGCCCGACACCCCGTGGCAGGCCGAGATGGAGGACGCGTTCGGGTTCACCGAGACGATGGACCAGCTGACCGCCATCACCGAGGTCAAGGCCGACATGGAAAAGCCGATCCCGATGGACCGGGTGATCTGCGGCGACGTCGGTTACGGCAAGACCGAGATCGCCGTGCGCGCGGCGTTCAAGGCGGTGCAGGACGGCAAGCAGGTTGCGGTGCTGGTGCCGACGACGCTGTTGGCCGACCAACATCTGCAGACGTTCAGCGAACGGATGGCCGGGTTTCCCGTCACGGTCAAAGGTCTGTCCAGGTTCACCGATCCCACCGAGTCGCGCGCGGTGCTCGAGGGCATGAAGGACGGCTCGGTCGACATCGTCATCGGCACCCACCGGCTGATCCAGACCGGGGTGACGTGGAAAGATCTCGGCCTGGTCATCGTCGACGAGGAGCAGCGCTTCGGCGTCGAACACAAGGAGCACATCAAGTCGATGCGCACCCACGTCGACGTGCTGACGATGAGCGCGACGCCGATCCCGCGCACGCTCGAGATGAGCCTGGCCGGCATTCGCGAGATGTCGACGATTCTCACCCCACCCGAAGAGCGCTATCCGGTGCTGACTTACGTCGGCCCGCACAGCGACAAGCAGATCGCCGCCGCGCTGCGCCGCGAGCTGCTGCGCGACGGGCAAGCGTTCTACATCCACAACCGCGTGCGCACGATCGACCAGGCGGCGGCGCGACTACGGGCGCTGGTGCCCGAGGCGCGCGTGGTCGTCGCTCACGGCCAGATGCCCGAGGAACAGCTGGAACGCACGGTCGAGGGCTTCTGGAACCGCGAGTACGACGTCTTGGTCTGCACGACGATCGTCGAGACCGGTCTGGACATTTCGAACGCCAACACGTTGATCGTCGAACGCGCTGACACCTTCGGGCTCTCGCAGCTGCATCAGCTGCGCGGCAGGGTGGGCCGCAGCCGTGAGCGCGGCTACGCGTATTTCATGTATCCGCCCGAGGTTCCGCTGACCGAGACGGCCTACGACCGGCTGGCAACGATCGCTCAGAACAACGAACTCGGCGCGGGCATGGCCGTGGCGATGAAGGACCTGGAGATCCGAGGCGCAGGCAACGTGCTCGGCGTCGAACAGTCCGGCCACGTCGCCGGTGTCGGGTTCGACCTGTACGTACGGCTGGTCGGTGAGGCCGTCGAGGCATACCGTGCAGCCGCCGATGGGAAAGCCGTTGCCACTGCACCTGAACCGAAAGATGTGCGGATCGACCTGCCGGTCGACGCTCATCTGCCGCCGGACTACATCGCCAGCGATCGGCTGCGGCTCGAGGGATATCGGCGGCTGGCCTCGGCCGCCGACCAGGACGGTGTCAGTGCGGTTGTCGATGAACTCGTCGACAGGTACGGCCCTTTGCCCGAACCCGCGCAGCGTCTGGTGTCAGTCGCCCGGCTGCGGTTGCTGGCGCGTGAGTACGGCATCACTGAGATCAGCGCCCCGTCGGAGTCGATGCTGCGGCTGTCGCCGTTGACGCTGTTGGACTCCCAGCAGCTGCGGCTGAAGCGTATGTACCCGAGTGCGGGGTATCGGGCGACGACGTCGACGGTGCAGGTGCCGATTCCGCGCACCGGCGGCGAGGTAGGCGCGCCACGTCTTCGTGATCTTGAGCTTGTGCAAATGGTCGCCGATTTGATCTTGGCTTTGAATGGAAAACCGCAAGGCAGTGTCGATATCACCGCGAAGGTAAATTTCTCTGCCTAATTGCTGGTTATCGCAATTTCTCCAGGTCTATTCGGCACGAATTCCGCGGCGCTGTTAACGCAGCCGATCGGCGATGCGAAATACTTAGGTGGGGGGTCGAGATATTGCGATGTCGTCTAAACAAGGGGCGGCGGGATCGTCATAGGAGCGATCGAGCAATGTCCTAAACCGAACATCATGCGACGCCGCAGTTCGTTGGCGTGCGTTGCGATGACGCAAGGCGAAGGAGTGAAGATGGACATCAAGAAGCTCGCAGTAACCACCACAATGGCCGGCGCGCTGGGACTCGGTGCGGTTGGCCTGAGCGCTGGTATCGCGCATGCCGATCAGTTTGTGCCGAATCCGCCCAGCATTCCGGTTCCGGCCGTGCCGCAGGTGAATGTGCCTGATGTGGATTTTCCGCAGGTGAATATGCCGGATATCGATGGCCCTGATGTGAACCTCCCGGATGTGGAGTTTCCGGATGTGGAGTTTCCGGAGGTAGACAATTTCTTCCGGCTGCCGATTGGCCACATTCCGCCCGGGCAATTGATGCACGCGCGGGAGATCAACGGGATCGCGAATCCGTTCTTCGGAATTCCGCCCGGGCAGCTGAAGAAGCTGGCCAAGGTGGGAGAGCTGGATAACCCGTTCTTCGAGGAGCGGCCCGGTCACTGGGACATCCCCGACGACTGGCAGTCCTAAGTCACACGCGTGACACGGTGGCCGCCTTGCCTCTGGGCAGGGCGGCCATCGCCGTCTGCGGCCGCGCGTCGAGGTCCGATGTGTTGGTATAACCGAGGCCAGCGGTCTCATCGAAACGCGAGGGGGTGCAGCCCATGACTGTGGTATTGGTCGACCCCCGCCGCCCATCGTTGATCCCCGTCGAAGCGGTCGAACTGCTCGCCGGTGACGTCCAGTACACCGAAGAGATGCCGGTGAAGGTGCCGTGGTCATTGCCGTCGGCGCGGCCGGCCTATGAGGGTGACGACGCGCCGGTGCTGTTGTCGTCGGACCCCGACCATCCCGCCGTGAAGGCGCGGCTGGCCGCCGGTGACAGAGTGATCGCCGCCCCGGAGCCGCAGGCGGGGGAGCGGCTCCTCGACGCGGTGGCGATGATGGACAAGCTGCGCACCGCGGGTCCGTGGGAGAGCGAGCAGACGCACGACTCGCTGCGCCGATACCTGCTGGAGGAAACCTACGAGTTGTTCGACGCGGTGCGCAGCGGCAACGCCGACGAACTGCGCGAAGAACTCGGTGACGTGCTGCTGCAGGTGTTGTTCCACGCCCGCATCGCCGAGGACGCCACCCAGCATGCGTTCACCATCGACGACGTCGCCGACTCGCTACTGCGCAAGCTCGCCAACCGCGTACCGGCCGTGCTCGCCGGTGAGCCGATATCGCTGGACGACCAACTGGCGCAGTGGGAAGAACGCAAAGCCCGCGAGAAGACCCGCAGGTCGTCCATGGACGACGTGCCGACGGGTCAGCCCGCATTGGCCTTGGCGCAGAAGGTGATTGACCGGGTCAGTGCTGCTGGCCTGCCCGCCGACCTGATCCCGGCTTCGATCACCCGCGTGTCGCTGACGCTTGACGGCGACGCCGAAAATGCGTTGCGCGCAGAGGTTTTGGAGTTCATGGACATCGTCCGTTCGGTCGAGCGGGCCATCGCCGCCGACCGTCGCGGCGAAGATGTGCCCGAGGAGCTTGACATCGCCTCGCTCGGAAGAATCTCCGAGGAGGAGTGGCGGGCGTTCTGGCCGCCGGCCGACATAGTGGAGCCCGGCGAAGAAGCCGAGCCAGACGAGCCCGTCGAGGCCGAAGACGAGCCTGTCGTAGAAGCCGAGCCCGAGCCGACTGTGCAGAAATAGCGGGAAGTCCAGCGCAAAAGCACCTAAAAGCGCCCGTCGGCGCCACCAGCTGAATTCAGTCGACCAATGCGTCGCCGAGGAAGCGGTCGGCGCCGGTGACCCCTGGTAGCACGAAAAAGAAGCCGCCGCCGACCGGCAGGATGTACTCCTCCAGCGGCTCGCCTTTCAGCCGGCTCTGCACGGCGAGGAACCCCTTCTCCAGGCTGCGTTGGTAGGCGATGAACGCCAACCCTTGATCGAGCCTGCCCGCGCCGTCGAAGCCGCGCGAATAGTTGAATCCCCTTCGCAGAATCAGGTTCTGCTCGGTTTGGGTGGTGCGCGGATTCGCCAGCCGGATGTGCGCGTCGAGCGGGATTCGCTTGCCGTCAGGGTCTTCGGCGTAGTTCGGGTCGGCGAACTCGTCGTTCAACCCCAGCGGGGCTCCGCTGAGCTTCTTGCGGCCGATCAGCGCCTCCTGCTCGGCGAGCCGAGTGCGGTCCCAGAACTCGACGAACATGCGGATGATGCGCACGGCCTGATACGAGCCGCCGACGGCCCAGTCGGGTTCCCCGTCGTCGGGCTGCACCCAGATATGCCGATTCATCAGCGCGGTGTCGTCGACATCGGGATTGGCAGTACCGTCCTTGAACCCCAGAAGGTTTCGCGGCGTCGCAGCCTCCGACGTCTTGCCCGCACCGATGCCGCGCGCGTACCCGTCGATCATCCAGCGCAGCGTCATGTCGCGGCGGGTCCGGCGCATCAACTGCCGCAACGCGAACTGCACGGTGTCGGTGTGTCCCGCCTCGATGACGATCGACAGATCGCCGTGTGACAGCTTCGGATCCAGCTTGTCATTGGCCAGGAACGGCATCGTGACCAGTTCCTTGGGCTTGCGGTCAGCCAGCCCGAACCGGTCGTCGAACGCCGACGCCCCGAGACCCACGAGGATCGACAGGTTATCGGCCGGCGGTTTGTCGCCGAGAATGCCCGAATCCACCGGCGGGAAGGCCGGATGCCGTGTCTCGGGCGGCTTGCCGGCCATCAGCCCGCGGATCTCCTCGGTGAGCTCCTGCAGCGCCTCCTTCAGGCCGCGGCGGCCGGCCACGTGGAGGTTGAACGACGCGACCAAGCCTTGCTCGGGGATCGGCAGCGTGGTGATGCCTGCCTGGTGCGGACCCTCGAACGCGGTGAATGCTGGCTGCGGAACCGGCGGTGCGGCCGGATATGGTGCCGAGCACGCCCCGATGGCCGCGCCCGCGCCCACCGCGACACCGGTACCCAGCGCCCCGGCGACAAAGCCGCGGCGCGAAATCCCGTGTCGTGGTGGCGGCTGGGTCACTGCAGCTTCAGAACTCCCGCGACTTGAGAGAGGTTTTCCGACAACCCGGCCAGCTGCGCCTTGAGCGTGTCGACGACCTGCGGGGTCACCGTCACCGCCGGGCACCTCGGCGTCGGGTACTGGTCATTCTCGGGGCAGAACAGCACCCAGCCGTCACCCCGGCGCAGCGGCGCCAAGGTGTCGTACACCTGGTGGATGCCACCGTTGATCTTGTCCAGCAGGGCAGGGTCGACCTTCTGCAGAGCGGGTGTCAGCTTGTCGATCGCGGCCTGGGAGCCCTGCAGGTTGGCGTCGAAGTCCCACAGGTCGGTCTTCGAGTAGCGCTCCTCCTCGCCGGTAATCTTGCCCTGCGACACCTCCTCGATCAGCTCGGCGGCGCCGTTGGCCACGTCGACCGGCTTCACCTCAACGGTGGCGAACTGCTTCTGCAGCTGGGCGATGTCGCGGTCGAGCTGGTCGGCGACAGGCGTGCCACCTTCGGTGGTGTTTTTGTTGAACAACAGGAACTCGAGCCGGTGCCAACCGGTGAACTTAGGATCGTCCTCGCCCGCGAAATCGTCGACGCGCGAGTCGACCTTGGCGTCGGTGTCCTCGACGAGGCCGGCGAGAGGCTCGATGCGCTCCCACGGCATGCGCGACGGGGCGTACGCGTCCTGCGCGGCCTTCAGGTTGTTGGCCCGCACCGCGTCGGTGAGGACCTTGACGCCCTTGACCAGCTGGTCGATTTGGCCGACGGCGTAAGCCTTGTATTCGTCAGCGGCCTTCTGCAGCTCCGGGCTGGGAGCCGCGGCCGCAGTCCTCGACGTCTCGCCGGCGGGACTGGAGGCACTGCTCTCGGCGGAGTTGCCGGAGTCGCTGCTGGAGCACCCGGCAAGAACCAAGGCCGCGGCCGCAACCGACACGGGCCAGGCGAGATGCAGTTTCATTGAGCCTCCTCGTTGTCAGACGCGTGAACATTACATCGTTCCCTCAGATCGAGGATAGGCACACCTAAATACCGTTTGCCTGCCCTTAGTGACGCACGCCAACCACGGGTCCCCCGTAGCACTCGCGGGGCATGGGACGATGGATTCCAAGTACAGGGTTGTAGGGAGTCCGGTGTTGCCAGTGCTTTGGCTGCGGGCTGTCGCGGTGATTTTCGCGACAGCGCTGCTCATGGCCTCCAGCTGCTCGTGGCAGCTCGGCACCCCCATTCCCGAGGGCGTACCGCCGCCGGCGGGTGATCCGGTGCCGGCAATCGACACCCACGCCAAGGGCAGACCCGCCGACCAGCTCCATGAGTGGGCAGCCCAACGTGCGCCTGCACTTGGCATACCGGTCGGAGCACTGGAGGCCTATGCCTATGCGGCCAGAGTTGCCGAGGTCGAGAATCCCAACTGCCATCTCAGTTGGCCGACGCTGGCCGGAATCGGCATGGTGGAAAGCCACCACGGCACCTATCGCGGCGCGAGCATCGCGCCCGACGGAGAGGTCACGCCCTTGATCCGCGGGGTGCGATTGGACGGCACGATGGGCAACCTCGAGATCGTCGACAGCGACTCCGGCGCGCTCGACGGTGACCCGGGCCTCGACCGGGCGATGGGACCCATGCAGTTCATCCCCGAGACGTGGCGACTCTACGGGGTCGACGCCAACAATGACGGCAAGGTCAGCCCGGACAATTTCGACGACGCGGCACTGTCTGCGGCGGGATACCTGTGCTGGCGGGGCAAGGATCTCGCCACACCGCGAGGCTGGATGAACGCCTTGCGTGCCTACAACCTGTCCGAGCAGTACGCCCGCACTGTGCGCGATTGGGCGACCGCGTACGCCGAAGGCCATCCCCTCTGACCCCTCTAATCCCGCTTACCGCATGGCCACGCTCTAGGCTCATCTAGTTCCGTCCACCCCGACCGACCAAGGAGAACGCCAGTGCCCATCATCGAGCAGGTCGGAGCTCGCGAAATCCTCGACTCGCGCGGCAACCCGACGGTCGAGGTCGAGTTGGCCCTGACCGACGGCACGTTCGCCAGGGCCGCGGTGCCGTCGGGCGCGTCGACGGGGGAGCACGAGGCGGTGGAACTGCGTGACGGCGGCTCGCGCTACGGCGGTAAGGGCGTGCAGAAAGCCGTCGAGGCGGTGCTTGACGAGATTGCGCCGGCCGTCATCGGCTCGAGCGCCGACGACCAGCGACTGGTTGACCAGGCTCTGCTCGACCTCGACGGCACACCCGACAAGTCACGGCTGGGCGCCAACGCGATCCTCGGGGTGTCGCTCGCGGTGGCCAAGGCCGCCGCGGAGTCGGCCGGGCTGCCGTTGTTCCGCTACGTCGGCGGCCCGAACGCACACATCTTGCCCGTGCCGATGATGAACATCCTCAACGGCGGCGCCCACGCCGACACCGGGGTCGATGTCCAGGAGTTCATGGTGGCTCCGATCGGCGCGCCGAGCTTCAAGGAGTCGCTGCGCTGGGGCGCCGAGGTGTACCACTCGCTGAAGTCGGTGCTCAAGAAGCAGGGGCTGTCGACGGGCCTCGGCGACGAAGGCGGGTTTGCACCCGACGTCGCCGGCACCAAGGCGGCCTTGGACCTGATCCTGTCGGCCATCGAGGCGACGGGGCTGACGGTCGGCAGCGACGTGGCCCTGGCGCTGGACGTCGCGGCCACCGAGTTCTATACCCAGGGAACGGGTTACAGCTTCGAGAAGGAGACGCGCACATCCGATCAGATGGCGCAGTTCTACGCCGGGCTACTCGACATCTACCCGCTCGTTTCGATCGAGGATCCGCTGTCCGAGGACGACTGGGACGGTTGGGTCGCGCTGACGGCGGCGATCGGCGACCGCGTCCAGCTCGTCGGCGACGACCTCTTCGTCACCAACCCCGAACGCCTCGAGGACGGCATCGAGCGGGGTGCGGCCAACGCGCTGCTGGTCAAGGTGAACCAGATCGGCACGCTGACCGAGACGCTCGACGCCGTGGCCCTGGCCCACAACAGCGGGTACCGCACGATGATGAGCCACCGCAGTGGCGAAACCGAGGACACCACGATCGCCGACCTCGCCGTGGCGGTCGGCAGCGGCCAGATCAAGACCGGCGCTCCTGCCCGCAGCGAGCGCGTCGCCAAGTACAACCAGCTGCTGCGGATCGAGGAGACGCTCGGCGACGCCGCGCGGTATGCGGGCGACCTGGCGTTCCCGCGATTCGCACCGACCGATGGTGAGGCCAAATAGCCTGTGCCCGAAGCGAAACGGCCCGACCCCAAGCGGCGGTCCCCGGCGTCCCGACCGGCCAAGTCCGGCAAGTCGGGCAAAACCGGTGATTCCGCGAAGGGCCGTCCGCGTCCGGGTTCTCCGGTTCGGCGCGAAGCGCGAAAGGCCGAGTCGAAATCCGCGAAGGCCCAGCCTCAGGCCGACGAGCAGACGGCCGACTCGATTCGCAAGTCGATCGCCGAAGCGGCCGAACAGCAGTCCGAGCAGCGGCTCGGGTCGACTGCACGGCGTGCGGCCATCCTCGCCGCGGTGGTGTGCGTGCTCACGCTGACGATCGCGGGTCCGGTGCGGACGTATTTCGCCCAACGCACCGAGATGCGCCAGTTGGCTGCCAGCGAAGAGAAGCTGCGCGTCGAAATCGCCGATCTCGAAGCGCAGAAGGCCAAACTCGCTGACCCCGTTTACATCGCGGCCGAAGCCCGGGAGCGGCTGGGGTTCGTCAAACCCGGGGATACGCCGTATCAGGTGCAGCTGCCTCCCGGTGCGGTGCCGCCGCCCGAACCGGGTTCCGCGGCCGAGGTCGCCAAGCGCGCCGGCCAGCCGTGGTACACGTCGCTGTGGCACACGATCGCCGACGATCCGCACAACGTTCCTGCGCCAGCCGCCCCTCCCGAGCCGCCGCCACCCCCATCGCCGCCCGGTGGTTGAGCGGTCGGATCTCGACGCCGTCGCGCGGCAGCTGGGCCGCGAGCCCCGCGGCGTCTTGGAGATCGCTTACCGGTGCCCGAACGGTGAACCCGGCGTCGTCAAGACAAGCCCGAGATTGCCTGACGGAACACCCTTTCCGACGTTGTACTACCTGACCCACCCCGCACTGACGGCGGCCGCGAGCCGACTCGAGTCGTCGGGCATGATGCGCGACATGACCCAGCGGCTCAGCGAGGATCCTGAACTCGCGGCGGCCTACCGCCGCGCGCACGAGTCCTATCTCGCCGAGCGGGACGCGATCGAATCGCTGGGCACCACCTTCTCCGGCGGCGGTATGCCCGACCGGGTGAAGTGCCTCCACGTCTTGATTGCGCACTCGCTGGCAAAAGGGCCGGGCGTCAATCCTTTCGGAGACGAGGCGCTGGCCGTGCTGGCCGACGAGCCAGGCATGGCGGTCATCCTGGAACGCGAGGTGTGGTTGTGAGGGTCGGCGCAATCGATTGCGGCACAAACTCGATCAGGCTTCTGATCGCCGACGCGATCGACAGTTCGATTGCCGGCTCAGCCGGCGGTGGGCGGTTGCTCGATGTCCATCGCGAGATGCGTATCGTCCGGCTCGGTCAAGGCGTCGACGCCACGGGCCGATTCGCAGCCGAGGCGATCGAGCGCACCAGGGGCGCGCTGACCGCCTATGCCGAACTGCTTCAGCGCCACGGTGTCTCGAATGTTCGCATGGTGGCAACGTCTGCGACGCGAGACGCCGCCAACCGTGACGACTTCTTCGCCATGACGTCGGAGGTGCTCGGTGCCGTGCGCCCCGGCGCCGTTGCCGAGGTGATCAGCGGTGACGAGGAAGCCAGGTTGTCGTTCCACGGCGCAGTGAATGAGTTGGATTCCTGGGCAGCGCCTTTCGTCGTCGTTGACCTCGGCGGCGGGTCCACCGAGGTCGTGCTGGGCGAGCGGGAGATGGAGGCGGGGTATTCCGCTGACATCGGCTGCGTCCGACTGACCGAGCGGTGCCTGCACTCCGATCCACCCACGCCGGTCGAGGTGGCCGCTGCCCGTGACGTGGTGCGCGAACGCCTTGGAGAGGCGCTGCGGGCAGTGCCCGTCGAACGGGCGCGCACGTGGGTGGGCGTCGCGGGAACCATGACAACCCTTGCTGCGCTTGCTCAACGGATGACGACCTATGACCCGGCGGCCATCCACCTGTCGCGCGTCGGGTTCGACGACCTATTGCCGGTCTGCGCCGACATCATCGCGATGAGCCACGATCAACGCGCCGCACTGGGGCCTATGCACGAAGGCCGCGTCGACGTAATCGGCGGCGGCGCAATCATTGTCGAAGAGCTGGCCGACGCGCTGGGCAGCCGGGCCGGTATCGACGAGCTGGTGGTCAGCGAGCACGACATCCTGGACGGCATCGCGCTGTCGATCGTCTAACTGCGTACTCTCGTGCGGCGTTTCGTCGGATCATGCTGACCCGCGAGCGTCAATCCCAACAACACCATCGCGACGCCGAGGCCGAAGTGCAGCCAGTTGTCGGCGTTGTTGACCGGCACGAAATTGGCCGGGGTGGTGCGGTCGATGAGCAATCCGTACATCCACAACCCCAGGTAAACGAGCCCGCCGACGAGCAAGAAGGCGCGCGCCATCGAATAGCTGCGCGCCATCGTCAACCCGACGACGCCGAACACCATGTGAACGATGTTGTGCAAACCCGAAACGGCGAAGACGCCGAACAATTCGGCTTCCGAGTGGTGGCCCAGCCACAGCAGCCGGTCGTAATGGGCGGTGACGCCGGGGATGAAACCCAGCACCCCGACGATCAGGAACGCCGCGCCTACCAGCAGCGCCGCCCCCTGCACGGCCATCAGTCTGGGAGGTTGCGCCATCGCTTCGCCTCCCTTCCGACCGGTTATTGACGGCCCGGCAGGCTAAAGCAGTACCCGCGGCCCGACCCTGCTAATCGAGGCCGCGCTCAGGCCCGGGTGGCGGGCCGACTGGCGCCTGAGTTGACGCGCGACAGCGCCACACCGAGCACGATCATGCCGATCGCCAGGGCCAGGTGCAGCCAGTTGTCAGCGGTGTTGACCGGGACGAAGTTGGCCGCGCTGTGGTGGTCGATCAGCAATCCGTACAGCCACAGCACCGCATAGATGATGCCGCCGCCGATGAGGAATCCGCGCGCCCCGGTGAAGGTGCGCGCCATCAGCACGCCTGCCACACCGAAGAGAAGGTGGACGATGTTGTGCAGGATGGACACGTTGAACACACCCAGCAGCAACGCTTCTGAGTGGTGACCGGCGAAAGTCATGGTGTCGTAGCCGGTGGTGATACCGGGGATGAATCCCAGTATGCCCACGAGTAGGAACACCGCTCCGACCGCCAGCGCAGCCTTCTGAACCGGCGTGGTGAACTTCGCTCGCGCCGCGGGTTGATTGACTGCCATCATCGCTCCCTTCCTCGGGGTTGGCCCCAAGGACTACCCGGAACGTACGAGGGCAAACGCCCATTCAGCGTCTGACGTTGCAGTTGGGCGGGTTGCCGCAGTGATGCCCGTTATCGCAGGCGTTGCAGTGACAGTTACAGCCGCCCTTGGTTTCAGAGATTCGCATGCTGCTCAACTCCTCAGTCGGAACATGTGCCGACTTCACAATACGCTTGACACTCGCGTTGACTCTGCGCTCAGCGCGCGGCTTACCCACACTTTGTGCGCTCACTGCAGAGTCAACGGGTCAGTATCGGCTTGAGCTTCTCGATCACCGACGGATCCTCGATCGTCGACGGCAGCGGCTCGTCCTTGCCGTGCGCGATCCCGCGCATCGTTTTGCGCAATATCTTGCCGGACCGCGTCTTCGGCAGTGCCGCGACGACGTCGACCTCCTTGAAGCACGCGACCGCGCCAATCTCGTCGCGGACGGCCTTTACGAGGTCGTCGGCCAGACCCTCGTCTGATGCGCCGGCCTTGAGCACGACGAATCCGCGCGGCACCTGACCCTTGATCTCGTCGGCGACGCCGATGACGGCGCACTCTGCCACTGCGGGGTGTCCGGCCAGCACCGCCTCGATCGAGCCGGTGGACAGCCGGTGTCCGGCCACGTTGATGACGTCGTCGATGCGGCCCATCACGAACAGATAGCCGTCCTCGTCGATGTAGCCGCCGTCGCCCGTCAGGTAGTAACCGGGATATTCGCTCAGATAGGAGGCCTCGTAGCGGGCGTCGTCACCCCACAGCGTCGGCAGCGTGCCCGGAGGCAGCGGCAGCCGGATGCAGATCGCCCCCTCTTCGCCGGCCTCGCATTCCGACCCGTCGACTCGCAGGACGCGGACTTCATACCCCGGCATCGGCACAGTCGGCGAGCCCGCCTTGATCGGCAGCGGCTCCACGCCCACGGGATTGGCGGCGATGGCCCAGCCGGTTTCGGTCTGCCACCAGTGGTCGATCACCGGGATGCCCAGCTTCTCCGAGGCCCAGGCATACGTGTCGGGGTCGAGCCGCTCGCCGGCCTGGAACAGGTACCGCATCTTCGACAGGTCATACCGGCCGATGTGCTCCCCGCCGGGATCCTCTTTGCGGATCGCCCGCAACGCCGTCGGCGCCGTGAAAAGCGCCTTCACACCGTGCTCGGAGGCGACGCGCCAGAACGCGCCGGGGTCGGGTGTGCCGATCGGTTTGCCTTCGTAGAGCACGGAAGTCGCGCCCAGCAGCAGCGGGCCGTAGACGATGTAGGAGTGGCCGACCACCCAGCCGACGTCGGAGGCCGCCCAATACACGTCGCCGGGACCGGTGTCATAGACGTGCCGCATGCTCCACAGCAGGGCGACGGCATGTCCGCCGTTGTCGCGCACGATCCCCTTCGGTCTGCCCGTGGTGCCCGACGTGTACAGCACGTAGAGCGGGTCGGTGGCTTTGACGGGCACCGGTGCGACGGGCTCGGCGTCGGCCATGAGGTCGGTCCAGTCGACGTCGCGCCCCGCTTTCAGCTCGCAGCGATGCTGCTCGCGTTGCACGACGATGCATACCGGCGGGGCGTGCTCGGCCACGTCGAGGGCGGCGTCGATCATCGGCTTGTATTTAACGGTGCGGGTCGGCTCGACTCCGCAGGACGCGGTGACGATTGCGGCGGGCTTGGCGTCGTCGATGCGGGTTGCCAGCTCGTGTGCTGCGAAACCGCCGAACACCACCGAGTGCACGGCGCCCAGCCGCGCGCATGCCAGCATCGCGATCGCAGCCTCGGGGATCATCGGCATGTAAATCACCACGCGGTCACCCTTGCCGACACCCAAGCTGTGCATCGCGCCCGCGAATCTGGCTGTCTGGTCGAGCAATTCGCGATATGTATAGGCGCGTCTGGTGCCGGTCACCGGTGAGTCGTAGATCAGCGCGGGCTGGTCGCAGCGTCCGGCGTCGACGTGACGGTCCAGCGCATTGGCGGCTGTGTTGAGCTCCCCGTCGGGGAACCACCGGTAGAACGGCGGGTTCGAGTCGTCGAGGATCTGCGTCGGCTCACGCGTCCACGTGACGGCCTTCGCCGCATCGGCCCAGAACGTCGTCGGGTCCTCGATGCTGGCTTGGAACAGCTCTGTGTATCCGGCCATATCGGCACGGTAGCCGCGTTGCCGCCCCCGCAGGGGCACATCGCCGTTTGACATCGGTGGTCCCGGGTAGCCCGTGGCCATGACGAGCACTGTGGGTCTCGCGCTGGTGACGGGTGCATCGAGTGGTATTGGGTTCGAGCTGGCGAAGCTGTTCGCCGAGGACGGCTACGACGTCGTGGTGGCCGCCGATGAGGACGCCATTCACGCCGCAGCCGACAAGCTCGCCGGCTCGGGTGCGACCGTCATCCCGGTGCAGGTCGACCTGCGCCGGCCCGAGGACGTCGAGCGGCTCTACCGGACGGCCACCGAGGGCGGACGGCACGTCGACGCCGCGGCCTTCAACGCGGGCATCGGCCGCTCCGGACCGTTCGTCGAAGGCGACCTCGACAGCGACTTCAACATCATCGATCTCAACGTGCGCTCCACGGTGCACCTGTCGAAACTGGTCCTGCGGGACATGGCGGCGCGGGGCTCCGGCAAGGTCCTCTACACCTCGTCGATCGTCTCCCAGATGCCCGGCTCGCACCAGTCGATGTACAACGCGTCCAAGTCGTTTGTGCAGTCGTTCGCAGAAGCCCTGCACGACGAAATGCGCACCACCGGAGTAACCGTCACCTCGCTGATGCCCGGGCCCACCGATACGAACTTCTTCGCAAGGGCCGGGATGACGGACACGCTGCTCGGGCGAATGCCGTCGAAGGATGACCCGGGCAAGGTGGCCAAGCAGGGGTACGACGCGATGATGCGCGATGAGCAGAAGGTCGTCGCGTCGTCGCCGTTGTCGAAGACGATGGGATTGGTCAACCGGGTGATGCCGGACTCCGCCAAAGCCGTTGTCAACCGCGTGATTTCACAGCGGCTGCGATGATCCGGCAGACCGCGGACGCGGTGGTGATCGGCGCCGGACACAACGGTCTGGTGGCCGCGGCGATGCTCGCCGATGCGGGGTGGGACGTGGTGGTACTGGAGGCCCAACCCGAACCCGGTGGAGCGGTGAAGAGCGCCGAGTTGTTTCCCGGCTTCATCAGCGATCTCTACAGCGCGTTTTATCCGCTGTCGGTGGTCTCGCCTGCGCTGAAGGCACTGAACCTGGAGGACCACGGTCTTCGATGGGCGCACGCGCCGGCGGTGGTCGGTCACGCACGATCAGCCGATGACGACGACGCCCCGGTGATCTACCGCGACGTCGACCGGACGATCGCCGAGTTGAACCGCCGCGACCCTGGCGACGGCGACCAGTGGGGCGAGCTGTTCGAGCAGTGGCTGCGCATCAAAGGAGCTCTGCTGTCAACGTTGTTCGCGCCGTTTCCGCCGTTGCGCGGACCGGTCGGGTTGTTGCGGAAGTTGGGCACCGCGGAGGCGCTGCGGCTCGCCCACCTGTTGCTGCTACCCGCGGGGGTGATGGCCGAGCACTTGTTCAGCGGCGATTCGGCGCGATTACTGTTGCTGGGCAACGCAATGCATGCCGACGTGCCCATCGAGGCGCCGGGCAGCGCAGTGATGGGCTACCTGCTGATCATGATGGCGCAGAACGGTGGGTTCCCCGTTCCGGTCGGGGGTGCGGGCAAGTTGGCCGAAGCCCTGGTGAACCGGGCGCGATCGGCGGGGGCACAGATCGAATGCCGGCGGCGGGTCGACGCCATCGAGGTGCACGGCGGACGCGCGGTGGCCGTGCACACCGCCGACGGCTCGACGGTCAGGGTGCGCAAGGCCGTGGTGGCCGACACGTCGGCGCCCAAACTGTTCCGGGACCTGCTGCCATCGCACGCGGTGCCCGCAGGCCTGCTGCGTTCGCTGGACCGATTCGTCTGGGACACACCAGTTCTGAAGGTCAACTATGCGCTCGACTCGCTTATCCCGTGGCAGTCGAAGAGCTTGAGCGAGGCGGGCACCGTGCACGTGGGTGCAGACCACGACGGGCTGATCCGCTGGATGGCCGACCTCAACACAAAGACGTTGCCGCGGCGGCCGTTCATGCTGTTCGGCCAGATGACCACGTCGGATCCGAGTCGCTCGCCTGTGGGGACCGAAAGCGCTTGGGCCTACACCCATCTGCCCCGTGGCGTGGCCGACGATGAATCGGCCGACCGGGTCGCCGAGGCGGTCGATGAGGTCTTGGAAGAGCATGCGCCGGGCTTTGGCGACCGGGTGATCGGCAAGACGATCCAGCGCCCGTCAGACCTGGAGGCCAGCGACGCGAACCTGCATACCGGGGCGGTCAACGGCGGCACCTCACAGCTGTTCCAGCAGTTGGTTTTTCGGCCCGCGGCAGGCATGGGCCGAGCCGAAACGCCCGTGCAGAACGTCTATCTCGGCAGCGCCGCTGCCCACCCCGGTGGGGGCGTGCACGGCGTGTGCGGACGCAACGCGGCCAAGGCGGCGCTAGCCGACGCCGGTGCGCTCGGGTGGCCGCGCCGTCGCCTTTCCAGCGCCCTGCTGTCCTGGATGACCCGTTAGCCATGGCCGGGTTGAACCGACGCCTATAGTTCAGTCATGACTGCCGAGCCACCCCCGATCGTCGGGGTCCGCCGGTCTTTCGTGGAGGCCCACGGCGTGCGCTTCCACGTGACCGAGGCGGGTCCGGCCGACGGTCGCCCCGTCCTTGCGTTGCACGGCTGGCCCCAGCACCACTGGGAATATCGCGACCTACTGGCCGACCCGCCGCCGGGGCTGAGGATCATCGCTCCCGATCTGCCGGGCTATGGCTGGTCTGGCCCGCCGCCGCACAAGTGGGCCAAGGCCGACGTCGCCAAAGACGTCCTGGCGCTGATGGACGCGCTGGGGCTCGACCGAGTGCTGCTGGTGGCCCACGACTGGGGCGCCTACGTCGGCTATCTCATGGTGCTGGAGGAGCCCGCCCGTTTCGGGGGCTTCCTTCCGATGAACATCAACCATCCGTGGGTGTCGCCGGGGGCCGCGCTGCCCCACCTGTGGCGGTTGTCCTATCAATTGCCGCTGGCAACATTCGGTGTTCCCTTCCAGCGGTACACGCCGTTGGTCAATTTCTTCCTGCGGGTGGGGTCCGAAATGAACCGCGAAGATGCCCAGGTCTTCGCAGAGCGCTTCCGCGATCCAGTGTGCGCCCGCGCAGGCCGGGATACGTATCGAACCTTCCTACTTCGCGAATTGCCCGCTGGTGCACGGCAACCCGAGAAACGCCGCGCAACGGTACCGATCAGAGTGCTCTACGGCGGGCGAGACACGGTGGTGCGTCCGTCGATGGTGGCGCCCGAGTCGGCAAAGGCCGACGACTATACGCTCGAAACCGTCGACGCGACGCACTTCGTCGTCGATGAGCGTCCAGATCTGGTGCGCAAGAAGCTGATCGAGCTCGCCGAGGAGACGGCTCACTCCTGAAAGCGGTAGCCCATGCCGGCCTCGGTCAGCAGATGCGCCGGATGCGACGGATCGTCTTCGAGCTTGCGGCGCAGCTGGGCGAGGTAGACGCGCAGATAGTGCGTCTCCTTGGCGTAGGCAGGTCCCCACACCTCCTTGAGAAGTTCTTCGCGGCCGACGAGCTTGCCGCGGTTGCGGACCAGCATCTCCAGCATGCCCCACTCGGTGGGGGTGAGGTGGACTTCGGCGCCGTTCTTGGTGACCTTCTTCGCCGCTAAATCGACTGTGAACGAGGATGTTTCGACTACTGGATGGTCGATCTCGGCCGCGGCGGCCCCCCGCCGGATCGCGGCGCGCAGGCGGGCGAGGAACTCATCCATACCGAAGGGTTTGGTGACGTAGTCGTCGGCTCCCTGGTCGAGCGCCTCTACCTTGTCGGCGGAGTCGGTACGGGCCGACAACACGATGATCGGCACCGTCAGCCAACCGCGCAGCCCGGCGATCACGTCGACGCCCGACATGTCGGGCAGGCCGAGGTCGAGGATCACGACATCGGGATGTTCGTCGGCGGCTGCGCGCAGTGCACCGCTTCCACTCGCCGCGGTGACCACCTCGTAGCCGCGCACCGACAGGTTTATCCGCAGCGCCCGCAGGATCTGCGGTTCATCGTCGACGACGAGCACCCTCGTCTTCTTGGGACTCATTCCTCCGAGTCCTGCGCGGGGGTAGCGAGTTCCACAACGACTGTCAGTCCGCCGCCGGGTGTGTCGGTGGTTTGTATCGAGCCGCCCATCGCTTCGACGAAACCCTTGGCGACTGAGAGTCCCAACCCGACGCCGCTGCTGTTGTCCTGGTCGCCGAGTCGTTGAAACGGTGCGAACACGCGATCTTCGGCGCCGCGCGGAACACCATGTCCTTCGTCGATCACCGCGATCAGAACCCGGTCACCGACGGCACCCGCGGTGACCCGCACCTGCCCGTCGGGCGCATAGCGCAATGCATTGTCGATCAGGTTCGCAAGCACCCGTTCGAGCAGCCCGGCATCGGCCATCACGACTCCGTCGCCGACTTCCACCTTCACCCGGTCCAGAGCGACACGACGAAAACCCGTGGAATGCCTGCTGATTCCCAGCAGGGCACGCTGCACCGTCTCCTCTAAATAGACACGACGGAGTTGAGGGCTGATTACGCCCGCGGCCAGCCGGGAAGAGTCGAGCAGGTTGCCGACCAACGCCGTCAGCTGGTCGATCGATTCCTCGACGGTCGCGAGTAATTCTGAGGTGTCTTCGGCGGAGAAGTCGACCTCGTCGCTGCGCAGGCTGGAGACCGCGGCCTTCGCGGCAGCTAACGGCGTGCGCAGGTCGTGACTGACCGCCGACAGCAGCGAGCGGCGTAGTTCGTCGGCGTGCGCGATCGCTTCGGCCTTGCTCGCCTCTTGTGACAGCTCTCTCTGTTTGACCAGTCCCGCTGCCTGCTTGGCGACGGCGGTCAAGACGCGGCGGTCGCGCGCCGCTAGCTGCTTACCCGCCAACAGCATCCAGAATTCGTCATCACCGACTTCGATCGCGGTGTCCGCCGCTTCCACCGCCGCACAAGGTTCTCTACCGACGCACGCTACGACGTCCTCGACGCCGTCCTTGACTCGCAGCACGCTGACCGCGCGCTGGGAATACGCTTCGCGAACCCGTTCCAGAAGCGTGTCGAGGTCGGCGCCCTGCAGAACGGAACCGGCGAACATCGCGAGCAATTCCGCTTCGCGCGACGCCTTCCTGGCTTCCCGGGCACGGTTGGCCGCCCCGTCGACGAGGGCGGCAACGGCGACCGCTATGGCCAGCAGCACGACCACGGTGATGGCGCTGTCGGGTTCGGCGATGGTGAAAGTGTGACGCGGCTCGACGAGGAAGTAATTGAGCAGAAGGCCGGACAGCACGGCCGACGCTGCGGCAGGCGTGACACCGCCGAGCAACGCGACCACCAGCACGCCGACGAAGAACAGCGCGCTTTCACCGCCGACTCCGAGGAACGGGTCGAGCAGCATGACGATGAGCGCGCAGATGGCCGATGGCACAACGACTGCGGCCAGCCACGAGGTCGTGTACCGCTGACGCCGGGATAGCGATGGGTACCTGCGGGTTCGTGTGGCCTCCCCGTGGGTGACCATGTGGACGTCGATCTTGCCCGATTGTTGGATGACCGCCGCGCCGACTCCTTCGTCGAAGATGCTCGCCCACCGTGACCGCCGGGAGGTGCCGATGACCAGTTGGGTGGCGTTCATCTCGCGTGCGAAGTCGAGTAGCGCGGCGGGCACGTCGTCGCCGACGACCGTGTGTACGGTCGCGCCCAGGCTGAAGGCCAACTCGCGGACCTTTCCCATCTGTGGCGCGGAGACACCCGACAAGCCGTCGCCGCGGACCACGTGCACGATCATCAACTCCGCGCTGGATTTGGACGCGATCCGGAAGGCGCGCCGTACCAGGGTTTCGGATTCAGGTCCGCCGGTCACCGCGACGACGACACGCTCACGGGTTTCCCAGGTATCGGTAATGTGTTTGTCAGCACGGTATTTGGCGAGTGCGGCGTCCACTTGGTCGGCAAGCCACAGCAGCGCCAGTTCGCGTAGCGCGGTGAGGTTGCCCTGGCGGAAGTAGTTGGAGAGCGCCGCGTCGATCCGCTCGGATGCGTAGACGTTGCCGTGAGACAACCTGCGCCGCAGCGCTTCCGGGGTGATATCGACCAGCTCGATTTGATCGGCGGCGCGGACGACCTCGTCTGGTACCTTCTCTTGTTGCTCGATGCCGGTGATCTGCGTGACGACGTCGTTGAGACTTTCCAGGTGTTGGACATTGACTGTCGAGATGACCGTGATTCCGGCGCCGAGGATTTCCTCGATGTCCTGCCATCGCTTTGGGTTCTTGCTGCCCGGCGCATTGGTGTGGGCGAGTTCGTCGACCAGTACGACTTGAGGATGTCGCATGATGACGGCCTCGACATCGAGTTCGCGAAAGCGTGTCCCCCGGTATTCGATGTAGCGGGGCGGGACGACTTCGATGCCGTCGAGCAGTGCGGCCGTCTTCTTTCTGCCGTGGCTTTCGACGACGCCGACGACGACGTCGGTGCCGCGCTCAAGCCGCCGGTGAGCTTCGCCGAGCATGGCATACGTCTTGCCGACGCCGGGGGCCGCGCCGAGGTAGATGCGCAGCTCCCCGCGTCTCGTGCCGTGCGGCGAGGTACTCACATGATCAATCATCCACCGGACCATCAGCTCTTTGCCGGATACTTCTGGTCTAGCTCGAGGTTCAGCTTCAGCACATTCACGGTCGGTTCGCCGAAGAAGCCGAGCCACCGTTGGTCGGTGTTGTCGACGACGGCCTCGCGAATGTCGGCCGGGGATACTCCGCGTGCCCTCGCGACGCGGTTGACCTGCAGGTCGGCATAGGCGATGGAGATGTGCGGATCGAGCCCGCTACCGCCTGCGGTGACGGCGTCGGCCGGAACGGCGGGCTGCGCAGGGGCGTTTCCGCGGATCGGCACGAGCTGGCCGATGCGGTAATCGTCACCGGAACGGGCGCACTCGACCCGGACGCCGCCGTAGACGTTAAGGAAAGGCACCGGGGTCGTCTCACACGGTTCGTTGACGCTGACGACCCGGAGCGGATGGACGACGACACCGTGGGCGTCGCGTGGCCCGATGACCGAAAGCACGGCACCTACTCCGCCGCCGGTGCAGAACGGGCGCGACCCGTCCACCCCCTCGAATCCGCCAACGGCGGCGCTGCGCGAGCACACCAGCGTGAGCAGGCTTGGCTTCTCGGGTGTGTCGACGATGCTCTCGGGACCGAGGTTGCTCGCGCCGGTGGACAACGGGTCATAGCCGTCGCCGGCTGCAGACGGCCTGCCTTGGAAATACTGCGGCAGCGGATTGCCGTCGCTGCCGGTGAAGGATTGGCCGATCAGGCTGCTGCCGACCGGTCTACCATCGGCGACGATGATCGAACCCTCTGCCTTGGCACGCAAGCCCGGCAACTGCGCGATCACCCAGATGAGCGCTGGATAGGCCACGCCGAGGATCGCAGTGAGCACCAGCAATGCGCGCAGCGCCGCCCAGTGCTGACGAATTGTGTTGGATGGCTTCATCTCACATTCCAGGGAAGAGTTGGACGACGAGGTCGATCAGCTTGATGCCCACGAACGGCGTGATGATGCCGCCGAGGCCATACAGGTAGAGGTTGCGGCTCAACAACTTTGAGGCACTGCTGGGCGTGTAGCGCACGCCTCGTAACGCGAGCGGGATGAGCACGACGATGATGATCGCGTTGAAGATGACGGCGGACAGGATCGCCGACTGCGGGCTGTGCAGCCGCATGATGTTCAACACATCGAGGCCGGGGAACAGCACGACGAACATGGCCGGGATGATCGCAAAGTACTTCGCGATGTCGTTGGCGATCGAAAATGTCGTCAGCGCGCCGCGTGTGATGAGCAACTGCTTGCCGATCTCCACGATTTCGATCAGCTTCGTCGGGTCGGAGTCGAGGTCGACCATGTTGCCGGCCTCCTTAGCCGCCGACGTGCCGGTGTTCATCGCCACGCCGACGTCGGCCTGGGCAAGGGCGGGCGCGTCATTGGTGCCGTCGCCGGTCATCGCCACCAGCTTGCCGTCGGCCTGCTCCTTCATGATCAGCGCCATCTTGTCCTCGGGAGTGGCCTCGGCGAGAAAGTCGTCGACGCCCGCCTCGGCGGCGATCGCCTTAGCGGTCAACGGGTTATCCCCAGTGATCATCACGGTGCGGATGCCCATTCTGCGCATCTCGTCGAATCGCTCTCGCATGCCGTGCTTGACGACGTCCTTGAGGTGGATGGCGCCCAGCACTTCGGCGGTCGTGGGATCGGTGTCGTCGGTGCAGACGTGTGCAACGACAAGCGGGGTACCGCCGGCAGCGGAAATTCCGTCGACGATCTCACCGAGTTCGGCCGGTATCGTGCCTCCCTCGGAGCGAATCCAATCGGCCACCGCAGCCGCCGCCCCCTTACGCAGCCGGCGCTCACCGATGTCCACACCCGACATTCGTGTGGTGGCGCTGAACTCGACCCAGCGCGCCCTGTCGAGCTCTCCGGGAGTGCGGGCCCGAAGGCCGTAGCGCTGTTTGGCGAACACGACGATCGACCGGCCCTCGGGCGTTTCATCTGCAAGGCTGGACAACTGAGCCGCATCGGCGAGTGATTCCGGTGAGACGCCGGTCAACGGCACGAACGCCGCCGCCTGTCGGTTTCCCAGCGTGATCGTTCCGGTCTTGTCGAGCAAGAGCGTGTTCACGTCGCCGGCGGCCTCTACCGCGCGGCCCGACATCGCGAGCACATTGCGCTGAACGAGGCGGTCCATGCCCGCGATGCCGATCGCGGACAGCAGCGCGCCGATCGTCGTCGGGATGAGGCACACCAGCAGCGACACCATGACGATGCCCGATACGCCACTGCCGTTGAGCGTGAACGTATCCGCAACACCGGGGCTGTTGGTCTTGGAGTAGATCGCGAGTGGCTGCAGGGTCGCGACGGCGAACAGGAAGATGATCGTCAACGATGCGAGCAGGATGTTCAGTGCAATCTCGTTGGGCGTCTTCTGTCGGTTGGCACCTTCGACGAGCGCGATCATCCGGTCGATGAAGCTGTCACCGGGCTTCTGGGTGATCTTGACAATGATCCGGTCGGACAACACGGTGGTGCCTCCGGTAACGGCTGAGCGGTCACCGCCCGACTCGCGAATGACCGGCGCAGACTCGCCGGTGATCGCCGACTCGTCAACGGAGGCAATGCCTTCCAGGACATCACCATCGCCGGGGATGGTCTGGCCGGCCTCGACGACAACGATGTCGCCCTGCCGCAGTAGCGCTGCGGCCACCTCGTGTTCGCGCCCCGCCACCCCGGGCGACCACCTGTCGAGACGACGAGCCATGGTGGCCGTCTTGGTCCTACGCAGCGTTTCGGCCTGTGCCTTACCGCGCCCTTCGGCGACGGCTTCGGCGAGGTTGGCGAAGATCACGGTCAGCCACAGCCATGCGACGGTCATCCAGGCAAACCACGACGGGTTGACGATAGCGAGCACGGTGCTCCATGCGGCGCCGATTTCGACGATGAACATGACGGGATTGCGCCAGAGCGTGTGTGGGTTCAGCTTGCGGAGCGCGTCGGGAATCGACCGAAACACGATGCGGGGATTGAGCAATCCGCCCTGAATGCGCTCGGGCGTGGCTGCTTTCGGCTGTGCCGCGGGCAGAGAATCGACGGCGGTGGCGGTCATCAGTGGATCCCTTCGGCGAGGGGGCCCAGCGCGAGCGTGGGCAGGAAAGTGAGGGCGACGAGGATGAGGGTGACCCCGGCCACCATGCCGACGAATTGCGGCCGATGGGTGGGTAGCGTTCCGACGGAGTGGGGCGTCTTGCCTTGCTTGGCGAGCGAGCCCGCAAGTGCCAGTAAGAAGATCATCGGCAGGAACCGGCCGAACAACACCGCCAGGCCCAGTGCCGTGTTGTACCAGTCGGTGTTGGCGCTGAGGCCGGCGAACGCCGAACCGTTGTTGTTGGCTGCCGAGGTGAACGCGTACAGCACTTCGGAGAGGCCGTGCGGTCCGGCGTTGAGCATGCTTTCGCGCTGACCCGGCATGGCGACGGCGACTGCTGTGCCGGTCAGCACGATCAGCGCTGTGATGAGGAAATAAGTTGCGGCAAGCTTGATCTCGCGCGGCGTGATTTTCTTGCCGAGGTATTCCGGTGTGCGGCCGACCATCAGACCGGCGACGAACACGGTGATGATGGCGAGGATGAGCATGCCGTAGAGGCCGGACCCGACACCGCCGGGAGCGACTTCGCCGAGCTGCATGTTGAACAGCGTGATCAGGCCGCCGAGGCTGGTGTAGGAGTCGTGAGCTGAGTCCACCGCGCCGGTCGACGTCAGCGTCGTCAGATCGGCGAAGACCGCCGAATCGGGCACGCCGAAACGCTGTTCGACACCTTCCATGGCAGAGCCGACCGCGGTGGCTACCGTGCCGCGGTGTTGGGCTTGGAAGGTCATGATCAGCGTGACGCTGGCGAGGGCGATCACCGACATCACCGAGACGATGGCGTAGCCCTGCTTCCTGCTGTCGATTATGCGGCCGAAGGTGCGGGGCAGCGAAAAGGCAATGCAGGTAAGCAGGAAGATCTCGACCCAGTTCGTCCAGGCGGTCGAATTCTCGAACGGATGGGCGGAATTGGCGTTGAAGAAGCCGCCGCCGTTGGTGCCCAGAAGCTTGATGCTCTCCTGGCTCGCGACCGGGCCGCCGGTGATTGTCTGCTGCCCGCCGTTGAGTGTGTCGATCACCTGGTCGTGGACATGAAAGTTCTGAACAGCACCGCCGGTGATCAGGATGAGGGCGCCAATTGCTGCCAGCGGCAGGAGGATTCGGATGCTGCCGCGGATGAGATCGACCCAAAAATTTCCGAGCTGGCCGGTGTTGCGACGGGCCAAACCACGGACGAAGGCTATGGCGACGGCCATCCCAACGGCGGCCGATACGAAGTTCTGGACGGCGAGACCAGCCATCTGAACGAGGTGTCCCTGCGTGGACTCACCTGAGTAGGCCTGCCAGTTGGTGTTGGTGACGAAGCTGACGGCGGTGTTCCAGGCGAGCGCCGGCGTCATCGGCGTGGCGGGATCGTCGAGGTGCAGCGGCAGGTGGCCTTGCACCAGTTGAACGCCGTACAGGAACAGCAGACTGACCGCGGAGAAGGCCAGCACGCTGCGCGCATACCCGCCCCATGTCTGTTCCGACTTGGGGTCGGCTCCGATCAAGCGGTAGAGGAGACGCTCGCCCCGCAGATCTCTGGCGGAGGTGTAGACGCGATACATGTAGTCGCCCAGCGGGATGTGCACGGCGGCGAGGCCGATGACCAGGGAGGCGAGGAAGAGGAGCCCCGCCGTCCCGGAAGACAGCGAAGTCACTAGAACCTCTCGGGGAAGAGCAGGGCGGCGAAGAGGAAGAGGGCCAGCAGCACGGCCAGCGCCAGGCCGACGAGGTTGTCGCTCATAATCCCTCGACCAACTTCTGTATCCAGCCGAGCAGGGCGAACACCGCCACCGTCAGCGCGATGTAGATGAGGACCGACACGTCACTCCGAACGCTTTACTGGCCGCCGGACTTCGGCGGCCTGAGCCATACAACATCCGGCTGACCGTGCCGCTGACGGTCTTAACGCTTTCTTGACGGCGAGGCGGTCGTCTTTAACGGTTTATTTCGCTGAAGCCGACTACCGGGGTCGTCCGAACCGCCGCTTGGTCTTTTTCGGCGCAGGCTGTTGTGCCTCCTGGAGCCACTCCTGCCACATCATCTCGGAGTTCTCCTGGACCGGGCTATTGGTAACCTGCCATCCCAGCGATTCGACTTTGTTTGTGGCCCAACGGATCAGCGAGCCATCGGCGCCGATCTCCTCGGCGAGAAGCACCCGTTGGTCAGTATCGAGCCGGTCACTGAACTCCTGCATGGTCTTCTTCAGGCGCCAGTAGGGGACCGCACCATTGAACTGTCGGCAGAGTTCTGTGAGCTCGCGCACCGCGCGATCGATCAACGTTGTCGGCTCGGGTTCTGCGGGGATTTCTTTGGCGTGGCCCTCAGAGGCGACCGGCGGCCCCTGGTCGCCACCCTCATCCTGCAGCTCGCAAAACTTGGCGCGCAGCTCCTCGAGCTCCTTGTTGGCCGCCTCGGCTTTCTGGCGCCACCATTCGAGGTGATAGAAGACCAGGCGTGCTTCACAGTCGGGGCAGAGCTCGTGGGCGGCCTCTGGCTGGGTCAGAGCTTGGGGATTCTCAAGCGCGATACCGCAGAGCGCATGGCCGTCACCTGCGTCGAGATAGTCCACGTGGTGCACCACCGAGGCGGAGTGCTCCCGGAGATAGCTGTGGGGCGGTTCCACTTCACTGAACTTAGGTGACGCGTCGCGCAGATATGGCGGATCGCAGGACGTAGTTTTTCGCGTCGCAACCGAAGGCCAGGCGACCTGGGCCGAGCGGGTAGCGTGCTCAGCGAGGACGGGCCCCCATAGCCCAATTGGCAGAGGCAGCGGACTTAAAATCCGCACAGTGTCGGTTCGAGTCCGACTGGGGGCACTGAAAGCAGCAGCTCAAGCGGCGGATTCCAGGCCTCGAATCTTCGGCGGCAGCACAGTCGCAGTCAGTCCGCATCCACGTTAGAGGCGGCATACCTTCGCTAAACGAAGGCTCCGTGGCAGAGGCCGAGGGCGGATTGATGTCTCAAGCAGGTGGACTCTCCGGCGTCAGGATCGGCCTCTACAACGGAGCTGATGGTGTGACAACATCTTCATCGATTTGCGGGCGTTGCCAACCGCTTCGCGAGATACGGCGCTGTGCGGCTGTGTTTGGCACGCGCCACCATCTCGGGTGGACCTGCTGCAACCACCCGACCTCCCTTACTGCCGGCGCCCGGTCCCAGGTCGATGACCCAGTCGGCGCCCGCGACCATGCGCATGTCATGTTCGGCCACGACTACGGTGTTGCCCGCATCGACCAGGCGATGCAATTGATTATCGAGCAGATCCACGTCGGCGGGGTGAAGCCCGGTGGTCGGCTCGTCGAGGACGTAAAGGGTGTGTCCGCGTCGGGGCCGCTGCAGCTCCGAGGCGAGTTTGATCCGCTGGGCCTCGCCACCCGACAGTTCGGTGGCGGGCTGTCCGAGGCGCAGATACCCCAATCCCACCTCTTGCAGCGTGGTGAGACTGCGCGAAGCGCTGGCCACGTCGGCGAGAAACGCCGAAGCTTCGTCGACCGTCATCGCGAGCACGTCGGCAACCGTCCTGCCGCGATAGTGCACCTCAAGCGTCTCTTCGGAGTACCGCGCGCCATGGCACGACGGGCATTTGGCGTATGTGCCCGGCAGGAACAACAATTCGACCGCCACGAATCCCTCCCCCTGACAGGTGGGACAGCGACCGTCGGCTACGTTGAAGGAGAATCTTCCTGCGGTCCAACCGCGGCGACGCGCCTTCGGGGTCGCGGCGAACTCCCGACGCACCGCGTCGAACAACCCGGTGTACGTCGCCAGCGTGGAGCGCGGCGTGCGCCCAATCGGGCGCTGGTCGACCGACACCAGCCGGTCAATCTCCTCGACCCCCTCGGCCGTCACACCCACGCTCGCGTCATGATCGAGGTCGATGATCCCGCTGTCGGCTTCGCCGTCGTCCGGTTCGGCCGGCTCGGCTGCGCGTGCCGTACCGAGGTGGCTGTTGACGACATCGCCGAGGACCTTGACGACAAGCGTCGATTTTCCTGAACCGGAGACTCCGGTGATCGCTGTGTACACGCCCAGTGGCAGGTCCACATCGAGGTCTTCCAAATTGTGGAAGCAGATTCCGCGCAGCCTCAGTCGCCCGGACTCTGTGCGAGCTGGACGAGGTGCTGGCTGCCCGCGGTGGAAAAGGTACTTGCGAGTGACCGACCCCTCGACGTCCGCGAGGCCTGCTACCGGGCCGCTGTAGAGCAGTTTCCCGCCGAGCTCGCCGGCCCCGGGTCCGACGTCGACTATCCAATCGGCGCGGTGGACCACGTCCATGTCGTGCTCGACCACGAACAAAGAATTGCCTGCCCGCCGCAGGCGGTCGAGTACGTCGAGTAGTGGTTCGGCGTCTGCGGGGTGCAGTCCGGCTGACGGCTCATCGAGCACGTAGAGAACACCGAACAAGCCGGCACGTAATTGTGTGGCCAGCCGCAAACGCTGCAGTTCGCCGGGTGAGACCGTCGGAGTCCGGCGATGGAGTGTGAGATAGCCGAGGCCGAGGTCGATGAGTATCTGCAGGCGCGCGACGAGGTCGGCGGCGATCATCGTCGCGACTTCAGTCAGCTCGCCGGATTCCGTTGACTCATAGGCGGCGCCGGCGTCGGACCGAGAAGCCGTCGGGCGTAGCGCGTCGGCAAGTTCGGCCAACGGCATCGCCGCGTACTCGGCAATCGTGCGCCCGGCGAATGTCACTTTGAGCGCCTCGGGTCTGAGTCCGGACCCGTCGCATAGCGGGCAATCGACGCTGTCGACGAACTGCAGTACGCGTCGTCGCATCATTGCGCTGTGCGAATTGGCCAAGGTATGGCGGACGTGACGCTCGGCACTGGAGAATGTGCCGTTGTAGTAGTAATCGGCTTGCACGGGGTGCTGGCCTGGGTCGATTTCGACTGTTGGCTGTTCATCGGTGAACAGGATCCAGTTGCGTTGCCGCTTAGGCAGTTTCCGCCATGGCTTGTCGATGTCGTAGCCGAGGGTGATTAGGATGTCGCGTAGATTTTGGCCCTGCCATGCGCCCGGCCATGCTGCGACAGCGCCTTCGCGGATGGTCAGAGACGGGTCTGGCACCAATGTCTCTTCGGTGACCCGGTGGATCCGCCCGAGACCGTGACACTCTGGGCAGGCTCCTACCGCGGTGTTCGGGGAGAAGGCGTCGGAGTCCAGTCGTTCCGTAGCTCCCACAGGGTAGGTCCCGGCGCGCGAGAACAGCATCCGCAGCAGGTTCGACAAGGTGGTGACTGTGCCGACCGTCGACCGCGACGTCGCCGAGCCTCGGCGCTGCTGCAATGCGACTGCAGGCGGGAGCCCGGTGATGTCGTCGACTTTGGGCGCGCCGGTTGGCAGGAGCAGGCGACGGGCGTACGGAGCGACCGACTCGAAATAGCGGCGTTGGGCCTCGGCGTAGATGGTGCCGAAGGCCAATGACGACTTGCCGGATCCGGAAATGCCGGTGAAGGCGACGAACGCGTTGCGCGGTGCTACAAGATCAAGACCTCGCAAATTGTGGACCCGCGTACCGTAGACACGCACATAGGGGTCGATGTCGTTCGTGGCTGGGTGAGAATTTCCTGTCATCGCGCTCAGACGAGTACCCATGCCGAGGGACGCGAAAAGCTCTTTGGCGAAGCAGCCGACTCCTGCGTGACCATCTTCTGCCGTCCGCAGCTCGACTTAGCACTGATTTAGCCTGCTGATTGAGCAGTTCTGATATTTCCCTCTTGGGGCGTTTCACTGAGCCGAACTAGTCTTGCGGTCTGGCTCGAAACGCTGGAATCGCTGCTACTGGCGTGCTCCATAATTCGCTGCCTCACGGCTTGGTCATCTTCAACGCTGACCCTAAAGCGCCGCCCAACGTTGCCGCCGCGCCCACCAGCCAAGCCAGCGGTGTAAATAGTCCGACGGGCCGACTCCGTGGCCGAGAACTGCTCGGGCAACTGTGGCGGAAGCGTCCACCATGCGGTCAGCACGAATAGTGCGAACGGCTTGTGGTTGACGATCAGCCATCAGAGGCCTATCCCACCATTTGGCAGCTTTCCGCCACGATGGGTCCATGGGGGCTCAGCACCGCGACGGTCTAGCGACAGCTGCGATGCCCTTGGCCACCCGGCACTTGAGCCCTTACTCGCGCAGGCAGGCGATCGCGACAGCTGCAATGCCGATATACGCCTATGTCGAAATCGACATGGCGCGAACGGATTTGGAGCCGTCTGGAATATGCGCCATCCGAAGGTCTCAAATCTTGGTCACGTTCTGGTTGCGCGTTTTGCCATCTAACCTCCGGATCAGTACATCCTGAATTGGTCTGTGTCACAAACCGACGGCGTACGGTGCCACTCGCCGGGGACCAGAACCAACTGTGGTTAGCGGCTTGTCATCTGCCGGCTCGCAGATTTCTGAGCAGGCGGATGATCACCGTGGTCACCAAAAGCCATGGGGCCCCCACGATCAGCGGGTCCAGCCACATGTGGTGTGTGTCAACTCTTTTCCTGCTGACCCTGGACTTCATGCCGTTGTGGGTCCATTCGCCCTTGATTCCGGTTTCGGTGATCGGGTTGTCCGGTCGCAGAGTTGCCATCGAACGAAGGTGGTGCTCGGCGGCATCAACACGGTCGGCGTACAGCAGGATGAGCCAGTGCGCCGCGCGGCCTTCACTGAATCTGTAGGCGAATCGGCGCATGACGCCGGAGATACCACGCAGGGGCTGAGCCGTCCCAAATGCCGGCGTCAGAAACTTGTGCTCGACCGACCGTTCCCGCGCCGCGTTCTCGGGTTGGCGCTCCGGAAATTCCCACCAGGCACCGGTGTCGAGGAACTTCAGCTTGGGCACTGAGGGCCGGTTCTCCTTGTTGAGGTCGGCGCCCCATCCGGGGATGCGCGCCTGCAGGCTGTCCTTGTCGGGGACTGGCGGGTGGTCGGATGTGTACGCCGGGACGCGTTCGCTCATTCGTGTCATGAAATTCTCCTGGTAATTGTCAGTTGGGGTTGACTGTGATGATCGGCTTGATGATGTCGTCCAGCTTCGACGAGAAGACGTGGTAGCCCTCGGCGATGTGCTCCAGCGGAATCCGATGGGTGACAATGTCACTGGGCTTCAGATAACCGTTCTCAATATGTTCGAACAAGCGGGGCCACTGCCGCTTCACCGGCGCCTGGTTGGCGTGGATGGTCAGACCCTTGTTCATCGCGTCGCCGAACTTGACGGCGCTGAACATAGGCCCGTAGGCACCTATCACCGAAATCGTGCCACCCTTGCGAACTGAGTCGATAGCCCAGTTCAGCGCAATAGGGGAGCCGCCCTGCAATTTCAACTTCGCCGTGGTCACGTGCTGGAAGAGATTCCCGTCGGCTTCGGCCCCTACCGCGTCGATGGCCACATCGGCACCGAGAAAGTCGGTGGCTTTCTTCATCTCCAAAACGATGTCGCCGTACTCGCCGAAGTTGTAGGTCTCGGCGTGAGCGAACTCGCGCGCCTTCGTGAGCCGGTAGTCGAGGTGGTCGATCACGATCACCCGTGCCGCCCCCATCAACCACGATGACTTGGCCGCGAACAGGCCAACCGGCCCGGCACCGAACACCACCACCGTGTCGCCTTCGACTATGTCGCCGAGTTGTGCGCCGAAATATCCCGTCGACAGGGCATCCGTGCACAGCAGTGCGTCCTCGTCCGCCATCCAATCGGGGATCACCGACGGGCCGACGTCGGCGAACGGAACGCGAACGAACTCCGCTTGGCCACCGTCATAGCCGCCGCAGGTGTGTGAGTAACCGTAGATCCCGCCGACCGCAGTGGCATTCGGATTGACGTTGTGGCAGTTGGAGTACAGACCCCTGGCGCAGAAGTAGCACGAACCGCAGTAGATGTTAAACGGCACCATCACCCGATCGCCGGCCTTGATGTTCTGTACGGAGGGGCCGACCTCGTCGACGACGCCGATGAACTCGTGTCCGAAAGTATGGCCAACCCGGGTGTCGGGCATCAGGCCGTGGTAGAGGTGCAGATCGGACCCGCAGATGGCGGCGAGTTGCACCCGCACGATCGCATCGTTGGGATGCTCGATCCGAGGCCGGTCTTTTTCCTCGACTCGCACTTTGTACGGTCCGCGATACGTCATTGCCTTCATGAAGACTCCTCTGTGCTCGTGATATTTGAGGGCTGAGCCCGGCTACCCGTGTCCCCGTCGGAAAAACAGCCGCAGCATCGGCAAGTCGCTTCACCCAGCAAACTGTCTCACAGGGCACCTGCATGACACTGGCTTCTGTGAACCACCTGATATCAGCATTATTGAAGATTTCGAGTGTCAGCGCCGTCGATTCTGGCAAACCCACATACAATTCACCTCGTCCTGTTGAGGCGAAAAGGTGGCAGAAATTTCGACACGACAGTGCACTCCCTCAGACCGGCGAGGCGGCTCGGCCGCGGCGTGCTGTTTGAAGTCGGGTTTGCAGGGTAGCCGTCGCTTCTGTGTTTACGTCACTTCTCCTTGCTGCGGATCCGGGTGCCCCTTCGGGGTTGGCTGAACAGTTGTCGGCGGAGTTGCCGAAACTCCTGGCCGGTCAAGCGTCTTCCCCGCAATGGACGGTTTCGGTGAAGACGGGCACTTACCTTCTGACTGATCACGCTTCGTTGGCCGATGTACTCGAAAGCGTCGATCCTGCGGGTCATGACGAGGATGTCGTCGTTTACATGACGGATCTGCCCCGCCACGACGGCACCCATCCCGTGGTCGCCGACATCAGTGTGCCGCACCGCTTCGGGGTGATTTCCATTCCCGGCGTTGGGGGATTGTTCGTCAGTCGCCGTGTGCGCGCGACGGTCGAGTCAATTGTCGACGAAGTCGCGAGGGAAGACGGTAATCGGACCCGCGTCCCCAGCGGGCTGATTCGAACTGAAGGAGACGATGCTGTGCGGTACGCCGCACCGCATAGGTTTGCGCGGCTGCGCTTACTCGCGGGGATGATCTATGCGAACCGGCCGTGGAAATTGGCGGCGGGTATGTCGCGCGTCATGATGGCGACCTTCGCCACTGGAGCCGTCAGCCTGGCCTACCCGACAATATGGCAGTTGTCGTCGACGATGGGACCGTGGCGGGTAGGTGTGACCACGGTTCTGGCCACCGCAGCGATGATCGGTTGGCTGATCGTGAATCACAAACTGTGGGAACGGCCGACTTCGCCAGTTGAACGGGAACGCGCAGCCCTGTACAACGCGTCGACTGTCGCGACACTGACCATTGGTGTTGTCGTTCTCCACGCGACAACCTTCGTTCTGTTGGTGCTGACGGCTTGGTGGACCCTGCCGCCACAGATGCTCGAGCAGTCGCTCGATCACCCCGTCGGACCCGCCGACTATCTGAGGCTGGCGTGGCTGGTGGCCGCGGTCGCGACGCTCGGAGGCGCGCTCGGATCGGGGCTGGAAGACGACAAAGCGGTCAAGGAGGCGGCTTATGGAGCACGCCAGCAAGAGAGATTCGACCGCTCTGAACGGGCGGGCACGGGACAGACTCGGAGGCCCAATTCATCCTGACGGGGCGAAAGTCCGGCGACGATTTGGTCACACCAGCGCACTCCCTCTCAGGCGACGGCTAGTCGGCCGAAATACGGGTAGCTTCTTCCCGCCAGAACGAAACACCTACCGGTATTCGCGCTTCTGTGTCGTCGCACGTCTGTCCGCGCGTCGACAGACTAGCCGCATGTCTATCGGAGAACGGAATTGGCGAGTGAGGTATCTGCGGGCAGGAGTCCCGACGCATCCGCTGCCATCCGGAGCGACACCGTGAACAGCGACGGCGAGAACTTCAACGACCAAGGCGGTGCACGGTCGGAGGGCAACCTCGAACTCTTCTTCGATCTGGTGTTCACGTTCGCCATGTCGCAGGTGACTCAGCTGATGCTGCATGATCTGTCCCCGACCGGCTTCGGCCGTGCGGCGCTCGCACTGCTCGCGGTGTGGTGGGCCTGGGTCGGCTACACCTGGCTGATCAACACCTTTGACACACAAGGGGTCCGGCATCAAGCGGTTTTGATCGCCGCAATGGCCGCAATGTTAGTCGCGGCCGCGGCGCTACCCATGGCGTTTTCCACGGGGGCGCTGGTGTTCGCGATCGCTCTCCTCGTGGTTCGGTTGATTCACGTCGCGAAGTTCGTCGCCTATTCGTCGGATGAGGACGCTGAGATGCGGCGCAGCGTCTTGCGGATAGCGCCGGCGTTCGTCGCGGCGCCCGCCTGCATTGTGGCGGCCGCCTTTGTTGACACGCCTGGCCGCGAACTTCTGTGGGTGGCTGCTGCGGTGATCGACTACGGCGCGCCTGCCGTCCTGGGTCTCGGCGGGTTTCGGGTCTCGCCGTCGTATTTCGTGTCCCGCCACGGCTCGATCATCATCATCGCGCTCGGTGAGGCGATCGTCGAATTGGGCGGGGGTGCAAACGATCTCCACCGTTTCGCAGTGATCTCCGCCCTGGTACTGGGGGTTGCCATCATGGCGACGTTCTGGTGGACCTACTTCGGGTTGGCGGGCGGCGCCGAGGAGCGGCTGGAGCAGGCCACGGGTACCGAACGAGCCAACCTCGCGCGTGACGCCTATAGCTATCTGCATCTTCCAATGGTGGCCGGCATCATGCTTTTCGCCGTGGGCGCCCACGCCGCCGTCGCGGACGCCACCGCGCCGCTGCCGTTCCTGCCAGCGGTCGCACTTGCCGGGGGGATGGCGCTGTTCTATTTGGGCGACGTCGCCTACAGATGGCGCGACCACCATCAAATTCCGATCGACCGCACGGCGACAGGGATCGCCGCCGCGGCGACCTTACCGCTGTTGTCGCATATGCCTGCGATTGCGGGACTCGCACTGCTCACCGCCATCGGATGCGTTCGGCTGGCATGGGAGCTGTGGCGGCGGCCGCGCATCGGCACGGGTGTAGCAGGGCAGGCGCGGTGACGCAGGAGAGCACGTCAAACGGTCGGTTGAGCAACCAGCTGACGGTCGAAAGAGTAAGCGGCGCTTCGAGCGTCACGACATTGACAGGAGGATGATGTCAAACACACGACGCCTCTCAGGGCGAAAGATCGCGGTGCTGGCAGCCGACGGCTTTGAAAAGGTCGAACTTGTGGTTCCACTGCGTGCACTGCAATTGGCCGGCGCAAAAGCCGACATCGTGTCGTTGCGCAAGGGCCGGATCCGGGGTGTGAACCTGCACATGCCCGCGACCCGGGTGGGTGTGGACAAGGTGATTTCTGACACCGACCCCGACGCCTACGACGGACTGCTACTTCCGGGGGGCTTCATCAACCCGGATCTTCTGCGCCAGTCGGCCCTCGCCCGCGATTTCGTTCGCGCGTTCGACCACAGCGGAAAGCCGATTGTCACGTTGTGCCACGGTCCATGGGTGCTGGCATCGGCGGGTTTGCTCCCCGGTCGGACCCTGACGTCGTGGCCCGGCATCCGCGACGACTTGGTCAACGCCGGCGCTACCTGGCTCGACCAAGAAGTCGTGCATGATCGCAATCTCGTCACAAGCCGAGGGCCGCAGGACATGAGAGCCTTCCTACCCGCCATGCTGGACATCTTCGCCGAGCCGACGAAACAGTCGCAGGTGGTCTCCGACCATGACGGCTCCGATCCGGCGCTTGACCGGCCTGTTGGTTGGGCGATGGCGGCGTTGCGCTGGTCCCCGAAGCCCTCGATCGCGGCACTGGCCGGTGCGGCCGCCGCCGCGCTGACGCCGCCGCTGCGTAACCGGGTGTCGATCCGGAACTAGGAACGCCTCGAACTAGGCTACCCACGGCCCCCCGAATAGGGGATCAGCCTATGACGCAACAAGTTACGGCTCGTCACCGCCTCGTAGGCCAGCTCACACCGAGGCTGAGGGTCCGATCGCCGAAGCGGAGAGACGCGCGGCACAACTTCGCTCACCCGACGAACCACTCGGTCCACCCGGCCCGCGGGTCGACTGGCGGTCGCCGTTCTATCGGGTTGACAGGTGCCGCCGGGGTGGCGGTGACCTACACCGCTGTACGCGCGCTGCAATCGGTTTCGTCGATGCTCCTGCTGATCGCTGCGGCATTCTTCATCGCGCTCGGCCTCGAACCGGCGGTGTCGTGGCTCGTCAACCGAAAAGTACCGCGGTGGGGGGCGGTCACGGTCGTACTGATCGCATTCTTCGCGCTCTTCGTGGGATCGATCGCGGCGTTCATTCCACCCCTGTTTCAGCAGGCGCGCCAGTTCGTGGACCGCGCGCCGGGGTTATATGCAATCGGTTCAGAACCATTCCCCCTGGATCGCCGGACTCAATGATCGATTCGATTTACAGCAACGGCTCACGGGCGCGATTCACGACCTCGGCGGTTCGGCTGTCGGTGAGGTAGTGAAGGCAGGAAGCACGGTCCTGGGGGGAATCGCTGACCTGTTTGTTCTCGCGGTGCTGACGGTCTACTTTCTGATTTTCCATCCCGCGTATCCGAGCGACCCTGTACCGCTTCGCACCGAGGTCCCGTCGCGCTCGGACAATTCTGATCGGCGACCAGATCTGCGCGAAAGTCGGTGCCTATGTCCTTGGCAACGTAGCGATTTCGGCAATCACCGGGCTGGCCACCTTCGTTTGGCTTGTCGCGTTCGGCATTCCGTACCGGTGCTGCTCGCAATATTCGTGGCTGTGCTGGACCTCGTGCCATTCGGATCGACCGTGGCGGGCTTGATTGTCGCGGCCGTGGCCCTGACCGTATCCCTCCCAGTGTCGATCGCCACCGTAGCCTTCTACGTCGTGCACCGTTTTGTCGAAGACTATCTGCTGGTACCCAAGATCGTCGGCGCGCGGTGGAAATCCCGGCGATCACCACAGTGCTCGCGGTGCTCATCGGAGGGAGTCTGCTCGGCATCGTCGGAGCGCTGGTTGCCATACCAGTGGCGGCGGCAATCCAGCTCATCGTGCGCGAAGTGCTGTTCCGGCGGTTGGACGACTGGTGATTGCGCCGCCGCCGTCAGGGGACGAGTGCTTTTTTATACGATTTCGAACAGTTCGGTTACGTCTGCTGCTGCCAGGGCAGTGCCGACCACACCTTCATCTGCCCCGACGAGGCAGAGAGAGATGTCCGATTCGCCCGCACGGTCGGCGGCGGCCACCAACACGCCGACACCGGCGGCGTCGATCTCGGTGACGTCGGATACGTCGAGCGCCACCAATTCGGGTGTCCGCCGGAACTCGGTCTCGACGGTTCGCCAGATGGACGCGGCAGCGGCGTATGACAATCCACCGGCAATGCGGATGACGCTGCTGTCAACGGTCTTGCGCCGCACCTCGATATGAACCGAATAATCAGCCGTCGCGGCGGTGTTGTTCTCCCTCATTTCACCCTCCACGAGCGAGAAGGCAGGGTCCCGCATCCGATGTGCGGGAAGAACTGCGGCCACACTTGGTCGTGCTGTCTTCGAATTATCCAGGGTCATGCTCAATTGGAAAGCGGGTCAGCGAGGCCAATCTGCGGCGTGGAATTCGGCCTGCTGGCACGAGCCGAAGTCGATAGATCTGCGAAGTACTGGCGGATTGTCACCTGTCTCCGCCCAGCGGGGCCGCGACAACTCCACGGTGCGCCGGGTGAATATCCAATTGAATTTTTCATCCCGCCGGGTCGAGGACATCCGTGGTCTAGAAGCGAAGCCTAGGGGGTGCGTAACCGTTGCGACGAAAGGAGAGTCACCATGGCTGATACGTTGCAGGGCAGGCGCGTTGCGATCCTAGCCGCTGACGGTGTCGAACGGGTCGAGTTGGAGTCCCCGCGACAGGCGCTTCAGGACGCGGGCGCGGAGACAGAACTCTTGGCACTGAAGACGGGTGAGATTGTGGCACGGAACAACGACCTCGAGTCGGCGGGCACATTCACCGTCGACCGGGTGGTCGGCGACGCATCGATCGACGATTACGACGCGCTGTTGCTGCCCGGCGGAACTGTGAACCCCGACAAGCTCCGTATGGATGAAACCGCCGTCTCGTTCGTCGGTGCGTTCTTCGCCACGGGGAAGCCAGTCGCGGCGATCTGTCACGGGCCTTGGACTCTGGTCGAGGCTGACGTAGTCGAAGGCCGCACCCTGACATCATTTCCCAGCCTGCGTACCGATCTGCGCAACGCAGGGGCCACGGTTGTCGACGAGGAAGTCGTCATCGACGGGAATCTGACTACCAGCCGGTCGCCAAGCGACCTGCCGGCATTCTGCGCAGCGATCGTCGAGCAGTTCGCGCAGGATCCTGCGGCCGTATCGGGACGATGAACTTAAACGCACCTGAAGGGATGAAGCATGGCTAATAAGGCGCTACTGGTACGGCTGGAAGCAAAGCCCGGCAAGGAAGACGACGTCGAGCAGTTTCTGCTCGACGCACTGCCGCTCGTCGAGCAAGAGCCCGACACGCAACCGTGGTTCGCAGTTCGGTTCGGCCCGTCGACTTTCGGCATCATCGACGCCTTTCCAGACGACGCAGCACGTGAGGCGCATCTCGGGGGCGCCGTCGGACAAGCCCTTAAGGAAAAGGCAGACGAACTGTTCGCTTCGTCGCCCGAAATCAGCAAGCTGGATGTCCTCGCCGAAAAGCCTTGACGCGGGCGACGGTCGGGGAGAGACCTTCGCTGACCCGGACATCGAGCCTTGAGTTTGGAAGGCGCAGTGATGAATTCAGCCCAGTCTGTACTGTTGCCTACCGGCGAGAAGATCGCCGCAGTCGGCCAGGGCACCTGGCATTTTGCCGAAGCTCCTGGCCGGCGGGCCGAAGAGGTCGCGGCGATACGTCTTGGCATCGACCTCGGAATGACGGTGATCGACACGGCCGAGATGTACAGCAACGGCGCTGCGGAAGCCTTGGTCGGCGAGGCGATTGACGGACGGCGCAGCGAAGTATTTCTTGTCGACAAGGTGCTCCCGCACCACGCGACGCGCGAGGGTACCCGCCGCGCCTGCGAGGCAAGCCTGGCCAGGCTCGGGATTGATCATATTGACCTCTACCTTCTGCACAAGCCGGTGAGTGAGAACCCCGTCGGCCCGCCTTGCTTCTCGGGCGAGGACACGCACGAGGCCGAGCCAGTCCTGTGAAAGCCGGTTGTTCAACATCATTTTTAGCGAGAAGGTGATGCGCCGGTGACGGGTCGGTCCAACATCAATTCGAGCTGCGTATGCATCTCTGCCTCCGACACCTTCACGCATATCTCATGGCAGTCGCTCGACCAGTTCAAGTCCACCGGCATACCTGGTGTGAAGACCGCTGCCGACCCAACGGAGGTCGTTTCCGTCCTGCCGTCACGCCATGCAATTGTTGGCGACACCTTACAACGGGGCCTCGATGAAGTACGCCGTCACTTCGTCTCCGGCGATGGAGACCTCCGTACCGAAGCGAAGGTAACCTGCCGTCAGCATCGGCAGTCGCTCAGCCCTGACAGGATGTCCGCCGCCTCCTCGGTGTCGCCGCTCTCGATCGGCGGGGAGGTTTTGAAGGTGACGTCGCTGATCGACACGGCTACCGCGCAGCCTCCGGGTAGAGGAAGCGCCATGCCCTTGTTGCCGCGTGGAGGTTGAATCGGGTGTTGACGTTGCGGAGGTCATAACCGGTCAGCTCGCTGATGCGCGCCAGTCGGTAGCGCAAGGTGCTGCGGTGGATGTGCGACTGCATTCCGCCGCGCCCGCCGGTGCATCGGCCTACGACGAACTTGGTTTCTACCGTCTCATCGACGCTGCTCATGCCAGCGGGGCCGTCGAAGACTTCATCCGTGAATGGTTGGGTGCGCTTCTGGATTACGACACGGCGAAGAAGTCAGAGCTCGTCCTCACCCTGAGCCAGCACCTGGAAGCCGGTGGAAATTACGATGATTCGGCGAGAACGCTGCACATCCACCGCAGCACCTTGCGCTACCGACTGGCGCGCATCAGCGAGCTGACCGGTTATGACCTCCGCAACGTCA
>NZ_LZMC01000003.1 GCF_001668615.1 Mycobacterium sp. 1274761.0
GTCCGGCACCGGGTTCGGCGCCGTTACCGGTCTGCTGAAACCGCGCCCACCAACCGGTCCGAACCAACACGACGTCACCGCTGGACACAGTGACCCCCTGCGTGCGCGCCGCCTCGTCGAGTTCAGCGGGTGTGATGGGCTCGCCGAGTTCGCAGAATGTCTCGACGCCCCGCAGCCGGACAATATCGAGCAGCACGCCGCGCGAGATGATGCCTTTGCCGTCCACCTTGTCGATACCGCAGTGATACGCGCCGAGGCTGGTCACCGAATCCGCGGGAAACCCGTTGTACAGCTTGTCCTCGTAATACACATGCGACAACGCATCCCACTGGGTGGCCGCCTGCAGCGGCATGATGATGACGTCGTCGTTGAACCGCATCGGACCATTGGCCCAGTACTTGCTGAGCTGAGTCGCCGCCGGATTCTTCAGCCAGGGCGGGCCGTATTCGGCGAGGGTGCTCGCATCCCCGCCGTCGACGGTCATGAGGTGCAACGGGTTCTGCCGAAAGTGGAAGGCTCCCTGCGGTCCTGACGACCCGAAGTCGACTCCGAGCGGAAAGACCTTGCCGTGCTTGACGAGCCCCGCGGCCTGCTGGACCTTGTCGTCGGTGATGAGGTTCAGCGTGCCGAGCTCGTCGTCGTCTCCCCATCGTCCCCAGTTGCGGACATCATCGGCGACGCGCCGAAAATCATTCCAGTCGGCCATGGGTGGCCCTCCTGTTCGAGATGTCTCCGAATTCCCGCTCGGCGACCGAACCGCCGTCGACCCAGATCACCTGGCCGGTGATGTAGCGGGCCGCGGCGCTGTTGAGAAACACCAGCACGCTGGCCTGCTCGTCGGCCTCCGCCGCGCGGCCCAGCGGTGTGGTGAACGAGTCGAGAAACTCCTGCCCGTAGGCACCGCGCAGCTGGTCGAGGATCGGTGTGTCGGTGACTCCCGGCGCCGTGCAGTTAATCCGAATTCCCTTGGCCCCCAACACGACAACCTTAGCCATGCCGTAGAGGATGAGGGCCTCCTTTGCCAATCGGTAGCCGCCGCCGTCGGCGACGGGCTGCGGGTTGCGCTGACACCACTCGATGCCTTCGGCCATCGTCGCCGTGTCCACCAATTCCGCAGTGACGGTCGCGTTCTCTCGGTAGGCCGAGGCAGCCAGCGACGACACGTTGGCGATCGCCGAACCTGCGGGCATCACGGGAATCAACGACTCCGTGAAGTGCCGGGTTCCCAGGAAGTTGATGGTGACGACGCGCAGTGGGTCGCCGATGCCCGACGACACCCCCGCCACATTGAACAGCGCATCGACCTGTCCCCCGATCGCGGCGACAGCGCCATCGATCGATGCCCAGTCGGACAGATCGAGCTCATGGAAATCCTTGAGCTGCAGGGCCGGACGGTGCAGATCCAAGCCGACGACCTCGGCGCCCAGCTCCGTGAGCTGACGGGTGACGCGCTCGCCGATGCCCGAGGCACAACCGGTGACGACGACGCGCTTACCGTCGTAGCCCCACAGGTCGTCGATCCGTCCCATTACCTAATTACTTGTCCGCAGAGGGATTGCGGCTGTCCCAGCCCTGCCCCGACTTCAGCTTCGCCGCGGCCGCCTCGATCCCGGCGTTCATCTCGTCCATCGCCAACGACACCTCGTTGGCGGTGTAGTTCTCACGCCCGGTCGGCAGCCCGCCGAAGGCGTAGGTCTCGTCGAACGCCGGCGCATTCGATGCGGGCCTGCGCGCATCGGCCTTCTCGAGGATCGGCTCCATCCGCTTCGCCTTCTCCGCGGCCACCTTCTCATGACGCTCGATGAACTCGGGCAGAACTTCCTTGCCCATCAACTCGATGGACTCCATGGTCTCCTCGTGACGCCGCGGGGTCAGCAGCAGGATCAGCTCGTCGACACCACTTTCCTCGTATCCGCGCAGGAACTCCCGCACGGTGGCGGGGCTGCCGATCGGCCCGCGGTCGGGGCCGTAGACGATGCTGGGGTCCTTCTCGATCTCCTCGAGGTGGCGCTGCCACACCCCTGTCCGGCCCGGTGTGTGCATCCCGGTCATGTAGTAGTGCATGATGCCGAAGGCGAAGAAGCCGCCACCCTTGCCGAGCCGCTCGATGGCCTGCTCGTCGGTGGGCGCCACCATCATCGACAGATCACCGCCGATCGCCAGGATGTTCGGGTTCATCTGCGGCGTGACCGGCGCGGCCTTCTCCTCGAACTCCTTGTAGTAGCCGTTGACGCGTTCGGCCAGCGGCCCGGGGCCTGTGTAGGCGAAACTCAGTGCGCCGAGGCCCTTTTGGGCTGCCATCGACACTGACGCGGGCCTGGTACACGCCACCCACACCGGCGGATGCGGCTTCTGCAGCGGCTTGGGCACCACGTTGCGCGGCGGCATCTCGACGTGCTCACCCTTGAACCCGGTGAACGGCTCCTCGATCATGCAGCGGATCGACACCTCGAGCGCCTCTTCCCACATCTTGCGCTTGTCCGCGGGATCGATGCCGAACCCACCGAGCTCGCCCACCGACGACGACTCACCGGTGCCGAACTCGACACGGCCATTCGAGATCAGGTCGAGCGTCGACACGCGCTCTGCGACGCGCGCGGGGTGGTTGACCGCAGGCGGTAGATGCATGATGCCGAACCCCAGCCGGATGTCCTTTGTGCGCTGGCTTGCTGCCGACAGGAAGATCTCGGGCGCAGTCGAGTGGCAATACTCCTCGAGGAAATGGTGCTCGGTCAGCCACACCGTGGAGAAGCCGGCCTTGTCGGCGGCCTCCACCTCATCGAGGCCGTCCTGGAAGAGCTTGTGCTCATCGTCGTCACTCCACGGCCGCGGCAGCGGGAATTCATAGAACAGCGAGATCTTCATTTGGTTACCTTTCGATGCGAATCGAGAGCCGAATCGGTCGTGGCGCCACCGGTTTTCGGCAGCTGGTCTGCGATGTGCCTGGCGGCGACGTAGCCGAAGGTCATGGCGGGGCCGATGGTTGCTCCGGCGCCGGCGTAGCTACGACCCATGACCGCCGCTGAGGTATTGCCCACCGCATACAGACCCTTCACCTCCGTGTCGTCGGCTCGCAGCACGCGGGCGAACTCGTCGGTCCGCAGGCCGCCGGACGTGCCGAGGTCCCCGAGAACGATCTGAAACGCGTAGTACGGCGGCTTGCCGAGCGGGTGCAGGTTGGGATTGGGCAGGGTGGGATCGCCGTAGTAGTTGTCGTAAGCCGAATCGCCCCGGTTGAAATCGTCGTCGTGGCCTTTGCGTGCCAGCTCGTTGAAACGCTCGGCGGTCTGTCGAAGCGCTGCGGGCGGCACGCCGATTTCGGCGGCGAGTTCTTCGAAGCTTCTGCCTTCCTTGACGATCCCCGAGTCCAGCCACGCCTTGGGCACCTTCCTGCCCGTGGGCACAGGCGCGAACGGCACCTTCGGAATCGGCAGATGCCCCGCGACGACATAGCGGTGGAAGGAGCGGATGTCGGTGATCAACCAGCACGGAATATGGGTGACACCGGAGTTCTGCCCGTCGATCATGGCGTGCGCAAAATCCATGTACGGGGCGGCCTCGTTGATGAACCGTTTGCCGTCCCCGTTGACCACGAACTGTGCGGGCATCATCCGTTCGTTGAGCATGAACTGCAGACGCCCTTCGGGCCAGCACATGGCGGGAAACCACCAGGCCTCGTCGAGCAGGTCGGTCGAGCCGCCGACCTTCTCCCCTGCCCGGATGCCGTCCCCCATGGAGGCGGGATTGCCGAAGCTCCAGTCCTTCTCGAGCACCGGCAGATGCTGGCGACGCCACTCCATGTCGTGGTCGAAGCCGCCCGCGGCGAGGATGACGCCGCCGCGGGCACCGATGCGCTGCTGTCGGCCGTCGCGTTCCGCGACGGCGCCGACCACGCCGCCGTCGGTGTCGGTGATCAACTCCGTCATCGGCGAGTTCAGCCACAGCGGGATACCGTGCTCCTTCATCGCCATCCGCATGCGCGCGGCCAGCGACTGCCCGATCGCCGCCATCCGGTCGCCGAACACCCGCGCCCGGAACATGCGCCACACCAACTTCAGCAGGACCGCCTTGCCGCGCCAGCTCTGCCGGACTTGGTAAAACAGGCGAAGATCCTTGGGCGCAAACCAGATTCCCCGCGGCGCCAACGCCAGCGGTTGCAATAGGTTCTGCTCTTCGTCGCCGAGCTTGCGCAGATCGAGCTCCGGCACATTGATAGTGCTGCCGAGCGCCGAACCGCCGGGCAGTTCCGGATAGTAGTCGGCGTAACCCGGCTTCCACACGAATTCGAACCATCGGCTGCGCCCCTCGAGGAACTCCATCATCTCCGGCGCCTTGTCCACGTATCGCCGCAAACGGGCATCGCTGACAAGACCGCTGGTGATCGTCTTCAGGTACGTGAACACGTCATCGGGATCGGGGACATAGCCCTCTTTCCGCTGCGACGGAGCGCCAGGCACCCAGATGCCGCCGCCCGACAGTGCGGTGGAGCCGCCGAAATGCGCTGACTTCTCGACGACCAGAGTGTCGAGGCCTGCGGCGTTGGCGGTGAGCGCGGCCGTCATGCCGCCACCACCCGACCCGACGACGAGAACATCGACGGTCACATCGAATTCGGCCGACATCATGACACCGGCACCGCCGTTCGTACGGCGAAACCCGCAATCAATTCCGGCGCCGCGCGGTAGAACCGGTTCTCAGTCCGATAAGCGCCTTGGACCGCTAACGCCGCGAACGCCGCAACCCAGGTGCGAACCTCATGTGCCGAGTTGCCCGCCTCGTGCGCCATCCATGACGTCGACCACCGGTCGACGTCGGACAGGTGGCCGCTGTCCACGATTTCGAGAAAGCGGCTGTCCCACTCGGGATTCAGCGCCTGCAGCTTGCTCCCGCCGTGGGCGAAGTCGTGGGCCGCCTGAATCACCGCGGTTTGACGCTGCTGACGCTGCTCGGCCGACATCGGCTCACCGAGCACGATGCGTCCGTGCGCGGCGGGCGGAGCCGTCGCGAGCGTCGGAACGGGAGGGTCGTGTGACAGGCCGCCTGAGCCGACCACCAGCACCCTCTTATCCAACGTCGCAAGGAATTTCCCGACCGCTGTCCCGAGGGCACGTGACCGGCGCAGTGGCCCAAGGGGCGTGGCGACGGAGTTGATGAAAATCGGGATGACCGGACGTGCGGCGGCGTCACCGAAGAGGGTTTGCAGCGGCTGCACGGTGCCGTGGTCGACGTCCATGCTCGCCGAGATCGCGACGTCTACATCGGCGCCCAGCACCGCTTCCGCCATGGCGGTGGCGATGTCGTCGGGGACGTCGAGAGGACCGGCCTGGGTGCCGTAGTCACCGACTCCGGTCGCCTTCGTGCTGATGCAGAACGGCGGCATCATGCGGTAGAAGACGCCATTGTAGTGGTCCGGCGAGAAGATGACGACCAGCTCGGGGTCAAAGGCACGCACGAAGTCTCGGGCGGCGGCCAGGGCGGCGTTGATCTCGTCAAGAAGATCCTGCGACGGTCCCGGAAGATTCAGCAGTGGGCTGTGGGACATGCAGCACAGCGTCAGCGCCATCGGAATTCGAGCCTCCTTCCTGGGTCAGATGAAGAACCGTGAACAGCGACGCGCTCAGTTCCGGCGCGCGTTGGGCGATGCAGGCACCCGCGATGCATCGATCCGGTCGCAGGAACAGCACCGAGTCGGTGTGCGCGTCGAACCACGCCTTGAGGGCACCGGTGCGGTCACCGACGATCACGACGTCGGGGTCGTCGTGGCCGGGCCAGTGCAGTTGCGTCATCGGCCGTACCGCAACGAATTTCGCGCCCAACGCTTTCCACCGCGCGAACGCCTCGTCGTCGAGCAGCGCCCGGGGATTGTTGCTCCAGCACAGCACGGCGAACCCCGTCCCCAGCACATCGTCGAGAAGTACGTTGCGCTGATCGCGGGTGTCGACGCGGGGCTGGACGAACAGCGTGCCCGTCGGGGACGATTCGGCACGCGGCTCGCCGTGGTAGACGGCGCCCTGCTCGTAGCGGGGCATCGGCTTGAACCGCATCTCCAGCACGTAGCGTTTGAGGGTCGGTAGCAACGACGCCGCATGAATCACCTTGTCCCGCAGCGCCGCAACGCGCCGGTTCGTCGGCGATATGACGCGGCCGACCATCGTGGACAAGTCGATCATCGCCCTCGCGTGTTTGCGCCGCTCGACGTCGTAGGTGTCCAGCAGTGCGTCGTCGGCCTGGCCCTTCACCACCGCCGAAAGCTTCCAGCCGAGGTTGGCGGCGTCGCGAATGCCGCTGTTGTAACCCTGGCCCTGCCACACCGGCATCAAGTGGGCGGCGTCGCCCGCGATCATCAGCCGCCCCTGCCGGAACGCGCCCGCGATCCGCGAGTGGTGCGTGTAGATCCGGTGGCGGATGATGTCGACCCGCTCGGGATGGGGAACCATCGTCGCCAGCATGCGCCGCACGAACTCCGGGCTGTCGGCTTCGTCGTCCGCCTCGTCGCCGTGGATCATGAACTCGAAGCGGCGGATCCCGTGCGCGATCGAGATCGACACGTAGGGCCGCGCCGGATCGGCGCCGACCTCGCTGTTGGGATGGCCCAGAGGATCATTGGCGCAGTCGACGACGAGCCAGCGGGTCGGCGAGGTGGTGCCGTCGAACGACACATCCATCAACCGCCTCGTGGCGCTCCGGCCGCCGTCACAGCCGACAACATAGCGGGCCATGACCGGCGCGCGGCCACCGGCGAACTCGACCGTCACACCGTCGGCGGCTTCGGCGCAGTGCTGCATCCGGTGGCCCCACCGCACCTCGACATGGTCAAAACGGTCAAGGCCCCGCAGGAGCTCGGCGTCCACCATGGGCTGCACGAAGCCGTTGCGCTTCGGCCAGCCGAACCTGGCGTCGGGCGGGGCCATCTCCGCGAGCAGCTTTCGCTTCGCGTCGAAGAAGCGCAGGATCTGATTGGGCACGGTGTGGGGCAGGATCTGTTCGATAAGCCCGACCGACTGAAAGGTCCGGAGGGCTTCGTCGTCGAGCCCAACGCCGCGGGGATAGTCGATGAGGCTGTCACGTTCGTCGACCACCAGGGTCCGAACTTCCTGCAGCCCAAGGATATTGGCCAGCGTGAGTCCGACGGGGCCAGCCCCGATGATCACAATGTCGCGAGTCTCGGCCATGGTCCTAACGCCCGAGCAGGAAGTCTAGGTGGAGCCGGTTGAAGGCCTTGGGATCCTCGTACTGCGGCCAATGGCCGCACCCCGGCATCAACTCGAAGCGGGCGCCCGGGATCATGGAGGCAATCCGCCTGCCCTCGGTCACATCGGCGGTAGGGTCATCGCTGGTCCACACGACCAGGGTGGGCGCAGTGATGGCGCTGTAATCCTTAGGGCCTAACAGGTTTCGCGCCCGGATCTCGGGATCCTGCAGCGCCATGATGTCGCGCATGGCGTTGATGAAGCCCGGTTGACGGTAGATCCGCTGCCTGCTGGCGACGATGTCGTCGTAGTCGCGTGCCTTATCGGCCATCAGCCATTTGATCCTGGCCTGCACGGTTTCCCACGTCGGCGCTTCCACCGCGGCCATCGATAAGGTGATGATTCGCTTCATGACCTCGGGGTCGGCCTGCGAGCCGCCCGCGGTGTTGAGCACCAGACGATCGATGCGGTCGCGGTGGTCGATCGCGGCCCGCGATGCCACCCACCCGCCGAGCGATTCGCCGCTCAGGTGGGCCCGGTCGACGCCGATCGCATCGAAGAACGCCATGAGGTGCGAGACGTAGTGGCCGATCTCGAGCGGATGTCCAGGCTTGTCGGTGTAACCGTGGCCGAGCATGTCGATCGCCCAGGTCGAGAAGTGCTCAGCGTGTGCCTCGAGGTTGCGGACATACGCCTCGGCGTGGCCTCCAGAGCCGTGCAGCAGCACCAGCGCGGGCTTGCTCGGATCACCGGCGTGGAGGTAGCGGGTGCGAACGCCGCCCGCATCGAGGTACCCCTGAGAGAACGCCACGCCCTGGAGATCGCTCCAGACGCTTTCGTGCTCCGACACCTCGTCACCTCTCTGACAACGAGAATTGATTCTCGTGAGTTGTAAGCACTCTGCTCATTTATCGCACATATACGTGCACTATAGTCAGAGCATCACTCTCGTGAATCCGTTCTGTCAAGGAGGGCGCATGCCAAGGAGTAGCGGCGCCGGCACCGGATCAAACGGTGCACCCGGATCGCAGACCTTGGCGCGCGGGCTCGCCGCCCTACAGCTGGTCGCCGCTGCGCCGAACGGGCTGACGGCCCAGCAGGTTGCCGACGACATCGGTGTGCACCGCACGATCGCCTACCGGCTGCTCACGACGCTGGCGCAATACCGGTTCGTGGCCAAAGGCGAGGATGGTCGGTACCGCCCGGCGTCGGCGCTCGCCGTACTCGGCGCCTCCTTCGACAACAACGTTCGGCAGCTGAGCCTGCCGACCCTGCGCGCGCTGGCCGACGAGCTCGGCACCACGGTGTCGCTGCTCATTGCCGAGGGCGACCAGCAGGTCGCCATCGCGGTCATCGTGCCAACGAATGTCTTCTACCAGTTGGCGTTCCACGAGGGCAGCCGCTACCCCCTGGACCGCGGCGCGGCCGGCATCGCGCTGCTGGCCAGCATGCCTCCGCGCCCCGGCGAGCGGAAATTGGTGCCGCAGACCCGCAAACAGGGCTGGGTCATCACACACGGTGAGATCGAGCCGAACACCTATGGCCTTGCCGTCCCCGTCCGACGCAGTCCGCCGTCGCCACCGACCTGCATCAACCTGATCTCCCACCGCGAAGATGTGGTGATAGGCGGCAAGGACTCAGTCATCAAAGCGGCCAACGCATTATCCGCGATCCTCGGTTGAGGCTGACTGACTCAGGAGGGTGAGCAACGGTGACGAAGTGGGACAGCGAAGTCGACGTCGTCGTGCTGGGCAGCGGTGGCGCCGGGCTGACAGCGGCCTTGGCGGCCGCGGCCAACGGCGCATCGGTAGAGGTCTACGAAAAGGCCGCAACCGTCGGCGGTACCACCGCCGTGTCGGGGGGCATCGTGTGGATCCCCGCCCATCGTCGCTCGCCCGACGGTGAACTGACCGAAACCGATGCGCTGCGTTACCTCGAGGCCCAATCGCTCGGCGTGATGGATCGCGAACTGGTCCGCACGTTCGTGCACACGGGCCCGGCGATGCTCGATTTCGTCGAGCAGCACAGCGAGCTGGAGTTCGAAATCGCCGAAGGTTTCCCCGATTACAAGCCGGAGCTGCCGGGCGGGCGACCCACGGGAGGCCGCTCGTTGAACGTCAAACCGTTCGACCTGTCGCGCCTCGGCGAGTGGAAGGACCGGATCACGTCGTTTCCCGCCGATTTCAGCAACGTCGGCATCGATGCGGAAACCCGGGCACGCATTCACGCCGCCGTCGACACCGAGAGTGGCGACTACTGCGTGGCTGGCACCGCACTGATCGCCGGTCTGCTGAAGGGCCTGCTCGACCGAGGCGTGACGCCGCATACGCATGCCAGAGCGGTGGAACTGATCGCCGAGGACGGCGCTATCGTCGGTGCCCGAATCCAGGTCGAAACCAACGATATTCGCATCCGGGCCCGCTCCGGCGTGATCCTCGGAACCGGCGGATTCGAGTGGGACCAGGCGCTGGTGGAGGCGTTCCTGCGTGGACCGATGCGCGGCCCGGTGTCCCCACCCAACAACACCGGGGACGGCCTGCGCATGGCGATGGCCCACGGCGCCGACCTCGCCAACATGGGCGAGGCGTGGTGGGTGCCCATTGTCCAGATCCCCGGCGACACGTTCGAAGGACAGCCGCGCAGTCGCAGCGTCCGGCTGGAACGCACCCGGCCCAGAAGCATCATCGTCAACCGGGCGGGCAAGCGATTCCTCAATGAGGCGGGCGAATACAACTCGATGGCCGGACCGTTCCATCATCTCGACCCCCGCCACGGTTACATCAACGATCCGGCGTGGATCGTCTTCGACGATCAGCACCTCAAGCGCTATGGCTTTCTGGGCGTCGCCCCCGACGGTCCGGTGCCGCCCTGGTTCTGTCAGTCCCGCGACCTCGCCGAACTCAGCGAGAAAACCGGTATCGACGCCGATGGCCTCACACGCACACTGGACGCCTGGAACGACAACGTCGCCAACGGCCACGACCCCGAGTTCGACCGCGGCTCCAGCGCCTACGACGGGTATTGGGGCGACAACGACGCGGAGACGACCGCGGGCAAGACGCTTGGCCCGATCGACACGGCGCCGTATTACGCGGTTCCGGTCACCGTAGGCGCGATGGGCACCAAGGGCGGACCGCGCACCGACCGGGACGGACGCGTGCTGCACGTCACCGGCGACCCGATCCCTGGCCTGTACGCGGCCGGTAACGCGATGGCCGGGGCAACAGGAAAGGCCTACGGCGGCGCCGGTGGAACCATCGGCCCCGCAATGGTTTTCGGTTTCCGCGCCGGATACGCGGCAGCGACGGGGACGTCGGTCAGCTAGGGCACCGCGCGGACGGGCACGTTGCACCAGCCCAGGACGTTCGTCATGTGGACGCGCTGCAGGCCCGAGCGGTCGATCTCATAGCGCGGGATCAGATCCAGCAGCGTTTCCAGTGCCATGCGTCCTTCCATCCGCGCCAGCGCGGCGCCCAGACAGCTGTGAATCCCGTAGCCGAAGTTGAGGTTGTAGCCGACCTTGCGTTCGCGATCGATGTCGAACCGGTCGGCGTCGGGGAAGAAGCGCTCGTCACGGCTGGCCGAGCCGTTGATGAGCAAAACCGGCGCATCTTCGGGGATTGTCTTGCCGTGCAACGTGACATCCCGAGTGGGGGTGCGAATCTGGTACTGGGACGGCCCTTCGTAGCGTAATAGCTCTTCGAAGGCCGCCGGTATCTTGCTGCGATCGTCGCGCAGCTTCTGCCACTGGTCGGGGTTGTCGGCGAACACCACGACCGCGTTGCCGACGAGCTTGGTCACCGTTTCGGCGCCCGCACCGCCGAGCATGGTGCAGAATCCGGTGATCTCGATATCGTCGAGCCGACGGGTCTCGCCGTCCTCGATGATCTCGGCCTCGATGAGCCCGCTGATCATGTCGTCCTGCGGCCGCTTACGCCGCTCCTGGATGAGCTCGTAATAGTAGGCACCGGACTTCATCACGGCGTCCATGCTTTCGGCTGACACACCGAGGCCGTCGCGCTCGAGCCCCTTGTCGAGCCACAACCGCAGCTGTTGCCTGTCCTCGGCAGGTACGCCGAGCATCGAGGTGATGATGTCGACCGGAAACAGTGCGGCGAAGTCTTCGACGGCGTCGAACGACCTCGGATCCAGCTGGCTCACATAGCGTTCGATCGTCTCGCGCACAAGCGACTCCAACGATGCGACCGCACGGGGCGTAAACACGCGGTTGACCAGCTTGCGCATGCGCTCATGCTCTGGCGGATCGAGGCTGATGATGATCTTCGCCATCGCGCCGCTGTCGTTGCCGGCGGCATTCGCCTTGACCATGTCGAGCGTGACGCCGTTGGCCGACGAAAACGTCGCGTGGTCCCTGATCGCTGCCGATACGTCGTCGTAGCGGGTCAATGCCCAAAAGTCGTACTGCTCGCTGTAGTACAGCGGCGCCTCGTCACGCATGCGCCGATACGTCTCGAACGGCGAGTCGAAGTAATCGTCGGAGTACGGGTCGAAGACGACAGGGCCACTCGAGACCACTGAACTCGATACGTTCACTGCTCGGCTCCGTTCGTTGGCAGATTTGTAGCAGATCAGGACTCGACAGGAATGGCGAACAGCTGTTCTGCCGCGGTATAGGGGTCGGATCGGCCGTCGGCCACCGATTCCGCCAACCGGTCGAGATCGGCGTGGGTGTGCAGCAGGGTCTGGGCCAGCGACAGGATCTGAGCCCGCGCACGCGCCTTGCGGCGTTCCAGGCTGTCGGCGCGGGCGTGCGCCTCGATGGCGTCGACCAGCTCGGGGATGCCCTCGCCCTGTGCGGCAACGAGTTTCAGTATCGGTGCCTTGGTCTCGGCGCGTAGGTCGCGGACGGTCTGATCGGCGCCTTCGCGGTCGGCCTTGTTCACCACGACGATGTCGGCGACCTCGAGCAGCCCCGCCTTCGCGGCCTGGACTGCGTCTCCCGCACCGGGATTGAGGACGACGATCGCCGGGTCGGCGACCGCGGCGATCTCGATCTCGGACTGGCCGACACCGACCGTCTCCAACACGATCAGGTCGTAGGACAGGGCGGCGAGCAACCGGGTGGCCGCGGGGATCGCCGCGGCCAGACCGCCGAGATGACCGCGGGTGGCCACCGAGCGGATCAGCACGTCGGGATCGTTGATGTGCGCGGCCATCCGGATCCGGTCACCGAGCAGCGCGCCGCCGCTGTACGGCGACGAAGGATCGACGGCCAACACGGCGACCCGCATGTCGCGGGCCCGGTAGGCGGCCACGAGAGCCGCGACGGTCGTCGACTTGCCCGCCCCCGGCGGTCCGGTCAGGCCGACGATGCGAGTTGGGGTGGTTTCGCCGATCGAAGCGAGTACCTCGTCACGACGGGAGCTTTCGACAAGGCTCAACAGCCGGCCGGCCGCTCGGGTGGACCCGCCGCGCGCCGCGGTGATGAGCTCGTCGATGGTCATCTCTGGCCGAGCCTACGGCGCGGGAACCTCGATGACGGTGGCCGACCCCATCCCGCCGCCCGCGCACATTGCGGCGACCCCGATACCGCCGCCGCGCCTGCGCAGCTCATGCACCAGTGTGACGAGCATCCGGGCCCCGGTGGCGGCCACCGGATGGCCGAGCGAGCAGCCGCTACCGCTGACATTGACGATGTCGGAATCGATGTCCAGAAGTTTGATGGTCGCCACGCACATCGACGCGAAGGCCTCATTGATTTCGAAGAGGTCGACGTCTGACAGTGAAAGGCCCGCCCGGCCAAGCGCTTTCGAAATCGCCTCGACGGGTGCCAGACCGGTCGACGCCGGGTCGACACCAACCGACGACCAGGCCTTGAGGGTGGCCAGGGCCGGCAGACCGAGGCGGTCGCTGGCGACGGCCAGCACGGCGGCGCCGTCGTTGGCGCCGCACGCGTTGCCCGCCGTGATCGAGAAGTCCTCGATCTCGGGGTGCAACGGTTTCAGCGATGCGAGTTTCTCGATGCTGGTGTCGCGACGCGGATGCTCGTCGACCTCGAAAAGGCCGTGGGGTGTGTCGATGGGGACGATCTCTTCCTTGAACCGGCCCTCGTCGATGGCCTGGATGGCCTTGCGGTGCGACCCGAGCGCCCACTCGTCCATCTCCTCGCGGCTCACGCCCGCCTTGACCGCGGCGTTCCAGCCGACCGTGATCGACATGTCCATGTTGGGCGCATCCGGCCGGTCGGGATGCGTCGGCGGGAACCAGTCGACCAGCTCTGCGTCTTTATGGCTGCCCGCCCGCCGCTTGAACCGCGGTGAGGTCGACGCCGAGTTCACCCCGCCGGCGAGGATCAGCTGCTCCATGCCCGCCCTGATGCTCGCCGCGGCGCTCTGCACGGCCGCCTGGCCGGCGGCGCAGTGCCGGTTCAGCGCCAGGCCGGGCACCGCGGGCAGGCCGGCGGTGATGGCGGCATGACGTGCCACGACGCCACCGCCGTAGAGCCCCTCCCCGAGGATGACGTCGTCGATCGTGTTGTCGTCGAGATCGGCGACCGCGCTGCCCACCACGTGCTCGGCGAGCTGATAGGCGTCGGTATCGCGCAGTGTGCCCTTCATCGCTGTCCCGATCGGAGTCCGCAGGGCGGAAACGATCACGGCTTCTGGCATGTGGGGACTCCGTTTCGGTCGGTGCGAGAATGCTATTCTCTCTGATCGAGAGTGCCAGTTGCAAGAAGGGGAACCATATGCAAATCGTCGGTAGCTCCGCGATCGTGGTGGGCGGCGCGGGCGGCCTGGGTGAGGCGACCGTCCGCAGGCTGCACGGCGCGGGGGCGAAGGTTGTCGTCGCCGACCTCGCCGACGACAAGGGCAAGGAACTGGAGAACGAGCTCGGCGTGCGGTACGTGCGCACCGACGCCACCTCCGAGGAGTCGGTCAACGCCGCGATCGCCGAGGCGGCGTCCTTGGCGCCCCTGCGGATCTCGGTCGACACCCACGGCGGCCCCGCCAGCGGCGGCCGGCTCATCGGCAAGGACGGTTCGCCGCTCGATCTCGACGGCTTCAAGAAGACGATCGAGTTTTACCTGACGGCGGTGTTCAACGTCATGCGGCTCGCGGCCGCCGAGATCGCGAAGTCCGAGCCGTTAGAAGAAGGCGCCCGCGGCGCGATCATCAACACGGCGTCGATCGCCGGCTATGAGGGCCAGATCGGCCAACTGCCCTATTCCGCGGCCAAGGGCGGCGTGCTCGGGATGACACTGGTCGCCGCGCGCGACCTGTCGCCGCTGGGCATCCGCGTCAACACCATCGCCCCCGGCACCATCAACACCCCTGCCTACGGCAAGGCCGCCGATCAGCTCGAGCAGTACTGGGGCCCGCAGGTGCCGTTCCCCAAGCGGATGGGCCGTTCGATGGAATACGCGCAGCTGGCGCAGAGCATCATCGAGAACGACTATCTCAACGGCGAGATCATTCGCCTGGACGGGGCGTTGCGCTTCCCGCCGAAGTGACGCTTGTGGGCCGACCCCTGGTCGGCAAGACCGCCTTCGTGGCCGGTGCCAGCCGCGGCATCGGCGCGACGGTGGCCGCGGCGTTGGCGCGTGCCGGTGCGGCCGTCGGGGTCGCCGCGCGCTCCGAGCAGGAGGGCAGGCTGCCCGGCACTATTCACTCTGTGGCCCAGGCGATCTCGGCCGCCGGCGGTCGGGCGTTGGCGGTGCCGTGTGACGTGACCGACGAGGTTGCGGTGCAGACGGCGGTGGACGCCGTTGTCGGCGAGTTCGGCGCCATCGACATCCTTGTCGCCAACGCCGGAGTGCTGTGGCTGGGCCCCATCGAGTCCACACCACTGAAACGGTGGCAGCTGTGCCTGGACGTCAACCTGACCGGCGTCTTCCTGGTCACCAAGGCCGTCATCCCGCATGTGCGGGCGCGTGGGGGTGGCTCCCTGATCGCGATCACCACCGCCGGCGTCGCGATGGCAGACCACGGCTCCAATGCCTACTGGGTGTCGAAGGCCGGAGTCGAGCGGCTCTACACGGGGCTCGCCGCCGACCTGTTGGCCGACAACATCGCCGTGAACTGCCTGAGCCCGTCGCGGGTGGTGCTGACCGAGGGCTGGCAGGCCGGCGGTGCCGGAATGCAGGTTCCACCGGAGATGGTGGAACCACCCGAGGCGATGGCCAACGCCGTCGTGCGCCTGGCCCAACAGGACGCCTGCGGGATCTCGGGCACCATCCAGCGCTCCGAGTCCCTCACCTTCTGAGCCCGCTGCGGCGTCCGCATCGCCGAGCCTGCGCGTTTGTACACCGACACCGCAAATCCTCAGCGGCAGGCGCACTCTCGTCTTGTGCCGAACGTGCGCACAGTGTCGCCAAACGACGGCATGTCGTGTGCAGACAAGCGCGCTCGCGGCAAGAGGTGATGCGCGCTACTGACTACTTGTCCTTGGCGATCAGGCCGTCGACGATTTCGTTGAAGTCCGCTGTGCCGAACGACACGTACTCGGCGAGGTTCGCGTAGTCGAGCGACGCCATCACCGCCTGCTCGAGCTGAATGTTCATCAGCCGCTTCGTGGCCTCGACCGCCTGCTGCGGCAGCGCCAACAATTTCTTCGCGCACGCGATCGCCTCGGCCAGCGGGTCTTCCACGACATGGTTGGCCAGCCCGAGTTCGACCGCACGCTGCGCCTTGATCCGCACACCGGTCAGCGCGAACTCCTTGGCCTGCAGCAGACTGATCTGCGAGCCCCACACCAGCGGGCCACCATCGGCGGCGACCAACCCGATCTGGACGTGAGGGTCGGCAAAGTGCGCGGTTTCGGAGATGAACACGATGTCCGACAACGCCGCCAGGCTGCAGCCCAGACCGACGGCCGGACCGTTGACGGCGGCGATCACCGGGATGCGGCAGCGCACCATGCCGATGACCAGATCGCGGCCGTGCTTGATCGTCTTCTGCCGCAACGCTTCGTCGTTGCGCAGTTCGTCGAGATAGTTGAAATCGCCGCCGGCTGAGAACGCCCGGCCCGCGCCGGTGATGACGGCCGCCCGCGCCGAGGCGTCCTCGTTCAGCTCCTCCCAGACGCGGGCGAGCCCGACATGCAGGTTGTCGTTGACCGCGTTGAGCGCATCCGGGCGGTTCAGCGTGATGATGCGAAGAGCACCGTCCGCCTTGACGTCGATTTCCTCTGGCATGCCATACATGCTGTTCCCTTCGTTCTTCGCGCGAGCGCTCATCACCCTCCCAACCCGAGAATCCGCGACGCGATGATGTTCTTCTGAATCTGCGACGTACCGCCCATGACGCTCTGCGCGCGGCTGTACATGTACGCGCCGAACATCTCCGGATCGCCGGTACCTACTGTGGCGAGGGCCGCATGGCCGACCGACTGTTCAACCCATGTCATCAACAGCTTGTCCAGCGAGCCCTGCGGGCCGTGGGTGAGACCGTCGAGCTGTTCGGACAACCGCCGTCGCACGTGTAGCCGCAACATCTCGGTCTGCACCCACGCCCATGACAGTTCCTCAGGAGGGGGTCCGTCGACGCGGGAGGCCAACTGGCGCACCAACTTCCCGTAGCGGGCCGAGAAGCCGAGCGTCGACGGCTCGCGTTCGTGGCTGACGACGGTCATTGCCAGCTTCCAGCCCTCACCTGGCTGGCCCACCATGTTCTCGACGGGGACCCGCGCCCCGTCGAAGAGGACCTGGCCGAATTCCTTTGTCACACCACTGATCATCTTCAGCGGCCGCTGCTCGATGCCCGGCTGATGCATGTTGACGATGAACGCGGAGATGCCTCGATGTCTTAAGTGCTTCGGCACTTCCTTGTCCGTGCGGGCCAGCAGAAGGCACCAGTCGGCGACGTCGGAGTAGCTTGTCCAGATCTTGTGACCGTGGATGACGTACTCATCGCCGTCGCGGGTGGCGGTGGTGGTCAGCGAGGCTAGGTCGGAGCCCGCGCCCGGCTCGGAGAAGCCTTGGCACCACCGCTCGGTGCCGTTGATCATCCCCGGCAGGAACCGTTGCCGGAGTTCCTCATTGCCGTGGTGGGACAGACCGACCACCAGATAGCCGAGGCTGGGCCGTGCCGGCGCGCCCGCCTTAGCGATCTCTTCGTCGACGATGACGTCGTAGACCGGAGGCAGGTCTTGGCCGCCGTACTGTTTGGGCCACGAGGTACCGAAGAACCCCGCCTGGTACAGCGCCTGATGCCAGTCACCCTGACGGGCCCAGTACTCGTCACCCGAGGTGGGAAACTTGCCCTTCTGCTCGCCCAGCCAGTCGCGTAGCCGCTCACGGAACGCGGCCTCCTCCGGCGAATCACGAAAATCCAATGGACACCTCCTCGAGCTTCACCGGCCATGTCTCGCTGGCGGCCAGCACCCGTCGCAAATAGATGTGGGCAAGGCACTCCCATGTGTTGCCGATGCCGCCGTGCACTTGAATCGACGTCTCGCACACCGTCAAAGCCGCACGCGCACAGTAGATCTTGGCAACCCGGGCCGCCTCAATGGCTTCGGCGGAAGGCAGTTCGTCGACGGCCCACGCCGCGTGGCGGACGACACTGATGGCGCCCTCGATCAGTGCAAGGCTTTCGGCAAGCAGATGGGCCACCGCCTGATACGACCCGATTGTCGCCCCGTACTGCTCGCGCACCTTCGCGTATTCTGTGGCCAGCGCGTGCGCTCCCCGGGCCGCGCCAACGAGGTCAGCGCACGTAACGGTCAACGCCAACGCCTTCCAGCGCCACGCGTCTTCCTCATTCAGCTCGTCGAGTTCGGCGGGCGACTCGACTACTCCGGCAAGGCTTTTCGTGAGGTCGACGGATTCGGCCGCGGCATCGGGCGCCGACGGCTCGCGGCCGAGGCGGCGGCTCAGGTCATCGTTGAGGATCGGACCGATGAACGGAACATCGACCAGGCCCCTGGCGAATTCCTCGGCGACGATGGCCACCTCGACCCCGGATGCCCCGTCCGAGCGCAGGGTGCGAAACCCCGTGCCGTCGATGGCTTTTTCCAGCCGGGCGACGCGGTTGGCGTCGTCGAGGTCGGCGACCGACCCCGGCCCGAGGTCGTCGGCCACCTCGGCGGCAGCCTCGCGCAGCTGCCGCTGTTCAGCAGTCAGACGGACGTCCATACTTCCCCTTCAGCACTCGGCGCAACACCTTTCCCGATGGCAGTCGCGGGATCTCGGGAACAATTACTACGCGGCTGAGTCGTTTGTACGACGCCAGCCGCTCGGCGACCAGCGCGATCAGCTCGTCGGGATCGACCGAGCCATGCGCGGTCACCGCGGCGACCACAGCTTCCCCGTCGGCCGCATCCTCGACGCCGAACACCGCGCAATCGTCGACGTCGGGATGTCCGTGCAGCACGGCCTCGATTTCTGCGGGCGCCACCTGGAACCCGCGGACCTTGATCATCTCCTTGGCCCGGTCGGTGATGTGCAGCCAGCCGTCGGCGTCGAGGTAGCCGACGTCCCCGGTGCGGTACCAGCCCTCGGAAAACGCCTGTGCCGTCGCGTCATCGGGCAGATAGCCGACCATCACCGAATCCGACCGGGCCTGAATCTCGCCCACCTCGCCCGACCCGAGGGGTGCGCCCGGCTCATCAAGCGACACGATGCGGATGTCCACCCCGGGCACCGCGCGCCCCACGGTGTCTAACCGGGCGCTGGCAAGCGAATTACACGCGAGCACCGGCAGCTCGCTGCTGCCATACGCGGTCACCCAGTTCACCCCGGCCTTGGCGGTGACCGCCTCGGCGACGCTGCGGGTAACCGGCGTCGCGCACCACATGATGTACCGCAGCGAGGACAGGTCGTAGGAGTCCAGTTTCGGATGGGCGGCCAGGGCCAGTGCAATCGGCGCGACGGCCATCTCGATCGTTATCCGGTCGGCCTCGATGTGATGCAGCATCTGGTCCACGTCGAACCGGCGGTGCAGGCGGATCCATGCTCCCGTTTCGAGCGCCATCGCGATGTTGAGCAGCCCCAGGATGTGCGACGGCGGCGTCACGATCTGCATGCGGTCCGTAGGGGTCAGACCAAGCGCGGTACGCCAGTGCCGGATGGCCACGGCGAAGCCGCCGTGGGTATGACGCACGGCCTTGGGCATGCCGGTGGTTCCGGAGCTGAACACGCACAGCGCCTCGGCGTCCGCGGGCGGCGGCTCGAACGTTCGCAGACCGCCGGTGATGGGCTCGTCCAGCGACAGCATCGGCATCACGGCGGCGAGCACCGGATGGTCACCGACGGCGTGCGAAGGCCGGGTCACCGAAAGCGCATGATCGACTTCGGTCGCTCGCCATGCGGGGCTGAGCAGAACGGCCGAGGCACCCAGGCGCCAGATCGCACGCAACGCGACCACAAACTCTGGGCGGTTCGACGACATGAGCGCCACCCGATGCCCGGCCCGCACGCCGCGCTGTTCGAGGGTTGTCGCCATGCCGTTGGCCAGCGCGTTCAGCTCTGCCAACGGGTATTCGCGCTCTTCGAAGGCGAGGGCGGCCGGCTCCCCCACGTCAGCTCACCCACCCTTCTTCCGCGTTGCGGCGACCTTGCAGGAAGCCGCGAGAACACACTATCCTTGAGCGAGAATAGTATTCTCGCAGGAGCAGAATCTCAATGGCGCACTGAGGGGGTTAGATGGCAGTCGAGGGGACCGTGACGATCCTGCTCGACCGGCAGAAGGCTTCGGTTCCCCGCGTCGAAGGCGAGACACTGCTGGAGAGCGCGCGACGTGCGGGGCTGTCTCCACCGTTCAGCTGCGAGGCAGGCAACTGCGGCACCTGCATGGCAAAGCTGGTCGAGGGCAAGGCAACCATGCGCGTCAACGACGCGCTGGACGAGGACGAGGTTGCCGAGGGATACATCCTCACCTGTCAGGGCGTTCCGGACACGGAGTCGGTGATCGTCGAATACGAGTGATCGTGCTCGTCCAGGCCGGGCGGCGGCCGGTATTGCGGCTCGTATCCCCAAACGCGGATGGGGCTCCCCACCAACCGGAACTCGCCCGCCCTCACGAGGATCTCCGGGGTCGCCTCGAGTGCATCGGGCAGCGAGCGCACCGCCGCTGCAGGAATGCCGAGCGGACGTAGCCGGGCCTCCCAGTTCTTCGCGGTGTCGCTGGCCAGTGCCGCGGTGACGACGGCGAGGACCTCGTCGCGCTGTGCGGAACGCTCGGCCATGGTCGGGAACCCCGAGATACCCGCCTCGGCGGAGAACGACCGCCAGAACGCGTCATGCGTGATGAACAATGCAAGGTAGCCGTCGGCGGTCGGAAAAAGTTGCGCGGGAACGTAATACGAGTGTGCACCGTTCGGATATCTTTGCGGCGCGACCCCGTCGTTCAGATAGGCCGACGCCCGGTAGTTCAGCTGCGACATGACGACATCGCGCAGCGAGACCTCGACCTGGCCGCCTCGGCCCGACACGATCTGGGACACCAGGCCCAGCGCGGCCGTCAGACCCGTGGAGTTGTCGGCCGCCGAGTAGCCGGGCAATGTCGGCGGACCATCGGGATCGCCTGTCATCGCCGCCACTCCGGTGCCCGCCTGAATGACGTAGTCGAACGCCGGATCGTCACCGCCGTCCATCCCGAACCCGGTCAGCGCGACGCAGACGATCTTCTCGTTGTACTTGCGCAAGGACTCGTAGGTGAGACCGAGCCGGCGAATCGCCGAGGGCTTCATGTTGACCAGCAGCGCATGGGACTTCGCGACCAGCTCACCCAGCTGCGCCTGTCCGGCGTCCGATCGAAGGTCGACACACACGCTCTGCTTGTTGCGGTTCAGGCTGGCGAAGTAGCTGTCGCTGACCTGCCGGGAGATCTCGCCCTCCGGCGGCTCGATCTTGATCACCTCGGCGCCGAGGTCGGCGAGCACCATCGTCGCGTAGGGACCGGCGAGCATGACGCCGACCTCCAGAATGCGGATGCCCGCCAGCGGTCCAGCGCTCATCTGTTCCATCGCCTCTTCGCGCAAGCGCTCATCTGTTCCATCGCCTCTTCGCGCAAGCGCTCATCTGTTCCATCGCCTCTTCGCGCAAGCGCTCATCGGACCTCGGCTGCGAGTTGCGAGATCACCTCACGCGTACGGTATTTGGAGGCCACGAGCTCGTCGCGGTTGTTCCCGATCGGCAGCAATCGCACCGACAGATCCGTGACGCCCGCTTCTGCGAAGCGCCGGAACCGCGCCAGGATGGCTTCTTCGTCGCCGGCCGCGCACAGATCACCGACGTCGCGGGCGTCGCCGCGGTCAAGCAGCCGCTGATAGTTAGGCGATGTCTCGGCTTCGGCGAGTATGCGATTGGCGCGTTCCTTGGCGGCATCGATCTCCGAATTGGCGCACAGGCACACGGGAATGCCCGCGACGATGCGCGGCGCGGGCCGTCCGGCTCCGGCGGCGGCCTTGGTGATCTTCGGCGCGATGTGATCGCCGATGGCCTTCTCGTCGGCCATCCACAACACGGTGCCGTCGGCGCGTTCGCCGGCAATCTGCAGCATCACCGGCCCGAGCGCGGCCACCAAGACCGGCATCGGTGTCTCGGCACCAAGAACGGTGGGGTTGTGCACGGTGAACGAATCGTTTTCGACGTCGACCGGTCCCGGTCCCGCGATCGCGGTGCTGAGCACCTCGAGGTAGTCGCGGGTGTAGGCGGCTGGCTTCTCATACGGGATGCCGAGCATGTCGCGCACGATCCAGTGGTGTGACGGCCCGACGCCGAGCGCCAGCCGCCCGGATGTCACCGCATGCACTGAAAGCGCTTGGCGGGCAAGAGCGATCGGATGCTGAGCCTGAAGAGGCACCACCGCGGTGCCGAGCTCGATGCGGTCGGTGTGCGCGGCCATCAGCGCGACCATGGTCAGCGCGTCGAAGTCATCGGGCACCTGCGGCATCCACGCGGTGTCGAGCCCGGCCTCCTCGGCCCATTTGATGTCCGACACCAGCTTGGTGACCTTACGCGTCATATCGCCGCGCTCGGCCCCGATCATCACGCCTAACTTCATGCCGGCTCCCCCGACTTTTCCGTCAGCGCGCGGACCTCGCGGACCAACACATCCAGCGGTGTGCCGGTCGGAAAGACCGCCGCCGCACCGGCGGACAGCAGCTTGGGCACATCGGCCTCGGGGATCGTGCCGCCGACTACCACAGCGATGTCGTCGGCCTCGGCGCCGCGCAGGGCCTCGACCGTCCGTGTGGTGAGCGCGACGTGCGCACCCGACAGGATGCTCAACCCCACCAAGGCAACATCCTCTTGCAGAGCGATCGACACGATGTCCTCGATGCGCTGACGGATGCCGGTGTAGATGACCTCGAAACCGGCATCGCGCAGGGTGCGGGCGACGATCTTCGCACCGCGGTCGTGGCCGTCCAGACCCGGTTTGGCTACCAAAACCCTTGTCGCCATTAGAAAACCACCGGTTGCTGGAATTCGCCCCAGACTGCTTTCAGCGCGTTCACCATCTCTCCCACGGTGCAGTAGTTGTTGGCGCAGTCGATCAGGTGGTGCATCAGGTTGTCGTCACCCTCTGCTGCCCGTGACAGCGCCGCAAGGCTGGCCGCGACGGCGGCAGAGTCCCTGTCCGCCTTGACCTTCGACAGACGCTTGAGCTGGGTGTCGCGTCCTTCGGCGTCGAGCTCGTACATCGATACGTCGGGTGTGGCCTCGTCGGTGACGAACTTGTTCACACCGACGACCGGCCGGGCTCCGGACTCGACTTCCTGGTGGATCTTGAACGCCTCGTCGGCGATCAGCCCTTGCAGGTAGCCGTCTTCGATGGCGCGCACCATACCGCCGTGGGCTTCGAGATCGGCCATAATCTCGATGATCTTCTTTTCCGTCGCATCAGTGAGCGCCTCGACGAAATAGGAACCACCCAGCGGGTCGGCGACCGCTGCGACGCCCGTTTCATAGGCCAGTATCTGCTGGGTGCGCAGCGCCAGCGTCGCGGACTCCTCGGTGGGCAACGCGAACGGTTCGTCCCATGCGGCGGTGAACATCGACTGCACGCCGCCCAGGACCGAGGCCATGGCCTCGTAGGCCACGCGCACGATGTTGTTCTGCGCCTGCGGTCCGTACAGCGAGGCGCCACCGGACACGCATCCGAACCGGAACATCGACGCCTTGTCGATGGTGGCGCCGTAACGCTCGCGCACGATCGTGGCCCAGCGTCGCCTGCCCGCACGGTATTTCGCGATCTCCTCAAAGAAGTCGCCGTGGGTATAGAAGAAGAACGAGATCTGCGGTGCGAACTTGTCGATGGTCATCCGGCCACGCTCAACGACGGTGTCGCAATAGGTGACGCCGTCGGCCAACGTGAACGCCATCTCCTGGACGGCGTTGGCACCGGCGTCGCGGAAGTGCGCGCCCGCCACCGAGATCGCATTGAACCTCGGCACCTCGGCGGCGCAGAACTCGATGGTGTCGGCGATCAGCCGCAGCGACGGCTCCGGCGGCCAGATCCAGGTGCCGCGGGACGCGTACTCCTTGAGGATGTCGTTCTGGATGGTGCCGGTGAGTTTCTCTCGCGGCACCCCCTTCTTCTCGGCAGCCGCGACGTAGAACGCCAGCAGGATTGCCGCAGTGCCGTTGATCGTGAAGCTGGTGCTGATCTTGTCCAGCGGGATGCCGTCGAACAGGATCTCGGCGTCGGCCAGGGTGTCGACGGCCACGCCGACCCGGCCGACTTCCTCGCTGACCTCAGGATCATCGGAGTCGAACCCGCACTGCGTCGGCAGGTCCAACGCGACCGACAGCCCCGTCCCGCCCTGGTCCAGCAGGTACCGGTAGCGGCGGTTGGACTCCTCGGCGGTGCCGAAACCGGAGTACTGACGAAACGTCCACAGCTTGCCGCGGTATCCGCTCGCGAAATTTCCGCGGGTGAACGGATAGGTGCCGGGCGCAGGCGGCTCGCCGGACCGATCGTCCGGCCCGTAGACGGGCTGCAGCGGGATGCCGGAGGGGGTCTGAACTGGGTCGCTCATCAATGGATAACGTACTTGCAAAAAATGAGAATGCCAATACCGCGCAGGGGAAACCCGCACGGAACGCGGCGTCTCCAGATCACTGAACGCGAGGCGAAGACCCGGTACACAGCGATTATGCCACTTGCGTAAAATGAGAATGCCAATACCGATTTGTTAGGGTGAGGGTTCGCCGACAGGAGCGCAATGTCACAGTCGTTTACCGATCGCACCCTCGTCATCTCCGGCGCCAGCCGCGGCATCGGGCTGGCGATCGCACTCGCCGCGGCCAGGGGCGGCGCGAACATCGTGCTGCTGGCCAAGACCGCCGAGCCCCACCCCAAGCTTCCCGGCACAGTGCACACGGCGGTGGCAGAGATCGAGGCCGCCGGTGGCAAGGGCCTCGCGGTGGTCGGCGACGTGCGCAACGAGGACGATGTGCAGCGCACCATCGACACGGCCGTCGAGCGTTTCGGCGGCGTGAACATCTGCGTCAACAACGCCAGCGCCATAGCCACCGAGCCGACCGAACAGCTGTCCGCCAAGAAGTTCGACCTGATGATGGACATCAACATCAGGGGCACATTCCTGCTGACCAAGGCCGCGCTGCCGCATTTGAAGAAGGGCCGCGACCCTCACGTGCTGACGCTCGCGCCGCCGCTGAACATGAACCCGCACTGGCTCGGTGCGCATCCGTCCTACACGCTGTCGAAATACGGCATGACGCTGCTGTCGCTGGGCTGGGCGGCCGAATACGCCGACAGCGGCATCGGCTTCGCCTGTCTCTGGCCGGAGACCTACATCGCTACGTCCGCGGTGGCCAACCTCGCCGACGGCGACAAGCTGGCGGCGCGCTCGCGCGATCCGCAGATCATGGGCGACGCCGCGGCGACAATCTTCTCCCGGCCCGCGGCCGAGGTGAACGGGAAGTGCTACATCGATTCGCAGGTCCTTTGCGAGGCCGGCGAAGCCGACCTGTCCCACTATGGCGGTGGCGACGACCCCATCCTTGATATCTTCGTCGACAAATCATGAGCATTTCCCTGCTGCTCGAGATGGCTGCCTCGAGCGACCCAGACCGGACGGCAGTGGTGTCCGGCGACATGCGGTTGACCACGAACGAACTCAGCGCACTCGCCGACGGCGGGGCCGGGGTCGTCGCCGCATCCGGTGCGGAGCACGTCGCCTACGTCGGCACCGGCGGGGCCATGCTGCCGGTGCTGTTGTTCTCCGCCGCGCGGGCCGCCGTCGCCGTCACCCCGCTGAACTACCGGCTGAGCGCCGATGGGTTGCGCGAGCTGATCGACCGGCTGCCCACGCCGCTGGTGATCGCCGACGACGAGTACGTCAACGTCGTCACGGGCGCCGGCAAAAAGGTCATCTCGTCGGACGATTTCCTGGCATCTGCCCGCCACACCGAGCCCGCCGCCGAGTTCGCTGATCCCGACAGCGTGGCGGTCGTGCTGTTCACGTCCGGGACAACGTCGCGGCCGAAAGCGGTCGAGCTGACCCACAACAACTTGACCAGCTACATCACTGGCACAGTCGAATTCGGTTCGGCCGCAACAGAGGACGCCGCGCTGATCTGTGTGCCGCCGTACCACATCGCCGGTGTGAGCGCGGCGCTGTCCAACCTGTACGCGGGCCGAAAGATGGTGTATCTGACCAATTTCGATGCCCGTGAATGGGTGCGCCTGGTGCGTGATGAAGGGGTCACCTCGGCCACCGTGGTGCCCACCATGCTGGACCGCATCGTGGCGGTGCTGGAAGCCGAGCCGGTGGCCTTACCGACGTTGCGCTCGCTGGCATACGGCGGGTCCAAGGTCGCTCTCCCGTTGGTGCGCAAGGCATTGTCGCTGATGCCCGACGTCGGATTCGTCAACGCCTACGGGTTGACCGAGACCAGTTCGACCATCGCCGTGCTGACTCCCGATGACCACCGGATCGCACTGGCCGCTTCCGACGAAGCGGTTGCGCGCAGGCTCGGATCGGTCGGCCAGCCCGTTCCCACCGTCGAGGTGCAAATTCGCGCGGAGGACGGAACTGTGCTCGGCCCAGGCATGCCCGGCGAGTTGTTCGTCCGTGGCGAGCAGGTGTCGGGTCGCTACACCGGAATCGGTTCGGTGCTCGACGACGAGGGCTGGTTTCCCACCAGGGACGTGGCCTATCTCGACGAGGACGGCTATCTGTTCATCGGCGGCCGGTCCGACGACACCATCATCCGCGGCGGTGAAAACATCGCCCCCGCCGAGATCGAGGACGTGCTCGTCGAGCATCCACATGTCCACGACTGCGCCGTCGTCGGCGCGGAGGACCCTCAATGGGGCCAGATCATCGTCGCCGTTGTGGTGCCCGCCGACGGGGCCTCGCCCGACGCCGAGGATTTGCGCGGTTTCGTGCGCAGCCAGCTGCGCGGATCCCGCACACCGGACAAGGTGGTGTTCCGCGATGAACTGCCCACCAACGCGACCGGCAAGGTGCTGCGCCGCGAACTCGTCAGCGAGCTGAACGCCAGTAAGGAGCCAGCATGATCAAGAACGGCACGCGCCTGCAGAGCCAGGTCTGCGACACCCAGGTCATCGTCGTGCGATCCGCCGACAGCCTTGACGATCTGCGCGCGGGCGGGGCGCCGATGGTGCCGTTGGACGCAGAGAAGTCGGACGATCTCACGCTCGACGAGTCGTTGGCCGAGGGGAACCTGATGGGCAAGCGTTACGTCGACGAGAACGGTGCCGAGGTGCTGGTGACCAAGGCCGGCAAAGGCACGCTGTCCGTCGGCGCGACGCCGCTGACGATCAAGGAAGCCAAGCCGCTTCCGGCCAGCGACTGAGCTTCGTCGCTCGCTGGATCGTGCCCGCAGGTCAGGACGTTAAATACCTGGCGGAATCGGGAATCCCCGGGCCATGGCCGGGCATCAACTCACCCACCGGGACACATCCGACGTCCGAAAGGCCGTGCGGGGAGCGGCGATCGGGAACACCGTAGAGTGGTTCGACTTCGCCGTATACAGCGTTCTGGCCACCTACATCGCCGACAAATTCTTCCCATCGGGTAACGACACCGTCGCGCTGCTCAACACGTTCGCCGTCTTCGCGGCGGCCTTCTTCATGCGGCCGTTGGGCGGCTTCTTCTTCGGACCTCTAGCCGACCGAATCGGCAGGCAACGTGTCCTGGCCATCGTGATTTTGTTGATGTCGGGTTCGACGTTCGCCATCGGCCTTGTCCCGAGCTACGACACCATCGGCGTGGGCGCCCCTCTACTGCTGCTGTTCCTCCGTTGCCTGCAAGGCTTTTCGGCTGGTGGCGAATACGGCAGCGGGGCCTGCTTCCTCGCGGAGTACGCACCTGACAAGCATCGCGGCTTCGTCGTCTCGTTCCTGGTGTGGTCGGTGGTCGTCGGATTCCTCCTCGGCTCCATCACCGTCACCGTCCTCGAAGCGGTTCTGCCGGAGAGCGCCATGGACTCCTACGGATGGCGTATCCCCTTCCTGTTGGCAGGCGTACTAGGCGCCGTCGGGCTTTACATCCGCCTGCGTCTGCGCGACACACCCGAATTCGAGGAGCTGCAAGCCGAGGGCGACGTCTCGTCGTCGCCGCTGAAGGACGCACTGACCACCTCGTGGCGGCCGATCCTTCAGATCGCTGGGCTGGTGGTGATCCACAACGTGGGCTTCTACACGGTGTTCACCTTCCTGCCGAGTTACTTCACCAAGACACTCGGACTGACCAAGATGGACGCGTTCATGTCGATCACCATCGCCAGTGCCGTCGCGCTGATCCTCATCCCACCGCTGGGCGCCCTTTCCGACCGGGTCGGACGGAAGCCATTGCTAATCACCGGCTCTGTCGGATTTATCGTGTTCGCCTATCCCCTATTCCTGCTGCTGAATTCGGGATCAGTGTCCGCGGCGTTCGCCGGTCACGCCGGCCTTGCCGCCCTCGAGGCGGTGTTCGTATCCTCGTCGCTGGCCGCGGGCGCAGAGCTGTTCGCCACCAAGGTGCGTTCGGGCGGCTACTCCATCGGCTACAACGTCTCGGTCGCGCTATTCGGCGGCACCGCCCCCTATGTCGCGACCTGGCTGACCGAGCGCACCGGCAACGAACTCGCGCCGGCCTACTACGTGATCCTCGCCGCGGTCATCACGCTCGCGACCGTCATGACAATGCGCGAGACGGCGGCGCGTCCACTGCGCAAATCCGTCGCAGGCGAGCCGTAGTCAGCCCGCATTTAGGGTCCGAGCAGCCCGAGACGCCTGAAGGTTTCGCGAACCCCATCCTTCCAGCGAACGTGACGTGGTGCAGCCGTGGCTGGCCGGTTCCGCAATCATGTGCACACCAACCCTCGCGGTTGGACGACGTCGCCCGTCATCCACTGGATCACCCGATATGTCATGCAGCAGACCGCTCGCCGGGAGTGAAAGTCACAGGGATACTGCGAAATCCACGTGTCGGAGTTCCCGTGGAAGAACGCGTCGCGCGCCGAGGTGAGCGTGAAGTCGGGCATCCGCGCGAGTACCTGTTCGAGACCGACTTGGAATTCCAGGCGCGCGAGATTGGAGCCGAGGCAGCGATGCACGCCGGCGCCGAATCCCAAATGACGATTTTCCCGGCGGTCGAGGATGCATCGGTCAGCATCGGGAAACTGTTCGGGGTCGCGGTTGGCGGATGCGTAGTTGACGATGACCGATTCGCCGGGACGAAACGTGGGGCCGCTCAACTGGACTTCCCGCGTTATCGTGCGCGGAATTCCGTGGATCGAGCCCGCGAACCTGATGAACTCTTCCACCGCCCGTGGAATGAGTTCAGGTTCGGCGATCAATCGGTCGCGCTCTGAAGTATGGGTCGCGAGGTAGTGGAAAGCGAACGACATCGCGCTCGCCGTTGTCTCGAGACCTGCCTGCACCAACAGCATCGCGTTGCCGACGATGTCCCCGAATTGTAGCTTCTGCCCATCGATCTCCGCCTTGAGCAGCACATCGATCATGTCGTCGCGCGGCGGTTGCGCGGTACGGGCTGTGACCGCATCGTTGATGTGTTGGTACAAGCCGCCCCACGCGGCCATTCGCGACTCCTCGGTGGCCCCGTTGAGTGCCGTATCCGTCAACTCGATGCACAGCGGCACGTCGTCGATCGACATGCCGAGCAGGAATTTGAAGAAGACAATGCCCGGCTGCCGCCACGCGACCTCGGCAAGATCACCGCTGCCGTCGGTGATGAAGGCGTCCAGCAGACGGTCCGTCTCACCGCGGATCTGCGGCCTCAACGCTTTCTTCCGGCCAGGCGAGAAGTACGGATTGAGGACCTGGCGGAACTTCTGTTGCCGCGGTGGATCCAACGTGATCACCAGTTCGCCCGCGAGGTGCTCAGACGCCTGCGGTGTCGGATTACTCGAGAAGTGCTTCCAGTCTTGCAGGATTCGGTAGCAATCCGCATATCGAGTCGCTACCCAAGCGCCGCCCGGTGTCACGGACAGAAAGGGCGTATCGGTGTGCGCGAACGGCGACGTGTCACGCATCACCGCGTAGACGTCATAGAGGAAGTCGTTGTCCCCGAAGTCTTCGTGTCGCAGGTCCCAGTTCTGCGCATGCTCATTGAGCGACTTCGTCATGGAGTCGGATTTCCCTGCTGTTCGGCAGCTTGGCGAGCTTCGCGCTCATCGTGGATGCGCACCAGTTCGCGCCATCCGATCCGGTTGTACTTCGGGACGGGCTGGATGCCCCATTCGTCCTGAGCAGTGTCCTTGCCTTCGACTCCTTCAGGGGGACCCAGCGGCGGGTAGGGCACCTTGCATTCCAGGGTGCCGTCGGAGTATCTGACCTTCAGCAATTCACTGCAGATTTCGGTCAGGCTCAGCGTTGGATAGCCGTAGTAGACCGCCATGAAGGGCAGCGTGAAGGCGCCCTCGATGACAAGGGCGACCAGGCAGACAAGCACGGCACGCTTGATGTACTTGTGCATCCGCGCGTAGTACGGCGTGGTTCCCGGCGGGAGGTCCTCCGCCGTGTTCTCTGTCTCGGTTCCAGATGTGGTGGTCACAGGTTTGCTCCTCGAATCAGTTCAATCGGAGAAGATTTCTCGATTGACCGTGTGCAGGTACGGAATCGCCAGGAACGGCGTGATGTAGAAGATGTCGTAGAGCCACCAGCCGATGACCGGAAAGACCACACCCGCGTAGCGCACGTCGGCGTACATGGTCATGTTGAACACATACAGGCACCAGATGAGCACACCCATCCAGCACGTGATGATCATCCACTGGTGGCCCCAGCGCTTCATCTGCAGAAACCCGATCGCCGCGGCGCACCGCATCGCGAAGACCGTGAGAATCATTCCAAACACCATGGATTTCTCGCCGGGCGCCGCCGCGCCGCCGACCCATGCTTCGTTGTAGTGCCAGAAGTAGCCGGCGTCGAACATTGCGCCCCAGCCAACCATGAGCACGCGGTTGACCAACGTGTGGTTGGCGACCAGGTCGAGGGCCCACCCCAGGCTGTTGAGCATCCCGTCGATCAGCACGAGGTATCCGATCAGGGTGACTATCATCGGCCGCATCGACAGACCCGCGCGGGCCGCCTGCCGTTGTAGATACACACCGCGCAGAAAAATGGGTAAGCCGAATATCCCTGGCGCCCACATTCCCATCAGGCCGGCGCCGACGATCATCCACTTGTCCGCCCGGCGCTGTGCGAGGCGCGACTCCTCGTCGTGCTCCTCGAGGCTTATCGTGCCTGCCGACCTGACGTCCAGACTCAAAGCCCCCACCACCCGCGGGCGAAGGACATGTACAACTGAATGCCGAACATCGTCAGCAGATAGCCGTAGACGACGATCTGCAGAACGATGAGTGCCCGCTTACGTTTCTGTTCCTTTTGATCCATGGTAGGCGACTCCTCTCCCTACCTGATTGCATCCGAGTTGTCGGCGCCGGCCAGGCTGGCAGCCGCTACCTCGCGTAAACCTTCCGCGATTGCCCCGTCAGTTGACAGCGGTGCGAGGATGCAGGCCTCTGCCGCCTCTAATTCGGTTGCGCCTGCGGCGATCATCTGCGCTGCGCTGACGAGCACACGAGTCGACGGCGGTTCGAAGTGGAACGCCTCGTCGGCTGTTCTAATGGCGACAGCGCATTGGACGAGTCTCCGCGCCCGCGCGATTGCGATACCCGCCTCCGCGACGATCACCTCCGCCTCGCGCTCAGGCACTAGGTAGCGCATCGGCAATGTGACGAAGCGTTGACGGAAGGAGGGTTTGAGCTCCTTCAGGGAACTGCGGTACGCGGGGTTGTAGGAACACACAAGCATGAAAGTGTCCGGCGCGTCGACAACTTGGTCCGCACGGTCCAGATACAGCGCCCGACGGTGATCGGTCAACGAGTGCAGGATCGCCAGCGAATCATGCCGTGCTTCAACGACTTCGTCCAGATAGCAGATGGCTCCGGCCTTGACCGCTCTGGTGAGTGGTCCATCGGTCCACACCACGTCACCACCGGTGACCATGAAGCGGCCTACGAGATCAGAGGCGGTCAAATCGTCGTGGCAGCTGATGGTCACGACCGGTCGCCGCAGCAGCAGGCCCATGTGCTCGACGAGTCGCGTCTTGCCGCAGCCGGTCGGGCCGGTCAGCATCACTGGTAGCTGCTGGTGATACGCCTGCTCGAAAAGCTGGACCTCGTTGGCGTTCGAGTAATAGGTGGTGTCTGTCATGCGGCTACCAACTCTCGATGTACATGGGCGAGCACTCGCGGAAGCTCTTCGACGCGTCGGATTCGTTGCGAGCGACGGGGTCCGAACACCTCGGGTAGTGGATCGACACGCGTCGGACCGACGCCGACGTAGTACATGCTGACACCTGCGTCGTTCGCTTCCTCGACCGCGTGAGCGGCATCCGCCCATGCGTAACGACCCTCGTAGCCCTCATCGGATATCAGGCCATCCCCGATGACGATCAGCAGGCGTCTCTCCGATGGTTGGGCGAGCAAGCGACTGGTCATATGGCGAAGCGGGGCACCGAGCCTGGTGTATCCACCGGTGGCCAATCCGAGAGTTCCCGGCGGCACGAATCGGCGGTCCTCGAAATCCTTGAGGCAGGTGACTTCGACACGGTGGCGGGTGTTGCCGGTGAACACAAAGATCCCGTGTCGCTCGCGGGCAAGCAGCATCGCCTGCGAAAGCGCGTCGGCGCAGGCTAATTCGAGTTTGAAGATCCTGCCGCCGTGCACGCCGAGCGATGAGCTTCCGTCGAGAAGCAGGGCCGTGGTGACGTCGCGACTGCTGGGCAGCAGGTCACGAAAGATGCGCGGCTCGACCGCTTCACCGGTCGCGAGGTCGATGTAGTGGCTCACGTACCGGTCAACGTCGAGGTCGCAGCCGTCTTCCAGGCCGTTTGTCATCGCACGGTGGGTGTGCTCGGAGAACCACTTCCGCAAGTCGGCCGAGGCCGCCACCGGATGCCGAAGGCGGGTCGTATGGGTGCGTTCAAGAACCGCGACGTGGTCGGTCATAAAGCTTTTAGTCCACATGTTCCACTCGGGGTAAGGAATTCCCGGGCGGTGTTCGGGGGTGACATCCACGTCGTTGTCCTGCGGCCGACTCGGCGGTGGCAGGTTCGGGTTGCGAACGCCGCCGTCGCCGCCCACCGGAACGGAGTGTGCACGCGGAAGTCGCTTCTGCGAGGTGGTCCATGGCAACCTACCGAAGCTACGACGTAGTTTGTCGGCGAGCCCCTGAGGATCTGTGTATGCCCGTGGCAGGGTCCCCAATAGCGGATCAACGAGTAGCGGTTGCGGCGCACGCGCAAGCGCAAGGGCACGATTGAGCATCTGCGGTGCGCTCATCTCGGCGGACGCCACGTCAACGTCTGGCAGTAGCCGCCGCAGTTCGACCAGCAAGCCCGGCCAACTCTGCGCGATCCAGCCCAGAGCCACGGCCGCCTCGACGAGCGTGAGCGCGCTCAGCTCCCGGGCCGACAGTTCGTTCAACCGGTAGCCGAGAATCCGTTCTTTCGATGGTGAGCATTGCAGCGCGACCCCACACGTCAAACTTCTTCGCGTCCAATCCCTTTGCGGCGGCGGATAAGGAACGTGAATGAAGTCGAGCGCCGAGCTCAAACCGAAGCTGCGCCGCTCGCCGCTGACTAGGCGCACGCCCTCACGGCGCTGCCCGCTGAGGGCGACGGCAGTGACGGCACAGCTGCGCTCCACGGCAAGGGAGTGCGATTCGGCGTTCTCGGACATATCGCGGAAGGAGCCTCAGAACGTGCCGATGTTGGAAAACATCCAATACCAGAACCAGATGATCAATCCAGTTCCGCCCCATGCTGCGACGTATCGGAGGATCTCCCAAATCCAATCCACGTCAAGCCTCCCTGCTGATAGACGAAGTCATCGGATCTCTAACCCGCGAACGGCGGTGTCGACCAACTTGGCGAGCATCGTGCCACGGGTTTCATAATTCGTTGTGGTGGTGAGCGTTCCGTAGACACCGAGCAGGAAGAAGGCGGCGCTGTAGAACGCATCGACAGCTGGATGGACTTGACCGTCACCCCGCGCACGCTCAATCTCATCCACCAACAGCACGATCACCGGATGGTCGGTCCATTCATCCATGGTTGGCCGCGTCGGCGAGAAGTGTAGCGCCAGCAACTCTTTGAATAGAAGTGAACCCAATCGTTGCTCGAGACCCGTGACCAGTCGGACCGCCTCGTTCAGCGCCCCCACGAGATCGTGGCCACCGTCGAGGAACTGTGCAAAGCGGGCCGCCATCCGGGCTTCCTCACGACTTTCCAACTCCAGCAGCACGTGCTCCTTACTGGGAAAGTGAAAAAAGAAGGTGCCGTGGGCCACGCCCGCCACGGTCGCGATTGCGTTCACGTCGGCGCCCGACATACCCGCAATCCTGAACTCGGAAATGGCTGCGCCGAGTATGCGTTCCCTCGTCTGCCGCCGGCGGGCTTCGCGTGCCGACTGCTTGACCTGTGGCGTCATGGTTCGCCCTTTGTATCCCAGTTACTGACCAAAGTCAATGAGTCAAGTCATTGGCATCAGTCGGAGAAGATCTCCCGATTCACTGAATGCAGGTATGGGATCGCCAGGAACGGCGTGATGTAGAAGATGTCGTAGAGCCACCAGCCGACCACGGGCAGGACAACGCCGGCGAAGCGGACGTCGGCGTACATCGTCATGTTGAACACGTACAGACACCAGATGAGCACGCCCATCCAGCATGTGATGATCATCCACTGGTGGCCCCAGCGCTTCATCTGCAGAAACCCGATCGCAGCGGCGATCCGCATCGTGAAGACGGTGAGGATCATCCCGACTTCCATGGCCTTCTCACCGGGGCCTGCCGCGCCGCCGAGCCACAGTTCGTTGTAGTGCCAGAAGTAGCCGGCATCGAACATAGCTCCCCACCCGTTCAACAGGATTCGAGCGAGAATCGTGTGGTTGGCCACCAGGTCGAGTGCCCACCCCACGGTGTTGATGGCAGCGTCGATGATCACGAGATAACCGATCAGCGTGACGAGCATCGGCCTGACCGTCAGGCCGTCGCGCTGAGCCTTGCGCAATAACCAGACGCCGCGAAGGAAGAGCGGCAGCCCAAAGATGCCCAGGGCGGCGGTGCCGATCAAGATGCTTCCGGAGATCAGCCACTTGTCGGCCCGACGCTGCGCGGCCTGCGACGCAGCCATATGCTCGTCGAGGCCGCTTCCAGACGATCTCGCTCGCTGCGCAGGAGCCCGATCCCGGCCGAGACGCACCATCGGCAGATTCACAGAAACTGACTATAGTCATTCAGTGCACGTAGTCAATGAACTAGCGAACCCCCACGCTACGAAGTGTCCTCGCCACATAATCCTCGATCATCGCGGCCTGACCCGGCCAATCGTGAGTTGTCGTCAGCAATGCGTAGAGACCAAGCAGGAAGAACACCGCACTGTTCATCGGTATCACGTCGGGGTCGACCGCGCCGAGCTGCTGCGCCCGCTCGATCTCTTGGGCGACCGCGACGATCACTGGATGCTGACGGCTCTCGTCCGACGAAGGCCGGGTCTGTGAAAAGTGCAGTGCGAGAAAGTCTTTGAACAAGACCGCGCCGAGCCGGCGTTCCAGTCCCATCACCAGTCGGACCGCCTCGTTCAGCGTATAAGCGAGCTCCTTGCCCGACCCAAGGGAGCGAGCAAGCTGCTTGGCGATGCGCTCCTCCTCACGCTGTTCCAACTCGAGGAGGACGTGCTCCTTGGTAGGAAAGTGGAAGAAGAAGGTTCCGTGGGCTACGCCCGCAGCGGTGACGATCGAACCAACATCGGCCTCGGCCATCCCCTCGCGTTTGAACTCTGCGATCGCCGCTCCCATGAGCCGCTCCCGAGTCTGCAGTCGTTTGGTTTCTCGCGCGGACGGCTTGTCTACCACTGCCATACAGTGACTCTACCGCCTCGGAGTGGTTTCCTGCCGGTTACCTTAGTTGACTTAGGTCAATCAAGGCCGTTAGATGATCAGCACTCGAGGGAGGGGCAGCCATGGCACTGGAGCAGTCAACTCCTCTGAGGCTTTGGCTCTACTTGTCTCTATCTTTGCAAAGATAATAAGATAGGGCCATGGAGCGTGATCAGCTGATCGATTTGACTCGTCGCGCGCTGAAGCTGGCACGAGACAAGACGACCGACCTGGCACCCGAGGTATACACCGTGAAGGCGAGCACGTACACGTCGGCCGAGCGGCACGCCCGTGACCGTGCGATGGTGATGGCGAGCCCCCAGCTCGTCGGGTATGTCTCCGAACTTCCCCAGCCCAATTCGTATTGCACGAAGGTTGTGATGGGCCGGTCGATTCTGCTGACCCGCACGGCGGAAGGTTCGGTCAAAGCCTTTGACAACGTGTGCCTACACCGCCAGTCACAGATCGCCGATGGCTGCGGTACGGCGCGCCGCCTGGTGTGCCCGTATCACGCGTGGAGCTACGACCTCGGCGGCAATCTGGCCGGCGTGCCCGGGAAGGAAGGCTTTCCCAAAAACGCAACGGACAGCGCACGGTTGACCGAATTACCCGCGACCGAATGCGCCGGGTTCCTGTGGGTCGGCCTGGATCCGGACGTCACACTCGATATCCGTGGATTTCTGGGGCCGCTGGTCGACGAGCTGGAGTCGTGGGGGATCGGACGTTGGTCACCGCTCGGTGAGAAAGTGCTGGACTCGGCCATCAACTGGAAACTCGCGATCGACACCTTCGCGGAGAACTACCATTTCGCGACCGTGCACAAGACCACGTTTGCGACGATCGCGCGCAGCAACTGCACGGTATTCGACTCGTTCGGACCCCATCACCGACTCGTCTTCCCGCTCAACGGCATTCTCGACTTCGATAATGTCGATGAGGACCAATGGGATCCGTTGCAGGCAATGGTCGTCATCTACGCGCTGTTCCCCAACATCGTGTTGTCGGCCACGATCGCCAACGGCGAGTTGTTCCGTGTCTATCCGGGTGACATGCCCGGCCGCTCGATCACGGTGCACCAGAACTCGACTCCGTTGGACATCTCCGAGGAGTCGGTTGCCGCGGGAGCTCAGGCGGTATTCGACTACGCCCACGGCACGGTGCGCGACGAGGACTACGCGTTGGTCGAGAGGTTGCAGGCCAATCTCGCCGCCGGCGTCAGAGACCACCTGGTATTCGGCCGTAACGAGCCGGGGTTGCAGCATCGCCACCAGGTGTGGGAGAACGCGGTCAGCGCTGCGCCTCGATGATCCGCGCGATCGTGTCTCGCTCGTCGGGTCCGGCGGCCGCGAGCACGTCGGCGAGTTCCCAGTCCCGATACAAGGCCATTGACCGTTCGTACAACGCGAAGCCGCTGACCGACTGGCCGCGATAGGTGCCCTGGTATCGGTACGGACCTGCCATGTATTCCAGGGGTAGGAGATGCGCCGGGGCAGCCACCAGCGGTTCTGCCGTCAAGTCCAGGTCCAATTTGCGCGACGTCAGGCGGTGGCGATCGGGCAGGTACCGAACCTTCGCGGGAGGTGGGACCAGCGTGCGGATTTCTTCGGGCCAGCGTACGTAGCTTGTCGTGTCGACCTCGATATCGTCGACGTATTCGGGCGCAGTCTCGGGCAGGCTCACGGTTGCACCGGTAAACGGCTGCGGCGCATTGCGATTGGTACGGTCGAACTGGCGCCAGATGCTGATATCCACGCCGTTGTCCAGGTTGATCGTGCGCCACTCGTGGCCGCGTGACCGGATGTCGCCGGTGGGACCTCCGTCATTGGCGACCAGTGGGAACCACTGCCGATCCACGTGACCCGCGCTCCCCGCGACCTTTTCGCAGATCGAACCCCACGACAGGGTTCCGGCCATGTTCATGCGCGTCTGGAAGTACGAGTATGTGTCGGGCTGTCCGAAGCACTCGATGACGCCGTTGTACGCCGCGGCCCCCAGCGGCACGGGTCCCCGTGACGGTGTCACGCTCAGGTCGAGCTGCATCGCGTCACCGTGATGGTCGGTGCCGAAGAGGCTGAAGTCGTAGGTGTAGGGCACCAATTCGCCCCGCTCGTCACGACGTGTCCGCCAGAGCGCAGTTCCAGCACTGCACTCGTAGGACAAATCCAGGTGGTCATCGGCCACCGATAGTCTCGGAGACGTCGAGCCGTGCTTATTCGTACCCGGCATGTCGTAATCCGTGTAGGTGCCGTAGGTGCCGTTGTCGAGGTCGAACAGAGCGAGCGTGTAGAAATCTGCGACGATCACCCCACCCGGACGGTTCTTGTTGTAGATCGTGAAGAACGCGAACCTCCGACCGGATTCTGCGGTGAGCTCGCCGGCGAGGTACCAGGTGTCCGACTCACATGTCGGATGATTCGCCTCAGCGGCGGGGAACACGAAGTGCGGGTCGCCTGCAACCAGTTCGAACGGGTATTGGCGCCAGTCATCACCCATGGGCACTCCCAGAACGGTTAGCGAATTCAACAGTCACGGCGGCAGGGCAACATAATTCGTCGCGCTGGTTGAAGATCGCGATCTCGAGGTCCACCAGGTGACGCTGGGTGTCACCGGCTCCTTCGCAGCGTTTGGCGGCTACGCGGCCCCGGCCGATCATCGAGTCCCCCGCGTAGATGGATCCGACGATCGACACCTTGCGGCGCACCACGCGACTGTAGGGACCCGCCCATTCGGTGGCGATTCGGTCGATGAAGCCGGCGAGATGCATCGTATTGACGAAAATGGTTGGGTGACCGTGGCTCTCGGCGTAGTCCGGATCGAAGTGGCCGGGAAAGTAATCCCATGTCGCACCGGGGTTCATCACGACGCGCTGGTAGCTGATCTCGTCGACGACCTCGGCGAGTTCTGTCGGGACCGGGACATCGTTCCACTCGAGCCCGCGGGGCATACTCATTGGGCCTCCGCGGGAGTAAAGCGGAACAACGTGTTGCGGTTCGTCGCGACCAGCGACGAGTCGTCGCGGTAGTAGTGCTCACAGGTCTCGACAAAGTGACCGATGCCGACCTTGGTCCGCTTTTCCGGTGATACCGACAGCACCTCTTCGATCGCGTTGAGGCGGTCGCCCTCGAGAATCGGCGTCACGAGCTCGACGTCGTTGGAGGCATTGATGAATGTGGTACCGGGAAGCGGCACGCGGATCGCGATCGAGGGAACAGGCCGCTGGCCGCCGGGCAGCCACGGCGTCGGAATCAGCCAGCCCATCAGCATCGCGGGCGGCGCGACCAATCCGCCCCACACCTCGGTCGCGAACTCGGTGTCCCAGAAGGCCGGGTTCCCGTCCTGCACCATCGACGCGAAGTGCTGGATGCGTGCGGCGCTCACCGCCGTTCCGGCGAATCTCGGCTCGCTGCGCACGCCGACCATCCGCAGGGCATCCTCGTAGGTGCCGAATGCGAACTGGTAGCTGATGTCCCGTGTCACTCAGGTCACCGACTCGTCCCAGTCGAGCTCGCGCGACGTGAAGTACCAACCGCCCCGCTCGTAGATGAGGCGGTCGCGGTAGACACCCGTCGACCGAAGTTCAGCGCCGACAAACAGCAACGCGACACATGTCTGGGTGGCGTCGACGCCGTCAACGTCGATCTCGTGATCGACGGTGACGAGCCGTTGTCCGTGTCCGCCGTCGAAGGCGGCGCTCAGGTCGGTGAAGGTCTCCCCCGCTCGGATGTAAGCGGCGCCCGCGTGCCGGAAGGTGGCGATCCAGCCGACAACCTCGCCCGCTGAGAACAGCCGGTTGTGCCGCGCGTTCAGGTTCAAGATCGCGGCTCGCCCGGCCACCCCGGACAACACAAACTCCTGCTGATAGCTCATCGTCATATGTTTCTCCGTATCAGCGAGTCAGGATGTAGCCGTTGGCTTCTCGGTCCCAGGCATGTGGGCTGAGGCCACGTCGCCGCAGCAAGTCCTTGCGGACCCGACCGATGACGTTCTTCGGCAGCTCGTCGAGCACCTCCAAGTACCGCGGGACGCAGAAGTAGGGCATGCGGGTGGAGCAGAAGTCCAGCAGCTCGACATAATCGAAGTCCGCGTCCGTCCGCAAGGTGACGACCACCAGGATGTCGTCTTCACCGAGATCGCTTGGTACCGCGACCGCGGCCGCCTCGAGCACTGCAGGGTGGCTCATCACCGTCGTCTCCACCTCCACCGAAGACACGTTCTCGCCGCGCCGCCGCAGCGAATCTTTCACCCGGTCGACATACGTCAAGTTTCCTTCGGTGTCGAGCGAGCCGAGATCACCTGTGCGGAACCATTCTTCGTGCGGATGGACACTCAGCGTGGAGCCGGCCGCCACCGCATCGACATACCCTTCACTCATGACATGCGGGGCTCTGGGCCTGCAGACGATCTCGCCTACGTCGCCTGCCGGTAGTGACCGGCCGGTACCGTCGACGATGCGGACGTCGAACGCGGCATTCACCGGTCCGGATGTGCCGGGGACACCGTCTTCGGAAACGGCTTTGAACGCGATCGGGAAAGCCTCCGTCATGCCGTACATCGTCACGATCTTGACCCCGTAACGCTGCTCGATGCGGCGGTACATGTCGGCCGGGATCGGCGCGGCGGAGATGAATTTCAGCGGAAGCCGTTGATCGCCGGGATCCGGCGGCAGGTTACACAGCATGGAGACCATCGCACCTGCCCCGGCGAAACCCGTTGCATCGCACGCCCGTACGTTGTCCCACACGCTGCCTGGGCTGAAGGTTGCCGACAACACGGTCGTCGCACCGACGAGCATGGGCGCCAGCACGGAAGGGGCGGCGCTCAGGTGGAACAGCGGCATCGCACTCCAGACCACGTCGCCGGCCGTGAGCTCCCATGCCGTCGCCACGCCCGCGGCGGCCGAGAACAAGTAGTTCCACGTGGTCGCGACGGCCTTCGACGGACCGGTGGTGCCGGAGGTGAAGAACAGCGCGGCCAGGTCGTCGGGTTCGCTCGGAACGACCCGCGGGGGGCCGGTCGATGCGGCGGTCAGCAGCCTCGACAGTGAATCCTCGACGGTGTGAACGGTTTTCACAGTCGGAACCTGATCGATGATGTCGCGCAGGTGAGTACGTCTTTCCGCGTCGACAACGACGAGCTTGGCGCGCGACAACCGCAGCGCGTGGCTAAGGAATTCTCCTTTGTTGGCGGCGTTCACCGCGGCGGTCACCGCACCGATGCGCGCCGCGCCCAGCCAGATGTACACCCACTCGGGACATGTTGCGGTGAACAACACCACGGTGTCGCCCGCACCGATCCCCATGTCGGTCAAGGCGTTCGCGGCCGCACATGAACGATCGCGCATCTGCGCGAATGTCACCGCGGTTCCGGCGATGGACATCATCACCCGGTCACCGAACTGCTCAGCACGACGGTCCAGCACGTCGACGACGGTGAAACGGTCGACGCCGAACCGCGACGGGCCGATCGGCCCGTCAGGGCGACTCGCGTCAGGCACCCGCCGCCGCCGGATCCGGCTCACCGGTGACGGTGTAGCCGAAATCGTCGGGCGCGGGTTGCTCGCCCGGATAGAAGCGATGTGCCCAGCGGCGGAGGGCGGCATAGTCGCGGGCTTCCTCGGGCGCGAGGTTGGGCTTCTCGAGGTATTTCATGTTCTCCCAGGTGAAGAAGTCCTGCTTGATCACTTCCTGCTGAAGCTGCAGGAACTTCGCGGCGCGACCGGTCGGCGCATCGCCGGTGTCACCTGGCTCGCGGATCGACGCCTGGGTATAGAAGTAGTCGGTGTAGTCCTCATCCACCGGTGTCTGACCAGTCACCTGCACGGTGGCCACGAGTTCCGACGGGAACCGGACGACACCCAGGCCCAGCGAGTAGTTGTCGTAGATGATCTTGGCATCGACCGGGCCATTGGGCGTCAGCCACGTTTTGGGCCGTCCCCCACCGAAGTTCGCGTTCACCGTCGCATGCAGGTGATAACCCGACACCTCAAACGCTGCGGTGGTCGCGGGATTGGCGGCCTTGTGCACGTATTGCACGTGGTATGGGTCGGCGGCGTTTTCGATGATCATCTGGGCGTGCACCTTGACCCGGTTGACCATTCGGGTGTGGGGATGCAGTGGGTAGTACTCGTCGGTTTCCAGTTCGGGCAGCACGGGTGGCTGCCAATAGGGAGCGCGGCCATGCCGTTCGTGCCATACCAGGATGAAGCCGTACCACTCCATCGACGGGTACATTTTGATGCGGACGTTCTGCTTACACCCGAGCTTGCTGTAGGGAATCTCGGCGTTGGTGCCGTCGCCGTTCCATCGCCAGCCGTGCCACGGACAGACGATCCGTTCGCCTTCCACGGTTCCGCCGACACCCATGTTCGCGCCGAGGTGCAGGCAGTAGGCGTCCAGCACGTTGAGCCTGCCGGATTCCGTGCGGAAGATCACCAACTCTTCGCCGAAGTAGTGGGCCCGCTTGACTTGCCCCGGCGCCAGATCGGACGCGAAGCCGACAATGAACCATCCGGTCGGGAAGCGGTACTTCGACAGGCTGATGCCGCCCGAACCGAATTCGCGTTCCGACGGATCGACGATGGGATCGTCGGCCATGTCCGTCATGCCGTCTCCGTCCGCGCGATGTCTGGGCAGGTCAGACCCTGTGTTGCGTCTATTGTTACTATTTTAATCATTCTAGGTCAAGGACGACCGAACCAGGAGCGCGCATGCCTACGACCACGCCGGTGGACCTCTCGGATTCCGCATTGTGGCGGAACGGTTTTCCCGACGACGTGTTCGCCGATCTACGACGTGATCGACCGCTGTTCCGGCACGCGTTGACCGCCGGGGTGGCCAGGACCGTCAAGCGCGATTTCTGGATGGCGACCAAGCACCGGCATGCGCAGCGAATCCACCGCGACACCGAGTCGTTCACCGCGACCGACGGCCCACTCATCCAGGGTGTGGGCATCGTCGGATCGGCGCCGACCATCATCAAAATGGACCCGCCCGAGCTGCTCAAGCGCCGACGGGTGATGTCGCACGCGTTCACGCCGAAGGCGATCGGCAAGCTCGAGGAGGGCATTCGCCGGCGCGCGGCGGTGATGGTGGACGGACTGCTTTCGGCGGGCGGGGGCGACTGGATCGCCGACGTCGCCGACGTGCTGCCGATGTCGGTCATCGGTGACATCATCGGAATCCCCGAAGCGGATCGGCCCGAAATCTTCGCCACCCTCGATCGCATTCTCAAGGTTGCATCGTCCGACGACGAGGTCGCCCAGCAAAACGCGATGGAACTGTTCGGGAAGATCTTCACGTATGCGCTCGAGCTCACTGCCGAGAAGCGGCGCAATCCGACGGACGACATCTGGAGCACGTTGACCTCCGCGGTGGTCAGTGACGACAACGGCGAGGAGTTGTCGATACCGGCGAACGAACTGGAGATCTTCTTTTTCGTGATCGCCTTCGCCGGCAGCGACACCACCAAGAACGCGCTGGCCTCCGGGCTGCAGGCGTTCGTGGCCAACCCCGAGCAGATAGAGCGCTACCGCGATGACGACACGGTGCGCTCCGGCGCAGTCGAAGAGGTGCTGCGCTGGTCCTCACCGGTGACGTTCTGGACCCGCAGCACGAAGGTCGACGTCGAGATGGACGGAATCACGATTCCGAGAGGCGAGCGGGTGGTGGCGATGTTGCGGTCGGCCAACCGCGACGAAGAGGTCTTCGAAGACCCGTTCGCATTCGACATCGGCCGCGCCGAGAACCCGCACGTCGCGTTCGGAGGCGGCGGACCGCACCATTGCCTCGGTGCAATGCTGGCCCGGGCTGAAATCCGCGCGGTACTCGACGAATTGCTCTGCCGCACCGGCGAAATCAGGATCGGATCCCCGGTGGTCGCCTATCCCAACCTCACCAACAACATGACGATCTTCGACGCGCTACCGATCACGGTGAAGCCGGCCGATTGACGCTAGGCGCCTTTGGGTCGGGTGCCGATGACACTGTCGGCGGCCAATCGCTCCAGTTCGGCGTCCGTCAGCCCGCAGTGCTGCGTCAGCACGTCGGCGTTGTGCTGTCCCAGTGTCGGCGGCGTGCGTGACAACCACCGTTCCACGCCGTCGAGCCGGGCGAATGGCGGGCACGGGTACAGCCCCTCGCCGGTACGCGCATGTACAAGGCGCTCGAAGAAGCCGCGGTGCACGAGTTGCGGGTTGTCGGTCACCAGCGACGGCGAAATCACGACGGCAGCCGGAACGCCCGCTGCGGCAAGCCTTTCGACGGCTACTTGTGCGTCTTGGGCAGCCAGCCATGCGCGGATGCCCCCCTCAGGGTCACCGGTGACGTCGGCCAACGTAGTACGGTCACGATCGTTTCGGATCGTCACTGCGACCCAACTGTCCTCGCCCGCACAGCGGTAGATGTCCTGCTCGGCATCCCGATGTCCGCGGTTGCCCCGCCGCTCCATGAGCGTGCCGAACACCTCGAATTCCATTGTCTGGCTAGCCGTTACGTTGAGGACGATCTCGATCATCGGTACCTCGACGAGCTGTCCGCGGCCAGTTCGGGCGGCGTACTCCAGCGCCGCGAGCGTCACAAACGCCGCGTGTGCGCCCGCGAGCGGATCACACGCGCCCCGCGGCGCGACGGGAGGCCCGTCGGGAAGTCCTGTGACCCAAGCCAGTCCGGCGATCTGTTCCATGGTCGGCGCAAAGCCAACCCGGTCGCGCCACGGCCCGGTTAATCCGAACGCGGGCATCCGCACCACAACCAGTTTCGGGTTGAGTTCCAGCAACACCTCGGCATCCAGGCCGAACTGCTCCATCACCCGCGGCGAGAAATTCTCGATGACCACGTCGGCCTGCCTCACCAGTTCTTTGGCCAGGCGCAGCCCGTCGTCAGACTGCAGGTCGAGGGTGACCGAGCGCTTGTTGGTGTTCATCGCGTGAAATACCCAGCCGTATTCCCACCAGTCATCGACGTCGGTGCGCATTCCCCCGGAATAGCGGATGCCGTCGGGGCGTTGGACCGACTCGATCTTGATGACGTCGGCGCCGAACGCGGCCAGCGAATGTGTTGCCGAGGGTCCGGCCCAGAACGCGGTGAAGTCGACGACCCGTATGCCTTCTAGCGGTGGGTCGACAGGCTTGGGTTTGACCGAACTCCTTGGCTGCCAGAGCGATACACCGTCGGCCTCGCCGAGAGCAGGGGCGGCCCGCACCGGTGCCTGGTTTGCGACCGACATCAGCCACGGGGCCCGCGGCTGCCGAAAGCCCGCCGGGTTGTAGATATAGACCCCCCGGGCGCGCAGGTGGTCCATGCCGGGGATGGTCGCGCCGTTGCCGAGCGGAGCCAGCGGCAACCGGAAGAGCTGTCCGAGCTCGACGATCTCGTCGACGGTGCGGGCACGCATCCACGGGTCAATCCGTTCGCGGATCCACTCTCGGTAGTCCCATCGGCCGATCTGGAACCGTAGTTGTGGGATCTCGGTGAACTCCGGACATTCGACCATCGCGGCGAAATCCAGCCACTGCTGTCCGGTGACCATGCTGATGCCCACGTAGCCGTCCTTGGCCGGTTCGATGGACGGCACCTCGACCGAGCGCTTGACGGGCGGGCGTTGCAGCAGCTGGGAGTGCAGCCACTCGCTGCTCTGCATCAGCGTGATCGCCTCGAGCATGGACATGTCGAGGTGCCCACCGGGGCCGCCGCCGAGAACCCGGCGGCGGAGCGCCATGGCGCCGTAGGCGGCCCATGCGCCGCCCATGTACTCGCCGAGCTCGCCGCCAACCGAGATGGGCGGCCCGGCCGGATCGCCCCGAAAACCCGTCAGCCCGGAGTCTGCCTGCAGGGTGAACTCCGTCGCGACCCGTTCCGCCCAGGGCCCCGTCCAGCCGAAGTCGGAGATGGTCACGACGATGCATTCCGGACGGGACTCGAGCAGGCGCACCGGATCGATGCCGAGCTGCGCGGCAGCTCCGCGGGTGGCGGTCACGATCACAATATCGGCGCCGGCTAGCAGTTCGTTAGAAAGCCTTGTGACGCTGCGCTTTCCGGCGGACAGGTAACTGAACAGCGGAGCATCCGCGCCGTCGGCCGGGACACCGCCGGAGGCGGTGTACCTGCGTAACGCATCACCGTTGGGGGGTTCAACCTTCACGACGTCGGCTCCGGCGTCGACGAGGAGCTTGCCGCAGTAGCTGCCTGCGATGCGGTCGCTGACCTCGACCACGCGTAGGTCGGAGAGCGGAGTGGATGCTCCCTCACGCACGCGTACGACCTCCCTGCGGCGGTTTCTTTGCCATCTTAGTTACATTTATCGGATAGCGATCCGGTACGTCGCTGGTAGCGCGCCTAACGCTGTTAACATTGCCACGCAATGACCACACTGGGAATCGGCCCCGAGGCCCGCCGCAGGCTCGGCGCGCGAAGGACGGCCGAAATAGTAGCCGACGAACTCCGCCGTCAGATCATCGACGGCGAGTTGTCCGACGGTGACTTGCTGCCCCGCCAGGAGATTCTGGTCGAGCAGTTCAACGTCAGCCTGGTGTCGTTGCGGGAAGCGTTGCGGATCCTCGAAACCGAGGGGCTCGTGTCGGTGCGCCGGGGCAACCGCGGCGGCGCTGTCGTGCATGCGCCCGCCAAGGCCAGCGCGGCCTACATGCTGGGTCTGCTGCTGCAGAGCGACACGGTGCCGCTGGCGGATCTCGGAACGGCGCTTCAGGAACTCGAACCGATGTGCGCCGCGCTGGCGGCCCGTCGGCCCGACCGCGGCAAGACACTGATTCCGAAGCTCAAAGAGATCAACGACGCGATGGGTACACACATCGAGGACGGCGCGTTGTTCACCGAGATCGGCGGCCAGTTCCATGACGAAGTGGTGCGCGGCTGCGGCAATCACACGATGATCGCGGTGGTCGGCAGCCTGGAGACGCTGTGGACCGGCCACCTGAACATGTGGGCCAAGGAGACCGCCGCGCGTGGCGAATACCCGTCGATGAGCAAGCGACGCATTGCCCTATCGGTGCACACCAAGCTGACCGATGCGATTGAAGCCGGCGATGGCGAGCGGGCCCGTAAGCTCGCCGCACGGCATATCGCCGACACCCAGACCTACTTCAGCACGGGCGATCCCGAACAGCGGATCGTAGCCCTCTCGCCGCAGGCCCTGGCCCGCCGCCAGCGCTGAGAGGTGCTGCGTGCGTACGGCGTTGATCACCGGCGGCAGCGGTGGCATCGGCATGGCGTGCGGGCGCAAGCTCGCAGACCTCGGCTATGACGTGGTGCTCACTGCGCGGCGTGCAGCACCGCTGCGCGCGGCAGCCGAGGAGGTCGGCGCGCGGTATGTCGTCGCCGATGCCTCCGATCCCGAGAAGTTCGCACCCGCGGCCCACGCCGCAGGCGACATCGACCTGCTCGTCCACGCGTCGGGCGTGCTCGGCGGCACCTATGCCCGCAAGCAGACATTCGAGCAGTGGCGCGCGACGATGTCGGCCAACCTCGACTCGTGTTTCGTGGTCACCTCCGCTGCGCTGCCGCGGATGAAGCCGGGTTCGCGGTTTGTGTTCATCTCGTCGTCGGCCGCACACGAGCCGATGATGGCCAGGACGGCATACTCCGCGTCGAAGGCCGGGATGAACGCATTCGCCGCTGCGCTGGCCCAAGAGGTGGATCGCGACGGCATCAACGTTCATGTGGTTACGCCAGGGCCCGTGGAAACCGATATGCTGCAGGATGTTCCGTTCGAGATGTGGGCGATTCGGGCCATCGATGTGGCCGACGCCGTTGCCTGGCTGGACACCCTGGACCCGTCGGTCGACCTGCCGGAGATCCGCCTGCACGCGATCACCAGGGGTCCGTCGGCGCGGCCACCCATCGTTCCGCTGGAAGCCGAGCGACGCGCAGCCCGGACCAAGTGATTTCGGCGTGAAAACCGGCGCTGAGCGCGGGAAATCACGCCGAAATCGCGGCTAGTTGGCGGCGAGCTCGTTCGGGAGCGCCTTGACCGTCGGCGGCAGACCGTAGAGGGCGGTCGCGTTGCCGCGCATGATCTGCTGCCGTTGATCGGCCGGGAATCGCCTGATCGCCCACTCAGGTGCGTCATAGCTCCAGTGCGGATAATCCGTTGAGAACATGAGGTTCTCGCCGAGATCCATCATTTCGATGTACTCCCGGTATTCGGCGACGTTGACGTCCTCCAGCGGTTGGGTCGTGAACCGCACATGTTCGCGGACATAATCGGAGGGCTTGCGCCGCACACCCGGCAGATCGGCCTTGCGCTGCTCCCAGATGCGGTCCATGCGCCACATCACCGGCATCGCCCACGTGAACCCGCCCTCGACGAACACCACCCGTAGCCCGGGATGGCGATCGAAGGCGCCGTCGAAAACCAGGCTCATGAGGTGCGAGACATAGAGTAGCGGCCACGAAGCGAAGAAATCATGCCAGTGGGCTGGGTTACCGACGGGATAGATCGGGATCAACTCAAACGGTGTCTGCCCCATGAGATGGGTCGCGACCGGAAGGCCGTTGCGCGCGGCGGCTTCGTAAATCGGGTCGAAATGTTGACTGCCGAACGGAATTCCGCGGGTCTGCGGCGTCATCAACACCTCGGCCATGTACGGGTGTCCCGCCCATCGCTCGATCTCCCGAGCCGCCTGTCCGGGATCCTGCGCTGTCACGCTGATCGCCCCGCGCCAGCGCCCGTGCCAGTTGTTCTCGCCAAGCCACACGTCGGCCAGCCAATCGTTATAGGTGGCCTTGAGGATGTGCTCGGCCTGCGGCAGCTGAGCATCACACATCGGTTCCAGCATCGCGATACTCACCCCGGCGTCGACGAGAAGTTGTTGGGCGGCGAAGTCCGGGTCGCTGCCGGCCGCGCCTCCGGCCGGGGGGATGGCGTCGACGCGTAGTGAACTCGTCTTATACGCATCGGGGGTGTCATAGAAATACGACAAGGGCGAGACGGCGTTGCCGGTCGGCCACAGCTGATCTTTCCATTGCGCCGGGGCGTAGGACTTGAGTACCTCGCCCGACACCGGCAGCGGATGCACATCGGTGTCGACGATGGTCACCGCGATGTCCCGCGCGACGTCTTCCTCTGCGCGCTGTACCGTCGTCATCGCACGACTCCCTCTGCTGCCCCGATCCGATAGAGCCCACTCGCGTTGCGCCACAACACTTTCTCGCGCTGCTCGATACTGAGGCCTGTGACGGCCGCTTCAGGTGAAGTCGTCGACCAGTGCGGGTAGCCGGATCCGTACATGAGCAGATCCTCCTTGTCGGTGAAACCCAGCCACCGCTGCGCATGGACGGGGTCTGTCGGGCCGTCGAGCGCCGACGTGCAGTAGCGCACGTGATCGGCGAGGTAGTCGCTCGGATACCGGTCAACCCAAGGGGTTTGGTCGCGCATCGACATCCAGAACGTGTCGAGTCGCCACATCAGCGGGGTGAGGACGTCGTGACCCCCGTCGGCGAACACGAATCGAAGTTCGGGATGTCTGCCAAAGGTTCCCTCGATGATCAGGGTCGCGAGGTGGACGAACGAGTTCAGCGGCATGAAGGCTGCATAGCCGGGATAGGTGAAGGCATGCCCCGCGAAGGTCGGCGCGTAGTCAACGCCGTTACCGCCGTTGATATGTACCGCGACGGGCAGCCCGTGCGCGGCCGCCGCCTCCCAGATCGGCTCGAACACCGGCTTGCCGTAGGGCTCCCTCGACTGCAGTGGGACGCCCACCTGCACCATCTTCGGATGGTCAGCGAGCCGGTCGATCTCGACCAGCGCACCCTTGACGTCCTCCGGGTTCACCCGGATCGTGCCTAGAAATCGGCCGGTGGCATCGGGATCCAGCCAGCGGTCGATCAACCAGTCGTTGATCGCTGAGCAGATCCGGCTGTTGAGCAGATAGTCGGCGATGTTGCCGCGCGTCAGCGGGTTGAGGACGGCGTAGTCGACACGGGCCTCGTCGAACAGGTGGCGCGCCACCGTCGCGGGATCGGAGCCCGGGTATCCGTCGCCGTAGAGGTCGTCGCGGTAGTCGCCGCCCGGCGCCTGGTACCACTGCTGCTCGACATCGGGGATGGCGCGCAGCTGGTACGCCGGCGGCAGGTAGCGCCGAATCTCCGCGTTGTAGCGGAAATGAGGTTGCACATTCGCATCGATGATCATGCGCCGACCTCGCAGGCTCCGCCGGCGCATTCTGTGCTGATGATTCGCTCGCAAGCTTCGCTCATGCGGTCAGATACACCTGCCCGTCCGACACTTCGACCTCGTAGGTTCGGACCCGCTTGCTCGGATCGGCGAGGTTGACCCCGGTGGTGATGTCGAATTCCCAGTTGTGCCACGGGCAGCGGGCTATCTGGCCTTCTCGTACATAGCGGAGCCGGCCGGGTGCGTCGGGCGCGTATTCGGTGGTACCGCCGACGTATCCCTCGCACAGCGGTGCGCCCTCGTGCGAGCAGTAATTGGCGATCGCATACAGCGACCCGTCGATGTTGTAGACGCCCACGCCGAATGCGCCGGCCTGCACGAGCTTCATGCTTCCGGGAGGCAGGTCCTCGAGCGCGCACACCGGACGGCGTTGCATCAACGTCCCTTCGCCGATCCTTGACCTAGAATACTAAAATAGTAAAGATAGAGCGACTGACCCGCTAGACGCTGCTGTCCGGGAGGCACTGTGACGCTCAGTACCGAATCGCACGACACACCCGGTGCCCCCGACCTGGCCACCGACCCCTACGGCTTCTTCGAGTACATGCGTCGCACAGAGCCCGTGTGGCGCGGCACCCTCATGACGTCGGAGATGATGCCGCCGGAGCTGGCAAGCGTCGACGAGTGGACGCTGTTCGACTACGAAAGCGTCTTCGCCGCCTTCCGCGATGACGACGTGTACGGCTCTGAGATGTACAACAACACGATCGGTCTCGTCTTCGGCCCCACCATCCTGGGCATGCACGGCAAGCAGCACCACGATCACCGCAGCCTGGTCGCCAAGGCGTTTCGCCAGAGTGCACTGACCCAGTGGGAACCCGAAGTCATCGACCCCATCTGTGACCAACTGGTCGACGAGATCAAAAACGAAGGCGGGGCCGACCTCATCAAGGCGATCACGTTTGAGTTCCCCACCCGTGTCACGGCTGCCCTCCTCGGCCTGCCGCAGGAGGACCTGGAGCTGTTCCGTCGGTTGTCACTCGACCTCATCTCGATCACCGAGGACATCGAGGCCGGACTCAACGCGTCGGTCGAGCTCGGCACGTACTTCCAGAACCAGGTCGACCAGCGCCGCAGCGCGATGACCGACGACATCATCGGAGACCTGGTTTCGGCCGAGATCGACGGCGAGAAGCTGACCGACGAGGCGATCATCTCGTTCCTGCGACTGCTGCTGCCCGCCGGCCTTGAGACGACATACCGGTCGTCGAGCAACCTGCTGTACCTGCTGCTGACGCATCCCGAACAACTTCGTGATCTGCAGCAGCACCGCGAGCTGATTCCGGCCGCGATGGAAGAAGGCCTGCGCTACGAGACGCCATTGGTCATGGTGCCGCGTAACACAAATCAGGACGTGGAGATCCATGGCGTGCCGATTTCGAAAGGCTCGCAGGTCAATCTGTGTATCGGCTCGGCCAACCGCGACGAGAGCCGGTGGACCGACGCCGACAAGTTCGATATCCGTCGGCCTCGGCGGGCTCACATCTCGTTCGCGGGCGGCATTCACAGCTGTCTTGGCATGCACCTCGCGCGGGTGGAGACCAAGGCGATGTTGAACAGCCTCTTCGACCGCGTGACCGACATCGAGTTGGTGCCCGACGACGATTGCGCGATCGTGGGCATGCCGTTCCGCTCGCCGAAACACCTGCCGGTGACCTTCCGTCCCGTCGCATGAAAAGCCGGGCGGCGGTCCTGCACGACATGGGTCAGCAGTGGTCGGTCGAAGAATTCGAGCTTGACCCGCCGCGCGCCGGCGAGGTGCTGATCGAGATGGCCGCCGCGGGGCTGTGCCACTCCGATGAGCACATCCGCAACGGTGACATGTCGGCGCCGAACGAGGTGATGGAGTCGTTCGGGCTGCCCTCGATGTTCCCGATGATCGGAGGGCACGAGGGGTCGGGGGTGGTGCTCGAAGTGGGCAAGGGGGTGACCGATTTTGCGCCGGGCGATCACGTCGTGACGTCCTTCGTCGCAGTGTGCGGTCAGTGCCGGTGGTGCAACTCCGGTATGGAATACATCTGCGACATGGGCGCGCAGGTGATGGTTCCCGGGATGCCGACCGACGGCACGTTCCGCCACCACACCGCCGACGGCCGCAACCTCGGTCATCTGTCGAAGGTCGGAGCGTTCTCGAAACACACTGTGGTGTCCACCGATTCGATAGTCAAGATCGATCGGCATCTGCCGTTGCTGCCGATGGCGTTGTTGTCGTGCGGGATTCCCACCGGCTACGGCTCGGCGGAGAACCGCGCCAAGGTGAGGACAGGTGACACCGTCGTCGTGATCGGTGTGGGTGGCATTGGCACCGGAGCGGTCCAGGGTGCCCGCATCAACGGTGCGGCGCAGATCGTCGCGGTGGATCCGGTGGAATTCAAGCGGAAATCGGTTCTGGGATTCGGTGCCACGCATAGTGTTTCGACGGTCGACGAGGCCGCCGATCTGTTACGTGATCTGACGCACGGTGTGATGGCGGACAGCGTCATCGTGTCACCGTCACTCATCACGCGAGACGATGTGCAGGCGGCCCTGAGCCTGACCCGCAAGGGTGGAACGTGTGTGCTGACGGGCATGACCGCCACCACGACCAATTCCATCGCGATCAACCTGCAGGAGTTCATCCTGTGGAACAAGAGCCTGGTGGGCACGGTGCTGGGATCGTGCAACCCGCGGGTCGATGTGGCGCGCTTCGCCCGGCTGTACGAGGCGGGCCTGCTTCAGCTCGACGAGATGATCACCCGGCGTTACCGGCTCGACGACATCAACGAGGGCTATCGCGATCAGCTTGGCGGTGAGATCGTGCGCGGGGTCATCGACTTCTCGCTGGACTAGCCCCGCCCATGTGTTGGTTGGGTGAAGGGGTTAGAGGATGCGGGAGGAGCGGTCCTGCCAGTAGCGGTCGCGAATGCGCCGCTTGTAGAGCTTGCCGTTGGGGTCGCGAGGCAGCTCGGCGTCGAACTCGATCGACCGCGGGCATTTGTATGACGCGAGGTGTGCGCGGCAGTACTCGATGAGTTCGGTCTCCAGCTCTGGGCCGCCCTCGATCCCCGCGACGGGCTGCACCACCGCCTTTACCTCCTCGCCGTACTCGGCGTTCGGTACGCCGAACACCGCCGCGTCCACGAGCTTGGGATGCATGACAAGCACGTTCTCGGCCTCCTGCGGATAGATGTTCACCCCTCCCGAGACGATCATGAATGTGGAGCGGTCGGTGAGATACAGGTAGCCGTCCTCGTCGACGTAGCCCATGTCGCCCAGCGAGCGCCACCCGCGATCGTTGGACACCGATGCCGTCTTCGCGGGATCTTTGAAGTACTCGAACTCCGGGCCGCCCTCGAAGTACAAGACCCCCGCCTCACCGGCGGGAAGCTCTCTGCCGTCGTCACCAACGACATGGACCGGGTGCAGCGGCTTGCCGACCGATCCCGGGTGGGAAAGCCATTCCTCAGGACCGATGAGAGTTCCCGCGAATCCCTCTGTGCCCCCGTAATACTCGTAGATGATCGGGCCGAACCACTCCAGCATCCGATGCTTGACGTCGACGGGGCACGGCGCCGCGGCGTGGATCACGCACTGCAGGCTGGAGATGTCGTACTTTTCCCGCACCTGCTGCGGCAGCTTGAGCATCCGCACGAACATGGTGGGCACGAACTGGGCGTGCGTTACGCGGTGTTTCTCGATTAGGCGCAGCGAGGTCTCGGCATCGAACTTCGGCATCAGGATCGACGCGGCGCCGATACGGTGCACCGCCATCGTGTAGTTGATGCCCGCCGCGTGGTACAGCGGTGCGGGCGAGAGGTACACACTGGCCGACGTCATCCGGTAACGCTCGCCCAACGAGTACTCCAGCACCTTCTGCGCCCAGGACCCCTGACCGTCCTCGGGCAACGGCCGGCGCACCGCCTTGGGCCGCCCGGTGGTGCCCGACGAGTACAGCATCTCAGAGCCGTCCGAAAGGGGCGGCGCCTCACCCGCTTCGGCCAAAGCTTGTTCATAGGGTCGCCACCACGGTAGCGACCCGCCGACACCGAGGTGCAAGAAGACCTTGTCGTTGACCGCAAGGACGCGATCTCCAAGTTCGGCCATCGAGGCGTCGATGAACACGGCCTTGGCGTCGCAGTCGTCGACGACGTATGCCACCTCGTCAGCGGTGAAATGGGTATTGATCGCGCTGTAGTACAGACCGGAAAGCTGGCAGCCCCAGGTGATTTCGAAGAACTCGGGCCGATTCGGCAGGATCAGCGCGACGCCATCGCCGCGGCGCAACCCTGACTCATGTAACACGGCCGCGACACGTTGGCTGCGCTCCCGACTCGCCCGCAGTGATCGTCACCGAGGGGAGGACGATCACCTACGGCGAGCTGTTCGAGTGGAGAAAG
>NZ_LZMC01000004.1 GCF_001668615.1 Mycobacterium sp. 1274761.0
GGCTACATGGTGCCCGTGGCCGTGGTGGTGCTGGCCAGCTTGCCGTTGACGGTCAACGGCAAACTCGACAAACGCGCCCTGCCGGCACCGGAATACCACGGCGCCGACCGTTACCGCGCCCCAGAAACCCTCACCGAAGAAATCCTGGCCGGGATTTACGCCAACGTCCTGGGCCTCGACCGGGTCGGCATCGATGACTCCTTCTTCGAACTCGGCGGCGACTCGATTTTGTCGATGCAGGTGGTGGCTCGGGCGCGGGCTGCTGGGGTGGTGTGTCGGCCGCGCGACATTTTCGTTGAGCAGACGGTGGCCCGGTTGGCTCGGGTTGTCGGGGTGGTCGATGGTGAGACCGGTGTGGTCGATGAGGGTGTGGGGCCGGTGGTGGCCACGCCGATCATGCGTTGGTGGCACGAGTTGGATGGCCCGATTGAGTTGTTCAACCAGACCATGGTGGTGTCGGCGCCGGCGGGGGTGACTGCCGCCGATGTGGTGGTGGTGTTGCAGGGGTTGCTGGATCGCCATGGCATGTTGCGTTGCCGGGTCGATGATGACGGTGCCGGCGGATGGTCGCTGACGGTGCCTGAGGTCGGGGCGGTGGATGCGCGCGATTGCCTGGAGTCGGTGGAGGTGTTGACCGCCGCGGCGGTGGTGGCGGCGCGGTCGCGGTTGGACCCGGCGGCCGGGGTGCTGCTGCGTGGGTTGTGGGTGGGTTCTACCGGTGAGCTGGTGTTGATTGTTCATCATCTGGCTGTTGACGGGGTGTCGTGGCGAATCCTGTTGGAGGACTTGAATATTGCGTGGGCGCAGCATCACAGCGGGCAGCCGATAGCGCTGCCGGCGACGGGGACGTCGTTCGCGCGGTGGTCAGCGCTGTTGGCTGAGCACGCCCATGACCCGCAGGTGGTGGACACCGCCGAGGTGTGGCGGCAGGTGGCTGCGACCCCGGCGGTGTTGCCGGGGGTGGCGCCTGGGGTGGATACGTTGGCCACGGCGGGGCATTTGTCGGCCGAGCTTGATGTGGAGACGACCCGCACGCTATTGGGTGAGGTGCCCGCGGCGTTTCATGCTGGGGTGCAAGACATTTTGTTGATCGCGTTCGCGTTGGCGTGCGCGGAGTTCGCCGGTGTGGGTGGCGCGCCGATCGGTATTGATGTGGAAGGCCATGGCCGCGATGAGGAGTTGGCCGCCGGGGTGGATTTGTCGCGGGTGGTGGGGTGGTTCACCGCGTTGTATCCGGTGGCGTTGCGTGTGGGTGGGTTGGACTGGGGGCAGGTCTGTGCCGGTGAGGCGGCGTTGGGGGGGCTGGTCAAGGCCGGCAAAGAGCAGTTGCGTGGGTTGCCCGATGGGTTGACCTATGGTCTGTTGCGGTATGTGAACCCCGAGGTGGAGTTGGGTGGTTCGGCTCCGGTGCTGGGGTTCAACTATCTGGGTCGTCTGGGCGCGGCGGCAGCCGAGGTTTCTGAGGATCTGTGGCGCATCAGTGCCGAGGGGTTGGCGGTGACCGGGGCGGTAGCGCCGCTGCCGATGTCGTTGGCCCATACCGTCGAGCTCAACGCCGTCACCGCTGACACTGCCGAGGGTCCGCGGTTGCAGGCCAACTGGACGTGGGCGGCCTCGGCGCTGGATCACGGCCAGGCAGAGCGGTTGAGCCGGTTGTGGTTTGAGGCGTTGGCCGGGATTTGTGCCCATGTGCGCGCCGGTGGGGGTGGGTGGACGCCGTCGGATATCGTTCCGGCCCGGCTGTCTCAGCCGCAGCTCGATGAGCTGTGTGGCCAATACGAGATCGCCGATGTGTTGCCGTTGACCCCGCTGCAGCAGGGGCTGCTGTTTCATGCCGGCACCGGTGCGGGCAGCGACGATGTGTATGCGGTGCAGCTGGAGGTCACCATCAGCGGTGGCTTGGATGTGGCCCGGTTGCGGGATGCGGTGGGCGCGGTGGTCCAGCGCCATCCGAATCTGGTCGCCCGGTTCTGCGCGCAGTACGACGAGCCGGTGCAGATCATTCCGGCCGATCCGGTACTGGTCTGGCGTTACCTCGAACTCGATGGCGCTGCAGCTGACCTCGAGGAGCAGGTGCAGCAAGTGTGCGCCGCCGAGCGTGCCGCAGTGGGGGATCTGGCCGGCGGGCCGGCGTTCCGGGCAGCGGTGATCCGCACCGGGCCCGATCGGCACCGGTTTGTGCTGACCAATCACCACATCGTGATGGATGGCTGGTCGCAGCCGATCCTGTTGAACGAGATCATCGCCGGCTATTTGGGGCAGCGCCTGCCCGCGCCGGCGCCGTATCGCAGTTTTGTGGCCTGGCTGGCCGAGCGTGACCTCGACGCGGCCCGTCAAGCGTGGGGCCAGGTACTGGCCGGTTTGGACGCCCCGACCTTGGTGGCGGCCTCGGGACGCTCGGGGCTGGGGCGGCGCGCGGTGGCGCCGTATCAGCTGACCCAAAACACCACCCAAGCCCTGGCCGAGCTGGCCCGGTCACGCCACACCACCCTGTCCACGGTGCTGCAGGCCGCCTGGACGGTGCTGCTGAGCTCGGTGACCGGGCAGCACGATGTGGCGTTTGGCACCGCGGTGTCCGGGCGTCCGGTCGAGGTGGTCGGCGCCGACTCGATGGTGGGGTTGTTGATCAACACCGTGCCGGTGCGCGCCACCCTCACCGCGGCCACCACCACCGTCGAACTGCTCGACCAGCTGCAAGCCGCCCACACTCACACCCTGGAACACCAACACCTGGCCCTGCCCGAGATCCACCACATCACCGGCCACGACCAGCTGTTCGACACGCTGTTCATCTATGAGAACTACCCGGTCGACACCGCCGCGCTGGCCGGTGAGCACGAGCTGGCGATCACCGAGTTCGCCACCCGCGAACACAACCACTATCCGCTGACGGTGGCCGCCATCCCGGGCGCCCAGCTGGCCCTGCGCGTGGAATACGACACCGAGGTGTTCGATAACGCCGCCATCGAGGCCCTGATCGGGCGGTTGCAGCGGGTGGTCTCGGCGATGACCGCCCAACCCACACAGCCGCTGTCGTCGATCGATGTCTTGGATGCCGATGAACACGCCCACCTCGATGAGGTCGGCAACCGGGCAGTGTTGACCGCACCAGCCACCGATACCGCTGCAGCAGTATCGATTCCGGAGTTGTTCGCCGCCCAGGTGGCCCGCACCCCCGATGCGGTGGCGGTCACTGCTCACGACCGCTCGATGACCTATCGCGAGCTCGACGACACCTCCAACCGGATCGCGCAGCTATTGGCCGGCCACGGCGTGGGCCCCGGCCAGCGGGTGGCGGTGGTGTTGCCACGCACCGGCGAGGCGATCGCGGCGATGATGGCGGTGCTCAAGACCGGCGCAGCCTATGTGCCCATCGACCCGGCCCACCCCGACGCCCGCATCGGGTTCGTGCTCACCGACGCCGCCCCGCTGGCCGCGCTCACCACCACCGACCTGGCCTCCCGGCTGACCGGCCACGACCTGACGATCATCGATATCGACGACCCGGCCATCACCAACCAGCCCGCCACCGCATCGCCGCCACCGGCCCCCGACGACATCGCCTACCTGATCTACACCTCAGGCACCACCGGCACCCCCAAAGGCGTGGCCGTCGCTCACCGCAACGTCACCACCCTGCTTGACACCCTGCAACCACAGGTGCCCGCAAACGGGGTGTGGTCACAGTGCCACTCGCTGGCCTTCGACTTCTCGGTCTGGGAAATCTTCGGCGCACTGCTCAGCGGGGGACGGCTGGTCATGGTGCCCGACACGGTGGTGCGCTCGGCTGAAGAGCTGCACGCACTGCTGATCAACGAACACGTCAGCGTGCTCAGTCAAACCCCCTCGGCGTTCTACGCCCTGCAAGCCGCCGATGCATCAACCCCCCACGCCGGCACCCTGTCCCTGCAAACCGTGGTATTCGGCGGCGAAGCCCTAGAACCCCAACGACTTTCCCACTGGCTAGACCACCACCACGAACAGCCGCAACTACTCAACATGTACGGCATCACCGAAACCACCGTGCACGCCTCCCTGCGGCCCATCACCACCAACGACCTCACCGATGCCACCAGCCCCATCGGAATCCCGCTCACCCATCTGGGCTTCTTCGTCCTCGACAACTGGCTCCGCCCAGTACCCACCGGAGTCGCCGGCGAACTCTATGTCGCCGGCGCCGGACTGGCCTACGGATACAACGGCCGGTCGGGGTTGACGTCGTCGCGGTTTGTGGCGTGTCCGTTCGGCGGGCCGGGGGCGCGGATGTATCGGACCGGG
>NZ_LZMC01000005.1 GCF_001668615.1 Mycobacterium sp. 1274761.0
ATGCACCCACACACCGACAAGGTCGAGGTCGGGCCGGCGATGCACCGCGTCGACCGCGATGGACCCGACGCCTCCTGTCGACCACACCACGACGCGTATCGGACGCGGTTCCATGCTCCTCCTTCGATCAGCCGAGGCGTGCTGCCGCCTCGGCGGCACGCTCGAGGTAGGGCCACGCCACGTCTGGCCGCAGTCCGCCGCAGAGCGGCGCAAGCGGGAGCGCCTGCCCGCCGTGCATGTACTCGGCGACTTCATCGATGGTCAACACCCGGTAGGGCTTGTTGGCCACCTGGAGTCCGTCGACATCCGTCGCACGCGAGATGCTGGCCACGCCCTCGTCGCCGTGTCGGTAGGACGCCGCGGTGACGGCGTCTTGCAGCAGATGTCGGCGCGTTATCGGCCGGCAGCTGGACGACGCCCGGCTCGTGGCCGTGTGCGCGACACTCCTCGAACGACGGCGCGCGCATGTCGAAGCGCATGGTGAACACCACGGCGGACTATAACCCACTTCTTGTTGACGTTAATAGTGTCCACTGTTAATTTGTACAGCGATGGGAGACGATCCTTATCGCGTGGTGGTGTGGTCGACCGGCGGCATCGGTTCGATCGCGATCCGCGCCATTCACCAGCGGCCCAACCTCGACCTCGTCGGTGTGTGGGTGCAT
>NZ_LZMC01000006.1 GCF_001668615.1 Mycobacterium sp. 1274761.0
AGCAGAATCGAGCCGATGCCTTCGCCGCTCTTGTGGATGCGGTATCCGATGGCCACACAGTCGGCGTCGCGGGCGTGCTTGACCTTCACCATCTCGCGCTTGCCCGGAAGGTACGGGCCGTCGAGCCGTTTGGCGATCACCCCATCGAGACCCGCGCCCTCGAACGTCGTCAGCCACTGCGCACCCAGCTCGGGGTCTTCGGTGGTGCGGGTGACATGACACCAGTCCTTCTCGTTCACCGACTCGAGCAAGGCTTGACGACGGACCCGGAACGGTTCCTTCAACAGAGATGTGTCGCCGCTCGCCAGCGCGTCGAACCCGATGAAGTGCGACGGCGTCTGCTCGGCCAGCATCCTGATGCGGCTGGCGGCCGGGTGCAGCCGCAGCTGCAGCGCCTCGAAGTCCAGCCTGCCGTCGACGGCGATCACGATCTCGCCGTCGATCACGCAGCGCGCCGGGAGTTCGGCCAGCGCAGCAGCCACCAGCTCGGGGAAGTACCGCGTCATCGGCCGCTCGTTGCGGCTGCCCAGCTCGACCTCGGGCCCGTCACGAAAGCAGATCGACCGAAACCCGTCCCACTTCGGCTCGTACGACGCCCCCGGCGGAATCTCAGACACCGACTTGGACAGCATCGGCGACACCGGCGGCTGCAGGGGGAGCTCCACGCTGCTCATAATGTCATCGCGCCCGACAAGAATGGGGCGATGCGCCTGCCCGTGATGCCGCCGGTGTCGCCGATGCTGTCCAAGTCGGTGTCTGAGATTCCGCCGGGGGCGTCGTACGAGCCGAAGTGGGACGGGTTTCGGTCGATCTGCTTTCGTGACGGGCCCGAGGTCGAGCTGGGCAGCCGCAACGAGCGGCCGAC
>NZ_LZMC01000007.1 GCF_001668615.1 Mycobacterium sp. 1274761.0
CGACATCCGGGTGGCCGAAGCGCTGTCCGGCATCGACGTGGAGCTGACGCGTCGCGCGGCGCTGATCCCGAGCCTGGTACACACGGTCCAGACGTTCGCCACCCACGAGAAAAGCGTCCTCGACCACGTCACCGACGCCAGGGCTGCGTTGACGACGGCGACATCGGGTGGATCCGTCGCCGAGCGCAGCGCCGCCGAAAAGGAACTCGACTCGGCGCTGGCGCCTGTGCTGGCGCTCGGTCATAGCTATCCACAGCTGAACTCGTCGAACAATTTTCTGAACCTGCAGGACAACCTGGCCGACACCGAGAACAAGCTGGCGTTCGCGCGCCAGTACTACAACGACGCTGCCGCCACGCTGAATCGGTTGGTCAGTACCATGCCGTGGATGTTCGTCGCGCCGCTGACCGGTGTGGCCGAACGCGAGTACTACCAGACACCGAGATAGGTATGCGGATCGTTTTCGCAGGAACCCCAGAGCCCGCGCTGCCGTCGCTGCGTCGGCTCATCGACTCACCGCGCCATGACGTGGTCGCGGTGCTCACCCGCCCTGACGCCGCCTCCGGCCGCCGCGCCAAGCCCTCGCCGTCGCCGGTGGCGGCGCTGGCGCTCGAGCACGACATCCCGGTGCTGCGGCCCGAGCGCCCCAACGCCGACGAATTCGTCTCGGAACTGGCGGGGTTCGCCCCCGATGTGTGCGCCGTCGTCGCCTATGGCGCGCTGCTGCGCGACGGTCTGCTGGCGGTGCCGGCGCACGGCTGGATCAATCTGCACTTTTCGTTGCTGCCGGCGTGGCGTGGCGCCGCGCCGGTGCAGGCCGCCATCGCGGCGGGCGACACCGTCACGGGCGCGACCACGTTCCAGATCGAGCCTGCGCTGGATTCCGGCCCGGTGTACGGCGTCGTCACCGAGACGATCCGACCCACCGACACCGCGGGGGATCTGCTTGAGCGCCTGTCGGTTTCGGGGGCA
>NZ_LZMC01000008.1 GCF_001668615.1 Mycobacterium sp. 1274761.0
GATTTCCTGGCCGCACTCCGCCGCGGAGACACCGACAGTGGAACCAGCCCGCTGTCGGCGGTTTGACGGCGCGGGCCACGTCGAGATCGGTGACTCCTTCGGCCGCCGCGAAGCGGTGCAGTCCGCGCACCGCGATCAGCGCCCGCGCCGCCGATACCGCCGACAGCGGGCTGGTTCCACTGTCGGTGTCTCCGCGGCGGAGTGCGGCCAGGAAATCGCTCACATCGGCCTCGGTGACCTTGCCGAGGTCGTCGATGCCGCGCTGAGTCAGGTGTTCGGCGTAGCGGCGCAGATCGCGGCGGTAGGACTTCAACGTGTTGGCGGCGACGCCGCGCTCGATCGTCAGGTGATCGAGGTAGCCCTGGAGTTGGTCGTCGAGGGCCGGCCTGACTGCCGATGTGTCGGTTGCGCGAACAGAGGACGCCGTCATCGCTGGGCTGTCCGACGGGCGAAAGCGGTCGGGCGGTCGACCCACTCAGCGTCGACCTGTCGCAACGGGTGGTGGTCGCCGCGGACGGCGTGGGCGGCAAGGATTCCGCTGACCGCGATGGTGTTGACGATTTCGCCGCGCAGGACCATTGCGACAGCGTCGTCGAGCGGAAACCACCGGACCACCAGATCGGCCTCCTCGTCGTGGGCATCCGGCCGGCCGATATCGGACACCCCCGTGGCGAGATACACCCGGACACCCTCGTCGCTGAAGCCCGGTGCACTGACGAGGTCCACCAGAACCCGCCAGGTCGAAGCCGACAGGCCCGCCTCTTCCTTCAGCTCACGCGCCGCGGTGATGTGCGGCGGCTCGCCGCCCATGTCGAGCAGGCCGGCGGGCAGCTCCCACAGCCGCCTGCCGACCGGGTGGCGGTACTGATACACCATGACGACATTGCCGTCGTCATCCATCGCGACGATGGCGACGGCACCGTAGTGTTCGACAACCTCACGCCGGGCCGTGTTGCCGCCCGGCATCAGAACCTCATCGGCGCGGAGAGCGAAAATCTTTCCCACGTACAGAGTTTCGGATTCGACGGTCTCGAAATCGTGTTCAGCCACGGGCTTCGGATTTTTGCCGGGAGCCATCTTGGAGCAACTGCTCGACGCCGTCGGTGTGCTCGGCCCCGTTGGCGCGGTGCTCGATCTCGACGGGCAGTCGCTCGGCGGCCTTGAAGTCCAGCGCGGCGCCGATGAACGACGCGAACAGCGGGTGCGGACGCGTGGGCCGGCTCTTCAACTCGGGATGCGCCTGCGTCCCGACGATGAAGGGATGGACGTCGGCGGCATACTCGACGAACTCCACCAGGTGTCCATCAGGTGAGGTACCCGAAAACTTCAACCCGCTTTCGGCAATACGGTCGCGATAGGCATTGTTGACCTCGTAGCGGTGCCGGTGCCGTTCGGACACCTCCGTGGCCCCATACGCTTGCGCCACAATGGAACCCGGCTGGAGGACCGCGGGATAGGCACCCAACCGCATGGTGCCGCCCAGGTCGGCGTCACCTGCAACGGCATCTCGCTGATCGGCCATGGTCGAGATGACGGGATCGGCGGTATCCGGATCGAACTCGGCGGAGTTCGCGCCGGTGATTCCCACCGACCGCGCCGCCTCGATCACGATGCACTGCAGGCCGAGGCACAAACCGAGAAGAGGCAGGCCGCGTCTGCGCGCGTAGCGGATCGCACCGATCTTGCCCTCGATCCCCCGGATTCCGAAACCGCCGGGGATGAGCACGCCGTGGACGTCGTCAAGCAACGCCGCTGCGCCGCTGTCGGTTTCGCAGTCGTCGGAGGCCACCCACCGCATCTCCACCTTCGCGTGGTGCCTGAAACCACCGGCGCGCAGGGCTTCCGCCACCGACAAATACGCATCCGACAGGTCGATGTACTTGCCCACCAAGGCGATTCGCACGGACTCGTGGGGCTCGTGCACTCGCTGCAGCAGATCGTTCCACTGGGTCCAGTCGACATCACGGAACGGCAGGTTGAGCCGGCGCACCACGTAGGCGTCGAGTTCCTCGCGGTGGAGCACCTTTGGAATGTCGTAGATCGACGGCGCGTCCGGAGTCGAGATCACCCCGTCGATGTCGACGTCACACATCAGCGCGATCTTGTTCTTCAACGGCTCCGGCACATCGCGGTCACACCGCAGAATCAACGCGTCGGGCGTGATGCCGATGCTCCGCAGAGCCGCCACCGAGTGCTGGGTGGGCTTGGTCTTCAACTCACCCGACGGCGCCATGAACGGCACCAGCGAGCAGTGCAGGAAAAAGCAGTTCTCCCGGCCGACCTCGTGGCGGACCTGCCGCGCGGCCTCCAAAAACGGCAGAGACTCGATATCGCCGACGGTTCCGCCGATTTCGGTGATCACGATGTCGGGTCGCCGGCCCTGATCGTCGGGTTCGGCCATCGCCAGGATCCGGCTCTTGATCTCGTCGGTGATGTGCGGGATCACCTGAACGGTGTCGCCGAGGTACTCGCCGCGGCGCTCCTTGGCGATGACCGACGAATAGACCTGGCCCGTCGTCACGTTCGCAGAGCCGGACAGGTTGCGATCGAGGAAGCGCTCGTAGTGTCCGACGTCCAGGTCCGTCTCGGCGCCGTCCTCGGTGACGAACACCTCACCGTGTTGGAACGGGTTCATCGTGCCGGGATCGACGTTGAGGTACGGGTCGAGCTTCTGCATGGTGACCTGCAGACCGCGGGCGGTCAGCAACTGTCCGAGGCTTGAGGCGGTGAGACCCTTGCCCAGCGAAGAAACCACGCCGCCGCTGACGAAGAGGTGCTTGGTCGCGGTTTGCGGGTGCTTGCGTAATGCTGGCAAGAGCGACCTCCGTGACGACGGGCAGGGCTTACTTTTCTAGGCGAATTGCCTCATTGGGGGCCTGCCGACCCACGGAACTCCACATTAACACCGACCCCGACAAGCCGTCGCTGACGCGCCGCGCGGGAAGCACTACGCCGCGACGGCCTACTGCGGGACCGTCACCGACGTCGCGCCTTGCCCGATGCCGTACTGGCCGGGCCTACCGCCGCCCATCAGGTCTTGCAGGGCAAGCACCGTGGTGATACGACCGGAGGCGGCGTCGACGTCATCGACGGTGCTGACCGCCGAGGTCAACGCCGCGTCCGACCGGGTCACGGCGACCGCTGCGGTACCCGAGGCCACGCCGTCACGCCCTGCTACGACAGTGCCGGAACCGTGGGGCGCCAGGCCGGCCGCGAAGCGGGCGACAGTGGCGCCTCTGTTCCCGGCGTCATCACCGAGGCCTCCCCCGGTGACGACCACGGCGGTGTTTGCCGCGCCGATGCGATCGGCGTAGGTGATGAACCCGGTATCCCGCAGTGCGGTGAGCACGGTGTCGCGTTGTTGGTCGTCGACGGCGGGCACCTTGGGGTCGCGGTTGATCAACAGTGCGATGCCCAGCAGGTCACCGGCTTGGGAACCCTGGTCCACCGACTTGGTGCTCAATTGCGCGCCTGCGGGCACGATCGGCGAATTGACCACGGATAGAAGCTTCTCCGCGGAGTTGGCGTCGACGAACTCGTTAGTCAACGACACCGTCCCTGTGACGGTTCCACCGGCCTGTTGGACCATCCGCGTCAGAGAATCGACGTCGTCGTCCTGGGCATCCGGTGTCCGGAAAACCACGACGGACTTGCCGGCCATCGCATCACGCAGAATTCTCGGTGACATCTGGGTATCGAATTCACCTGCGGCACCCAGCTTTTCGTTGAGCGCATTCCGCTGCTCGGTCAGCCCGTCGAGCTGGCTCTGTAACTCGTGCTTGTCGTCGCGCAGGCCGGACAACACCGTGTTCGACAGCAGTCCGGAACCCAGCGCCACACCGATGGCGAGCGCAAGGAAAACTGCGGCAAGCGAGATAGCATGCGTGCGTAGGGAAATCACCGCATCACGCTCCTAAGTAACCCAGCTCTGAACCCACAGCAAGAACCGATTCCAATAGTCGACGGCCCAGTCGATCACCGCGCCGTCGGCCCGCGACACCCACAGCGCGGCGATCACGGCGACCAGCATCGCCAGCACGAGAAGCGCGATCGCCCCACCGGAAACGCGGCTGCGATAGAGCGTGGCGACCGCCTTGGCATCCACCAGTTTCTCGCCGACCTTGAGGCGGGTCAGGAACGTCGACGGGTTGCTGTGCTGCCGGGACCGGTCGAAGAACTCTTCGATGCTGGCAGTGTGGCCGGCGGTCACGATCAGCGAGGCGCCGTGGTGGTCGGCCAGCAGCAGGGCGAGATCGGCGGCCGATCCCGCGGCCGGAAACGTCATCGCGCCGACGCCCAGGTCCTGGATCCGCTCCAGCCCGGCGGCGTGGCCGTCGGCGTCGGCAGGCAGCACCACTTGGGCACCGCTGCGCAGCACCTCGGCGCTGATCCGTTCGGGATCACCCACGATCAACTGCGGGCGGTAGCCGGCCTTGCGCAGGATGTCCGCGCCGGTACCGACGCCGACCAGCACCGGCTGGTACTCCTTGATGAACGGCTTGAGCGCCTTGAGGTCCTGGGCCGCGTTCGGTTCCTCGGCGACGATCACCACATGGCGGCGATGGAGGTCGACGTCGATATCCGGGATGCCGATGCCGTCGATCAGCAGCGGGCTCTCACTGCGGATGAACTCGATCGTGTTGCCCGCGAACGCCTCGAGATGAGCGACAAGACCACTCTTGGCCTCGTGCATGAGCTCGTGGATCTCGTGATCGGTGCGCTCGGTTCCACAGGCGAGTCTGCGGTCTCCGGAGTACACACCGCCGTCGTAGAGCCGAATCCGGGCGCCGTCCTTGACGCGCTTGAACACCTCGGGGCCGGTCTCATCGATCAGCGTGACGCCGTTGTTGACGAGCACCTCGGGACCGAGGTTCGGATAACGGCCCGAGATGGAGGGCGAGGCGTTGACAACGGCGGCGATATTGGCTTCGACCAAGGCGTCTGCGGTGATGCGGTCGAGATCGAGCGCGTCGATCACCACGATGTCTCCCGGTCCGACGCGCCTCAACAACCGATCGATGTCGTGGTCCACGCGGGCGGTGCCGGTAATGCCCGGCCGTGGGCTGGCAGTACGGGATAGCAGCGCTGACATCTTCATAGCCGCGATTCTGTCGGCCAACCCTCAACTAGAGGTGGAGGCGCGCCGTAACACCAGCCTCAGTTGTCGCTTTCTGTCACACCCGTAACAGGCCTAGGAAGCCAGTTCGCGGTCCGCTTGCGCAGCGCTGAACAGCTCACGGGCATGCGCACGTCCGCTGTCCGAGTCGCCGAGGCCGGCGAGCATGCGGGCCAGTTCAGCGATCCGGCCCTCGTCGTCGAGCCGACGCACGCGGCTCGACTTGTTGCGGCCCGCGCTGTCGACGACGAGATGAATGTCGGCGTAGGCGGCGACCTGCGGCAGGTGGGTGACGACGATGACCTGATGCGTGCGCGCCAGCCGTGCCAAGCGCCGGCCGATCTGTACCGCGGCGCGGCCGCCGACACCCGCGTCGACTTCATCGAAGACCATGGTGGTGCCCTCCACCGAAGCGGCAAGCACCACTTCCAGTGCGAGCATGACACGGGACAGCTCGCCACCCGACGCGCTCTTGTTCAACGGCAGCACATCGGTGCTCCGGTGCGCGGCGAACCCGAACTCGACGGCGTCGACGCCGTCCGGTCCGGCGTGCACCGTCTCACCCGACGTCAAGGTCAGGGGTGCCGAGTCGTCCCCCCTGACGACGAGCGGGGACACCGCGACGGTGAATTCGGCATCGGCCATTGCCAATCCGGACAGCTCGGCGGTGACGGCCTTGGCCAGCCCTTTGGCCGCCTTGGTGCGTGCCTTGCTGAGTTCGGTTGCCGTAGAGCTGACTTCGGCTTCCAGCTCGTCGACTCGACGCCGCAGGCCGGCCAGCGTCTCCTCAGAGACGTCGAGCTGCGCCAGCCTGTCCCTCGACTCGCGGGCCCAGGCCAGTACGCCGTCGATATCCGCGGCGTACTTACGGGTCAACGTCCGCAGCTCGGCTTGCCGTGCCAGCTTCGTCTCCAAAGTGCTGGCATCGCTGGGCAATTCGCTGAGGAAGTCGCCGAGCTCAGTGGACACGTCTCCGATCACGGCCAGCGCCTCTGCCAACCGGTCCCCCAGCGCCCGCAGCATGTTGTCGTCGGTGGCCTCCAAGGCGGACTTTGCCTGCCCGACTGCGTGAGCGGCTGACCCGGCATCGGAGTCGACGGCATCGTCGAGGGTGCCCGACAGAGCGGAGCGAGCAGAGTGCGCGGCTTCGCGCAGCGCGTCCAATTCGGACAATCGCCTGATGTCCTCGACGAGCGTGTCGTCTTCGCCGGGTTGTGGGTCGACGGCATCGATCTCGCCCAGACCGAACTTGAGCCGATCGGCCTCCTGCGCCATTTCGCGTGCCCGCTGGGTCCTTCCGGCCAGGTCACGGCGGGCCGTCTGCCACGACTGGCGCGCGGCGCGATACCGCTGCAGCAGCGTTGTGATCCCGGCGAAGCGGTCCAGCGCGGCCCGTTGTTCGTCGCTGCGCATCAACCGCAGTTGGTCGTTTTGTCCATGCAAGGTGAGGAGCTCGGTGGTGAAGGTGCTCAACGACTTTGCGGGCACGCTGCGGCCACCGAGGTAGGCGCGCGACGGTCCGTCACGGCTGACCGAACGCGCCGCGATGATGCTGCCGTCTTCGTCGCGGTCGGCGCCCGATGCGTCGAGGATGTCGTCGATGTGGCTGGTGACATCCCCGCCGAGTTCTTTGGTGCTGAACCGTCCTTCGACGATGGCACGGTCAGCGCCCGACCGGATACGCGTGGCATCGGCCCGCGCGCCGCCGAGCAGGTGAAGCCCAGTTACCACCATCGTCTTGCCGGTGCCGGTTTCGCCGGTCAGCACGGTCAACCCGCGGTCGAATTCGGCTGTCGCCGTGCTGATCGCGCCCAGCGACTCGATGCGGATCTCGGAGAGCACTACTGCCCGCGCCAGCCCGTGACCGGCAACCGGAATTTGCGCACCAGGCGGTCGGTGAACGGGGCGCTGTCCAGGCGCACCCACTTCACCGGAGTGCCACATCGCGTCACCTCGAGCCGACCGCCCGCCGGCACCACCATTTCGCGGCGACCGTCGCAGAACACCAGCGCATCATGACCGGACGCTTCCACCTCGATGGCGATCGCGGCGTCGGGACTGGTGACCATGGGTCGGGCGAACAGCGCGTGAGCGTTGTTGGGCACCACCAGAATTGCTTCGAGGTCCGGCCAGACGATGGGCCCGCCTGCGGAGAACGCCCATGCCGTTGAGCCCGTGGGTGTCGCGACGAGGACACCGTCGCAGCCGAATGCCGATACCGGGCGGCCGTCGACTTCGAGCACGGCGCCGAGCACGCCGAGGCGAGGCCCCTTCTCCAGGCTCGCCTCGTTGAGCGCCCACCCGCGGCTGACGATTCGACCTTCGACACGGACGACGACGTCGAGCGTCATGCGTTCCTCTACGCGGTAATCCCGCTTGACGACGTGTTCGAGCACTGTGTCGATGGAATCCGCTTCGGCCTCGGCGAGAAAGCCGATGCGGCCGAGATTGACGCCGAGGACGGGGATTTCGACGTTGCGCGCGAGTTCGGCCGCCCGCAGGAAGGTCCCGTCGCCGCCGAGCACGAGGACCAGCTCACACCCTTCTGCCGCGAGTTCGTCGGCATCGACCACCTCGACGTCGACTCCGAGTGTGCGCATGTCCTCCGATGCCAGGTGCACCGATCCGCGGTCGACGGCTTCAGCGGACAGCACCCGAAGGCCAATGCCGTTGTCGCCAAGCACTTTTTCCACCCGTCGGGCGGTCTCGGTGACTTCGTCGCGGCCGGTGTGAACCACCAGCAAGATGGTGCGATCGGATGTCATTGAGGCCCCTCGGCGATAGCACGTTGCACGGCTTGTTCGAGTGTGTCACCCGTCAATGCACGTTCGGCTGGGTTCGCCGACCGGCGCAGGTGCAGAAAATATTCGACATTGCCCGACGGCCCCGGCAGCGGGCTGGCGGTCACAGCGACTGTGTGCCAGTTTAGTTCGGCCGCCCGTCGCGCAACCGACAGCACGGCGGTGGCGCGAAGCGCGGGGTCGGACACGACGCCGCCCGCCCCAACCCGGTCTTTGCCGACCTCGAATTGTGGCTTCACCATGGGAACGATATCGGCATCGGCCGACGCGCAGGCGCCCAGCGCCGGCAGCACCGCGACCAGTGAGATGAAGGAAAGGTCCGCGACGACCCGGTCGACTGGGCCACCGATAGCCGCCGAGGTCAATTCGCGCACGTTCGTGCGTTCCACCACCGTCACCCGTTCATCCGAACGCAAGCTCCACGCCAACTGCCCGTAGCCGACGTCGACGGCGACGACCTCGCGTGCGCCCCGATCCAGAAGGACCTCGGTGAATCCGCCTGTCGAGGCGCCCGCATCAAGGCATCGTGCGCCCGCCACCGAGATACCGAACGCGTCGAGCGCCCCGATCAGTTTATGCGCCCCGCGAGACACCCAGGAGCGTTCACCGGAGGCCGCGACCGTGAGCGACGCGTCCACGGAGACGGCGGTAGCGGGCTTGGCGGCAGGCATCCCGTTGATGCTGACCCGGCCTGCGGTGATCAGTTCGGCCGCCTGCTGTCGTGACCGGGCCAGGCCGCGCCGCACCAGCTCGGCGTCAACACGTGCGCGCCGCGTCACGTGACATCATCCGTCCGGGTTTTCCGATGGCACCGGGCTTTTCTCCACCGACTCCAGCGCCTGAACCAGAAGGTCGTGCGCCTCCTCGAGCCGGGCAGCGACGCTGTCGATGTCGACTTCCTCAGCACCGTATCCCTCGATATCGGGTAGCTCGGCCAGCAGCGCCGCTATCCGGGCGCGGATCTGGTCAGGTTCGGTACTCATGTCGGTGTTCACGCTAGTCGATGGGCAACTGCGCCGACGTCAACAGTGACCACTGCTTCAGGGCGGTGCGGGCGATGTCATCGCCGGCGACGATCGCGTACGGCCGCCCGACGAGGTCGGCGCTCCAGACAGCGTCGGCGACCGCACGCACGACGGTCAACGAGTCGGAAGGCTCACCACCCGCGTTGTGCACGGTCACCTCCGATGAGCCGATGTCGACATGCCACGCCGGGTGTGGCCCGACACGCAGCGCGTCTGCGCTGGTATTCAGCGAGCGCAGGTCGGCCGCGAGGTAGGTCGGCCGCTCCCCTGGCACTGCACGAACCGTCTCTTCGGCGGTGCTGACGCCACAGAGCACCATCAGGCTGGGCAGGCCCGCCGCGTTGGCGCCGGCGATATCGGTGTCGAGCCGGTCCCCGACCACCAGCGGTGACCGAAAACTGCCGCGCGACAACGCATCTGTGAGGAGTGTGGATTGGGGCTTGCCTGCGACCGTCGGCCTCCGATCGGTCGCGGTCTGCAGAGCAGCGACCATCGAGCCATTTCCGGGCAGCAGGCCGCGCTCGGAGGGCAGGGTCTTGTCGACGTTGGCGGCGACCCAGAGCGCGCCGCCCCGAATCGCGAGCGCAGCTTCGGCGAGGTCCGGCCACGACGTCTCAGGAGAATGACCCTGCACGACCGCGACCGGGCCGTCCGACCACAGCCGGACGGGCTGCAGGCCGACGGCGGTGATTTCGGCGGCCAGCGAATCGGTGCCGACGACCAATACCTTGGCTGCGGAGGGTAGCCGGTCCGCCAACAGGTGGGCGGCGCTCTGCGCGCTGGTGACGACGTCGTCGCCCTCTGCACGGAAGCCCATGGCACGCAGGTGTAGGGCTACTTCATCGGCACTACGTGAGGCGTTATTGGTGACGTACAACGTTCGAGCGGTGATGGCTGCGAGGGTGTCGATGGCGCCCGGCGTAGGCTCGTGTCCGCGGAACACCGTGCCGTCGAGGTCGAGCAGGAGGCAGTCGTATTCCTGCACAAGGGATGTCACGTCAGGACAGCTCCGTGATCCGCTCTTCGGCGTCGGTGACGCCTTCGACGTCGGCGGCTGCGGCGTTGATGAACCATTGAAGGGCTTCATCGCTTCTCTCGAGCGCAAGGAGCGTCTCGGCGTAGGCGTAGAACAGCCGGGCCGCGGTCTGGCCGGTTCGGGTGGGGTCGAGTTGGGGTGTCGACAGGATGGCCAGTGCCTGGTCCAGCTGGCCGAGATCGGACCGGGCGCCGGCTAAGACGATGCGCAGTTCGTCGGCGTCGTCGCCGGTGAGTTGCGCGGCCTCGGGACCGCGGGCCAGCTCGATCGCTCGCTCGGGGCGGCCGAGACCGCGTTCGCAGTCACCGATCAGCGGCAACAGCGGGGATTTGGAGCCCAGCCTGCGGGCGGCACGCAGTTCGGCGAGGGCCTGGGCCCAGTCGCCGCATCGATAGGCGGCAATGCCGACGGCTTCACGCACCGCCGCGATACGACCGGAGCGCTCCCTGGCGGCTCGGGCGTGCTCGAGTGCAGCCTCGGGATCGTCGTCGAGTGCTTCGCCGGCCGCCACGAGGTGCCGTGCGACGAAGTCAGCAGTGTTGCGGTCGAGTGTGGTGAGCTCGCGGCGGATCTCAGGAGACAGTTGCCGGGCCTCGATATCGGAGGACAGCGTCGGACCGCTGCGTTCCGGCGGCGCTTCAGTTTTCGGCTGCGTGGGACGGGCGCGATTGGGTCCCGAGCGAGTCGGCGCTTGTTGGCGACCCCCGCGTCGCTGCGGGCCGCGTGCGCCGCCGCCACTGCGAGGCTGACGCCGCTCGCCGCCTGCTCTGTTGTCGGCCACAGAAACCTTTCGCCGGGAAATCTCGTGCCAGAATACGGCCCGCGGCGTCCGGGCCGCGACGGCCCGCACTTTGTTCGGAAGTCACACTGGGTCTTGCTGCTAGCCTCGCGGCACGCACTCCCCGCAAACAGGCAGTGCGTTCGAGGCGGGCAAAATAATCATGCGAGTCGCGGCGATAGCCGCAGTCTTGACAGGTGCGTCGGTTGCAGTGGCCAGGCCGTCGAACGCCGAATTGCTCGAGGGCACCTACGTAGCGGCAGTGATCGAATTGCATCGACAGGGCAATACGTGGACTGCGGTCTCAAGCGGGATCGCGACCACCATCGATAACAACGCCCTGGTTGTCAATTCAGGACTCTTCGTCTTTCAGTTGACCAAGGGCTGAATTCAGCTACCTCACGAAAAGAAGTGCCCCCCAAGCAAATTGGGGGGCACTTCTTTGTGTGTGTTCGGCGGTGTCCTACTTTTCCACCCGGGTTGGGTAGTATCATCGGCGCTGGCAGGCTTAGCTTCCGGGTTCG
>NZ_LZMC01000009.1 GCF_001668615.1 Mycobacterium sp. 1274761.0
CACGCCGGGCGGGAGCATCTGGGAAGGCGCGGCGGCTACTGCCGCCCAGGAACGCGCATTGGCCGATCGAACGAAGGTGAACGCCGCCGCGCAGCGCCTTCGTACGACTTCGGCACATGCGCGTGCAGGTGCCAGCGCACTCGCCTCGGCCCGCCAGCAGGTACTGGCCGCCGTGAATGCGGCAAGGGCGGCGGGTTTCGACGTGGGCGACGACCTCAGCGTGTCCTACGACGACGACGGGACGCCCGCTTCGGCGGCCAAGCGCGCGCAGGCCACATCCATGGCACGCCAGATCTGGCACAGCGCAGAACAACTGGCCGCGACGGATCGTCGGGTTGCAGACCAGATCAAGAAGTCGTCTGACGGTATTCAGAGCCTGGACTTCGGACTCGGCGGCAGTCCTCCGTTGACCCCCACAGACGGAAAGGGTCCGCACAACGCTGACGACGTCTTCAGGATCGTCGACCCACTGCCACCCGGTAAACAGTCGCACGTTCGTGAGCTGCCGACGTCCGATCAGATCCGGGCCCTTTATGACTGGCTGGCCCAGAACGGGCTGCCGGCTCCGCCGAGCGATTACAAGGGAACCGCGAGCGTGCTGCCCGACGGCACACGGATCGGCATCCGGGAAGACAGTTCGTCTGGCGGAACGACCATCGACATCAAATTCGGTGACGGGCGCGACCCGATGAAGGTCCATCTACCCAAAGAAGGTGAGGAGCCCCAGCCCGCGCCCGCATCGGGGAACCCTGGCTTCTGGGAAACCGTCGGCGGGATCGGTGTCGCGATACTCGGTGGAATCGGCTGGGTCGGTCAGCATGCGGCACACCCGTTCAGCTGAGCCGGTCAGCCCATCTGCTCGGACTCCGCCAGCCGCTGATGCAGGCGGGCGCGGATGTCGTCGGGAGTGTAGGAGTTGCGGCGCCGCTGATCACGTGCGACCAGCACGCCACCGGCGACGACACCCGCCACACCGGCCAGCCCGACCCACTTCCAGATGCTTCGCATGCCCGCCAGTGTGCCTAAGCTGCGCTGGTGGATGCGAACACGGTCACCCTCGACCGCGCCCTCGACGAGACCCGCACCGGCGACATTTGGCTGTTCCGCGGCGCTTCAGGTCCCGATCGCGCGATCCAGACGATGACGAACGCGCCGGTCAACCATGTCGGGATGACCGTGGCGATCGACGATCTGCCGCCGCTCATATGGCATGCCGAGCTCGGTGACAAGCTGCCCGACATGTGGACGGGGTCCTGTCACCGCGGGGTTCAGCTCAACGATGCCCGCGCGGCCGTCGAGCGCTGGATGGTCAACTACGGGCAGCGCTGCTGGCTGCGTGAGCTCACTCCCTTCGCGACACGCCAGCAGGAAGACCAGGTGCTCCGCGTCATCGCGCGCATGGACGGCACGCCGTTTCCCAGCACCGCCCGATTGACGGGCCGGTGGTTTCGCGGCCGCGTTCCGACTGCGAGCGACTGGACCCGCGGTATCCCCCTCTTGGACAAGAAGGTTCGCGATTCGGCCCGGCGTAGAAAGGCCGAATCACGCAAGGCCGGCTTGGAAACCGCCTACTGCGCCGAGACCGTCGCGATCACTTACGAGGAGATGGGCCTGCTGGAAACCGAGAAACACTCCAGCTGGTTCGACCCCGGCAAGTTCTGGAGCGGCGACACGTTGCCGTTGACCGAGGGTTACCAACTGGGCCGCGAGATCGCTGTCGTTCTCGACTGATTAGCCGCAGAATTGCCCGATCACGACCTGCGACGTCCCTGCGGCGCTATCGTCCGGCCATGCCGCTGCATTATGTGGATCCGAACAAGAAGCACGGCCTTCGGTATCGGGCCCTGGAACGCTTCAGCCGTTCGCCAGCCGGACAGTTCCTGGCGCGCCGCGTCTTTCCTCGTATCGATCCATGGCTGTATCGGAAGTCCGGCGGCCGATATCCGTGGATCTTCGGTGGCATGTCGACCGCCCCGCTGGTCACCACCGGCGCCAAGTCGGGCATGCGGCGCGAACATCAGCTGACCTACTTTCACGACGGTCCCGATCCGATCCTGACGGCATCGAACTACGGCGGAGCCAAGCACCCGCAGTGGTACTACAACCTGAAGGCCAACCCGCAGTGCGAGTTCGGCGACGAACCCTTCATCGCCAAGGAGATCACCGATCCCGAAGAGCATGACCGCCTGTACCGGCTCGCAGAGCAGGTGTACGAGGGCTGGAGCGACTACTTGGAGTCGACGAAAGCCGCTGGGCGCACCATTCCGATCTTTCGCCTCATCGCGCGATAGGAACTATAGGCGCGCGAAGCACGGGTTGGCGTCCTCTCTGGGAATGGACGCGTTCTGGCTGGAGAACTTCTCGACGACACCCGTGTCGGTCACCTCGACGCTGTCGGCGTGAATTCCCAACGGGTAGTTGTCATTCAGCTTCTTCGTCAAGTCGTTGAGCGCCGACTGCACGGCGTCTTTCGGTAACGGACCGGTGACGTCGAGCACCTCGAGATTGAGATCGCCGTCGGTGACGACCGGTTTGGCGGTGACGCTGTTCTCTCCGGCATCGACGATGATGGTGCCCGCCGCAGGGTCGGTGCGCACACCGGTGATCAGGTTGCCCACCGCCGGAAGATTGGCCGCAAGGGTGTCCTTGATGCCCGCAGACTTCCACGCCAGCGTCGCGGTGAGGGCGCCGATGGTGCCCTTGGAATCGCCGGTATCCCGCAACCGCACATCCGACACCGTCACGTCGGCCGTCATCCCCGTCGCGTCCTGCACATTGTGTCCGGCGGTAGACACCGAGATGTTGGTGTAGTGGCCGGTCATGTGCTGCCACAGGAACGGCGGGTTGACCCCGTAGGAGATCGTGACACCGTCGCGGACAACGCATTCGGCGACGTCGACCAGGACGTCGTCGGCGCGGTGGCGCGCGTAGAGTTCGGCGCCCGCCAGGCTGCCCGCCACCAACGCGATGAGCATTACCGCGATCAGGATCAGCGACTGCCGGTTGAGGAATCCCTTTCCGTGGCGCTTGTCGGGCGCCGGTTCATCGGTCTGCGGTGCCGGTGTCGGCGGTTGCATGGGTCCACGGCCGGACGGCGGGGCCGGGGGCGCGAACTTCTCCGTCGCCGGTGCATCTGTCCCGCGGAACCGCGATCGGATCTGTTCAGTCGGCGGTTCCGGCGGCCCCGCTGGCCTTTGTGGCGGTCGGCCCGGCCGCTGGAGCCGCTGGGTGGGCGGGTCCTGATGGGGACTGCCCCTGCCCTGCCGACCGGGCTGGCCTGGGCCTTGCGGCGGCGGCGTGGTCACGTGCGCGATTCTGCCTCATCGAACGGCCGACATCGCGACATTCGGGTCAAGGCGGCTGAGTGCCGGTACCGTCGGCAGTCATGGCAGACCTGCTGGCCCCGGCGATCAGCCTGCTGGTGATGGGAGCGTTCGTCCGAGGCCGAAGCGCCACCCAGCCTGTACGTCGAATCCGAGCAACCCGAACTGAGGCGACGCTAGCGCCCACCCGAATAGGCAGGTAGACACGCCGCTGCACGGACCGGAGCAACGCCGGTCGGCCGGATAATCTCAGCGCATGCCGACCCGCAGACCCACGCGCGCGGCGGGATATGCCCGACGGCGCAGGCGGCGGATGGCTGCCAAAACCCAGGAGCTCACCGCGGCTCAATGGGCAGAGCTAAAGTCGGCGTGGGGCGGTTGTGCGTACTGCGGAACCAAAGGCACACCGCTGCAGAAGGATTGCGTGCTGCCGATCTCGCGGGGCGGCCGCTACGCGATCGACAACGTCGTCCCGTGCTGCCGGTCATGCAACACCAGCAAGTGCAATACCGAGGTGACGAGCTGGATGCGACGCAAGAAGCTCGACGAGCGTGGATTCCTGTTGCGCCAGGCCGAGATCAGCCAGCTGTTGTTTGCCGACTGACAACATGCCGCGACGGTAGTGTTCGCCGCGCCTGCCACATGACGCGCGGCACCGTCCTCGCCAGATCGGACCGGCTCTTGGCGAAGCCTTTGATGGCCCGGTAGAACGACCAAACCTGCTGCGGGCTCGGTATTCTCGGCACCCAGGCGAGTTCCCAGTGGATGCCGTTGATCGAGTCGTCGAAGAACACGGCATAATAGCCGGGCCAGTATTGCGGGTAATCCTTCGGTTCGTCGGTGACGAAAATGCCACGGCTGACGAGGAATTCGCGATGGAAGCGATCGACCTCGCTGCGGCTGCGGGCCCACAGCGCGATGTGGTTGATGCCGACCGCCTGGTCAGCGTGCGCCAATTTGCGTCCGGTGCGCGCGGGTTGAATGCCGATGTAGCTGTGCGGCGTGAGATGCCGCGTCATGTAGTAGATGGACTGGTAGTCCATGTTCATCGACGAGAAGCTGCTGTAGCCAAGCCAGCCGAACAACGCGTCGTAGAACGCGATCGACTCGTCATAATCCAGCACCGCGAACTCGACGTGATTGACACCGCGCCACCGCATCTGCGCCTCCTCGATGAGACTGCGTACTACGAACTGTAGTACTCGCGGCGGTGGCGGTAAAGGCCTCTTGCCCTGCTAGCGTGGCTCTGCGATGGGTGCCTCAGACCACCTCAAGGTCGTGGTGATGGACGGCCCGACGGCGGCCGCGCTGTCGCAGATCCTCCCGCTGCTTTTGTTGACGCTGATCGTGGAGATGCGCCGTACTGCATTGCATCGCAAGATTTCCCGCGTCCTGTTCGCCGTGTTCTTCGTGGTGTTCGGTGTCATCGAAACGGTGCTTGTGCTGTCGATCGACGGGGAGCTCTACCCGTTCCAGTTCGGCGATCTGTTGTCGGCGCTTGCCATCTTCGGCCTTCTGGCAATCATTTGCGCGATCTCATTCCTCGAACCGCGCTAGACGAGCGACTAGCACCATCTCTGCTGCCGTTGCCCAAAGCTGGACTACTTGCGGTTAACCCTCACCGCTTCCTGGATCAACGCCTTGAAAGCCGCCGAATCCAACTCGTCGTCCTCCCGCAGATCGATGGCACGCCCGACGGGGGCCTTGAGGCTCGCGTTGAACAGCTTGTCCGGGTCCGTCAACGACGAGCCCTTGGCGAAATTCACCTTGACCTTGCCCTTGTATTTTTCCAGCGTGCAGATGAGACCGTCCAAGTAGAAGGCCTGCACACCGTCAGGGTTCGTCCGTGTGCGCCACTTGGTCTGCTCAACGACGTCGGGCTCGGCATCCTTGATCATCGACCGGATCTCGTCGATCCGCTCAACGCGCCAATCACTCACAGCGTCAATGTAACCGTGAGATCCCGAACTTGGCGCGCGCCGCTGGACGACAGCACCCGAGTCATTGAGTCTGTGGTGGCGGCGCAACCGTGCGAGAGGACACCGCCGTGACCGCAGAACTCACGAGCGGCAGCCCAGCAGCACTCAAACCTGACCCGTCGCCTTCAGCCCGATGCGGTGGCCATCCGGATCGAGCACAATCGCGAAGCGCTGTCCCCAGGGCATGTCTGTCGGCTGCTTGACGATCGTCACCCCGGCCGTCGCGAGCGCCTCTACCATCGCGTCGAGATGGTTCACGGACGGCAGCTCGAGATCCACTTGCGGGCCGCCGGCTGATGGCTGAGGGGCGGTCTCGTCCCACCACGAGGCGAACCCCGTCGAGTGCAGCACGATCGTGATGTTGGCGTTTGTCGAGACCCATGCCTCGGCCGGCTCTTCGCCGTACCGACTGCGCGCGCGGAACGCGAACCCCAGAAGCTCATAAAATGCACGGCTACGTTCAAGGTCCACGACGATGAGATTGATCTGGACGACAGCGACCACACGCGAAGTCTTGCATGCCCGCCCTGATTGGACGTCGACCGAATTTGGCGGCGACACAATGTACGGCTGAGAGCTTCACCATGGATATATATGCATCGCGAAGCTGTCAGCGTGACATTGTGGCGGGCTCACGCTGGCCCTGATCGTTAGACCGGTATCCGGCTAGACGTTGAAGCGGAACTCGACTACGTCGCCGTCGGCCATGACGTAGTCCTTGCCTTCCATACGCACCTTGCCCGCGGCCTTGGCCGCGGCCATTGATCCGGCCTCGATCAAATCGTCGTAGGAGACAATCTCGGCCTTGATGAAGCCCTTCTCGAAATCGGTGTGAATCACCCCGGCGGCCTTCGGCGCCGTGTCCCCCTGATGAATCGTCCAGGCCCGCGACTCCTTGGGCCCAGCCGTGAGGAACGTCTGCAGCCGTAGCGTGTGGAAGCCGGCGCGGGCCAACGCGTCGAGCCCGCGCTCGGTCTGTCCAATTGATTCCAGCAATTCGGCGGCCGACTCGTCGTCGAGCTCCTGCAGTTCCGCCTCGATTTTCGCGTCGAGGAACACTGCATCCGCCGGGGCGACCATTCCCTTCAACGACGCGATCCGCGCGTCATCTGTGAGGACGGCCTCATCGGCGTTGAAGACATAGAGGAACGGTTTGGTCGTCAACAGGTTCAGCTCGCGCAGCAAGGCGAGATCGACCGACTGCCCTGCGGCGAACAGCGTTTTGCCGCCGTTGAGGATCTCCTGCGCCGCCACCGCTGCGTCATAGGCCGGCCGTCGCTCCTTGTGGGTGCGGGCCTCTTTCTCCAGCCGCGGCACCGCCCGCTCCAAAGTTTGCAGGTCGGCCAGAATCAGCTCGGTCTCGATGACCTCGATGTCGGATTTCGGGTCGATCCGCCCGTCGACGTGAGCCACGTCATCATCGGTGAAGACCCGCACCACCTGACAGATGGCGTCGCTCTCACGGATGTTCGCCAGGAACTTGTTGCCCAGGCCTGCGCCCTCTGAGGCTCCCTTGACAATCCCGGCGATGTCGACGAACGTCACCGGCGCATGCACAATTTTTTCCGATCCGAACATTTTCGCGAGCTCGTTCAGCCGCGGGTCCGGCAGCGGCACCACACCTTCGTTGGGCTCGATCGTCGCGAAAGGGTAATTGGCAGCCAGCACGTTGTTGCGCGTCAGCGCGTTGAAGAGCGTTGACTTACCCACATTCGGCAGACCAACGATTCCCAGGTTCAAGCTCACAGGGACACAAGTCTAGGAGACAACCACGGGCGCGCCAGCGTGCGCTCGCAGCCACATCGGGCCGAACCCGGTACGGTCGTCATGTGTCAGGACAGCGCGCGAGGTCTGTGATTGCGGCCGAGCATCGCTCCATGATCCCCACGATTACCGGTGTCCCGTCGTGGGGCGCGGTGCTCATCGCCGTCACGTTCACCGCCCTCGGCTTTGCGTTCGACGCCGGCGCGGGCGGCAGGCAGTTGACCCACGCGTTTGCTGCGGCCTATGCCATCGGCTGCGTGGCCGCCGTGCTGGCGGTGCGCCAGTCGGGCTTGTTCACTGCCGTGATTCAGCCGCCGCTGATCCTGTTCGTCTGCGTGCCCGGCGCCTACTTCCTGTTTCACGGCGGTGAGATGGACGGCCTCAAGGATCTGCTGATCAACTGCGGCTATCCGTTGATCGAGCGGTTCCCGCTGATGTTCTTCACCTCGGCGATCGTGCTGTTGATCGGGCTTCTCCGCTGGTACCAGGGGATGGGCCGCCGCACCGCGTCCGCGCAAGCCGCCGAGGCCGCGCCGTCGAATCGGCTCGCGACGGTCGCGGCCAAGATCTTCGGTCTGCTGTCCCGCGATACCGCCGACGAGGACGACGACAAGCCGCTCCGGCGGCGCAAGCAGCATTCCATCGACAGAGCGGCCAAGGCGCCCAAGACCGCCCGGACCCCCAGGACCTCGACGGCGACGGCGCGGAGCCGCAGCGGTCGTCCCACCAAGCGCACACAGCCGTCGCGGTCACGCCACACCAGGCCGCCGGAAACCGAGATCATCGAGCCGGTGACCGAGCGCCCACGTCGGCCCCGGCCCGCGCGCCGCGCGACCGACCCGTCGGTGCCGCCTGCGGAGCCGCGCCGTCGCACCAGGTCGTCGTCGACGCGGTCGTCATCGTCACGGACGTCGTCGTCGCGCGAACCTCGCAAGCAGCCACCGCCGAGCGAGCGCAGGACGGCCTACAAACGACCCAGCCGGTTCGAGGGGTTCGACGGCTTCGAGCCGTTCGAGCCGCACGGCACCAACGGCAGCAACGGCAACGGCGCGCTCAACGGCACCCATCACCCGGTATCGCGGGTGCGCTACCGCGGCGGTGACGAGGGCGATCAGCGTACGCAGTACCGGGCGCGGCCACGCACACCCAAACACCGGGCCGAGGCCTGGGAATACGACGTTTAGGCGCGGGCAGGACGGATCTCGCGCGGCAACGCGAAGACCAGCGTCTCGTTGGCGGTCGTGACGGGCTGCACCACGTCAAAGCCATGCTCGGCCAGCCGCTCTAGGACGCCGCGAACCAGAATTTCTGGAACCGACGCCCCTGAAGTGACGCCGACGGTGGTGACGCCGTCGAGCCAGGCCGGGTCGATGTCGTCGGCGTAGTCGACGAGATGGGCGGCGTCGGAGCCCGCGTTCAACGCGACCTCGACCAGCCGCACCGAGTTCGACGAGTTCCGGGAGCCGACGACGATCACCAGCTGGCATTCGGGTGCCATCGCCTTGACGGCCACCTGGCGGTTCTGGGTGGCGTAGCAGATGTCGTCGCTGGGCGGGTCCTGCAGGGTCGGGAACCGCTCGCGCAGCCGCCGCACGGTTTCCATGGTCTCGTCGACGCTGAGCGTGGTCTGCGACAGCCAGATCACCTTGTTCTCGTCGCGGACGGTCACATGATCGACGGCCTCGGGGCCGTCGACGAGCTGCACATGGTCGGGCGCTTCGCCCGCGGTGCCGACGACCTCTTCGTGGCCCTCGTGGCCGATCAGCAGGATGTCGTAGTCGTCGCGTGCGAAGCGCTTCGCCTCGTTGTGCACCTTGGTGACCAGCGGACACGTCGCATCGATGACCTGCAGCCTCCGTTCGGCTGCCGATGCGTGCACGGTCGGCGCGACGCCGTGGGCGGAGAACACCACGATCGCGCTCTCGGGCACCTCGTCCGTTTCGTCGACGAACACCGCGCCCGCCTTGGCCAGTGTCTCGACGACGTGCCGGTTGTGGACGATCTCGTGACGGACATACACCGGTGCGCCGTGCTTTTCCAGAGCTCGCTCGACGGTCTCCACTGCGCGGTCGACACCCGCGCAGTAGCCGCGGGGTTCGGCCAGCAGAACACGTTTTCCTGCCACTCCACTGGACGCCGAGCTCGAGGCACCCGGAATCCCCATATTGATAGTCGGTGGCATGGCTCCCAGGGTACTGATCCGCAGCCTAATCAGACCAGCCGCGGGGCCAGCCGTAGGCTGGGGCCCATGGCTACTGCACCGTATGGGGTCCGTCTGCTGGTAGGAGCGGCGGTCACCGCCATCGAGGAAACCCGAAAGCTTCCGCAGACCATCCTCATGTATCCGATGACGGTCGCGAGCCAGATCGCGCACCTCGTGATGAAGATGCAGCAGGACGTGGCCGACCTGGTGAACAGGGGCGACGAGACGCTGGAGAGCTTGTTCCCGCCGAAGGATGAGCAGCCGGAATGGGCGACGTTCGACGAGGATGTCGACGACGAGGCACCCGAGTCGTCGCCTACCGACGGCGAACGCCGAACTGAGGGCAGGTTCGCGCTGTTCAGCGGCGGCGAGCCCGTGACCGTCGAGAATGAGAAGCGCAATTCCTCGCCGGTCGCGGTCGCCGACGTGCCCGAGGTCGTCAAGCGGCTGGATTACGAGACGCTGACGCTGGCGCAGTTGCGGGCGCGGCTGACGTCACTGCGGGTCGACGACCTGGAAGAGCTGCTGTCCTACGAGGAAGCGACGAAGTCGCGGGCACCGTTCCAGACTCTGCTGGCCAACAGGATCACCCGCGCGTCCGCCAAGTGACCCGAGCGGAGCTCGGCAGATGACACCCGACCCTGAGCAAGGCAAGTCGCCCGAGAACCCGTGGCCTGTCCGGGCGGTCGCCACTCGGGTCGCGAAATACATCGACCGGCTGGGCATGGTGTGGATCGAAGGCCAGCTGACGGAGTTGAAGCTGCGCCAGTCGACGGCGTGGATGGTCTTGCGTGACCCGGCCGCGGACATGTCGCTGTCGGTCAGCTGCCCCAGCCAGCTCGTCGCCAACGCACCGGTGCCGCTGTCGGAAGGCACCCAGGTGATCATGCTGGGCAAGCCGCAGTTCTATACCCGCAACGGCTCGTTCAGCCTTCGGGTCAGCGAGATCCGCGCCGTGGGCATCGGCGAGCTGCTGGCCCGTATCGAACGGCTGCGCAAACTGCTGGCCGCCGAAGGCCTGTTCGATCCGAGGCTCAAACGCCCGATTCCGTTCTTGCCCAACACGATCGGGCTGATCACAGGGCGGGCCAGTCACGCCGAGCGAGACGTCATATCGGTCGCGAAGGATCGTTGGCCCGCCGTCAGATTCGCCGTCCGCAACACCGCCGTGCAGGGCACCAACACCGTGCCGCAGGTCGTGGAGGCGCTGCGCGAGCTCGACGGCGATCCGTCCGTCGACGTGATCGTCATCGCCCGCGGCGGCGGCAGCGTGGAGGATCTGCTGCCGTTCTCCGATGAGACGCTGTGCCGGGAGATCTCGGCGTGCACGACGCCGGTGGTGAGCGCGATCGGGCACGAACCCGACAATCCCCTCTGCGACCTGGTCGCCGATCTGCGCGCCGCGACCCCGACCGACGCGGCCAAACGCGTCGTCCCGGATACCGCCGCCGAGCTGGCGCGAATACTGGACCTCCGTCGCCGCAGCGCGCAGGCACTGCGCAACTGGGTGCGCCGCGAAGAGCACGTCGTCAGCCAGCTGCGCAGCAGGCCGGTGCTCGCGTCTCCGCTGGCTGCGCTGGATTCGCGGGCCGAGGCTGTCGACAGGTGCAGGACCGCGGCCCGGCGGGACATCACCCGACTGGTCGCCGCGGAGTCGGAGCGGGTGGGCCATCTGTCGGCGCGGTTGACGACACTCGGGCCGGCCGCCACGCTGGCTCGCGGCTATGCGGTGGTGCAAACAATTTCATCCACCGGCGAAGCCGGCGTGCTCCATACCGTCGCCGACGCGCCCGCGGGCGCCCGGTTGCGGGTGCGGGTCTCCGACGGGGCGATAACGGCGGTCAGTGAGGGAAGCCGATGAAGCCTATTAGTGAATTGGGCTATGAAGAAGCCCGCGATGAACTGATCGAAGTGGTTCGCCAGCTGGAGCACGGCGGCCTCGATCTCGATGCCTCGCTGAAGCTCTGGGAAAGGGGCGAAGAGCTGGCTAAACGCTGCGATGAACACTTAGCCGGCGCCCGCAAGCGAATCGAGGACGCCCTCACCGCCGGCGACGCCGAAGAAACTTGATCATTCAAATAGATTTACGCACGACCCTCGAAACTGGAACATGTTTCAGTTAGGCTTCCCGGCATGGGTGATGCAACGTTGCAGACTGAACTCGGCCGTGTACTGGTGACCGGCGGCTCCGGCTTCGTCGGCGCCAACTTGGTCGCGACACTCCTCGAGAAGGGCCACGAAGTCCGGTCCTTCGACCGGGCGCCGTCCCCAGTGCCCGCGCATCCAAAACTTCAGGTCATCGACGGCGACATCTGCGACACGGACACCGTCGCCGCCGCCGTCGACGGCATCGACACCGTGATCCACACCGCGGCGATCATCGATCTGACCGGTGGCGGCGCAGTCAGCAAGGAGAGTCGCGAGCGCAGCTTCGCGATCAACGTCACCGGCACCGAGAACCTCGTGCGGGCGGCACAGGACGCCGGCGTGAAACGCTTCGTCTATACCGCGTCCAACAGCGTGGTGATGGGCGGTAAGCGCATCGCCGGCGGCGACGAGACGCTGCCCTACACCGAGCGGTTCAACGACCTCTACACCGAGACCAAGGTGGTCGCCGAACGATTCGTCTTGTCGCAGAACGGTGTTCGCGGCATGCTGACGTGTTCGATCCGGCCCAGCGGCATCTGGGGCCGCGGCGACCAGACCATGTTCCGCAGGGTGTTCGAAAGCGTGCTGGCAGGCCACGTCAAGGTGCTGGTCGGCAGCAAGAACGTCAAGCTCGACAACTCCTATGTGCACAACCTGATTCACGGGTTCATCCTGGCCGCCCAGCATCTCGTGCCCGGTGGCACCGCGCCCGGCCAGGCGTACTTCATCAACGACGGTGAACCGATCAACATGTTCGAGTTCTCCAGGCCGGTCGTCGAGGCGTGTGGGCAGAAGTACCCGAAGGTGCGGGTGCCTGGCCGGTTGGTGTGGTTTGTGATGACCGTGTGGCAGTGGCTGCACTTCAAGTTCGGCCTGCCCCAGCCGATGATCGAACCGCTTGGCGTGGAACGGCTTTACCTCGACAACTACTTCTCGATCGCCAAGGCTGAGCGCGACCTGGGATACCGGCCGCTGTTCACTACCGAGCAGGCGATGGCCGACTGCCTGCCCTATTACGTCGACCTGTTCAACCAGATGAAGAACGGAGATGCGCAACCGGCGGTCGGCGTCACGGCCGCGCCGCCCGAGGGTTGATCGCCTCGGCGTCAACTCACCAGGTGGACCGGGTGGCGGGTAACCGCCTCGATGCGCGCGCCGGCGCGGTGCAGTAGGTCAGTGCCCAGTGCGATGAGCGCGCGGGCCGCGGCGATCTCCTCGCCGATCATCGGCTGGCTGATGTCCCTCGGATTACGGAATGCGTCGCCGATGGCCGTCATGGTTTCGTCGTCGCCCAGCCGTGCGCGGAGTGTCGCATGGGTGTGTGTTTCGTCCTCGTCGAATTGGATGTCGATGTGCCAGTCGTTATCCAGAACCTTGTCATACATGTACGGCCACCTCTCTGCGTTACAGAGTGCGCCGTCACAGCGCCCCGGACCCCCCGTTCCGAAAAAATTTTCCGTGACAGCCATCCGAAGCCGCTCCATCGCCGTCCCTGCCTCATAGGCTCGAGCCCACAATTGAACGCACAGATCGAGGCGAAGGGGCCCACCATGCCCGACGGTAAACCCAATATCTTGGTGATCTGGGGCGATGACATCGGCATCAGCAACCTCAGCTGTTACAGCGACGGGTTGATGGGATACCGCACACCCAACATCGACCGAATCGCCAACGAGGGCATGCGATTTACCGATTCTTACGGTGAGCAAAGCTGCACCGCAGGCCGGGCGGCATTCATTAGTGGGCAAAGCGTGTACCGCACCGGAATGAGCAAGGTCGGCGTGCCAGGCGTTGATATCGGCTGGGCTGCTGAGGACCCGACGATCGCCGAACTGCTCAAACCGCTGGGCTACGCCACCGGACAATTCGGCAAGAACCATTTCGGCGACTTGAACAAGTACCTGCCCACAGTGCACGGGTTCGACGAGTTCTTTGGCAATCTGTATCACCTCAATGCCGAGGAGGAGCCCGAGCAGTTCGACTACCCGCACAAGGACCAGTTCCCGCGGCTTTATGAGCAGGCATTGCCGCGGGGTGTGCTGAAGTGCAAGGCCACCGACGAGGTGTCGACGGAGCCGGACGACCCGAAGTTCGGACCGGTCGGCAAGCAGACCATCGAGGATACCGGTCCGCTCACCGCCAAGCGGATGGAAACCATCGACGACGATATCGCCGAGGCCACTGTCGCCTACATCAAGCGCCAGCATGCCGAGGGCAACCCCTTCTTCGTGTGGTGCAACTTCACCCACATGCACCTCTACACACACGTCAAGCCCGAGAGTCGCGGCCAGGCGGGGCTGTGGCAGTCGGAGTATCACGACGCGATGATCGACCACGACAAGAACGTCGGCACGGTGCTCGACGTGCTTGACGAGCTCGGCATCGCCGACGACACGATCGTCATCTACTCCACCGACAACGGTCCGCACCGCAACTCATGGCCGGATGCCGGTACCACGCCGTTCCGCAGCGAGAAGAACACAAACTGGGAGGGCGCATACCGCGTTCCGGAAATGATCCGCTGGCCGGGAAAGATCAAGGCGGGCGTGGTGTCCAACGACATCATTCAGCACCACGATTGGTTGCCGACGCTGCTCGCAGCGGCGGGCGATCCCGACGTCATGGACAAGCTGAAAAAGGGTTATCGGATCGGCGACATCGATTACAAGGTGCACATCGATGGCTTCAACCTGCTGCCGTACCTGTTGGGCGAGGTAGAGCACAGCCCGCGGCGCGGGTTCTTCTACTTCAACGACGACGCCCAACTGGTCGCGATGCGTTTTGAGAATTGGAAGATCGTGTTCGCCGAGCAGCGGTGCCAGGGGACACTGCGCACCTGGGCCGAACCGTTCACGCCGCTGCGGGTGCCGAAGCTGTTCAACCTTCGCACCGACCCGTTCGAGTACGCCGATATCACATCGAACACGTACTACGAGTGGTTCCTCCGACGTGACTTCTTCGCGTTCTACGCGACGGCGATGGCGGCCAAGTTCCTCGACACGTTCAAGGAGTTCCCGCCGCGGCACGAACCGGCGAGCTTCAGCATCGACCAGATAGTCAAGAAGCTCGAAGAGTTCCTGGCTGCCGACTAGATGCTTCAGAGCTGGAACGACGGGCCGACGAAGTCGGCCATCGTCGACTTCGTCGAACGCGGTTGCAAAGACGTTCCGCCCGAGCAGCGCGTTGCCGTGTTTGACAACGACGGCACGCTCTGGTGCGAAAAGCCGGCCTACATCCAGCTGGACTTCCTGGTTCGCAGGCTGGCCGAGCAGGCCGCCGAGAAGCCGTCGCTGAGGGACAAGCAGCCCTACCAGGCTGCTGCGCAGGGCGACCTGGGCTGGTTCGGCGACGCCGTCACCAAGCATTACAACGGGGACGACTCGGCGGTCGAAGTGCTTGCCGCAGGCATACTTTCGGCATATTCCGGCTTGACCGTGGAAGACCACGCGCGACGGGTGACCGCATTCTTCGCTGACGCGAGGCATCCGACGCTGGGCCGGCCCTACACGTCCTGCGGCTACCGCCCCATGGTGGAGCTGCTGCGCTATCTAGAGGGCGAGGGCTTCACCACCTATATCGCCTCCGGCGGTGGCCGGGACTTCATGCGGCCGGTCACCATGCAGATGTACGGCATTGCGCCGGAACGGGTGATCGGCAGTTCGGTAGGGCTGGATTTCGTCGACGGTCAGCTGCGCACCACCGCCAAGCCCGAGTTCCTCGACGATGGGCCGGTCAAGCCGGTCCGGATCTGGGGGCGCACAGGGCGACGCCCGATATTTGCCGTAGGTAACTCCAATGGCGATATCCAGATGCTCGAATACACCGCCGCTGGTTCTGGCCCGTCGATGTGCATGCTGGTGCTGCACGACGACGCCGACCGCGAATTCGACTACGTCGCAGGCGCGGAACAGTCTCTCAGCGAGGCAAGGTCGCGGGGCTGGACTATCGCCAGCATGAAAAACGACTGGGCAAGCATCTTCGATGACTGACCCCCCTTCTTCGCCCGAACCGACACTTGGGCGGGAAAGTGCGAGTAACTGCCGGCAAAATATCGACCTCGGCGCGGGTTTGGTCCGCATTCCCGCGCAGACGGCGGTGCTCGGGTCGGATGACCACTATGCAGAGGAAGGACCCGCCCAAACTGTCAGCGTCGACGAGTTCTGGATCCAACCTCAGACGGTCACCAATGCAGAGTTCGCCGAATTCGTCGACGCCACAGGCTATGTCACGGTCGCCGAGCGACCCCTGAACCCTGCCGACTATCCCGATGCACCACCGCCTAATTTGCAGCCGGGGTCGGTGGTGTTCACCCGTACGCAGGGACCCGTCGACCTGCGGCATCTGAGCCAATGGTGGGCATGGACGCCGGGCGCTTGCTGGCGCCATCCCGCGGGACCACTGTCGTCGATCGACAAGCGTGCCGACCATCCCGTCGTACACGTCGCCTACGAGGACGCCGAAACGTACGCGCAGTGGGCAGGCCTGATGCTTCCGACAGAGGCGGAGTGGGAGGTCGCGGCGCGCGGCGGCCTGGAGTCGGCGACCTACACCTGGGGCAACGAACCCGAGCAGGACGGCCAGAAGCTGGCCAACTATTGGCACGGCGAATTCCCGTGGCGCCCTCAACCCGGCTACGGCCGCACCTGCCCTGTCGGCCAATTCCCCCCGAACGACTACGGGCTGTTCGACATGGCGGGCAACGTCTGGGAATGGACCACCGACTGGTACGCCGACACCCGCGACGGCGACGCGTGCTGCGAGGCGGGCAGCTACGACCCGCGGCAGCCGCAGTTCAAGGTGCCACGCAGAGTCATCAAGGGCGGGTCGTTTCTCTGCGCGGACATCTACTGTCTGCGGTACCGGCCCGCGGCCCGACGGCCGCAGATGGTCGATACGGGCATGAGTCATATCGGATTTCGGTGCATGACACGGAGCGCACCTGTGAAGATGTGACCGTGAAGGACGGCGGCGTCCACTACGCCCGCAACGGCTCGGTACGGCTGGCCTATCGCGTATTCGGCGAGGGCGACACGACCCTGGTGTGGATACCAGGCTGGATCAGCAACGCAGACATCCTGACCGACCCGGACATGCCGTTCCAGAGTTTCCTCGAAGCACTGTCCCGCGGCAACAGGTTGGTCGCGTGGGACAAGCGCGGGACGGGTCTATCGGATCCGGTCACCCACGTACCGCCGTTGGACGAACGGATGGACGACCTCCACGCCGTGCTCGATGCGGTGGGCGCCGAGTCAGCGGCGCTGTTCGGCGTGTCCGAGGGCGGACCGATGAGCATCTTGTTCGCCGCGACCTATCCGGAACGCGTTCAGGCGCTGACGCTGTACGGAACTATGGCACGCTTCACTCCCGAACTGCCTCATCACCCTTGGGGTTTCACCGAGGCACAGCGCGACGAAATCATCGCCGAGATCGAAAACCATTGGGGCGAAGGGGCGCTCGCCGAGCTCTTCTTCGGCGAGGTCGCCAAGATGCCAGGCTTTCTCGAGTTTTACGGGCGGATTCAGCGGTTCGGGGCAAGTCCCGCGATGTGCCTCATGCTCTGGCACGCGTTACTGGACATAGACGTCAGTGGCGTGCTGAGTTCCGTTCACACGCCCACGCTCATACTTGGCCGAGCCGGCGACGCCATGGCTCCCATCGGTGCGGCTCGCGCTCTAGCGTCGGCGATGCCCAACGCCCGCTTCCTCGAACTGCCGAACGGACCGCACGGTTTGATGGATGACGCACTGGCGACCGAGGTGGTGAACTTCGTCCTCGGCAGACCAGCAGACGAATCGAGCGAACGGGTGCTGTCAACCGTCTTGTTCTCCGACATCGTCGGCTCGACAGCACAGGTCAGCACCCAGGGTGATGCGCAATGGCGCCGACAACTCGACGCACATGACAGGCTCGTCGACTGGCTCGTCGACAAGTACGGCGGACGCCGGGTGAAGCACACCGGTGACGGCATGTTTGCACTCTTCGACGGTCCCACCAGGGCGTCGCGCTGCGGTTTGGAGATGGTTCCGGCACTCGCGGCGAGGGGAATCCGCATTCGTGTCGGTGTGCACACCGGCGAATGCGAACGCCGCGGCGAGGAGTGGAGCGGTGTCGCCGTCCACGTCGGTGCTCGCATCGGGGCGCTGGCCGGCGCGGGTGAGGTAGTTGCCAGCCGCACCGTCCGCGATCTGTCGGCGGGCTCGGGGCTGCTGTTCGACCCACTCGGCGGCCAGCAGCTCAAGGGCATATCCGACGCGGTCGAGGTCTTCAGGGTCACCGCGCCGGTTCGCTGACCCGGAATCGGCCCTCGGCGGCCTTCTTGATCGCGGCCAGCGTGGCGGGGATACCGCTTTCGGCGGCCGCACGACGCTTCTCGATCTCGGCGTCGGCCTGCGCGCCGAACCGCTCGCGGAATCCGGCGATGCCTTTGGGCAGAAACTCCCACGACTCTGTCAGGCGAGTGCCGTCCCCGTCGGGTTCAAAGGTGTAGCCCCAGTACACCCAGCCGTCGTTGACTTCCCAGGCGAACCTACGCCCGGGGTCGGCGGCGATGATCTGACTTCGCGTCTCCCACGTCCGCTCGGCCGTCTCGTTGCGGCCGGTGAACCAGGCTCCGACGCGCGGGCCGTCGCCCTCGTCCCACCAACAGGCCTTACAGATCGGGCTCCACTCGCCCATCCTGGTCACGTCGGACACCATGTCGTACAGCGCCTCGGGCGGCACGGCCACATGAATCGACTCCGACAACTTCAGATCAGCCACCGGTCGAGTGTGTCAGAACGCTAAGTTAGAACCCGTTCCCTCGCCGTCGAAAGGCCAACCGGATGAGCAACAGTAACGAACGGATCGCCGTCGTCATCGGCGCCGCATCAGGGATCGGCTGGGCCACCGCCCGCGCCCTTGCCGCCGATGGTTGCCGCGTCAGGCTCGCCGACCGCAACGCCGACGGCGCGCGGGCACGGGCCGCCGAACTCGGTGCGCCGCACACCGCCGCGGAGGTCGACGTCACCGACGAGACGACGGTGCAGCGGCTTTTCGAGCAGATCGGCCCCGTCGATGTCGTCGTCAACTGCGCGGGGTTCGGCAGCCTCGGGCTGATCACCGATCTGGCCGTCGAGGAATTCCGCTCCGTCGTCGACGTCTGTCTCAATGGCGGGTTCATCGTCGCCAAATACGCGGGCCAGAAGTTGCGCGAAGGCGGATCGTTGGTGACGATCAGCTCGTTGAACGGCCGCCAGCCCGCCATGGGGATGAGCGCCTACTGCTCGGCCAAGGCCGGCGTGTCGATGCTCACTCAGGTCGCGGCACTCGAGCTGGGACCGCGCGGTATCCGCGTCAACGCCATCTCCCCCGGCTTCGTCGACACCCCGCTCACCGAAGGCTCCTACCTGGTGCCGGGTCTGGTCGAGGACTATGTCGAGAACACCGCGCTCGGCCGGGCCGGCAGGCCCGAAGAGATCGCCGACGCCGTGGTGTTCCTGTGCTCGCCGAAGTCGAGCTGGCTGACCGGCGAGGTGCTCGACCTCAACGGTGGCGCCCATCTCAAGCGGTATCCCGACGTGCTCGGGCATGTCATGAAATTGGCGGAGGCGCAGTGAGTTTCGGTGGCAAACAGGCACCGCACACGCGAGGAGCGAGAACAGCCATAGTGACTGGCGCCGGCTCGGGTATCGGCGCGGCGCTGTGCCGGGCGCTCGCCGACGCCGGTGCCGACGTGTTGTGCACCGACATCGACGGTGACGCGGCCGAACGCACCGCGTCATCGCTGGGCGGTCGTGCGCGTGCTGCCCGCCTCGACGTCACCGACGCCGCGGCGGTTCAGCAGACGGTGGACGGCGTCGTGACCCGCAGCGGGCGGCTGGATCTGATGTTCAACAACGCGGGCATCGTCTGGGGCGGCGACACCGAACTGCTCACCCTGGACCAGTGGAACGCGATCATCGACGTCAACATCCGCGGCGTCGTGCATGGCGTTGCCGCGGCCTACCCCCAGATGATCAAGCAACGCGGCGGCCACATCGTCAACACCGCATCGATGGCCGGGCTCACTGCGGCCGGCCAGATCACCAGCTACGTGATGACCAAACACGCGATCGTCGGCTTGTCGCTGGCGCTGCGGTCAGAGGCCGCCGCGCACGGTGTCGGGGTGCTCGCCGTCTGCCCGTCGGCGATCGAAACCCCGCTTCTCGACAAGGGCGCGATCGGCGGGTTCGACGGCCGGAACTACTTCTTGCAGGGCGCCAGGGAGAAGAAGGCCTATTCGGCCGACCGACTGGCACACGACACGCTGCGGGCCGTCCGCCGCAACAAGGCGCTGCTGGTACGTCCGCGCAGCGCGCATGCTCAGTGGCTGTTGGCGCGGGTCGCGCCCGGGCTGATGCAACGCGCGTCCATTCATTTCATCGCCGGTCAGCGAGCCCACCAGGCCAAGACACGGTCGAACGCGCGCTGAGCAAAGCGGACGGCCAGGGCGGCCAAGCTGGCTACGGTATGCCCATGGCCGCAATGCAAACCGACTTCACGTTGACGCAGAGGCGCGCCCTTGCGGTCGCGACGGTGCTGGCCATCCTGTTCGGCGCGTACTTCCTCCGTTCGTACTTCATCCTGATCGTGGTCGCGGCGGTGGTCGCCTATCTGTTCGGCCCGCTGTACGACCGGCTCAGAAAGCGGCTGGGCGTAGGGCTTTCGGCGACGCTCACGCTGCTGGCCGCCGTCTCGTGCGTGATCATCCCCGTCAGCTTGATCGTGGCGATCGCGGTCGTGCAGATCACCGACATGGTCAAGAGCGTCGCCGACTGGGTGGAACGCACCGACCTGTCCACGCTCGGCGACAGGACGCTGCACCTGGTCAACGAGTTGCTGGCGCGCGTGCCCTTCGCCGATGTGACGGTGACGCCCGAGATGATCCGCAAGGCGATGACGACCGTCGCGCAGAGCGGCGGCCAATGGCTGCTGCACACGCTTCAGCAGGCGGCCGGTGGCGCGATCGGCGGGATCGCCGCCGCAATCCTTTTCCTCTACGTGTTCATCTCACTGCTGACGAACAAGGACGCCGTCCGGCAATTGATCCGCCGATTGAATCCGCTGGGCGAGGAAGTCACCGACCTCTACCTCGCGAAGATGGGGGCGATGGTCAACGGCACGGTCAGAGGGCAATTCATCATCGCCGTCTGCCAGGGCGTCGCCGGCGCGATCTCGATCTACCTCGGCGGGTTCCACGACGGCTTCTTCATCTTTGCGATCCTGTTGAGCGCGCTGTCGGTGATCCCCCTCGGCAGCGGCATCGTCACGATCCCGTTCGGCATCGGGATGACGTTGTTCGGCAACGTGTTCGGCGGGATCTTCGTCGTGCTGTTTCACCTCATCGTGGTGACGAACATCGACAACTTCCTGCGGCCGATCCTGGTGCCACGCGCGGCCCGCCTCGACTCGGCACTGATGCTGCTCTCGGTGTTCGCAGGAATCGGGATGTTCGGTGCGTTCGGCATCATCATCGGCCCGGTGCTGATGATCGTCATCGTCACCACGATCAGCGTCTACCTGGCGGTGTACAAAGGTGTTCCGCTCGAGCCGGAGACCGACGAGGACAGCCGCAGGGCAAAGAAGACCAAGCACCGCCTGGGATGGCTGACGCGCAGGGCCAGAAAGGCAGAGCCCGAAGCACCCGAACCCGCCCAGCAAGAGGCGGCTAAACCAAACGCTCCGTAAGGAATTCGACGACGCGCTTGCGCGCTTCGTAAGCCGGATGGGCTTCCTCTTCACGCACCTCGAGGGTTAGGACGGAGTGCGCCATTCTGCTGAACCCGTGCTCGTTGCCCCTCTTCGAGCTGATCTCGATGACCTCGAAGGCGTCACCGAGCCTGTCCTTGAGCGTCTTGAACCGTGCGGCGGGCACCAGCGGATCCTCACTGAAGCGCAGGCCCAGTGCACAGAGCCCGTCGTTGGCCGCGCGCTGTTCGATGACTTTCAGCTCACCCTCGGACAACCCCGGATCGCGGCGGTGCTTGGGTGTCAGCGGCAGCGGCAGCGACGGCTGGCTCAACACGGGCGCGAGCACGCTGTCGTCGACCGCTGCGGCGAGGGCGAACCCGCCGGTGAAACACTGCCCGATCACCCCCACACCCTTGCCGGGCGTCTTCTCGTTGAGGTCGCGTGCCAGCGCCCGCAGATAGTGCGCCACGGGCCGGTCGGCGTTGGTCGCGAACGCGGCGAATTCCTTTGCCACACAACCGCGGAGCATGATCGGCACCGCAGCGGGCCGCAGCCCCGGCGCACCGGGCGTCCCGAAAAGCGATGGCGAGGCGACGGTGAATCCGTTGTCCACCAAATGATTACCGAGCGCCAGCACGTTTGGATGCAGGCCGGGCATTTCGGGGATCAGAACCACACCTGGGCCCTCGCCCTTGCGATAGACATCGTGGGTGATGCCGGCCGCCGTGAAGGGTTCGGCGGTCCATCCCGTCAGATCTGCTTCTGGAGCCTTCATAACTTCTCCTACGTCGCGGCCAACGGCGGCTGCTTCTGGACCGCCGCAGCCAGCGTACGGTACTCATCGGTACCGGCGGCACCCTTGATCGCGATTTGAGCCGGTCCAAAGGGGCTGTTCAGCCGGGCCGTCCACACCGGCTCGGAGCCGTCGTCGCCCTCGTAGACGACCCACCGCGTGCCGTCGACATCGTGCGTCCCGGTCGGCACCATGTCGGGCTCGATGGAGCCGACGAGCTTCTCTTCGTCGGCGTTGCTCTGCGTCAATGCGATGTACATCCCGGTCGGCGTGAGGTACCCGACGGTCGAGGACACGGCGCGCGTCGGCTGCCCAGCCGGAACCGAGCGGCCTCCCTCGATACCCGCGCGGCTGCCGGAGTTCGCCCGCCACCCGGCGGGCAGCTCGGGCACCCGGATCGGTATCCGCAGCGCATCGGCGTCGGCCCGCAGGGCGGCAGGTGCGTCAAAGTTGGGCGCCGGTCCAGCACCGGGACCGGCGGGTGCAAACGAGCACATCCCGAGCACCGCAGCCAGCACAATGCACACCACGACCAGCGGCGCTAACGACCAGAACATGTCGCGCCCGTCCTGCAGCAGCCGGGGCTTGGCGGCCGGAGGCGGCGGCGGGCCGTCGACGGCAGGCCCGCCATGGCTGGGCTGCGATTCGGAACTCACAGGCGCCAGTATCCCAGCTCCCACAGGCCGACCGGCGAATGGGAGAATCGCTGCCATGAGCACCCGAGCGCGAGTGAAGGCCCAGGCATGAGTCCAGGACGAGGAGAAGCCCCCGACCGCAACCTCGCCCTCGAGCTTGTTCGGGTAACCGAAGCGGGCGCGATGGCGGCAGGTCGCTGGGTGGGCCGTGGCGATAAGGAGCGCGGTGACGGCGCCGCCGTCGACGCCATGCGTGAACTGGTCAATTCGGTGTCCATGCGCGGTGTCGTCGTGATCGGCGAGGGCGAGAAGGACAACGCGCCGATGCTGTACAACGGCGAGGAAGTCGGCAACGGCGACGGCCCCGAGTGCGATTTCGCCGTCGACCCGATCGACGGAACGACGTTGATGAGCAAGGGCCTGTCCAATGCCATCTCGGTGCTCGCGGTGTCGGAACGCGGCACGATGTACGACCCCTCAGCGGTGTTCTACATGAACAAGATCGCCGTTGGCCCCGACGCGGTGGACGCCATCGACATCACCGCTCCGATCGGTGAGAACATCCGCCGGGTCGCCAAGGCCAAGGCCGTCTCCGTGTCCGACTTGACGGTCTGCATCCTCGACCGGCCGCGACACGAGCAGCTGATAAAGGACGTGCGCGAGGCGGGCGCGCGGTGCCGACTGATCTCCGACGGTGATGTGGCGGGCGCGATTTCGGCGTGCCGGCCCAACACCAGTACCGATCTGCTCGTCGGCATCGGCGGCACGCCCGAGGGCATCATCGCCGCGGCGGCAATCCGGTGCATGGGTGGGGCGATCCAGGGTCAGCTGGCGCCCAAGGACGACGAGGAACGCCAGAAGGCCATCGACAAGGGCCTCGACCTCGACCAGGTGTTGTTCACCGAAGACCTGGTGTCCGGCGACAACGTCTTCTTCTGCGCCACCGGAGTCACCGACGGTGACCTGCTGAAAGGTGTGCACTACTACGGCGGCGGCTGCACGACACAGTCGATCGTCATGCGTAGCAAATCCGGCACGGTGCGGATGATCGAGGCCTACCACCGCCTGTCGAAGCTCAACGAATACTCTGCGATCGATTTCACCGGCGACAGCAGCGCGGTTTATCCGCTGCCGTAAACACACGAAAGGGCTTAGCAGGCATGACCGTCGATAACGATGTCGAGTACCGCATCGAGCACGACACCATGGGCGAGGTCCGGGTGCCGGTCGATGCGCTGTGGCGGGCGCAGACCCAGCGCGCGGTGGAGAATTTCCCTATCTCGGGCCGCGGCCTCGAGCGCACCCAGATACGCGCACTTGGCCTGCTCAAGGGTGCCTGCGCACAGGTCAACAAGGACCTTGGCCTACTCGACCCGGAGAAGGCCGACGCGATCATCGCCGCCGCCGATGAAATCGCCGACGGCCGCCATGACGACCAGTTTCCCATTGATGTGTTCCAAACCGGTTCGGGCACAAGCTCGAACATGAACACCAATGAGGTGATCGCCAGCATCGCCGGGCAGAACGGCGTGACGGTCCACCCCAACGACGACGTGAACATGTCGCAGTCCTCCAATGACACGTTTCCGACCGCTACGCATATCGCTGCCACGGAAGCCGCTGTGCGGCACCTGATTCCGGCGCTCGAGGTGCTTCACGAGTCGCTGGCCGGCAAGGCGCGGCAGTGGCGCACGACGGTGAAGTCGGGCCGTACACACCTGATGGACGCGGTGCCGGTGACGCTGGGCCAGGAGTTCAGCGGCTACGCGCGCCAGGTGGAGGCGGGCATCGAACGGGTGAAGGCCACGCTGCCGCGCCTGGGTGAGCTCGCTATTGGCGGAACGGCCGTCGGCACGGGCCTTAATGCGCCCGACGATTTTGATGAGCGCGTCGTCGCCGTGCTGCAGGAGCACACCGGGCTGGCTGAATTACGGGTAGCGGCAAATCATTTCGAGGCCCAGGCCGCCCGCGACGGGCTCGTGGAGGCGTCCGGCGCGCTGCGCACCATTGCTGTCTCGCTGACCAAAATCGCCAACGATATCCGGTGGATGGGCTCTGGCCCGCTGACCGGCCTCGGCGAAATCCAGCTGCCCGACCTGCAGCCCGGCAGCTCGATCATGCCGGGCAAGGTCAACCCGGTGATCCCTGAAGCGGTCACCCAGGTGGCCGCGCAGGTGATCGGAAACGACGCCGCCGTCGCGTGGGGCGGCGGCAACGGTGCGTTCGAGCTCAACGTCTACATCCCGATGATGGCGCGAAACATCCTCGAGTCGTTCAAGATCCTGACCAACGTTTCGAAGCTGTTCGCCGAGCGTTGCATCGACGGTTTGGTCGCCAATGACGACCGGTTGCGCGAGCTGGCCGAGTCCTCGCCGTCGATCGTGACGCCGCTGAACTCCGCGATTGGCTACGAGGAAGCGGCCGCGGTGGCCAAGCAGGCGCTCAAGGAGAAGAAGACGATCCGTCAGACCGTCATCGACCGCGGGCTCATCGGCGACAAGCTGTCCGAAGAGGAGCTCGACAAGCGGCTGGATGTTCTCGCCATGGCGAAGGTGAAAGACGGGGACGGCTAGGCGCCGTTGTTGGGGCCGCCGGAGTTCGCACCGGGAATGTCGGTGATCGGGAAGTTCGGCATCGGCGCCGGCGACGGCGTGTTGGGCAGCGACGGGATCTGGTCAGCGCGGATCTCGTGGAGGTCGTTGGCGGGCGGACCGTTCTCACGTGAGCCGTAGCTGCTGCCCGGTTCACGCTCGCCGAGTAGGTGGCTGACCGTCACCAGGTGGTAGCCGTTGGCTTTCAGAACGGGTATGAACTGGTAGACGAGATCCACTGTGCTGGAATAGGTGTCGTGCATGAGCACCACTGAGCCTGGCTTGATCTGCGTCATCAGCATGTAGCGCGTGGCGGCGATGTTCGAGTCGTTCATCCAGTCGAAAGGGATGACGTCCCAGTTGATGTCGGCCAGGCCCTGCTTCTTGGCTTCCGCCAGCACCTGGTCGTTGACCAGACCACCCGCGGTGCGCACCAGCTTCGGCCGGTGACCCGTCGCGGACTCGATCGCGTCGCTGGCCCTGCTGAACTGCGCGGGGATGTCCTGCGGCGGAATCGTCGTCATGTTGGGGTGTTCCCAGGTATGGCTGCCGATCTCCATGCCGGCTTCGGCGATGCGTTTGGCGCCCTCGGGATTCGCGGCAACCTTGTTGCCGATCAGGAAGAACGTCGCCTTTGCGTCATTGTCCTCGAGGATCTTCAGCAGCCGGTCGGTATAAGGCCCCGGCCCGTCGTCGAACGTCAGCGCGACGCATTTCACCTTCGCGCAGTCGACCTCGTCGGCGCTGGCTTGCTCGTGGCCCGTCCCGCACGCGCTGAGGAGGAGCACCGCCGCAGCGGCCATGCTGCATAAGGCCCGGTTGGTGATTCGCTTTGGCACGGCCGCAGCTTACCGGCCGGTCCTGAGTGATCGTGGCGCGCTAAAGAGGCTTGGGGTTGGGCACAAGCATGAAGGTGGCCGTTGTCCGAATCAGAACCCGGTCTTGCGAGTCCATGACCGAACACTCCGTGCTCAGTAACCGACTGCCGCCGTGCACAAGCTTGGCTTCCGCCACGAGCGGACCGCCTTTGGGTTGCCGGTAGTAGCGGACGTGGATATCGGTGGTGACCGGGAAGTGAGTTTGGAAATCGTAAGCGTCATCGAGGCAGGCGGCCGAGGCCGCGTCGGCTAACGTGGCGAGCATTCCGCCGTGGATACTTCCGTCAAAATAACCGCGGATGTCATCGCTGAGCGGCATCGTCAGCATTGCAACCCCCGGTTCGACGCGGACGACGTTCATCTGCATCCGCTTGTGGACGGGTGACATGTGGAGCCGCTCGTTGTCCATCTTGTTGAAGGTCGCCATCTCGCCCTCCGCAACGTGAGACTGCTGTCAGGCGAAGATATGCGCTAAACCACGATCTGTGCGCAGTCTGGGCAAATTACGGCAGGGCGCCCGGGCTGATTTCCTCTAGCATCTCGGTGACCAGCGCCGCGATCGGCGAGCGCTCGCTGCGCAGAAGCGTGATGTGGGCGAACAGCGGGTGGCCCTTGAGCTTCTCGATGACGGCCGCAACCCCGTCGTGCCTGCCGACGCGCAGGTTGTCACGCTGAGCCACGTCGTGGGTGAGCACCACCCGCGACCCGGCGCCGAGCCGCGACAACACCGTCAGCAACACATTGCGTTCCAGCGATTGCGCCTCGTCGACGATCACGAACGAGTCGTGCAGTGATCGACCGCGAATATGGGTGAGCGGCAGCACTTCGAGCATGCCGCGCGACAGCACCTCTTCGAGCACCGCAGGGCTCGCCAGCCCTTCGAGGGTGTCGAAGACGGCCTGCGCCCACGGCCCCATCTTGTCGCTCTCGCTTCCGGGCAGATACCCCAGATCCTGGCCGCCGACGGCATACAGCGGACGGAAGACAACAACCTTGCGCTGTGTGCGGCGTTCGAGCACCGCTTCCAGCCCCGCGCATAGCGCCAGCGCCGACTTGCCGGTGCCCGCCTTGCCGCCGAGGGAGACGATGCCGACGGATTCGTCGAGCAGCAGGTCCAGCGCGACACGTTGTTCGGCCGATCGCCCGCGGAGACCGAATGCTTCGCGGTCGCCACGGACCAGCTGCACTCGCTTGTCGGGGTTGACCCGTCCCAGCGCGTGCGAGGTGGCGCCGAGCAGCCGAATCCCGGTGTGGCACGGCAGATCTCGTGCCGCTTCCAAGTCGATCTCGCCTTCGGCGAAGAGTTGGCCGATCACCTCGGGCGCGACGTCGATTTCGTCCATGCCCGTCCAGCCGGACGTCACGACGTCCTGGGCGTGGTACTCGTCGGCCGACAGCCCGACGGCGCCGGCCTTCACCCGCAGCGGTATGTCCTTGCTCACCAGCGTGACCAGCTTGCCTTCGGCGGCCAGGTTCGCCGCCACGGTCAGGATCCGCGCGTCGTTGCTGTCGGTCCGGAAACCCGCGGGCAGTACCGTCGGGTCGCTGTGGTTCAGCTCGACATGCAGCGTTCCACCTTGCGTGCCAACGGGAATCGGCTGATCGAGCCGCCCGTGCTCGAGCCGTAGATCGTCGAACAGGCGCAGCGCCTGACGGGCGAACCACCCAAGCTCATGATGATGGCGTTTAGCCTCCAGCTCGCTGATGACGACCAGCGGGACGACCACTTCGTGCTCGGCGAATCGTGTGCATGCCCATGGGTCGGACAGCAGCACCGACGTGTCGAGAACATAGGTCCGGGTGGAGGAATCGGTCACGTAGCACTCCTCGAGCCCGCGCGGCCCCGCGCGAACCTCTCGGCGGACGCTGCGGCACTAGGGCCGGGGCCGGCCCTCTCGAGTCGACTCGATCGGTACCGCCCGGACAGCAGAGCATGTCGCTAGCCATCGCAAATGACGCTACTCCCGAGAAGGCGAGCGCGCCGCGCAGGCGCGCCGGGGTTTAACCCCGCAGCAACCTACCCGTTGACCAGAGGTCGCAGTTGCGGCTCGTCGGCCACACCCCACGCCGATATACGGTCGGAGATCACCCGGCGCAGTATGGCTTCGTCGAAGATGCCGGCGTCGGCGACGACCTTCACCTTGTCCTGATAGGCGTCGATGTCGGCACCCACCACGTCGAGCTCGGCGGCGCGCCGCGCGATGGCCTCGATGGTCTCTTCACGGTGGTGGTCGAGCAGGTGGGCGACGAGGTTGCCAAAGAACTCCTCGTGACGCTCCTCGTCCTTGGCGATGCGGCCCATCAGACCGTTGAGCACCGGCTCGGTGATCTGCGCTTCGAGGTTGCGGCAGTAGACCGCGTAGCAGCGCTCGTAGAACGCCATGAACACCAGGCGCTCGATCTGGCTGTAGGTGTCGGCGCGGTAGCCCTTCATCACGTGCTCGACGCGGACGTCCTCGTTGGCGGTCGGGTTGATCTCGCGCGTCACGACGAGGTAGTTGCGCAGCGCGATCGCGTGCAGATGCTCCTCGGCGGTCCACCGGCCAAGCCAGCGGCCCCACTTGTCCTCCAGCAGGAAGCTGAACACGAACTCGCGGTGATAACCGGCGAGGTTGTCCTTCTGGATCAGCAGGATCTCGAGCGCATCGGTGACGTGCTTTGGCAACGTCACCTGGGACGGATCCCAATCCCGTCCGCCGAGGAACGCAAAGTTCTCGCCCTGATCGAACGGCACGTAGTCGTGGGCGAACCAGATGTCCTCGGTTTCCAGGTGCCGGTTCAGGTTCTCGGCTACGACCGGCTCGAGTTCGAGGGTCAGCGCATTAGCTACAGGTTTCTGTGCCATAAAACTAAATGTAACCCAGGTTCACACCTTTTTGAAATCAGGCCCGCCGGTACCGCCCTACAGCGTCAGACCCGGGTACAGCGGGTTTGCCGCCAGCAGTTCGGCCGCTGCGGCGTGCACGCGCTCGGCGGTGCCGTCGGCCAGCTTGTACTTGGCTTTGGAGAGTCCAGTCGGGCCCGTCGAACTTGGTTCGGTGTTGGTCAGCACGTCGACGACCAACTCGGCCACCCGGTCGAATTCGGCGGCGCCGAAGCCGCGCGTGGTCAGCGCGGGCGTGCCGAACCGGATGCCGCTGGTGTACCAGGCGCCGTTCGGGTCGTTCGGGATCGAGTTGCGGTTGGTGACCACGCCAGAGTCCAGCAATGCAGACTCGGCCTGGCGGCCGGTCAGCCCGAACGACTGCACGTCGAGCAGCACGATGTGGTTGTCGGTGCCGCCGGTGACCAGTGTCGCGCCGCGCTTCAGGAAGCCTTCGGCCAATGCCTTGGCGTTGTCGGCGACCCGCTGCGCGTAGGCCTGGAACGCGGGTTGACGCGCCTCGGCCAGCGCGACGGCCTTGGCCGCCATCACGTGCGACAGCGGACCGCCGAGGACCATCGGGCAACCCTTGTCGACGGCGTCGGCGTACTCCGGAGTGGCGAGCACCAACCCACCGCGCGGGCCGCGCAGCGACTTGTGCGTGGTCGTCGTCGTCACATGGGCGTACGGCACCGGATCCTCGTCGTCGGTGAACACCTTGCCCGCGACCAGGCCGGCGAAGTGGGCCATGTCGACCATCAGCGTCGCGCCGACCTCGTCGGCGATCTCCCGCAACTTGGCAAAGTTGATCCGCCGCGGGTAGGCGGAATAGCCGCCGACCAGGATCAGCGGCTTGAACTCGCGGGCGGCCGCGGCCAGCGCGTCGTAGTCCAGCAGACCGGTCTGCGGGTCGGTGCCGTAGCTGCGCTGGTGGAACATCTTGCCGCTGATGTTCGGCCGGAACCCGTGGGTCAGGTGACCGCCGGCGTCCAGCGACATGCCCATCAGCCGCTGGTTGCCGAGCTGGGCGCGCAGCTTCTCCCAGTCGGACTCGGACAGGTCGTTGACGTTGCGGACGCCCGCGTCGGCCAGTCCGGGCGCCTCGACACGGGTGGCGAGGATGGCCCAGTAGGCGACGAGGTTGGCGTCGATGCCGGAGTGCGGCTGCGCGTAAGCATGTGGCGAACCGAACAGCGCCTCGGCGTGTTCTGCGGCGACCGACTCGACGGTGTCGACGTTCTGGCAGCCCGCGTAGAACCGGTGCCCGATGGTGCCCTCGGCGTACTTGTCGGATAGCCAGGTGCCCATGGTGAGCAGCACGGCGGGCGAGGCGTAGTTCTCGCTGGCGATCAGCTTCAGCGAATCACGTTGGTCGACAAGCTCTTTGCGAGTTGCATCGGCGATGCGCGGCTCCACGGATCCGATGATCTGCAGGATGTCGCGGTACGCGGCGCTGGCCGTTTCGGCGTAGTCGGCGCCGGGCGCGGGGGCTGACACGGTCGGGTCTGCGGTCATGCCTGCCAGCGTAATCGGCCCTTTCAACCGCGAAGCCTCAGACCCTACGGCGGCTGACCCACCGCCGTTTCAGGCGGCGCGCAGCGTAGACGGAATCAGCGGCTCGTCGAGCAGCCTGCCGAACCGCTCGGTCAAGCCGACGCCCGCTGGCCGGTCGTCCAGCCACGACCGCAGCAACCGGTAGCCCTCGACATACGTGCTGGTGTACGCCCGCCACAGCGGCGAGGCCAGGAACCGCAGCATCTGCCTGGCACGCTCGTCATTGACCAGCAGCCAGCGCCTCAGGAACGCGACGACATCGTCGACGTCACGGTGTTCGTCGTGCAGCATCAGCGCGGCGTCCTGCCGGACGTAGGCCAACGCCGCTGTCGCCTCGGATAGGGCCTCGGCGCGCTCCCCGTCGAAGCGAAGGCCCAGGTCGGCGTAGATCTCGGCGGCCCACGCTCCCCATTTCGGGCCGATCGCCACGTAGAGCGCCAGGTCGGCCAGGCCCTCGGCCATCAGACACTGCGGCGTGTTGACCAGGAAGATGGTCTGCTCGCCGTGGCCGAGTGTGGCGACCAGGCCCGCCTCCTTGCGGCAGTGCTCGGTGTGATGGCCCGGATAGGACTCGTGGGCCACTAACCGCGGCAGGTTGGACATCTGCTGGCGCAGGTCGGCGTTCACTGCGACGGTCGAGCGGTAGTCGCCGCGGTAATAGTTGAAGCCGGACCACGGTTTGTCGGTCACCACTTCGTAGTCGATGGTCTCGCTGTCGGGCAGCGGAAATTCGGCGCGCACCCGGTCACGCAGGGCGCTGGAAAAAGCATGGATGCACTCCTCGAGCCGCTCGGGCGGAATCTCCTCCGCGCTGCGGTAGGCCTGTATTCGGTCGGCCAGCGGGCCCGTGCCGCCGAGTGCCTCGTTGAGCCGCCGGTGCGCCTCGCGGTAGCGGTCGGTATCGCCCTTGCCGATCCGCACGTCGAAATACGCCTCGACCTCGTCGACGAAGCCGACGGGCTCGCCGGCGAACTTGCGTCCGGCACACGCCAACGCCCGCAGGTGGGCGTCGAGGTAGCGGGCCCGGACGTCGTCGAACCCGTCGGTGCGTGGCACGACGGCCAGCTCGGCAGACAGCCGGTCGGCCTGACGCGCCAGGTCAGCGGGGTCGGGCGCCGGTTCGGAGGCGACGGCCTCTCGCAGCGCAGGGTCGCCGGTGAAGGAGTCGACGTAGCCTTCCTCGATCCGGTCGAAGCGCAAGCCGAGCATCAGATATTCGCGGATCAGGGTGGCTGACCCCATACCGATGTCCATGGCGACCACGCTAACTGTAAGACTGGTCGCATGCCGCGGCTGAGCGAGCCGAGTCCCTACGTGGAGTTCGACCGGAGTCAGTGGCGTGCGCTGCGCATGTCCACCCCGCTGAAGCTGACCGAGGAAGAGCTGGTCAAACTGCGGGGCATCGGCGAGAAGATCGACCTGCTCGAGGTCGAAGAGGTTTACCTACCGCTCGCCCGTCTGATCCACCTTCAGGTAGCGGCCCGTCAGCGGTTGTTCTCGGCGACCGCGGAATTCCTGGGTGATTCGGCTGGTGAGTCGCACCAGAACCCCGATCGCCCGGTGCCGTTCATCATCGGTGTGGCCGGCAGTGTGGCGGTCGGCAAATCGACGACCGCGCGTGTGCTGCAGGCGCTGCTGGCCCGCTGGGAACACCATCCGCGGGTGGACCTCGTCACCACCGACGGCTTCTTATACCCCAACGCGGAGCTCACCCGTCGAAACCTGATGCATCGCAAAGGTTTCCCGGAGAGCTATGACCGCAGGGCGCTGATGCGGTTCGTGACGGCGGTGAAGTCGGGCTCCGACCACGCCTGCGCGCCGGTGTATTCGCACTTGCTGTACGACATCATCCCTGGCGAGAAACAGGTTATTCGACATCCTGACATTCTCATCTTGGAAGGACTCAACGTGCTGCAAACCGGTCCGGCCCTTATGGTTTCGGACCTATTCGACTTTTCGGTCTACGTCGATGCCCGCATCGAGGACATCGAGCAGTGGTACATCTCGCGGTTCCTGTCGATGCGCGCGGGCGCGTTCGCCGATCCGGCGTCGCACTTCCATCACTACTCCACGCTGACCGACGAGCAGGCGGTGTTCGCCGCCAGCGACATCTGGCATTCGATCAACCGCCCGAACCTGATCGAGAACATTCTGCCGACGCGGCCGCGTGCGACGCTGGTGCTGCGCAAGGACACCGACCACTCCATCAATCGGCTGCGCCTACGCAAGTTGTAGACGCGCGAAACCCGCCCGACTCGGCCGGGCGGGCTTGAGCGACAACGGCTTACCTCTTGATGCGCCGCACGCCCTGGTACTGCAGTTCGGCGAACACCAGCGTGTAGACGCCGGTAGCCAGGGTCAACACCACGCCGGTGGTGGTCAGCGGCATCCAGTCGGTCAGCACGAACACGACGGCCGCCACCGTGTACACCAGGTTGCCGATGGCCGTGGCGATGCCGGGCTTGCGGACCGAGGGCAGCTGCGCCAGCGCGAGCACCACGACACCGTATGCGATGAAGAACGCGCTCATCGAATATTCGAAAGCCGTAGTGGTGCCCGAGATTTCAGCGAGCCAGCCGGCAAGCGGGATGCCGGCGATGCCGGCGAGCCCGGTCAGTACGGCGTCGGCCCGCATCGCGAAGCGCAGCAGCGAGTCCGTCGACTCCTTGAACCGGGGTGGGGTGATTGCGGTCATGCGACTTCCCTTCTCTTCTGATCTCCGTGAATCTTCTGACGGGACCGGTGCCGGAGTCGACGCCGCAACCTCTTTCGGGTCGACCCCGGCCCAGTCATGAGGGGGTCACGCCGGACGGCGCACCCCGAGGTATTGGGCATAGGCGAAGGCAACCGTCAGAGCGGTGAACGTAAGCGTCGAGGCCACCCCGAAGGTGGTCAGCGGCAACCAGCCAGCGATCAGCACGACCGTGACCAGGACGGCGAAGGCGACGTTGCCGACGAGCACGCCGACACCGAGCCGTCGTACGTCGGGCACTCTGGCACCGGCATACAGTGCGACGCCGTAGCCGACGAGCGCCGCACCGGCAATGAATTCCGAGGTGGCGGAGAGACCGGAGAGCCGCGACAGCGGATCGGCGGCCATCGCGACGAAGAGGCCCACCGCCGCGCATAGCGTGGCGTCGGCGCGTAGGGCGAAACGCAACAGTGATCTTTCGCGGCTCGGCCGCGGCCGTGAGTCCGTGCCACTCTGCACGGGCCTGGTGGTGATGGCGGTCATGGCACTGATGTTGCGTGCGAACGCACTGCCAGATCGACGCCAGAAACTGCCAGTCACTGCCAACCGCAGGTCAGCGGCCGTTCAGGCGTCCTGGGTCGCGACGAGGTTGCCCCGAAGATCGGCGGCGATCAACCGCGCGGCTGCGTTCTGCCAATTATGCAGCGAGCGCTGCGGCACTTCGGTGACGAACCACTGCCATGCCTGCCGCGCGACGGGATCCAGGCCCGCCGCGGTGGCGTTCTGTGCATACGCCCGCACCCCGACAACGTAGGGGAAGTACAGCGCGTTGTAGTACCGCCACTCCTCGGTGGTGCCGAAGTCGCCGCCGTCGCGGGGCTTGAGCCGCGCGATGCGGTCGGCCAGCAGGGCCTTGAGTTCGTTGGCGCGTTCCAGGGGTTGGTCGGGTGCGCCGCGGGCGGCGAGGCGTTCGTCGATCACGGGCAACGCGGTCAGCGGGCTCGCGACGAGCTTTGAGAGGTCGCCGTAATGGCCGAGGGCGCGACGGGTGAGCCGGGCAAAGGTCTCGTCGTCGACCTCGGAGAGCGGGTTGGCCGAGCGCAGCGGCAACGCGGCTTCGGTACGGCGCAGCGTCGCTCGGTCGGCGCGCAGCCCCGGCGAGTGCGAGAACGCCAGCCGGTCGAGCAGCCCGGCCAGCGGATCGGCCAGCACGTTGATCGAGACCGCGATCGCGATGCTGGTGAACAGCATCACCGACAGCGCGGTGCGCTCCCCCGTCAGCGCCATGCCGATCAGCGCCTGCCCGCCGAACAAGACGACGACGACACCGGTCGCGACGAACGAGCGCAGCATGTCGCCACGCAGCGCCTGCCCCTCGTCGAACGCGTCCCACATCGCAACGGCGAGGCCGAGCAACACCACGTCGCAGCCGGTCGAGGCCAGCGCAAGCCAACTCGGCACCAGCCCCAGCGGAATGATGAGGATCGCGTTGCCGAGCGCAAAGAACATCGTGGCGACGATGATGTAGCCGACGACCGGCCGCGGCTGCCACGGTCCGAACACCGACCACACCATGGCACCGAGCGACGACACCGAGATGACGCCGAACATCACCCAGTGCCCCATGCGCAGCGGGCCGTCGACGTTGCCGGCCATCGCAGCGCCGAAGAAGGCGAGCGCCGCCACCACACCCGTCAGCCCGATCTCCCCGGCCCTGCTGCGCCATGTCTCATGTGGCCGCGACAGTTCGAGCAGAACCGCGAACCACGCGATGCCCGGCACGGCGACCAGATAGATCTCGATGCTGCTGAGCGTGTGCAGGCCGGTGATGACGCGGACCGCGTCCAGCGCGACCACCGCCGCGAAGCTGGTCAGCCCGAGCGCCGCCAGCACCAGAACCGGCTTACGCGGATCACGGGCCAGCAGGTAAAGGCCCAGCCACCAGCTGAGCGAGAAGACCAACGCCGATAGCGCCGCCATGGTCTCAGTGTGGCATGCCGTCAGCGGCCGTAACGGCGGTGCCGGGCGGTGTAATCACGCAGGGCGCGCAAGAAATCCACCCGCCGGAACTCTGGCCAGTAGGCCTCGGTGAACCACATCTCCGAGTAGGCGCTCTGCCACAGCAGAAAACCGGACAGCCGCTGCTCGCCCGAGGTGCGGATGACGAGATCGGGGTCGGGTTGTCCGGAGGTGTAGAGGTTTTCCGAGATCGCATCCGCAGTGACGGCTTCGATGAGTTGCTCGCCCGTCGCGCCGTTGGCGATCTCCTTGCCCAGCAGCGCCCGCACCGCATCGACGATCTCCTGTCGGCCGCCGTAGGCGACCGCGACGTTGACGTGAAAGTCGCCGTGGCCGTTGGTGGATTCGACGGCGTCGCGCAGCCGCCGCGCCGGCTCCTCGCCGAGCAGCTCCAGATCGCCCACCGTGCGCACGCTCCAACGGTTGGCGGGTGCGCAGATCTCCTCGACCACGTCGGTGATGATCTCGATCAGCGAGGCCAATTCCTCGGGGTCGCGCTGCAAGTTCTCCGTCGACAGCAGATACACGGTGGCCATCTCGATGCCGGCTTCGTGGCACCAGCGCAGCATTTCTGCGATCTTCGCCGCACCGACCCGGTAGCCGTAACTCACGTCATAGTGACCGGCATCACGAGCCCAGCGTCGGTTCCCGTCGCACAGCACCGCGATATGGCGGGGCAGTTCGGATTTCGACGCCGTGAGACCCTGCCGCAGCCGCATCTCGTAGAGCCGGTACATCGGCTCCTTGACGCGAGCGGGAATGATCTCCACGAAAATCCAGACTACTGTGGCGGACGGAAATCACCGAGCAGGCAATGGAGGTGACGTGACCGCCTCGGTCGACACCGAAGACCCGAATCGCACTCACCGCAGCGGTGACGGCGCCGAAGATTTTGCCGAAGCGGTCGTCGACCGGGTTGCCCATGCGATCGGCAAGCCGCGTGCGCGGGGCTGGATCCACGTTTACGCGGCGGTCGTGGCGCTCATCGCGGGCGCGACGTTGGTGTCGGTGTCCTGGTCGTTGGTGGGCCTGCGGGCCGGGATCGCGACGTTCATCTACACGCTGACGATCGTGGCGATGTTCACCGTCAGCGGGACCTATCACCGGGTGACATGGGAGTCGGCCACCGCCCGCAAGTGGATGAAGCGGGCCGACCACTCGATGATCTTCGTGTTCATCGCGGGCAGCTACACGCCGTTCGCGTTGCTGGCCCTGCCGTCGAACGAGGGCATGGTGCTGTTCTGGATCGTCTGGGCGGGCGCCATCGCGGGCGTGCTGCTGAAGATGTTCTGGCCGTCGGCGCCGCGCTGGCTCGGCGTGCCGCTCTACATCCTGTTGGGCTGGGTAGCGGCCTGGTTCGTCGGCCCGATCATGCAGGGCGCGGGTGTCGCGGCCCTGGTTCTGCTGATCGTGGGCGGCGCGCTCTACAGCATCGGCGGCGTGCTGTACGGCCTCAAGTGGCCCAACCCGTGGCCCACGACCTTCGGACATCACGAGTTCTTCCACGCGTGCACGGCCGTCGCGGCGATCCTGCATTACATCGCGATGTGGTTCGCCGTCTTCAGCGGCATCACGGGCTAGCGGTTTCGGCGTGCTGAGTTGCGCTGAGCGCAATCAAGCACGCCGAAATCACGCCGCAGTCATGTTCTCGGGACCCCAATAGGCCTTCATCGAGGCGATCTTGCCGTCGTCAGTGAACGTCATTGTGCTGATGATGTCGATGCACATCCGGTTGCCCGAAAGCTCGACCATCAGCGCCCAATGAAAGGCCGCCTCGTTGCCGAGTGCGCGCAGCGTGAACATCTCAGTCGTGTTGTTGCCCGCCGGAATCTGCGAGTAGAAGCCGTGCACAGCCTGCCGCCCGATGTGCACCTCGCTGCCGACCGGATCCTCGACCGTTCCGTCGTCCGCGTACAGGTCGACGATGTCGTCGACCTTGCCTTGCGCGGCGAGCTCGAGGTATCGCTTGACGGTCTTGGCGTTGTCTTCGGGCGTCGACATGCGCCGAACGCTACACGCCCCGACCCAACGCGGACGCAAGGTCCCCGATGGTGGTGACGGGCAGATCGCACACCCGGCCGCGGCACACATAGGCGGCGTCGGCGCCGTCGACCTGATCGCGATCGATCAGAAGCTCTGACGAGTTCACCGCGCCGCCGACCACCACCGCGCCGCCCGGCGCCATCCTGCGGGCAGCCGTTAACAGCGGCGAGTCCAAACCCGCTGTGGCAACGGCGATCTGAATGGGGCCGCGCACCGCCGCCTCGGCGACGGCCAGCCAGTGGCCGCCCGATCGGGGGAGCCTCGCCAATACCGGCGTCGCCGCCGACAGCGTCTCTGCGGCCGCCGATGCGTACATCTCGGCGCGGGGCCCTGCTGCCAGATGCGCGGCCGTGAGCAACGCTTCGGCCATCGACGACGCGCCCGACGGCGTTGCACCGTCCAGCGGATCGGCGGGCCGGACCAGCAATTGGTCGGCGTCGTCTGCGGTGTCGAACCAGCGGCCGGAGCGGTCCCGGTCGGGGAAGTGCGCCAAGGCAGTGTCGAGCAATCCGGTTGCGGCGTCCAACCATTGCGCTTCACCGGTGATCTGGTGCAGCGTCAGCAATCCGGTGGCCAGCGTCGCATAGTCCTCCAGGATGGCGGGGCTGTCACCGGCCCGCCCGCCCAAGCTGGCGCGGCGCAGCCGCCCGTCGACCAGATGCAGGTCGAGCAGCGCGCGGGCGCATCGCGTTGCGGCGTCGAGGAATTCGGGTTCGGCCAGCGCCACGCTCGCTTCGGCCAGCGCGGTGACCGCCCAGCCGTTCCACGCCGTGACGATCTTCTCGTCGCGTCCGGGCTGGGGCCGCGTCAGGCGTGCGGCCAGCAGCGCCGTCCGCACCCGCTCGAACCGCGCGGGGTCGTCCGGGTCGGCGGGTAGCTGCAGCACCGATGTGCCCCGCTCGAACGTTCCGCTATCGGTGACACCGAAAAGCGCTGCGGCCCAGCGCCCGTCGTCGGCGTCGAGGACTTCTGTCAGTTGCGCAGGCGACCAGACGTAGGTGAGCCCCTCCTGCCCTGCCGCGTCGGCGTCGAGCGACGAGGTGAACATCCCGTCGGCGCCCAGATCATCGATCAGGAAACGGGCCGTTTCACGGGTGATCTTGACCGCCAACGGATTTCGGGTGCGGCGCGCCCAGTGGGCGTAGGCTCGCAGCAGCAGCGCGTTGTCGTAGAGCATTTTCTCGAAGTGCGGCACCACCCAGGAGTCGTCGACGCTGTAGCGGGCGAATCCGCCTGCGAGCTGGTCATAGATTCCGCCCCGCGCCATGGCCATTGCGGTGCGTTCCACGGCGGCCAGCGGCGCGCGCTCACCGGTGCGTTCGTGGTTGCGCAACAACGCTTCCAGCAGGGCCGACGGCGGGAACTTCGGCGCACCAGCGAAGCCGCCCTTTGTCGTGTCCTCCTCTTCCAGCACGCCGGCGACGGCGTGGTCACACAGTCCGGGCTCCACGGCGGGTCCACCGCCCGGCAGCCCGGACGCCATCGACCGCAGCTCGCCGATGATGTGATCGGAGGCTTGCTCGACCTCGGCGCGGCGGTTGTGCCATGTTTCGGAAATTGCGGCGAGCAACTGCAGGAACTGTGGCTTCGGGTAGTAGGTACCGCAGAAGAAGGGTCTGCCGTCGGGGGTCAGAAAGCAGGTCATCGGCCAGCCACCCTGCCCGGTCAGCGCGACGGTTGCGGTCATGTACACCGAATCGATGTCGGGGCGTTCCTCGCGGTCGACCTTGATGCACACGAACCCGGCGTTCATGGCGGCTGCAACTTCGGCGTCCTCGAAGGACTCGTGGGCCATCACGTGGCACCAGTGGCAGGCCGCGTACCCGATCGACAGCAGGATCGGCACGTCCCGCGATGCCGCCTCGGCCAGCGCGTCAGGTGTCCACTGGCGCCAGTGCACGGGGTTGTCAGCGTGCTGGCGTAGATACGGGCTGGTTGCCTCGGCGAGGAGATTGCCCGGGTGTGCCATCAGGGCACCTTGCCGTCCTTGCCGTCCTTGCCGTCCTTGCCGTCCGAACCCAGTTCGGCGGTGTCCTCGGCCGAACCCAGTTCGGCGGTGTCCTCGGCGGACTCCTCGGATTCCTTGCCCGGGAACGACTCCGGCAGCTTGCGCAGGTGCCGGTTCATCGAGCGCACCAGGAAGAAGGTGCCGATCAGCAGCAGCACGACGATCAGCAGACCAAACGGGCTCGCCTTGCCGAAATCCGGTCCGGTGTCCTTGGGCCCCTCGGCCAGCAGGCCGGCGAGTATCACGACGGGGTCAGTCATCGTCGGGCTCGATGCCTGCGAACAGATCGGTTTCGGGCAGGCTGACCGGCACCCGCGACCGTGCCAGCTCGAATTCCTCTGTGGGCCAAAGGCGTTGCTGCCATTCGATCGGAGCGGCGAAGAAGTCGCCGTCCGGGTCTATCTGCGTGGCGTGGGCGCGCAGGGCGTCGTCGCGCTGGGAGAAGTACTCCGAGCACTCGACCCGCGTCGTCACCCGGTCGGCGAACACGTCGAACTCCGGATCCCAGTGCTTGAGCCATTTTTCGAACGGCCCGGTCTGGCCGTGCTTGGCGAACTCCTCCTGCAGCAGCTGCATGCGCTTACGCAGGAACCCGTGGTTGTAATAAAGCTTCTTGACGGCCCATGGTTCGCCCGCTTCGGGATACAGCCGGTAGTCGGCGGCGGCTTCGTAGGCGGCGACCGACACCTGGTGGCAGCGGATGTGGTCGGGGTGCGGATAGCCCCCGTTCTCGTCGTAGGTTGTCATCACGTGCGGCTTGAACTCGCGGATCACCTTCACCAGCGCGGCGGTGGGCACCTCCAGCGGTTCTAGCGCAAAGCAACCCTCGGGCAAGGGCGGCGGCGGATCGCCCTCGGGCAGCCCGGAGTCGACGAAACCCAGCCAGCAATGTTCGACCCCGAGGATCTCGGCGGCCTTGCGCATCTCGTCGCGACGGATCTCGGGCATCCGGCCGTGCACATCGGGCAGATCCATCGCCGGATTGAGGATGTCTCCGCGCTCACCGCCGGTGAGGGTCACCACCATCACCCGCGCACCCTCGGCGGCGTAGCGGGCCGTGGTGGCGGCACCCTTGCTGGACTCGTCGTCCGGGTGCGCGTGTACGGCCATCAACCGCAGCTCTTTCAACTGGTCCCTCATCATTCGAATCACACCGAACGTTCCAACCGATTCGGTAGCCCTATAGTTCCAGTCCTAGTAGATGTAGCCGACCGACGGGGCACCGAACCCTTGATTGATCGTCCCGCAGCCCGCTACGGGCGGCAGCGCATGTCACGCAGGTCACGTCGCTGGTGGGCGGTGGGCCTGACCGCGCTTGTCCTGGTGGCCGGCGTGATTGTGGCGATCGTCGGCTCACAGCGGCTGGGCAGGGGCGACGTGCAGGGCGAACTCGGCGGCTATCAGCTGGTCGACGACGAGACGCTGTCGGTGACGATCAAGGTCACCCGGGCCGACCCCTCGCGCCCAGTGGTGTGCATCGTGCGCGCCCGCGCGATCGACGGCAGCGAGACCGGCCGCCGCGAGGTGCTGGTGCCGCCGTCGACGCAGGACACGGTCAACGTGACCACCACCGTCAAGGCGACCCGGCCGCCGGTGATGGGCGACGTGTATGGCTGCGGCACCGACGTGCCGGGTTATCTGGTGGCGTCCTGATACCCGCGCCGAGGCCGCCTGGCAACAAACGTCGAACAGCCAATACGTGAATCTGCGCTGTCGCGGCGGTGGTAGCATCGTCTGATACACGGTTCCTGCTGGGGCCGTGTATTGCTGCTTTTGCGCGTTGATTAGGCGCTTGCCGATGTGGCAATACATACCGAGCTCCCAGCAGAAGACGCACGGACTTCAATACGCGAGAAGCGCGAAGACGACGACAGGAGCGCGACGACATGACCGACACCCAGGTCACCTGGCTGACCCAGGAGGCACATGACCGCCTGAAGGCCGAGCTCGACCAGCTCATCGCCAACCGGCCGATCATCGCTGCGGAAATCAACGACCGCCGCGAAGAAGGCGACCTGCGGGAAAACGGTGGCTACCACGCCGCGCGCGAAGAGCAGGGCCAGCAGGAGGCCCGCATCCGCCAACTGCAGGAGCTGCTGAACAACGCGAAGGTGGGCGAGGCCCCCAAGCAGTCCGGCGTCGCCCTGCCCGGTTCGGTCGTGACCGTCTACTACGGCGACGACAAGTCGGACAAAGAAACCTTCCTCATCGCCACCCGCCAGGAAGGCGTCAGCGACGGCAAGCTCGAGGTCTACTCGCCGGCGTCCCCGCTGGGCAGCGCCCTGATCGACGCGAAGGAAGGCGAGAGCCGCACCTACACTGTGCCCAACGGGAGCACGGTCAAGGTCACCCTGGTCAAGGCCGAGCCCTACCACTCCTGACGCGAGCCTGCCGGAACCAGCGCGTTAAAGTGCCGTCCGTGGCGCAGATCGCCGAGGACTTGTTTTTGCTGCTGTTGGACAACGCCGACTCGCAGCCCGGTCTCGACCGGACACGACGCAGCCGCGTGCTGTCGGGCGCAGTACTCCTCGACCTCGCACTGTTGTGCCGTGTCCGACCCTCCGTGAATGGTGAACCCGTGCCGCCGGGCAAGTTGGTGGCGCTGGCCGGGCCCATGCCAATCGATCCCATCGTCGACCCGGCGTTCGAACTGCTGGCGCAGCGGCCGCTGACGCCCGCGGCCGCCGTTTCCAAACTGCGGCACCGGGTGCAGGACACCATCGTCGGCCACCTCGAGCGCACCGGGCAGATCCAGCAAGTTCAGTTGCAGAGCAAGCCATTCGGCCACCACACGTCGTGGCCGGTGGTCAACCGCGAACGGCTGACGCAGGCCCGCGCGGCGCTGCTGGCGGCCCTGTTCGACCGGGAGCCGCCCACTCCGCCGACGGCGGCGATCGTCTCGCTGCTGCACGCCGTGGACGGGCTTGGCGCGCTGCTGAGCCTCAACGACCGCGGGTGGAGGTGGGTACACATGCGGGCCAGCGAAATCGCCGGCGGCAGTTGGATCGACGAGTACGAAACCGCGTTGCCCGAGATGAACCTGGCGGTCACCGCGTCGGCGCTGCGGCCAGCGCTAACGTAACGCCTGCTCCAGGTCGGCGAGCAGGTCCGCCGAATCCTCGATGCCCACCGAAAGCCGGACCAGGTCGTCGGGCACCTCCAGTTGCGACCCCGCCGTCGACGCATGCGTCATCGCGCCGGGATGCTCGATCAGTGATTCCACCCCGCCGAGCGACTCGGCGAGGATGAAAACCTCTGTCCGCGAGCAGAACTGGCGAGCGGCTTCGATGCCACCGCGCAGCCGCACCGACACCATGCCGCCGAAAGCGCTCATCTGCTTGGCCGCGACGTCATGGCCTGGATGGCTGGGCAGGCCGGGATAGAGCACGGTCTCGATCGCGGGATGGTTCGATAGGAACTCGGCCACCAGGCCCGCGTTGTCGCTGTGCCGTTGCATGCGCAGCACCAGCGTCTTCAGCCCGCGCATGGTCAGGTAGGCGTCGAACGGCCCCGGCACCGCGCCTGCGCCGTTCTGCAGGAACGCGAACTTCTCGTCGAGTTCCCCGTCATTGGTCAGCAGCGCGCCGCCGACGACATCGGAGTGCCCGCCAATGTATTTCGTCGTCGAATGCAACACGATGTCCGCCCCGAGCGGCAGCGGCTGCTGCAGGGCCGGCGAGGCAAACGTGTTGTCCACCAACACCTTCGGCTGCGGCCCCGACGACGCGGCGGTTTGAGCTATCGCGCTGATGTCGGCGATCGACAGCAGCGGATTGGTCGGTGTCTCGACGATGATCAGCTTGGTTCGCGATGTGATGGCCGCGCGCACGGCGTCGAGGTCGGACAGGGCCACCGCGGTGTACTCGATGCCCCACTGAGTGAACACCTTGTCGATCAGACGGAACGTGCCACCGTAAGCGTCGTCGGGCATCACGACGTGATCGCCGGGATGCAGCAGCGCCCGCAGCGCACAGTCCGTCGCGGCCATCCCGGAGCTGAACGCCCGCCCGAACGTCGCCTCCTCGACCGCCGCCAACGACGCTTCCAGCGCCGCGCGGGTCGGGTTGCCGGTGCGGGCGTACTCGAAGCCGCCGCGCAGCCCGCCGACGCCGTCCTGGGCGAACGTCGAAGTTGCATAGATCGGAGCGTTGACGGCGCCGGTCTGCGGGTCGGGGCGGAAGCCGGCGTGGATGGCTTTGGTGGCCAAACCCTGCCACCTGCTGTTCTCACTCATCACCGCTCAGCGTAACCAGGATCCCCATACGGGATATCGTCAGGCGATGGAACAGTTCCGCCGCGGCGAGCTCGTATTCGACGTCATCGACGCAGGACCGGCCGACGGACCGGTGGTCGTCCTGCTGCACGGTTTCCCCGAGCTGCACCTGATGTGGCAGCCGATCATCGACCGGTTAGGCGCACGGGGCTACCGCTGCCTTGCGCCGCTGCAGCGCGGTTACTCCGCCGGCGCCCGACCGAAACGCCGACGGGACTACCGCAACACCGAACTCGTCGGCGACGTCGCGGCGCTGATCGAGGCCAGCGGTGCGCAGAAAGTGCACCTGGTCGGCCACGACTGGGGCGCCGCCGTCGCGTGGTACGTCGCCCAGGAGCATCCCGATCGCCTGTCCACGCTGACTTCGCTGTCCGTCCCACACCCGGCCGCGTTCCTCAAGGCCATCGCCACCAGCCGCCAGGCACTCGCATCCTGGTACATGCTGTTCTTCCAGCTGCCGTGGATACCCGAGCGGTTCCTGTCGCACCCCCGCGCCCAGAAGGGATACCTGGACTCTCGATCGTCGCCCGAGCTTGCGCACGCAGAGGTGAAGGCCATCCAGGAGCCCGGCGCGTTGACTGCCGCGCTGAACTGGTACCGGGCCATGCCGTTGAGCAACCCGAAGGAGGTCAGGCGCAAGGTCGACGTTCCGACGATGTACGTCTGGAGCGATAAAGATATTGCCTTGAAGGAGAAGGGCGCACGACTCTGCGCCGACTATGTCACCGGCGAGTACCGGTATGAGGTGCTCACGGGCGTCTCGCACTGGATTCTCGACGAGCGACCCGACGCGACCGCCGAGCTATTGCTTGACTGGTTCGGCACCCACCCCTAGTCCGAGCGGGCCGCACCGGACGTCGAACCGCTCGCGCACGGTGTCGAGGCTGTGACGCAGGTGCTCGCGTTCCCGCCGGTGCAGGAGCATGAACTGCGCGAGGTCCAGCGCCCGGCGTGGCAACGGATACCAGCGATTGACGTCGATCCCGCACTGGGAGAACACCTTACGAGGCACTTCGTCGGTGATCAGGCTTATGTTGTGCATCGCCAGCGTGAAAATCGTCAGCGGGAATACCGGATTGGCTCTGTGCCGTAGCTCCATGGCATCGAGCTCATACAAGGGGATGTCATTGAGCATTCCCAGCATCATCAGATGCGTCATGAAATAGCCCATGAACGTGGTCAACTGAAGCGTGGCCGACCGCGGATTGATCGACAGCACCGCTCCGCTCGGCGACGCGTAGGGCTCGTAGGGAAGGTCATCTCTGTAGGAGAAGTATCCCGTGCAATTCACGATCCAACTGCCCGGCTCGATGACTTTCGTTGCCCCACTGCGGAAAACAAGCTGGGTGCAGCCATCGCGGTCGACGACATCGACGAGATGGTCCATCACCACGGTGTTCAAGCCTGCGGCGATCGTCGTGTTCTCCGATTCGGACATCAGTCCCAATAGGAAATTGCCGGTGCGCGGCGTCAGGTGAACGCCGTAGGTGTCTCTGAACCACTCGTTGACGGCGTCTTCGTTGGTGCCATCAAAGCGACGTGTCACACCCAGCGCCAGCGCGTTGAACGACTTGCCGCGCCACCATCTGGCGGCACCGGTCGGCAGCACGCGGTCGCGACTCAGGAAGTAGGTGCCCGACCCCGCCACCAGGTTCACCTCACGACCGGGATAATTGATGATCAGCGCATGCGCGGTGTCCATCGCCGTCTTGCCGCCACCGATCACCCATACCGGGTTCCGGCCCCGCATCTCCTCTCCACGCACATCGCAGTAGTTCGGCGACACCGAGTGCACTCGCCGGGAGGAAAGTTGCAACGGATCGTTGGGCCGGGGCGCGAAGCCGTAGGCCTTGATCAACCGCTTTGTCTCGATGACGAGGCGTCGGCCGTCGGCCGAACTGCACGTGATCCGGACGGCGCCGGGTGCCTCGTCGTGCGACTCGACCTCCCAACCGAAGTACTCGTCGACGCGGACCCGTTCCTTCAAGACGTCAAGGCAGTGCGCGAAGTGGTCGAGCACCTCACCCTGGGTCGCCAGATACGAGCGGTCCCTGCCCAGCGTCCATGCGATGTTCCCCGCGGTGAACATCGGATGTGGTTGGTGCAGCCGCACGTACGGGTAGGTGTCCACCCACATGCCACCGACGCGTGGCCGTCGATCGACCAGGATGACCTTCTGATCGCGCGACAGATACTGGCTGGCGACGAACAGGGCGTTGAGCCCCGTGACGCCGGCGCCGACGATGCAGACGTCGCAACTCTCGACGGCGACGTCGGAGTTAGCGGGTTCAAGGGTGGTCATCGTTGACCCCTTTCTCCAGGTGAGGTGATTGTCGGCCGCAGACACCGGCGGCGATGGAGTAGTCGACTACTCCATCGGAGAGATTCGTCGAGCACGCCACGGTGTAGACATGGACCATGAGCGCCATCGATGACCTTCTTGACCTCGACTCGCTGCTGACGCCGGAAGACAAAGAGCTGCGCGAAACGATCCGCCGGTTCGGTGAACAGCGGCTGCGCCCGCACATTGCCGAGTGGTTCGAGGCCGGTGAGGTGCCGGTTCGCGAGCTAGCCGCCGACTTCGGCAAGCTCGGCGTGCTGGGCATGCATCTGCGGGGGTACGGCTGCGGCGGCTCGACCGCCACTGCCTACGGGCTGGTCTGCCAGGAGCTCGAGGCGGTGGACAGCGGGTTGCGTAGCCTCGTTTCGGTGCAGGGGTCGTTGGCCATGTTCGCCATCCACCGGCACGGCAGCCAGGAGCAGCGCCAGCAGTGGCTGCCGTCGATGGCCACCGGCGACGCGATCGGCTGTTTCGGGCTGACCGAGCCCGACTTCGGCTCCAATCCCGGCGGCATGCGCACCACCGCGCGCCGCGACGGCTCCGACTGGATCCTCAATGGATCGAAGATGTGGATCACCAACGGGTCGGTCGCCGACGTCGCGGTGGTGTGGGCCAGGGCCGAAGAAGGGGTGCGTGGATTTCTCGTGCCCGCCGGCACAAAGGGATTCACCGCCACCGACATGAAGCGGAAATTGTCCCTGCGGGCGTCGGTGACCTCGGAACTGCACCTCGACGATGTGCGGCTACCCGCCGAAGCGCAGCTGCCGGAGGCGCGGGGCCTGTCGGGACCGCTAGCCTGCCTGTCCGAGGCTCGCTTCGGCATCGTGTTCGGCAGCGTCGGCGCCGCGCGGGACTGCTTGCAGACCACCCTCGAGTACGTGGGGATCCGCGAGGTGTTCGACAAGCCCCTGGCGGGATATCAACTGACGCAGGCGAAGATCGCGGATATGGCCGTCGAACTCAGCAAGGCGCAGCTGCTGGCGCTGCATTTGGGCCGGCTCAAGGATGACGGGCGCATCCGACCGGAGCAGGTCAGCGTCGGCAAGCTGAACAACTGCCGCGAAGCGATCAAGATCGCACGCCAATGCCGAACGCTGTTGGGCGCCAACGGAATCACGCTGGAGTACCCGGTGATTCGGCACGCCAACAACCTCGAGTCGGTGTTGACCTACGAAGGCACGTCCGAGGTGCACCAACTGGTCATCGGAGAAGCGCTGACGGGTGTCAGCGCTTTCCGATGAACAACTAAGGGGTGAGCGGGGCGACCTGACCGCCGGTGATCCGGCGCCATGAGTACACCAGGAACAGCGTCGCTACCGGCACCGCGACCAGCAGGCCGATACCGCAGACCAGCGCTCCGACCAGGATGGTCACCACAAACACCAGCCACGTGAGGAACGCGTTGCCGAAGTTCGCCTTGCTGGTGTCGAAGCTCGTCTTGACCGCGTCGACGGCCGACAGGTTGCGGTCCAGCAGCGCCACCACGGTGAAGAGCAACATGATGCTGGCCAGTAGGCTGGGAATGACGCACAGGAAAAACCCGACCGTCGTGATGATGCCGACGATCAACCCGGCGACGATCACCTGACCGATGTTGCGCGGCCGGAAGAACGAGCCGACCGACACCTGCTGGCCGTTGGCGATATCGAGCACGCCGCCGATATACGCGGATTGGATTGCGGCATTGACGATCAGCGAAACAACCCATCCCACGATCGAGATCAGGATCGCAACGGGCCCCCCGGAAAACGGGCTCCACGCAAAGGAGAAACCGCTGCTGTCCGACGTGTAACTACTCGCCCCAGGGCTGACCGCCGCCTCGAGCAGGTTGATGACGACCTGCAGCACGATGGTGATCAGGCCGTAGACCAGCGTCGCGACGATGAGCGGACCGGCGTTCTTGCTGAACTTGTTCCATGCCCACGAGAACGCTTCGCCGACGTTAAACGCTTGTGGCCCACCGTATCCCGGCCCTGCGGGCGGATATCCCGGTTGACCCGGCGGATATCCCGGCGCACCTGGCGGCGGCGGTGGATAGCCACCTTGCTGCGGTGGTGGCGGGTAACCGCTCGGGGGTGGCGTCGGCGGGTAACCGCCCTGCTGGGGCGGCGGTGGGTAACCGCCGGGCGGAGGGGGCGGCGGATAACCGCCCTGTCCGGGTGGCGGGTAATTGCCCTGCCCCGGCGGAGGATAACCGCCGCCGGGCGGATGGGGAGGCGGTGGATTCGTCATCAAACTTCCCGAGGTCGCACGTCGACGATCAGAGCGGAACCGCGATCGTGGAGACGATCTTGTCCACGAGCGTCTGGCGCTTGTCGTCCCACAGTGGGAACAGCACCGCGATCAGCCAGATGATGAAGCACAGGCCGCCGAACACCAAATAGATCAGTTCGCGGACGACCGACATTCCGAAACCGATTGGCTGGCCCGTCTTTTCGCTCACTATCTTGAACTTCATGATGCCCTTGCCGATGCTGGATCCCGTGGTGCCCTGGCGATAGCCGAGGTTCCAGATCACATAGGCCAGAGCGATCAAGCCGGCCAGCGCGATGGAAAGCTGACCGATCGTCGACGCGCCCTCTGCGCAGAATTCGCCGAGTTCGTATTCCGATGTGTCGGTGACGCAGGCGGTTTCGCGGGTTCCTATCAACAGCAACCAGCCGATGCCCTCGATGATGAGGACCGGAATGTAGTCGATGATGTACGCCAACACCCGCGTACCCCACGGCGTATAAGCCTCTTTCGGCAATGCGCCAGTGGCCTGTGGCGCGAAGCCGCCCTGCTGCGGCGGCGGGAAGCCACCGCCCGGTGGCGGTGGCGGCGGATATCCACCCTGCGGAGGCGGCGGTGGCGGATAATTTCCCGGCGGAGGTGGCGGTTGATCGGTCATGGACACCTTCCAGTTCCATTAGCTGGGACCAAGCGTGCTTAATGTACCTGAGAAGTTGCTTACCGCAGGGTCTTCGACAAAACCGTGCGGCGTGTTATACCGGCGACGCCGGGTTAACGCCGAAAGTTGCCGTCGGACAGGAATCCGAGGAGGTCGTGGCGGGTCAGCACGCCGACGGGCTTGCCTTCCTCGACCACCATGACGGCGTCGCAGTCGCGAAGCGCTTTCGCGGCCTGGCTGACCAATTCGCCGGCACCGATCAACGGCAGCGGCGGCAACATGTGCTGCGACACCGCGTCGGCGAGCTTGGCCCGGCCTTCGAAAACGGCCGACAGCAATTCACGCTCGCTGACACTGCCCGCAACCTCGCCGGCCATCACCGGCGGTTCGGCACCGACGACCGGCATTTGGGACACGCCGTATTCGCGCAGGATCCCGATCGCGTCGCGCACCGTCTCCGACGGATGCGTGTGCACCAGGTCGGGCAGCGCGCCAGACTTGCCCCGCAACACATCCCCGACCGTGGCCTGCTCGACGGAGCCGCCGAGCCTGCTGCGCAGGAATCCGTACGACGACATCCATGCATCGTTGAAAACCTTTGACATATAACCGCGTCCGCCGTCCGGAAGCAGCACCACCACAAGCGAATCCGGTCCGGCTTTCTGTGCCACCTCGATCGCGGCGACTACGGCCATTCCGCAGGATCCGCCGACCAGAAGTGCTTCTTCGCTGGCGAGGCGGCGTGTCATGTCGAACGAGTCGGCGTCGGAGACGGCGATGATCTCGTCGGGCACGGACGGGTCGTACGCCGCCGGCCAGAAGTCCTCACCGACCCCTTCGACGAGGTACGGCCGCCCGGTGCCTCCGGAATAGACCGAGCCCTCGGGGTCGGCGCCGATGATGCGAACGGGACCCTCTGGACGCCCCGCGGAAACCTCCTTGAGGTACCGCCCTGCGCCGGTGATGGTGCCGCCCGTGCCGACACCGGCGACGAAGTGCGTCACCGTGCCATCGGTATCGTTCCAGATCTCGGGACCGGTGGTCTCGTAGTGGCTTTCGGGCCCCATCGGATTGGAGTACTGGTCGGGTTTCCAAGCCCCTTCGATTTCGCCGACGAGGCGGTTGGAGACGCTGTAGTAGCTGTCGGGATGGTCGGGCGGCACCGCCGTCGGGCACACCACGACCTCGGCGCCGTAGGCGCGCAACACGTTCTGCTTGTCCTCGCTCACCTTGTCCGGGCAGACGAAGACGCATTTGTATCCGCGCCGCTGGGCGACGAGCGCCAGGCCCACACCCGTGTTTCCGGACGTCGGCTCGACGATGGTGCCGCCGGGCTTCAGTTCGCCGCTGGCTTCTGCCGCGTCGATCATCTTCACCGCGATGCGGTCCTTGGCGCTGCCGCCCGGGTTCAAGTACTCGATCTTGGCGGCGATCCTGCCGCCGCCTTTCGGGGCAACCGAATTCAGCTCAACCAGAGGGGTGTTGCCGATGAGCTCACTGACGTGCGAGGCGATGCGCATACGCACATCGTCTCAGGCGGGCGGAACTCTTACCAGGTGGCCTCTCGGATGTAGTCGCCGATCTGACGCAGCGACCGCCTGGCCTCCTTGACCGCCGAGCCGGCGATCTGGAAGACATGCATCTGGCCGGGCCACACCCGGACCTCCACCGGCACCCCTGCGGCCGCCAGCATGTGGGCCGCCTTGCGGGCGTCGTTGAGCAGGACCTCGGAGCCGGATACATGGATCAGCGTGCGCGGCAATCCCGGCTCGATGTGGTCGAGCGGCTCGTAGACCTCTTCGGGCTTGCCATCGACGATATTGCGTTCGGCGGCCGCCTCCACCAGCTCGATCAGCGCGTGGAAGGCCTTCGGCGGCAACATCGCATCGGAATGGATGTTCGGGTGGTTGGCGCGTGCGGTGTTGTCGATCTCGAACAACGGCGACAAAGTGACGATGGCCGCAGGCGTCTCACCCGCCAAGCCCTCCTGCTGCAGCTTCTCGGCCAACGCAAGCGCCAGGTAGCCGCCGGCGGAGTCGCCTGCGAGAACGATCTGGTCGGGTTCGTAACCCTTCAGCCGCAGCCACTTGTAGGCGTCATAGCAGTCGTCGACCGCCATGCCGACGGAATGCTTGGGGATCATCCGGTAGTTGACGACGAGCACAGGGCTGTCGGCAAACTTCGACAACGCCTCGGTCAGGCGGCCGTGGCTGTTCACACCACAGGTCAGGAACGCGCCGCCGTGCATGTAGAGAACGACGCGGCGGTTGCCGTCGGCCGGCAGGACGCCGGCGGCCCGGACCAGCTGGGCGTTGCACTTCGGTAGGGCGATCGTTGCCCGGACGGTGCCCGGCGCGGGCTTGAGAACGCGGCACGCGAAGTCGACGACACCGAACGGCCACGGGAGCCGCGGGGCGTAGCTACCGATAGCCAGAGCCGGCCGGATGGTGAGCATTGCGCCCAGCGCGAGCATCCGTCCGCCCAGGCTGGGACCGTCTTCGATGACCTCTACAGGCGCCCCGTCGCTGACAGGAAACTTGCGAGGTTTGTGACCCTTAGCTGCATAAATCACAGCACGAGGGGTCGTGGGAACCTTACTTGGTGCCGTCATCGCCACCACTTCCTACGCCGACGTAGTGCCCGGGGGTGGCTCGTTGCTCGGCCGACCCCGGTGAACATAGCTTGACATATATAGCCAATACAACAATCAACGAAACTTATTCAATACCCGACTTGATATCGCAACGTGATCGCAGATCCTGCCTCGCCACGCGGGTATCCCTAGAATTCGCCATAAACTGGCCTTCGTGAGGATCCGGGCATGGCGCCGGTCGACCGCCCTCGCAGCAGCGGCCGCGCTCGCAGGCACAGGTTCCGCCTACGTCGGAGCCCGCAGCTTCCTGAGTGGCCAGGCTGACCAGGCTCGACGCGTCATACCGAAATCCTGGAACGTCCCGCCACGCGCGGACGGCGTCTACAGCCCCGCCGGCGGCCCGGTCGAGCGCTGGCACCGCGGCGTGCCGTTTGACCTGCATTTGATGGTCTTCGGTGACTCCACCGCGACGGGCTACGGCGCCCGTACCGCCGAAGAAGTTCCAGGGGTGATCATCGCCCGCAACCTGGCCGAGGCGTCTGGCAAACGGATCCGGCTGAGCACCAAGGCTATCGTCGGCGCCACGTCGAAGGGGTTGTCGGGCCAAATCGATGCGATGTTCGTGGCGGGTCCACCCCCCGATGCGGCGGTCATCATGATCGGCGCCAACGACATCACCCGGCTGCACGGCGTGGCCCCGTCGGCCCGGCGGCTGGGTGCCGCGGTGCGCCGGTTGCGGGCCAGCGGAGCCGTCGTCGTGGTCGGAACGTGTCCCGATTTCGGCGTCATCACCGCCATCCCCCAGCCGCTGCGCACGATCGCCCGCACTCGCGGCCTGCGCCTGGCGCGCGCCCAGGCCGCCGCCGTCCGAACCTCCGGCGGTGTGCCGGTGCCGCTGGCAGACCTGCTGACGACCGACTTCCGGCAGGCGCCCGAACGATTCTTCTCCGACGACATGTTCCATCCGTCGGGCGCCGGTTACGAGTTGGCGGCCAAGCAGCTGCTGCCCGCGTTGTGTAATGCGTTGGGAGAGTTGACTTATACGACGGAACCTGCGTCGCCGCTGGAGAGCAGGGCCGGCGAGATGCCCACGCTGCTCTCGCGGCTGGGCGGGATGAGCCGGTTGTGGCGGCGCTCCACCGGGGTCCCCGCACCGATCGTGGTGCCCGCCAGCTAGGTTTTCCCAGTAAGCCACTACTGAGGAGCCCGTCATGAGTGAAGCCGTCATTGTCGCGACCGCACGTTCACCGATCGGCCGCGCGGGCAAGGGGTCGCTGGTTGACATGCGACCCGACGACCTGGCCGCGCAGATGGTGCGCGCAGCGCTGGACAAGGTGCCGTCGCTGGATCCAAAGGACATCGACGACCTGATCATGGGCTGCGGGCAGCCCGGCGGTGAAGCGGGCTTCAACATCGGCCGCGCGGTCGCTGTGCAGTTGGGCTACGACTTCCTACCCGGCACGACGGTGAACCGGTACTGCTCGTCGTCGCTGCAGACCACGCGGATGGCGTTCCATGCGATCAAGGCCGGAGAGGGCAGCGCGTTCATCTCCGCGGGCGTGGAGACGGTGTCCCGGTTCCCGAAGGGCACCTCCGACGGGTGGCCCGATACGCACAACCCGCTGTTCGCCGACGCCGAGGAGCGATCGGTGAACGCCGCCGCCGGCGCAGACAAATGGCACGACCCGCGTCAGGACGGTCTGCTGCCTGATGTCTACATCGCGATGGGCCAGACCGCCGAGAACGTCGTGCTGCACACCGGGATCAGCCGCGAGGAACAGGATCACTGGGGTGTGCGCAGCCAGAACCGGGCCGAGGAAGCCATCAAGAGCGGATTCTTCGCACGCGAGATCTCGCCGGTGACGCTGCCGGACGGCTCGCAGGTCAGCACCGACGACGGGCCGAGGGCGGGCACCACCTACGAGAAGGTCAGCCAGCTCAAGCCGGTGTTCCGGCCGAACGGCACGGTCACTGCCGGTAATGCCTGTCCGCTGAATGACGGTGCTGCAGCGGTGATCGTGACCAGCGATGCGAAGGCCAAGGAGCTGGGGCTGACGCCGCTGGCGCGCATTGTCGCGACGGGTGTGAGCGGGCTGTCGCCGGAGATCATGGGCCTCGGGCCCATCGAGGCCACCCGTAAGGCGCTGGCGAACGCGGGCATGACGATCGATGACATCGATCTCTACGAGATCAATGAGGCGTTCGCGGTGCAGGTACTCGGTTCGGCCCGCGAGTTGGGCATGGACCTCGACAAGCTGAACGTTTCGGGAGGCGCGATCGCGCTGGGGCATCCATTCGGTATGACGGGTGCGCGCATCACGGCGACGCTGCTGAACAATCTGCAGACCCACGACAAGACCTTCGGCCTGGAGACGATGTGCGTCGGCGGTGGGCAGGGCATGGCCATGATCATCGAGCGCCTGAGCTGACTTCGGCGTTCCACCGACGCCCGCGATTCTGCGAACAGATCGTGAAACACGAGATTTTCGCGATCTCTACGCAGATTCGAATGCCACGCCGGTCGAGGCGATGCAGTACGTCGGACGCGGTATTCGTTTTAACGGCTATCGCCTCGCTGCCGACAAACGGGCCCTCGAGCATCGACATCGCTCGACTCTCGCGTGTCTGCGTCGACGATTCTGCGGGCAGATCGCAATATGTGCACGAATCGCGATCTGTTAGCAGAATCGTCCAGAGTCAAAGAGAAAACCCCCGGCGTGCCGGGGGTTTTCGTCGTGGTGGTCCGTCAATCGCTTTGCAAGATGGACAGCAGACGCAGGATTTCGATGTAGAGCCAGACCAGCGTGACGGTCAGGCCCAACGCGACACCCCACGCGGCCTTCTCCGGCGCGCCGGCCCGGATCATCTGGTCGGCGGCATCGAAGTCGAGCAGGAAGCTGAACGCCGCCAGCGCGATGCACACCAGCGAGAAGATGATCGCGATCGGGCCGTTGCCGCGAAGGCCCATGCCCTCACCGCCGCCGACACCGAACATCGCCAACACGAAGTTGCCTAGCGCAAGCACCGCGACACCGAAGATGCCCGCGATGATCATCCGGGTGAATTTAGGAGTCACGCGGATGGCGCCTGTCTTGTAAACGACGAGCATGCCGATGAACACGCCGATGGTCGCGAGAATCGCCTGCCCGATGAGGGCGCCTGCGCTCGCGCCGGACACATAGAAGTTGGCGAGAACGAACGAGATCGCCCCGAGGAACAGCCCTTCCAGTCCCGCGTACGTCAACACAATCGCGGGATTGTCCTGCTTACGGCCGAACGTCGCGATCAGCACGACTACCAGGCCGCCGAGCCCGCCGATCAGGAAAAACGGCATGGCCAGGGCGGGGTTGCCCGCGACCAGGAAGTACGAGACGACGGCGACGACCGAGAGCACCGCAAGCGTGACACCGGTCTTGGTGACGACGTCGTCAATGGTCATCGGACGCGAAACCCCGGCTTGCCGCTGATCGGGGTACTGCGTCACATAGGGGTCTGCATGTACGGCCTGCGCACCGTAGCCGGCGGCTCCGGTACCGAACTGCGCATAGCCACCCTGCGTCTTTGGCAGGGATCGAAATACCGGGTTGCTGGTCTCCCGCACCGTCGGATCCTCTCCTGTGCTGTTGATCGTCTGCTGACGAACACACTCTCAACGATTCGTCACCCGGTGCGGTTCCCGGCGGAAACCTCCCAGGCCGTTCACAGGAAAGCCTACCCAAGGCCGGGCAAATCAGGATTACGTCTACATTGCATATCCGTGGGTGAAAACGAGGATGTCCTAGTAACCGTCGAGCGTGGGATCGGCCTGATCAGTCTCAACCGGCCCAAAGCGATCAACTCGTTGACCCATCCGATGGTCTCGGCGATATCCCGCACGCTCGCCGAATGGCGCGACGACGACGCTGTCCGCGCGGTGGTGCTGACCGGTGAAGGCGAGCGCGGGTTGTGCGCGGGCGGCGACATCGTCGAGGTCTACAACAGCGCCCGCGGCGACCACAGCGTCGCCAGTTCGTTCTGGTGGGACGAATACCTGATGAACGCGCAGATCGCGCGCTATCCGAAGCCTTACATCTCGCTGATGGACGGCATCGTGATGGGCGGCGGCGTCGGCGTCAGCGCGCATGGCAGCCACCGCATCGTCACCGACACCACCAAAATGGCGATGCCCGAAGTCGGTATCGGCTTCATCCCCGACGTCGGCGGCACGTACATCCTGTCGCGGGCGCCGGGGCTCCTCGGCCATCACGCCGCGCTGACGGGCGCCCCGTTCGCCGCCGGCGACGCGATCGCAATGGGTTTTGCCGACCATTACGTGCCGCACGACAGACTCGGCAAACTCAAGGACACCCTGGTCGCCCACGGTGTCGACGCGGCACTGTCCGCGTATGCGGCCGAGCCGCCGGCGAGCGAGCTGATGACACAACGAGGCTGGATCGACGAGTGCTATGCAGGCGAGACCGTCGCCGACATCGTCGCGGCCCTGCGCGGCCACGATGCGGAAGCAGCCCACGGTGCCGCCGATTTGATCCTGACCCGCTCCCCCATTTCGCTATCCGTCGCGCTGGAAGCGGTGCGCCGCGCCGCCGAGCTTGAGACGCTGGAAGACGTGCTGCGCCAGGAGTATCGGACGTCGTGTGCATCGCTGTTATCGCATGACCTCGTCGAAGGGATCCGCGCGCAGGTCATCGACAAAGATCGCAACCCCCAGTGGTCGCCGCCGGACCTGGCGGCGGTCACCCAGGCCGACATCGACGCGTACTTCGCCCCGCAGAATCCCGACTTGACCTTTCCCTGAAGGAGAAGCCATGAGCTACGAAACGATCCTGGTCGAACGTGACGAGCGCGTCGGCACCATCACCCTCAACCGGCCGAAGGCGTTGAACGCGCTCAACAGCCAGGTGATGGATGAAGTGACCACGGCCGCAGCGGAATTCGACAGCGATCCCGGCATCGGCGCCATCGTGATCACCGGCAACGAGAAAGCCTTCGCGGCGGGTGCCGACATCAAGGAGATGTCCGAGCTGTCGTTCGGCGACGTGTTCGGCGGGGATTTCTTCGCCCCGTGGGCCAAGCTGGCCGCGGTGCGCACGCCGTTGATCGCCGCTGTGGCGGGTTACGCGCTCGGCGGCGGATGCGAACTGGCGATGATGTGCGACGTGCTGATCGCCGCCGACACCGCCAAGTTCGGTCAGCCGGAGATCAAGCTCGGGGTTCTGCCCGGCATGGGCGGGTCGCAGCGGCTCACGCGGGCCATCGGTAAGGCCAAGGCGATGGATTTGATCCTCACCGGCCGCACCATCGACGCCGAAGAAGCCGACCGTAGCGGCCTGGTATCGCGCGTCGTGCCCGCCGACGAGCTGATCCGCGAGGCAAAGGCGGTGGCCACCACCATCTCTCAGATGTCACTGTCGGCGTCGCGGATGGCCAAGGAAGCCGTCAACCGCGCCTTCGAGTCGTCGCTGTCGGAGGGCCTGCTCTTCGAGCGCAGGCTGTTCCACTCCGCGTTCGCCACCGCCGACCAGACCGAAGGCATGAACGCCTTTACCGAGAAACGCCCACCAAACTTCACGCACCGCTAATCTCACCTGGGTGACCGACACCGCGGAGGCGACGGAAGAAGCAGCACCGCAACAGGACCCGCCGCAGCCCAGGCCTACGTGGTGGCAGCGGCACTACACGTTCACCGGGACGGTCTTCGCCCTGGTGTTCCTCTGGTTGTCGCTGACGCCGTCGTTGCTGCCCCGAGGGCCGCTGTTTCAGGGGCTGGTCAGCGGCGCGGCCGGCGCATTTGGCTACGCGCTCGGCGTCTTCGCCGTATGGCTGGTGCGCTACATGCTCTCCAAAGACGCCAGCCCGCATGCTCCGCACTGGGCGTGGCTCGCCGTGGTCGTCGGCGGCATCATCGGCCAGATCCTGATGATCATCTACTTCCACGTGTGGCAGGACGAGGTGCGCGACCTCAACGGCGTTCCCCGCATGTCGTTTTGGGACCACCCGCTGACGGCGGTCCTCGCGCTCATCTTTCTGTTCCTGTTCGTCGAGATCGGTCAACTCATCGGCAAGCTCGCGCGATTTCTGGTCCGCCAGCTGAATCGCTATGCCCCGCCACGGGTTTCGGCGGTGGTCGTGTTTCTGCTGCTGGTCGCATTGGCGATCGCATTGCTCAACGGCATCGTCGTGCGAGCGGGCATGAGCGCCCTGAACAAGACTTTCGCCGCGGCGAACGACGAAACCGACCCGGAGTTTCCTGCCCCGACGTCGCGGCTGCGGTCCGGCGGGCCGGAATCGCTGGCGAGCTGGGAATCGCTGGGCCATCAAGGCCGGGTTTTCGTATCGGCAGGCCCGACGGTCGAGGAACTGTCGAAGTTCAACGGCAAACCCGCGATCGAGCCGATCCGCGCCTACGCAGGCCTGCATTCGGCCGACGGCATTAAGGCCACCGCCGCGCTGGCCGCGCAGGAACTGCTGCGCACCGGCGGCCTGAACCGTGATGTGGTCGCGGTCGCCACGACGACGGGGACGGGCTGGATCAACGAGGGCGAGGCCTCGGCGCTGGAGTACATGTACAACGGCAACACCGCGATCGTCAGCATGCAGTACTCGTTTTTGCCGAGCTGGCTGTCGTTCCTCGTCGATAAGGAGAACGCACGGCAGGCCGGTCAGGCGTTGTTCGAGGCCGTCGACGGGCTGATCCGGCAGATGCCCGAGGCGCAGCGGCCCAAGCTGGTGGTGTTCGGCGAGAGCCTCGGCTCGTTCGGCGGCGAGGCACCGTTTTTGGCGCTGAACAACCTGGTCGCTCGCACCGACGGTGCGCTGTTCTCCGGGCCCACGTTCAACAACACGATCTGGACGACGCTCACCCGCGACCGCGATAAGGACTCGCCGGAGTGGCTGCCGATCTACGACGAGGGCGACAACGTCCGCTTCGTCGCACGACCCGACAACCTGGGCCGGCCGAACGACCCGTGGGGTCAGCCGCGCGTGGTCTACCTGCAGCACGCCTCGGACCCGATCGCCTGGTGGAACCCCGATCTGCTGTTCGCAGAACCGGATTGGCTGAAGGAGCCGCGCGGCTACGACTTGTCCGGCCGGGTGCAGTGGATCCCGGTGGTGACGTTCCTGCAGGTATCGGCTGACATGGCGGTGGCCGTCGACGTTCCCGACGGACACGGCCACGTCTACGTCAAGGATGTCGCCAATGGATGGGCGGCGGTTCTGCAGCCCCCGGGATGGACACCGGAGAAGACCGAACGCCTGCGGCCGCTGCTGTCCAACGACGAGAACGCCTAAGCGCCTACACCAGAACGCCTTCGGCCTTCAGCGCGTGGTAACCGCCGATCACGTCTGTCGCCTTGTGCAGCCCGAGATCGATCAGCGACGCCGCGGCGAGGCTGGAGGTGTAGCCCTCCGAGCACAGCACCACCCATTCGACGTCGTCGTCAACGGCCTGCGGCAGCTTGGCGTCGCTGGTCGGGTCACAGCGCCATTCGAGCACGTTGCGTTCGATCACCAGCGCCGCCGGGACGTGACCCTCGCGGTCGCGCTGTGCCTGCGGCCGGATGTCGACGAGCACAGCGCCGCGCGAGAGCGCGTCGGGGACAGCCTCGGCCGGCATGCGATCGAGCCGCGCGCGGGCGGCGTCAAGCACCCTGTCGATACGGCTAGTCATCTTCTCACCCCTCCGGGCCGTCGGTGAGCTCGGTTCTGCTGCGCCGCAAGGTATTCCGATTGGTCACCTCGTAGTACGACATCGCCGTCAGCGGCGGCGAGTAGGCGTGCACGCTCAGCGTCGGGGCGGAGACGGTGATTGTCGACGTCGGCGCCCACATGACGTCGTGCACCCATCCGAGTGGAAACGCCGCCTGGTCGCCTGCGTTGAGTCGACGTCGCCGCAACGCCTCACCGTCCCATCGGAATTCGTCGAGCGCACCCGACACCAACGTCAGCGCGCCGAGCGAGCCGCCGTGGTCGTGCAGTTCGGTGGCGTGGTCCTTGACCCAGCTGATCAGCCAGACGTCCAGTTCGTCGTCGCCATGGATGCGCGCGTACCACCGCTCGTCGGTGGGCAGGCCCCCGGCGGGCAGCAGGTGGTCGTAGCGGCCGCTGAGCACCTCATCGGCGGCTTGGTCGACGGTGTAGAGCAGATCGGGCACCCGCAGGCGGGTCGGCGCAGAGCGTGAGGGCAGGACACGGGCAGGGGCGGAGATGGTGGAAACCATGAGAGCTCCAGGGATGGCGGACGGACTGGGAGACGGCGGTTACGCCGAACAACACCACCGAGACCAAGTCCCCTCCATCACGCCGGCGAGTGTTGCATAGATTGGCGGCATGCGCTCCTACCCCCTCTTCGTCGCGACCGCGGTGACCGCGCTGGCGATCGCCGGCTGTTCGTCCTCGGGCGAAAGCGGTCAGAAGCCGTCGCCGACGACCACGGCGACCACCTCACCCACCGAAACCCACACCCCGGCGCCGGGTGCGATCGAGGTCTCGCCGGGCGGAGTGACGACGGCCGTCGGGGCGGACGCCGAATCGACCGAAGAGGAGTACTCGCAGGCCTGCCAGGCCGCTAAGGCATGGATCGACCAGCAGGGCGGCGACCGGCACGCGCAGCTCGAGCCGTACCTGAAGATGCTCCAGAGCCCCGACACGCCGCCCGGCCCCGGCACCTACGGCACCCCGTGGGCGCAGCTGCCACCCCCACGCCAAGCGGCGGCGATCATCGCGGCCCAGGCAGGCGCCGACTCCCTCTGCTGACATTCGAATCACGGGTGCGAAAAAGTCCGCGGCGACCCTGCCGCGGCCGCGCAGAATAGACCCATGGCCGGCAATCGCGTCGCGCTGGCCCTCGGCAGCGGCGGCGCCAGGGGATACGCGCACATCGGCGTGATCAGCGAGCTGCGCGAGCGCGGCTACGAGATCGTCGGCATCGCTGGGTCGTCGATGGGCGCGCTCGTCGGCGGGCTGGAGGCCGCGGGCAAGCTTGACGATTTCGCCGAGTGGGCGAAGTCGTTGACCCAGCGCGCCGTGCTGCGGCTGCTGGACCCGAAGATCACCGCCGCCGGTGTGCTGCGGGCAGCCAAGATCCTTGACGCGGTGCGCGACATCCTCGGTGAGGTCACCATCGAGGATTTGCCGATTCCGTATACGGCCGTGTCGACGGACCTGATCGCGGGCAAGTCGGTGTGGCTGCAGCGCGGCCCGGTGGACGCGGCGATCCGCGCGTCGATCGCGATACCGGGCGTCATCACCCCGCATATCCTCGACGGCCGCCTGCTTGCCGACGGCGGGATCCTCGATCCGCTGCCCATGGCACCGATCGCGGCCGTCAACGCCGATCTGACGATCGCGGTCAGCCTGGGCGGGAGTGAAGCGGGCGGCCGCCACGAGCCGACCGAAACCGAACCGAGGGCCACGACGGAATGGCTGAACAGGATGTGGCGCAGCACTTCGTCGCTGTTCGAGTCCGGCACCATGCTGAACCGGTTCGGCGCCGCCGCCGACGAAGGAGACGCGGACGAGCCGACCGACAGCAGCGACGACGAGCTGGTTGACGGCACCAAGGAAGCGGCGGTGCCGAAGATGGGCAGCTTCGAGGTGATGAACCGGACCATCGACATCGCGCAGGCCGCGCTGGCGCGGCACACGCTGGCCGCCTATCCGCCGGATCTGCTGATCGAAGTGCCGCGATCCGCCTGCCGCAGCCTGGAATTCCACCGCGCCGCCGAGGTCATCGACATCGGCCACGAGCTGACCGCGCAAGCGATCAAGACGCTGGAGAGCTGACAACGCGCTTCAGCCCAGGCTGGGAGAAGGCCTGGGCTGAAGCTTGGAGATGGCTTGTGCGGTTATCCGCATGCACATCCGCCGTAATCGACGAGATCGTCGGGAGACGGCCCGGTACCACTGGTCGACGTGCCGCCACCGGTCGTATCGGCCGGCTTGGTCGTGTCGCCCGGCTTCGTGGTGTCGCCCGGCTTCGTGGTGTCGCCCGGCTTCGTGGTGTCGCCCGGCTTCGTGGTGTCGCCCGGCTTGGTCGTGTCGCCCGGCTTCGTGGTGTCACCCGGCTTCGTGGTGTCACCCGGCTTGGTCGTATCGCCCGGCTTGGTCGTATCGCCCGGCTTGGTCGTATCGCCCGGCTTCGTCGTATCGCCCGGCTTCGTCGTGTCAGCAGGCTTCGTCGTGTCAGCAGGCTTCGTCGTGTCAGCAGGCTTGGTGGTATCGGCCGGCTTGGTCGTATCGGCAGGGGCCTGACCCTGGACCGGTGCCGTGCTGCTGGTGTTGGACCGCGGAGCCGGCGAAGTGACAACGCGCACCGGAGCCGGGTTGTTGACGATGACCGGGGAGGCCGGGTCGCTGTTGGTGTTCAGACCGGGGATGTTGATTTCCGAGGGAATGTTGAACACCGTCGACGGCTGCGAGGCCGCGGTCTGCTCGGGCTGGCCGCTGGAGTTCATCAGGTAAATGCCGCCGAAGGCTGCGGCGCCGACGACTGCGATGCCGGCGACCATCAGCAGGCCCTTGCTGGCGGCTGCGGACTGCGCCACCGGCGCTGCCACCGGCATCGGCTGCATGGGCATCGGCTGCTGCATCGGGGCGTAGCCGAAGTTGTTGTGCTGGGGGCCGTAGTTCTGGTGCTGGGGGTAGGTGGTGTACATGATTTCTCCTTTGTCTGTGTGGCCCTCGCGGCCGCTTTCACAGGTAGGAGCAACGAGCCCGGAGGCGTCGCACACTTTTTTTCGAAAACTTTCGAGAAAAGTTTTCGACCATCCATCACCGCAGGTCAGGCGGCCAGGAACTCCGCAATCTCCGCTGCGACGCGGCGGCCCTGTACCCGCCCAGCGCGCGCCGACGGCTCGCGGCATGCGGGGTCCAACGGGTTCTTGCCGAACGCCGCCAGCGATTCGTCGTCGGCGAACACCCCGAACGCGCGGCCGGGAAAGGAGTCGACCTCGACGGCCGGGTCGGGTCCAAACGGCGAGGGCGTGCCCCGGCCCGAGGGCACCAGCACAACGGCGACCTCGCAGTCGTCGGCCAGCGTGAGGTTCATCGTGCTGCCGACGCCGCCGTCCATGTAGCGCCGTTCGCCGATGGTCACCAAGGGCCATGCGCCGGGTACCGCACAGCTGGCGGCGACGGCGTCGACCAGGCCGACACCCGAATGCCGGTTGAAGGCCACCAGGTCACCGGTGCCGACATCGATCGCGGAGATGCGCAGGTCCGCATCCGGCCAGTCGTGCGACGGCAGCCGGTGTGCGATGACGTCGCGGCGCACGGCCTCGGGGACGGTCTGCGTGGTTCGGGCGACCTCGCCGATCTTTTGCAGCTTCTGCTGCTTGGTCGCCCCGGGATCCGACAGCGCGCGGAGAAACAAGCCGGTGATGTCGTCGATGTCGACGCCGGGGTTGATCTCCTTGCAGACGCCGTTGATCTGGCGGTCGTACAACTCGCCGAGGCTCAATCCGCTGCCGAGCTGGGCGGCGACCGCCGAACCGGCGGACGTACCGACGGTCACGTCGAAGGACAACAGGGCTCGCGCCGTGTCGGCGGAGGCGTCCTCGATGCCGCTGAGGATGCCGATTTCCCAGGCGATGCCCGCCAGTCCCCCGCCGGCCAATACCAGCGCGCGTTTCGATGCCACACCGTAAGTCTGCCAACCGGTGGCGACGGGTCAGTGCACCAGCTGCCTCGACAGTTCCTTGAGCGACTGCCGGGCATAACCCTTCCACAGCTTGCCGAACACCGGTAACAACGGCGCGGTGAGCGCGCTGCGCGGGTGGATGGTCCACCGCCACGTGACGCGGGTGCCTGCACCGAGGGACTCGAAGATCCACTCACCATCGATGTGATCGACCAGCGGCGCCAGCGGGCCCTTGACGTCAGACAGCGTGTATCCGAACGAATGCGGTGCGTCGAACGCGGTGAGCCGCTCGTGCATGCTTCCGCCGCCCACCAGCACGACGGTGCGTGACTGTCCGACGCCGTCCCAATCTCCGGTCTGGTCGCGCGTCTCCTTGATCGGTGGGATCGGGCCGTACCACCGCCGGAACAACTCCGGCAGCGGAATCGGCACCAGTTCGCGGAATACGCTTTCCTGGTCCAGCGCAATCGTTTCGGACTGCTCGACAACCAACGGCTTCGCCATGGCCCAAGACTAGTCGGGCAGCTCCACGTCGCAGCGATCACGGAACTCGAGCGCCGGCGCCCGGATGCCGCGCAGGTCGTCACCCACCTGCGGGTTGGCGTCGATGTAGTCCTGCACGGCCTGACGCTGCTGGTCGCGGGGCTTGCCTTTCAGATCGGTGAAGAACGCGTTGACGTCCGGGTGGGCGAACAGATACGTCGACATCGCCGCGGACACTCCGGTCATCACACCGGCGAGGTCGGCGGCGCTACAGTTCGGCGACGCGGGCTCGGCATTCGCGGGCGCCGCAGTGACAACGGCGACGACGGCGCCGAACGCGGCGACTCCGCGCGCCCAGCCGTGATTGATCGACATTCGTTGTGCTCCTATCGGTTTCACTGGTAGGGGCGGCTTATACGCAGCCGCTGACGCTGATGCGCCGACCAAAGTTGGCGCATACGTTGACGTTTGGCGGCGGCGGGTGTGTAGGAGGCGGCGGTGCCGCATAGTCCTCCGGTAGGGGCGCGTAATACGCAGGTGGGGCTACCCAGGGCGCCACAGCGTCCGCGATGCTGCCGCATCCAGATACCGACACCCGTCGTCCCACCGATGCGCATACATCCGCATGAGCGGGCACCGGCTCGCTGATGCAAGCGAGTCCTATCGCGACAGCGCACAACCCGAGCGGGCCGATTGTTTTCATAGCGATCATAGCCGGCATTTTCGCAGGTCTGCGGCCGCGCAGGGCAGAAACGCCGGAATCGCTATCCGAGCTCCGGCGCGGCCTTGCCGCTGATCAACGGCAGATCGAGGTAGGTCAGGATGCCCGGCTCAGCGGCACACGTCGCCGGTACAGAGTTGACGCAGTGTGCGGCGGTGCCCACGATGCCGTACTCCGGGCCCTCCCCGCCGACCTCGGAGTGAAAGCCCTTGACCGTGATCGTGATGTCGGGGTTGCCGCGTACCTCCATCTCATATCGCTGTCCGGCACCGAGAGTCCATGGGGGATCGAGGTTTTCCTCCCCCATCAGCCAGTTGACCGTGACCCGCACGACGGGCTCGCCGTCGACGAGCGCCTCCCAGTGGAACCTGCGGCCCGCGACCTGTCCGCGTTCGATGACGCCCATCGGCGACGGGATGGGCGCGGACGCGACGGCGACTTCCTGCGTGGCGCGCACCTTCGGGTCGGCGCGGAACCCCATCTGGTCGACGACCATCTTCACGGCCTGGATGAAGCCGCTGTCGAGCATCTTCTGCATCGGGCCGGTGAGGGCCTTGTCCGGCGTCTCCCCGAAACCCATCACGTGACGCAGCACATCGGGTGCCTCGTAGGTTCGCAGATCGGAAAACTCTTCGGCGCGAACGAATGTCACGCCGGTGGAGAACGCGGAGAACAACAACGGGAACTTCTCGCTGATACCGCCGGGCGCCATGCCGGTGCCGTGCAGGGTGGCATTACCTTCCAGTGCGGCTTCCCGCATCGGCGCGGCGCTGCGTTCGCTCGGGTAGAGCCACCCGACCGGGGTGACGACGTTCTTGCCCGACCGCAGCAATGCGCACACCTCGTCGCGATCGGCCATCAACGGCGCGTAGATCACCGCGTCGGCGTCGAGGGCGAGGATGTCGTCGATGCTGTTGGTGGCCGCGACGCCGAGGGGTTCGGTTCCGATCAGGTCACCGACGTCCTTGCCCGCCTTGTCCCGTGAATGCACCCAGCACCCGACGAGCTCCAAATCGGGGTGTTCGAGCACGCCCTTGATTGCCGCGACCCCGACGCCACCGGTGGCCCACTGCACGACCCGAAGGCCCATGATTCCTCCCAGGATCGCGAAACTAGAACACGTTCCACTGAAGGTCTACACCACCCGGACCCGCCGTGGACGCAACTCAACGCAGATCGAGCGCGGCGATCTGGTCGAGAAACGCGCGGGCGGGGGCGGATGCGCTCGCCGACACCGCAAGAGCCAGTTTCCGTACGGTTTCGGGCACCAGCGGGCGCACCACCACACCTTTGGGCGAACGCTGCAGCGCATCGCTGGGCAGGATGCTGACGCCCAGCCCGGCGCGCACGATTTCGAGCACCGCCGACGAATCGCGCGCTTGGAAAGCCACATCGAACTCGACGCCCAGGCCCCGCGCGACAGGAGTGAAGACGTCCGCGCAGCCGGCCGTTCCGAGGACGAACGGCTCCTTGGCCAACTCCGCGTAGGTCACCACGTCCTTGGAGACAAGCCAGCTATGCTCAGGCACCACGGCAACCATCAGCTGGTTGCCCAGTTCAGCGGTTCGCAGCCCACGGGCGGGCAAGCTGACCACTCCGGCTTCGACGGCGCCTTGATCAAGCCAGTCGCGTATCTCGCCCTCGCTGCCTTCCAACAGCCGGATCGACACTGCCGGATGCCGTTCGACGAATTCCCGCAGCTGTGGGGCGATCAAGGTTCCGGTGACGCTCGGCATGCTTCCCAAGCTGAGCGTCCCGGCAACGTCTCCCGCCACGCCGGCGACTTCGCTGCGCATCAGATCCATGTGCCGCAACACTTCTCGCGCGTGGCTCAGGGCGGCGGAGCCGGCCGCTGTCAGCGAAAGGCTGTCGCGCCCGCGGACCAGCAGCGGCAGTCCCAGCTCATGCTCCAGCGCGGCGACGGCGCGACTGACGGCGGGCTGCGACAAGCCGAGCCGCCGGCTCGCCGCGGTGAATCCTCCTTCGTCGACCACCGTCACGAACGTTTTGAGCTGCAACCACGTCGGTGTCATCGGCCCTCCATAAAGCACACGCGTCACCCATATCAACCGCGTTATGCACGATCTTCTTTCCGAAGCGTTGTAGTAACCACCGAACGCATTCGAAGGAGGACACCATGACTGGACGGCGCGTACTGATCACCGGGGCGTCGAAGGGAATTGGTCGGGCAGTCGCCGACCGTGTCGCGGCCTCAGGTGACGTTCCGGTGGGCCTGGCGCGGCATGCACCCGACGATTTTCCCGGGGAATTCTACGAAGTCGACCTCGCCGACCCGGCGGCCACTGCCGAGGTGCTTGAGCGCGTTGTAAAGGGTGGGCGCATCGACGCGGTGGTCAACAACGTCGGCCTCGCCAGGTTCGGCCGGATCGGCTCGATCGACCTTGACGACCTGTTCACCACGTACGACCTGAACGTGCGCGTCGCCGTCCAGGTGGTTCAGGCGGTTCTGCCGGGCATGCTCGAGGCGGGATGGGGCCGGATCGTCAACGTCACCAGCCTCACCACCCTCGGCACGGCAGAGCGGACCCCCTACGCCGCATCGAAGGCCGCGCTGGAAGCGTGCACCAGGATCTGGGCCGGCGAACTCGCACAGACCGGCATCACCGTCAACGCGGTGGCGCCCGGCCCGGTCGAGACCGAGTTGTACCGGGAGCGCAGCCCGATCGGATCGGAGCGCGAGGCCCGGCTGTTGGTTGCCATCCCGGTGCGAAGGGTCGCGCACCCACACGAGATCGCGCATGCCATCTGCGCGCTGCTCGACGACGACGCCTCCTACATCACCGGCCAGATCATCCGGGCCGACGGAGGCGGCAGCATAGCCGCGTGACCGTTGGGCGCAGCGACGGATTTTTGCGCCGTGGCAGCGCCCTGCACGTCACAATGACCGGTGATGGCCGCAAACGGTGCCGACTTCGGCGTGCTGGGACCGCTGCAGATCTGTGTCGACGGTGCACCGGTGGCCCTTGGCACGCCCAAGCAGCGCGCCGTGCTGGCCATGCTGCTGATCAACCGCAATCGCCCCGTCGCGACCGACGCCTTGATCGAAGCGGCGTGGGAACAGTTTCCGCCGCCGGATCCGAGGGCCAGCCTGCACTCCTACATTTCGAATCTGCGCAAGCTTCTCGCCGGCATCGGCGTCGACTCGCGCACTGCGCTCGCCAGCGCGCCGCCGGGATACCGACTGAGTGTGCCCGAAAACTGTTGTGACATTGGCCGATTCATATTGGACAAGACAGCGGGCGTGCAGGCTGCGGCGGCCGGACGATTCGAGCAGGCGTGTGACCACCTGACGGCTGCCTTGGCGCAGTGGCGCGGTCCGGTGCTGGAAGATCTGCGTGACTTCGAGTTCGTCGAAAACTTCGCCACCGCGCTCGTGGAAGACAAGATGCTCGCGCACACGGCACTCGCCGAGGCCGAGATCGCCTGCGGGCGAAGCTATGCCGTCATCGGCGAGCTGGAACGGATGACCGCCGAATATCCTTATCGCGAGCCGCTGTGGGCGCAGCTGATCAGCGCCTACTATCTCTCCGAACGCCAGTCCGACGCGCTTGACGCCTACCGGCGGCTGAAGATCACGCTTGCCGACGATCTGGGTATCGACCCGAGCCCCACCATCCAGGCGCTCTATGAACGGGTTCTGCGCCAACAACCGCTCGACGTCAAGCGGGTCGCCAGGACCACCGCCATTCACACCGCCAACACCCTCGACCAGCGGACCGCGATAAGCGGGGCATCTGCGGTCGCCCGGCTCCGCGACGGCGGAGGTACCGCATATCCGCTGGTGGCTGCCGCAACCCGGATCGGGCGTCTACCCGACAACGACATCGTTCTCGACAATGCGAACGTCAGCCGCCATCACGCCGTCATCATTGACACCGGCACCAGCTTTGTCATCTCGGATCTGCGGTCGGCCAACGGAGTCGACGTGCGCGGGCAGCGGATCCGCGCCGGCGTCACTCTCACCGACGGCGACCGCATCCGGATCTGCGACCACGAGTTCGTTTTCGAGGTGGTGACGCCCGAGGTGTAGCGCAATTCGCGGTGGGACACACCGACTGTGGCTTAGGGTGAGTTCGCCCGGCACATGCAAAAGGAGCAAAGGATGAGTGGCACCGAAGGGGACTCCCGTGTGGGTACCACGTTCGGCCGCTACCGACTGCGTCGGCTCCTCGGCAAGGGCGGCATGGGCGAGGTGTACGAGGCGGAGGACACCGAGAAGGACCGCATCGTCGCGCTGAAAGTGTTGCCGGAAGCGGTGTCTCACGATCCGGTGTTCCGCAAGCGGCTGCGGCGGGAGGCGCATTCGGCGGGCAGGTTGCTCGAACCTCACGTCGTCCCGATCCATGACTACGGCGAGATCGACGGCGTGATGTTCGTCGACATGCGCATGATCGACGGCACCGATCTGCGCAAAATTTTGAAGAACTACGGCCCGATGACGCCGGCCCGCGCGGTGGCGATCGTGCGTCAGATCGCCTCCGCACTCGACGCCGCCCACGAAGCGGGCATCATGCACCGCGACGTCAAACCCGAGAACATCCTGATCACCCGCGACGACTTCGCCTATCTGGTCGACTTCGGTATCGCCAACGCCGCCACCGACGAGAAGCTCACCGAATTGGGTACGGCGGTAGGGACATACGCGTACATGGCGCCGGAGCGGTTCACTAACGACGAGGTGACCTACCGTGCCGACATCTACGCGCTGGCGTGCGTGCTGCACGAATGCCTGACCGGATCGCAGCCCTATCCCGCCGACAGCGTCAGCGTGGTGATCACGTCGCATCTGATGCAGCCGATACCCCGGCCCAGTGTCATGCGACCCGGGATCCCGGCTGCCTTCGACCACGTCATCGCCCGCGGCATGGCCAAGAAACCCGCCGACCGCTACGCCAGCGCCGGCGATTTCGCGGCCGCGGCCAATGACGCGCTGACACAACGCGATCAGGACCAGGCCGCCGACATATTGCAGCGCAGCCAGGAAGCGACGATGCCCGGCTATGCGGGGGCCATCGGTGCCGCGTTGGCCAACCCGGCGGCGACGCCGGCGCCCTACCCGACGCCGCCGCCTCCCACCCCGCCGCCGTTTCGCGCCGCGTCGGCACCCCACGGGCAGTGGAATACGCCGACGCCCGGCGCGCCCAAGCCGAAGAGCACGACGTGGATCCCGCTGGCCGCCGCGGCCGCGGTGTTCGTGCTGGTGCTCGGCGCTCTGGGTGCGTGGTGGCTGGTCAAGAAGGACGATTCGTCGAACACCAGCGCGGCCAGCAGTACCAGCAGCACCAAGGCCACCACCACGAAAACGAGGCCGACGAGGACGTCGGCACCTCCGGTGAACGCCGAACCGTTCGACGCCAAACTGCTTTCCGCGTTGCCGGACAGCTACGACCCGGGTGCCTGCAAGCCGGCGCATCCGCCCGCCACCGGGGCGCTGGCCACCGTGGACTGCGGCGAGACGAACGTCCCCACCGGCCCGAAGGCCGCGCGCTATTCGTTGTTCGCCGACAAGGACACGCTGGACCAGCACTTCACGGACGCGATCGCGCAGAATTCGGAGCTGGTGAAGTGCCCGGGCAGCGACCTCGACTCGCCTACCGCGTGGCATTACAACGCCAACCCCGACGAGGTCGCCGGCCAGGTCGCCTGCGGCACCTACGACGGCAATCCCGACATCACGTGGACCAAGGATGCCGACCTCGTGCTCGCCGACGCGCAGGGGCCCAACCTGGAGGATCTACACAAATGGTGGAACGACGTCGGCTGAGCGCGGCAGCCCCAAGAAATCTCCAAGAATCCGTCAAGAGCGTCGTCGGACGCTGATGTCGCACCGGCACAACGGCCGGGTATCGACATCAAGGAGCCGCCAATGTTCGCCACGCATCGAGTTACCACATTCGCCGTTACCGCGATCGCCGCCACGGGCCTCGGCCTGGCCGCCTTCACCGGCGCGGGCACCGCAAACGCCGTGTCCTCGGCCGACGACGAATTCCTGGCCAACATACGCAAAGAAGGCATCTCGTACGACTCGGCCAAGACGGCCGTCGCGAACGCGCATTACGTGTGCGGCTCGATCGACGACGGCGCCGATCCGCTCGACCTGGGTGACGAGATCCTCGCCAACACCGACCTGACCACACACCAGGCCGCCGTGTTCGTCGTCGAATCGGTCTTCAGCTACTGCCCCGAGCACGCCAGGCTGCTCCCCTAGCCCTGCCTCCAGAGGCCCCGGCCGGACCCACCTCTCCCCGGCCGGGGCCTCGTCGCGCTATGTTTCACCTCGACCGCGCAGTGCAGCGAAGGGATGGGTCGAAATGCCAAACAAGGTTTTCGTCGTCGGGGTCGGCATGACGAAGTTCGAAAAGCCCGGCCGCCGTGAAGGCTGGGACTACCCCGACATGGCGCGCGAGTCGGGCACCAAAGCGCTCGAGGACGCGGGCATTCATTATTCCGAGGTCGAGCAGGGCTTCGTCGGCTACTGCTCGGGCGACTCGACATCCGGCAACCGGGCACTCTACGAGCTCGGCATGACCGGCATTCCGATCGTCAACGTGAACAACAACTGTTCGACGGGTTCGACGGCGCTTTTCCTTGCCGCGCAGACGATCCGGGGCGGGCTTGCCGATTGTGCGATCGCGCTCGGTTTCGAGAAGATGCAACCGGGCGCCCTGGCTGGCGGCGCCGAGGACCGCGAGTCGCCGTTGGGGCGGCACATCAAGGCGCTGGCTGCAATGGACGAGTTTGCGTTGCCGGTGGCGCCGTGGATGTTCGCCGCCGCGGGCCGCGAGCACATGCGCAAATACGGCACCACAGCAGAGCATTTCGCGAAAATCGGTTACAAGAACCACAAGCACTCGGTGAACAACCCGTATGCGCAATTTCAGGAGGAGTACACCCTCGACGACATCCTGGCCGCGAAGATGATCTCCGATCCGGTGACCAAGCTGCAGTGCTCGCCGACGTCCGACGGGTCGGGCGCGGCGATCGTGGCCAGCGAGGCGTTCGTCGACAAGCACGGCCTGGCCGGGCAGGCGGTGGAGATCGTTGGGCAGGCGATGACCACCGACTTCGAGTCGACGTTCGACGGCAGCGCCAAGAACATCATCGGTTACGACATGAATGTCCAAGCCGCACAGCAGGTTTACGACCAGTCAGGTCTTGGGCCTGCGGACTTCCAAGTAATCGAGCTGCACGACTGCTTCTCCGCCAACGAACTGCTGCTGTACGAGGCGCTGGGCCTGTGCAGCGAGGGTGAGGCGCCGAAGCTGATCGACAACGGCGAGACGACCTATGGCGGGCGCTGGGTGGTCAATCCGTCGGGTGGGTTGATCTCGAAGGGTCATCCGCTGGGCGCCACCGGCCTGGCCCAGTGCGCGGAGCTGACGTGGCAACTGCGCGGAACCGCGGACAAGCGTCAGGTCGACAATGTCACCGCCGCCCTGCAGCACAACATCGGGCTCGGCGGCGCCGCGGTGGTGACGGCATACCAGCGCGCCGAGCGCTAGCTTCCCTCCGCGAGCAGACGCGAATGCATCGAATTGGCGGCGTGTCGTGTGCGTTGGCGTCTGCTCGCCGTTGAGACTGGCGCTTCTATCCACAGATCTCCGATGAGGTATTGGCCACCTCTGCGGCTGCGGACAACATCGATGAATGTTCATCGAGGAGCTGTTCATGGCGACAGGCGGAGTCGCCACCAGGCAACAGCTGCTGACCGTGATGTCCCGGGGCACGCTGATGTCTCACATCAAGTCCGGTGCGCTCGTGCGTGTTTGGCGCGGTGTCTACGCGTTGGCGCCACCCGACACCCGCACCAAACTCGTCGGGCTGGACTTGATCGCACCCGAGCGGATGGTGGCCTGTATGAACACAGCCGCGCAGCTGCACGGCTTTGATACCGAGCCGGACCAACGCATTCACGTACTCGATCCCGGAGTGAGGATGCGACCGGTAGCAGGCCTCGTGGTCCACCAGAGAGTGGGTGCTCCGCTGATTCGGGTGCGCGGTCGCCTCGCAACAGCTCCGGCGTGGACGGCCGTCGAAGTTGCGCGGACGCTGAGACGACCACGCGTGCTGGCTGTCCTCGACGCTGCGTTGAGGTCCGGCACCTGCAATCGCGAGGAAATCAGCGCAGCCATCCACGAGCAGGCAGGGCGGCGAGGCATCGTCAAAGTACGCGAGTTGATCGCATACGCCGACGGCCGAGCCGAGTCGCCGATGGAGAGCGAAGCGCGGCTGGTGTTCATCGACGGCGGCCTGCCGCTACCGGACCTCCAATTTGAGGTCATCGACAGGTGCGGGGATCTGTGGCGCGTTGACTTCGCATGGCCTGACGCGATGCTCCTCGCTGAATACGACAGCATGGAATGGCATGCCAATCCTGCAGCCGTCAAACGAGATCGAATCAAGACTGCGCGACTGCAAGAATGCGGATACTCAGTGATGCCCATCGTCGTTGACGACATTCGACGAACTCAAGCCGATCTCGTCGCACGAATTTTCGGATACCTCGATCGTGCGACCCTTGTCGGCTGAGCAGACGCAAACGCATCATGTGATGCGGCGTGTCGCATGCGTTAGCGTCTGCTCGCCAGGGACCGTCAGTCGCGCTGTTCGATGACGTCGTAGGCGTTTTCGGCGTAGCGCGCCCGGATCGTCTTCTTGTCGAACTTACCGACGCTGGTGAGCGGCACCTGGTCGATGAACGCCCACCGCTCGGGCAGCCACCACCGGACGACCTTGTCGCAGAGGTAATCCCGTAGCTCCTTCGCGCACACATCGGCGCCTTCGTTGACGACGACGACGGCTAGCGGCCGCTCCTGCCAGCGCTCATCGGGCACCGCTACGACTGCAGCCTCGGCGACCGCGGGGTGGCCCATCAAGTGGTTCTCCAATTCCACCGACGAGATCCACTCCCCACCGGACTTGATGACGTCTTTCGCGCGATCGGTCAGCGTGACGAAGCCGGCCGCGTCGATGCGGCCGACGTCGCCGGTGTGCAGCCAGCCGCCGGCGAACTTCTCCTCGTCACGGCCGCCGTAGTACGCGCCGGTGACCCACGGGCCCCGCACCTGCACCTCGCCGACTGCCTCGCCGTCGTGCGGCAGCGGATTGCCGTCGTCGTCGACGATCCGCGCCTCGACGCCGCACACCGCGCGGCCCTGCGTGGCACGCTGCGCCCAGTATGCGTCGCGGTCGGCGCCGGGCAGCGGCCGCGCGATCGTCGCCAGCGGGGAGGTCTCGGTCATCCCCCACGCTTGCACGATCGTGACGCCGTGCTTGTCCTGGAACGCCTTCATCATCGACGTCGGCACCGCAGACCCGCCGCATGTCACCAGCCGCAGCGACGAAATATCATGTCCCGGAGAGCTTTCCAGGCAGTGCAGAACGTCGTTCCAGATCGTCGGCACCGCGGCGGCGACCGTGGGGCGTTGCGTTTCGATCAGGTCGATCAGCGATTTCGAGTCGAGGAACCGGTCGGTCATCACCATGCCCGCGCCTGCCATCAGAGCGCCGTAGGGCATGCCCCAGGCGTTGGCGTGGAACATCGGAACGACGGGCAGCACCGTGTCGGCGCACGTCAGGCCCACCGCGTTGGCGGTGTTCGTCATCATCGCGTGCAGATAGCTCGACCGATGGCTGTAGACAACGCCTTTCGGGTTGCCGGTGGTTCCGCTGGTGTAGCACATCGCAGCGGCAGATCTCTCGTCGAGCTGCGGCCATGCGAACTCCGGCGACTCCGCCGCCAGCACGTCGTCGTAGCGGACGATGGTCTTCCCTGAGTCCGATAGCGCGTCGATGTCGCCGTCACCGACGACCACTAAGGTGTGCACCGTCTCCAGCAGCGGCAGTACCGGCGCCAGCGCAGCGGTCAACGACAGGTCGGCGATGACGATCTGATCTTCTGCCTCGTTGGCAATGAACGCGATCTGTTCGGGCGAGAGCCGGATGTTGAGCGTGTGCAGCACCGCGCCCATCGACGGGATGGCCAGGTAGGCGGTCAAGTGCTCGGCGTTGTTCCACATGAACGTCGCCACCCGCTCATCGCCCGAGATTCCCATGCGGCGCAAGGCATTCGCCAGCCGTCCCGCCTGCTCACCGACGTCACGAACGGTGGTGTGTCGGTAGCCGTCGCCGGTGGCCGTCGTGACGGTGCGATCGCCGTGCAGATCGCAAGCGTGCCGCATGATGGCGGCGATCGTCAGCGGGACGTCCTGCATCGTGCTGTCCATCGGGTAACCCCCTGAAGACTTCGTGCGCCGTGCCCGACGCGGCCAGATGGACGCGATGCTAATCCGGCGCTCAGGCGGTGTCGGCGGTTCCGTCCGATGACCCCTCGTCGCCCCGGCGGCGCCACCGATCGAACCAGCGCCACCGCCACGCCGCCCTGCGCCGCGGCACCCGCCGGGCACTGCGCAGCCGCTCCAGCTCGACGGGCTCGAACGGCTCGACACCGACGGCCTCGAGCGGCGTTTCCTCCAGCGAGTGCAGCCGTGAGTCCTCGGTCAGAAAGGCCTGCGCCCAGCCCCCGGGTACACCGACGATGCCCTGCTGCCGAGCCGCCTCGCGCAGCACGTCACCGAGCTCGGCGGCCAACAACTGCCGGATCATGTCGGCGCCCTGGCGCGGGTTGGCCAGCATCCACGAGTGGTAGGCGCCGGGCACCCGATACAGCGTGGCGTCGGCGCGCTCGGCCATGTCCAGCGCGCTGTCGAATGGAACGACGAGGTCGTTCTCGCCGTGCACGACGATGGTCGGCACGCCGTGCTCGCGCATCGCCTCCAGCAGCGGCGAATAGTCGCCGGAGTCGATGATCGCCCGCAGGGCGCCGGGCAGCCCGAGCGGCGTGCGCACATTGCGGGCCAGCGCACCCGCCATCTGCCGCAGGTAGCGGTTGCGCTCGGGGGCGGGCAGCCGGCGCGGATCGCGCGGCGCGTCATAGGCGGCGTTCAGCACCGCCTGCACGGCCCGTCGAGGCGAACGCACCGGCGCCCGCACCGACTCATCGAATGCCGAGCCTGCGGCGGCGTTCAACAGCACCGCGGCCACCACCCGCTCGGGCGCGATGGCCGCCAGCTGGACGATCATCCTGCCGCCCATCGAATGCCCGAGGAAGACCGCCTTGCGGACGCCGAGCGCATCCAATGTGCGCATCGTCAGCTCGACCCGATGGCTCATGTCGGCAGCATTGCGGGGCAGGTTCGGGGTGACGCCGTGGCCTGCCGCGTCGAGCGCGACGACCAGGAACCCCATGCCGGCCAACCGGCTCAGCAATCGCACGTAGGCCCGCCCGCTGAGCGCGATGCCGTGCAGGAAGACCAGCGGCACACCTTTGCCACCGACGGTGACGCCCACCTTGTGCCCGTCGTCGAGAGTCAGGACGTGGTGGGACAGCCGGACCCGGGCAGCCGTGGCCGCTTGCGGAGCTACCGATGTCTGACTCACATCGTCATGGTTCCCCATTCGCGGAAACCAATGCCATCCCCTGGTGATGTGGGGTTGATTACGAGGCCATCGATCAGCGATGAACCTCACGACACGCGCGGGGAGTGTCGACGGGGAACCAATTGCATGTCGCTCGCGATGTATGTGAGGGATCATTGATCCCAACCAGCGAAGAGAGGTGCGGTCATGAGGTGGACGCTCGCAGCTGCGGCCGTCGGTGTGTGCGCTGCGGCCGCCGCGCCTGTCGGCGTCGCGTCGGCCGATGAGGACGCCCAGGCGACGATCAACCGGCTGCGCGACGAGGGCTACACCGTCAACATCGACCGCATCGGCACAGCACCGATGAGCGAGTGTGTGGTGACCAACGTCCGCAACCCGAAACAGGTGACGCAGTGGGTGCCCTACGTCGGCCCAGGTAATGCCGGCCACGACCGGCCGCTGGTGCTGCAGGTCGTCAGCCAGTCCATTTCGGTGACGTTGGACTGCAACGGCCGCTGATACCTAGACGGTCGCCGGCTCCCGCTGCCGAAGCTCCGGTGCAGCGCTCACGTTCACGCTGATGAGCCGCTCGGTCTCCATGTCGCTGAGCGCCGACGCGACAGACAGCACCGTGATGGCGCCGGCGTGGTCGGCGACGTACAACCGGGTGCCGTCCGGGCTGACCGCGACGCAGGACGGCTCTGCGGTCACGTTGAGTAGGTCGATGACGGAATTGGTCTCCGTGCACATGACGGCGACGTGCTCATAGTCGGTGATGTAGAGGCGTTCACCGTCGGCGCTGAGCGCCATCTGCATGGGCGCCCCGCCGATGCCGACCTTGGCGGTGATCTCGTTGATGGCGGTGTCGATGATGTCGACCGAACCGCCCCACTGCGTGTCGAAGCTGGCCACGTAGATGAGCGCGCCGTTGCGGCTCAGCACGATGTCCCTGATCGGTGATGCGATGGGCACGTCGCGGACCACCCGGCCGTTGGCGGCATCAACGACGAACATGGTGCCGCTGACGGCGTCGGAGGTCGCAACATAGACGAGGCGTCCGTTGGGGCTGACCCGCACGGCGTCGATCGTGCGGCCAGCGGCGTCGGCGAGGTCGATTGTGCGGGTTCGTCCGAACGTGTTGATGGCGACGAGACCCAGGCGGTCGTCGGCGATTCGCGCGACGAAGATTCGGGTTGCATCGGGGCTGACGGCGACGTCGGTCGCGATGCCTTCAACCGGATGATTGGCGATGACCTGCTTGTTTACCGTGTCGATCGTCGCGACCGAGTCGTAGTGATGCCCGGAGATCGTCACATAGGCGCGGCGTTCGCCGGCGGTCACGAGGTGAGGTTCGACAGGCATGTCGATGTCCGCCTCGACGATCATCGCGTGGGCGTCGATGAGAGAGACGCTGCGGTCGCCGTAGTGGGTGGCAACGATCGTCGCGCCGTCGGCGCTGACCGCCACGTCGGCGATCGGGCCGCGGCCGATGTCGACTGCGGTGAGCACGGCGTATTCGGGGTCTACGGCCGCGGTCCCGGTGGGGTCCGTATGGACGGTGTTCTTATGCATGGCGGTATTTGCCCTGTTCATCGGTTGCTTGTGCCGGTTTGGCTACGTTCGGCAGCGATCACGAATAGATGCGCGTGTTCGGCGCAGGTCCCGACCGAGTCTAGCGACGAAAATTCCACCGTCGAGTAAGCCTGACGATGGATTCTCATCTCAGGGATGTTTTGTCTCAGATAATGCTTAGAAAAGCGTCCGTTATGAATTTGTTACGCCGCGTAGGCAAATAGGAAAACGGCCCTGACGTGTCGGGATATTCCCGAGGCAAGGGAAGTTTCGGAATGTGACGAATGAGGTTCAAAATCAGATTCTTACTTTTCGCCCCGAAAATGAGATGCAGAACACATTATTTGCGCTCAGCAAACTCGTGTCGGCCGCGCCTCACCGGGGGATGACGTCCGAGCGCGTCACAGTCGGCGCTAGGTGCGGCCGCCGCCGATGTTCGCTGGAACAGCCCGCGGCGGTAGGGCGCCGGATCTTGACGATTCTGGCTACGGCCGCGCGCCCGGCGGTGGAGTATCGATTCGCAGACTCGTCATCCTCATCGTCCTCGTTCTGGTTTCCGCCGCGTGTAGTCGGAACGAGCCACCACCGCCCGCACAATCTCCCGCCCCCGAGACGACGTCCTCCGTCGGCGCGCAGAGCCCCGCGGGCACGAGCGCCGGCATCCCCGACCCGTGCACGTTGTTGAGCGACACCGACGTCACCGGGCTGACCGGTCGCGACATCATCCAGGTCGATAGGGATGGCGACGCGACCGCGTCGACGCGGTACTGCCAGTGGCAGCAGTCCGGGGGCCAGCTCGCGCTGTTCGTGACCCGAACCGCACCCGCGGATTTCACGACCGCATGGGCCGGGTCGCCATCGCTACCGGGAATCGGTGACGACGCCTACTGGCGCGACTGCCACCTGTTTGTGCTCGTCGGCACGATCCAGCTCGACGTGTACGCAAGTGGCGGCGACGATCAGCAGAACCAGGCCGAATCCGAACAGGTCGCCGAAGCGCTCCTTCCGAAGGTGCGCGGCTTTTCCTGATCCGCGAGACGGTGACACGTTGGCGCGTACCGCCTCCAAAAGGCCGCTTGCTCCGCTAGTTTCGGCGTCGTGGCCGAGCTGATGAATCGCCAGATCCTGCTTCGACGCCGTCCCGTCGGGTTGGTCAAGCCCGACGACACGGAGGTGGTCACGACGCCCGCGCCCGACATCGCTGAGGGTGAAGCGTTGCTCAAGACCACCTACATCGGGATCGACGCAGCCGCACGCACCTGGCTCGACGACCAACCCGGCTACCTGCCGCCGGTGCAAGTGGGCGAGGTCATCCGCGCGGCGGGGATCGGCGAGGTGGTGGCGTCGCGCTGTGGCGCCTACGCCGTGGGTGACGTGGTCACCACCCTGACGGGATTTCAGGAGTACGCGATCATACGCGACGACATCTTCGCCACGCCGGTCGAGGGCTACACCGACCAGTTGGCGGTCATGTCGGTCTACGGACCGACCGGTGCCACAGCCTATTTCGGCATGACCGGCGTCGGCAGACCGCAGCCCGGAGAGACGGTCGTGGTGTCGGCGGCGGCAGGCGCGACGGGGTCGGTGGCCGGCCAGATCGCCCGCATCGCGGGTGCCCGCGTCGTGGGCATCGCCGGGGGCCCGGAGAAATGCCGGGCGGTGGTCGACGACTTCGGCTTCGATGCGTGCATCGACTACAAGTACGAGGACGTGAAGGCCGCGCTCAAAACGCACTGCCCGCGAGGCGTCGACGTGTACTTCGACAACGTGGGCGGGGCGATCCTTGACGCGGTGCTGGGCCGCTTGGCACACAATGCCCGGGTGGTGCTGTGCGGCGTCATCTCCAGCTACTTGACCGGTGAGCACCCGGGACCGGCGAACTACGTCAACCTGTTGGCGAAAACCGCGCTGATGCAAGGGTTCAATGCGCTCAACGAGTGGGGACGCTTCGACGAGGCGTTCGCGGCGCTGAGCGGCTGGGAGCGGGACGGCCTCCTCACGCACCGCCAGACGGTGTACGACGGCCTCGAGTCGTGCGTGGAAGCGCTCAACGGGCTGTTCACCGGAGCGAACATCGGCAAGATGCTGGTCAAGGTCAGCGAACCGACGCCGGCGTAAAGTTGTTGACGGTGAAGCTCATTCGCGTGCTGGCCCTGACGGTGGCAATGGTTGTCGCGGTCACGGGCTGCGGGGGCATCGGCGACACCGTGCGGCGGCTGACACACCCCACCACGGCTCACGACGTGGAGCCCGCCGCGTCGACCGACGGGCTGGTCGCCAAGGCCAGGCCGAGCGTGGTCAAGGTCCACGGCGAGTCGCAGAGCTGCTGGAAGGTCACCGACGGCAGCGGGTTCGTAGTGGCACCGCACAAGGTGATGACCAACGCCCATGTCGTCGCGGGCGCCGAATCCTTCTCTGTCGCCGCTGAGACGAAATCTTATGGCGCTCAGGTGGTCTCCTATGATCCGCAGGCCGACATCGCGATCCTCGACGTGCCTGATTTGGCGGCGGAACCGTTGGAGTTCGCCGAATACACCGCGGGCACCGGGACAGACGCATTGGTGCTCGGCTATCCGGGTGCCGCGTCGTTCACCGCGTCCCCGGTCCAGGTCCGTCAAGTGATCGACCTCAACGGACCCGACATCTACCGGGCGACGATAGTGACGCGCGAGGTCTATCTCCTCGTCGGTTCCTTCGCGCAGTCGGGTGCGAGCGGGAGCGCTCTCGTCGACCTGTACGGCCACGTCCTCGGCGTGTTCTTCGGTGCGGGCACCAACGATTCGACAACCGGCTTCGCGATGACCGCCGAAGAGGTGGCCCCGCAGATGGCACGGGTGCATGGGCGACAGCCCGCCGACACCGGCGGTTGCGTCATCTGAGGAGCGACGGCATGACGACGGCATCCCAGCGCACCCCGGAATCGCCGCGCACAGGCCGGGATACATATCGCTATCTGCGCGCCGGCATGGCCGTGGTGATCGTCATGCTGTTCGCAGCCATCGCCATTGACAGCCTGCCCACCGACTGCTGGCAGAACTCGATCAGCGCCTACTACTACACCGCCGCACGCAACGTGTTTGTCGCGACGCTCTGTTGCCTCGGCATCCTGCTGATCGTCTACAAGGGCAGCAAGGACACCGAGGACGTGCTGCTGAACCTGGCAGGCACGCTCGCGTTCATCGTTGCGTTCGTCCCGATCCCGCTGCCCGATAACACCGGCTGCCAACAGGTTCTGCCCACGGCGGATGACAGGTCGGCGGCGATCTCCAACAACGTGGGCGCCGTGATCGTTGCGTTGGCGGTGGCGTGGACCATCACCGCGTTCGTTTACCTCGTCGACAGAGAATCGCGGTCGGAGACCAGCCGGTGGGGCAATGGGCTGCGAGCGGCATCGGTGCTCGTCGTCGCCGCCTTCATCATCGGATTCTGGTGGTTTCCCGATGAATTCGAGGCGACGGCGCACTGGGTTGCCGCGGTGTTGATCTTCGTCATCATCGGTGCCGTCGTCTTCATCAACGCCTACCTGGCCGGCAATCAGGACATGCAGGACCCGTTGAAGCGGGAGCGCTACCGGCGCGTGTACCGGGTGATCGGATGGATGATGGTCGGCTCAGTGGCCGGCGCCATCGCGATGGCCGTCATCGGCAGGCTCTCTCACCCGCACGGCGACGCGTGGAACATCCCGATCTTCGCCCTAGAGACCGCCCTGCTGCTCGAGTTCGCGCTGTTCTGGACCGTTCAGAGTTTCGAGCTCTGGAACCATGCCGACCGAAACACGTTGATCTCCAGAGAGAACCAGGAAACGCTCGCCCCGCTGTAACTCCGTCCTCAGGCCTGCTGTTGGACGCCGAGGACACGCAGAAGATCGGGCTTCATCTCCTGCAGTTGCGCGCCCCAGTATCCCCAGCTGTGGGTGCCGTTGGTCGGGAATTTGAAGATCGCGTTGCGCCCGCCTGCGGCCAGGTACTTCTGCTCGAACTCCTTGTTCGTCTGCAGTGTGATGTTCTCCAGGTACTGGGCGCTGAACATGGTGCCGAAGTTGCCGTCGTTGGCGTCCAGATCTGACATGGCTCCGTTGCCGCAGTAGATCCACAGCGCGGTCCGGTTGGCTACCAACGTGTTCACGTTGACCATCGGGTCATTGCGGCGCCAGGCGGGGTCGCTGGTCGGCCCCCACATGTTCATCGCGTTGTAGCCGCCCGCGTCCTTCATCGACAAGCCGATCAGGGTCGGCCACAAGCCCTGCGATGGGTTGAGGTATCCCGACAGCGAGCTGGCGAAGATGAACTGAGCCGGATGCCAGACGGCGAGCGTCAGCGCCGCGCTCCCCGACATCGACAGTCCCACAACGGCATTGTTGTACGGATCCTGGCCTTTGTTGGCGGCAAGCCAGGCGGGCAGCTCCTGCGTCAGGAAGGTTTCCCACTTGTACGTCTGGGTGCCCGCGCTTCCCACCGCGGGCTGATACCAGTCGGTGTAGAAGCTGGACTGGCCGCCGACGGGCATGACCACCGAGATGCCCGACTGGTAGAACCACTCGAACGCCGAGGTGTTGACGTCCCAACCGCTCGCGTCGTCCTGCGCGCGAAGTCCGTCCAACAGGTAGACGGCATGCGGCCCGCCGCCCTGGAACTGGACCTTGATGTCACGGCCCATGGACGGTGACGGAACCTGCAATGACTCGACCGGCAGCCCGTCGCGGGAGTAGGCCGATGCGGTGTCCGCCTGAATCACACTGACCACCACGGTCAGCACGGCCACCACCACCACGGCGACTGCATACAACCACGCTCGTAGGGTTCTGCAGGCCACGTGCTCCACCAACACCGCCACACCTCATCCGTCTCGGACTCGCCTTCGCGCAAGGTAGCAACGGCATCCGAGCGAATCCGACGCGGCAACGCCGCGCGTGATCGGCTTGTTATCAACAAGTTCTGTGATCGTGAGCGTCAGTGGCGTGAGCAGTCCAGCGAGACGGTGATGGTCCGCTTCACCACCACGGGAACGAAATCACGATCGCCGCGGCCGCCGACACGCACGAGTTCGGTTCGCTCGCGCGGGTTGCGGACGTCGACGACCTCGCATTGATTCAGCGGTGCGCTGCCGATGCGGTCAAGCTTGACGTCGAAGCCTTGGGCCTCGAGCTGGCCGATGGTGATGGCGGCGGATTCGGCATAGGCGGGAGCGGCCAAAGAGAGTGCCGTTACCGCGAGTGCTGAGCCAATCAGGGCCGAACACATGTAGTTCTTCATGGGCCCATGCTGCTGCGAGCGCGCGGGTCAGCGCTTGGAGGCGATGTGGAGATTGTTGGAGATTGCCGGTAGGGCTAGCCCGATGCGATCACCGATGCCGCGCTCCACGGGGCGAACGGCGTTGCGCTGTCGGCGCGGTAATCCTGCGGCAGGTCGTCGATGACGTGCCAGGTGGCGGCCAGCCGCCCCAGCCCGACGCACATCGCGCAGTGCAGCCCGAGCGCGACCAACTGATCCTCGGTGAAATGCGCGCGGAGCTGGTCGTACACCGCGTCGTCGATCGCCAGATGGTTGGTGGCGAAAAGGTCGGCGAACCTCAAGGCCGCACGCTCGGCGTCGGTCAAATCCGCTGCCTCGGCAGGTTTCTCCAACGAGCACACCAGGTCCTCGGTGACGCCGTCGTCGACGGCGCTCTGGTATCGGATCGACATGCAACTGCGGCACTGGTTGTGGAAAGCGATACGCAGCCGGACCAGCTCCATCAGCCGCGGCGACAACGCACCTGTCTCACGCAGCGCGACGGTGACGCCGCCGATCGCGGCGGCGACGTCGGGCAGCCGCGACATGATGCCTGCGACACCGAGGTTGATGCGATCACCTTGACCGATATCGGTGGTCGGTATCGCCGCGAAGTCGTCGGTCGGCGTTATGCGTGCCATGGGATCTCCGATCGCCGGGACCATGCGAGCGTATGCCCTTCGTCGACCGATACCGCTACGTATGCGGCAATTCGTCTTTCCACAGCTGCAGCACGCGCACGTAAGGGTCGGGCTTGACCGACAGCGCGCCGACGAACGGATGCTCGAGCGCGAAAATGAGGTACATGACAAAGCCCATCAGGGCCGCCGTCAGCGCCACTCCGACGGCATGGATCAACAGGTCGCGAGTCCCGAACATGAAGGTGAACCCCATGACGACCGCGCCTCCGCCGATGAGCAGTACCCAGAGTTCTCCGGGAATCGCCGAGTCACCCGCCGAGACCCGTAATTTGCGGTTGGCACTCAGATTGTTCAGCTGCTCGATGTCGTGATCGAAGAACGAAATTTCGTTGCGGGTCTCCGGCTGGACTTTGAGGAATGCGGCCCATACCTGGGTCATGTGCTCGGACTCCTCCTCGATGGGCTCACCCCGCCGCATCCTGGGCAGTTCGTCGTTGATCAGGTCCTCGGTGTATGCGACGAGGGTCCGTTGCACTTCGGGCTGGTACACATCTGGTAACGCGGTCGAGTCCCGCAGCAGATCGACGATTGAGCTGGCCTCGGCATCGGTGGCGTTTTCGGCCTCCCCGAACTGCTCCCACACCACGACGACGACGAAGGCGACAAGCACCGCGTACAGAACGCCGGCAAGCTGAAATACCTGGCCTGAGACCGCATTGGCATTCTCGAGCCGTTCGTGAGAAACCGCCTTGCGGAACAGGATCAACCCGCCGACGGATACGACGACGAAGAATGCCACTGTCATCAGTCCCAGTAACGGCGCAGGGATCTGCAGCAGCCTGAGCACGACCACCCCCCTTTGGTCGCGGACCCCCGTCCGCCCCGTGGGGGATTCTAAGGGTCAAATCGCCGCCAGCCGCGATTGAGGCAGATGCCTCATGTGCTAAAGCGACAAAGCGGCGGAGGGTTAAGACATGACCCGTTTACTCACAGTCGGTTACGGGGCCGCGAGCTACGTCCTGTTCCTGGCGGCCTTCGTCTATGCAATTGGTTTCGTGGGCGGCATCGGCGTGCCGCGCAGCGTCGATCACGGGATCGACGCGCCCATTGGTCAGGCAATCGTGGTCAACATGCTGCTGCTTGGCCTCTTCGCCGTCCAGCACAGCGTCATGGCCCGGCCCGGGTTCAAACGCTGGTGGACGCGCTTCGTGCCGCAGCCCGTCGAGCGCAGCACGTTCGTCTTGTTGTCGAGCGCCGTGCTGATTCTGCTGTTCTGGCAGTGGCGGACGATGCCAGCGGCCGTCTGGCATGTGGGGCCACCCGCGGGCCGGCTGGCAGTGTGGGTGTTGTTCTGGGCAGGCTGGGCGACGGTCTTGGCGACCACGTTCATGATCAACCACTTCGACCTGTTCGGCCTTCGGCAGGTGTATCTGGCATGGCGCGGAAAGCCGTACACCGACTTGGCATTCCGCACGTCGCTGCTCTACCGGCTGGTGCGCCATCCCCTGATGCTCGGCTTCATCGTCGCCTTCTGGGCGGCGCCGACCATGACCGCCGGACACCTGCTGTTCGCCGTAGCCACCACCGGCTACATCCTCACCGCGATCCAGCTCGAGGAGCGCGATCTCGGCGATGCGCTGGGCGCGCAATACCGCGACTACCGCAAAAACGTGCCGATGCTCATACCCCGACCACGGCGTCGGAGTGCCTAGCCGCCGGGCGGCGGCGCGGGGGCGGTTGTTGTTGTCGTCGTCGTTGTTGTCGTCGTCGTCGTGGTCGTTGGTGACGGCGTCGTCGTGGTCGTGGTCGGCGACGTCGGTAATGTTGTCGTCGGACTCGTGGCGGGAGCCACGGGCGCACCAGTGGTCTCCGTGACGGTCGATGTGCTCACCGATGTGGCGCTGGCCGAGGCGGGCGCCAGGACGGCGCAGGCAACCCGTCCACCGGAGTCACCTGTTGCCAGCGTCTCGGCGTCGGGACCAGGGACACCATCGTGGGTGTACCGCTGCGGGATATTGGCGAAATTATCCGCGTTGGCGTGAATGATCAGGGCGGATCCTTGGGGGCCTTTGAGATCGTCGGCCTTGAACGCGTCGGTGGTTGCGACCACCTTGCCGGAGCCATCCGAGCGAACGTTGAGCGGGGTGAGGTCGCCGCTGCTGTGAGGATGGTCGGTGCTACCCCCAACCTGTAAATGTCCCCCTGCGGAGGTGAAGTCGCCCTCGCATTTGCCCACCGAGTGGATATGCATACCGTGGCTGCCGGGCGAGAGCACCCCGGATCCGACGGTTTCGACCGTCACCGTCGCGTAGCCACTGGTGAAATCGATAGTGGCATTGGCGACGGGCTTACCGTCGGGCGTCTTCACTTCGGCTTTAATGGTCTGCGCGGACGCGCCCGATGTCGTCGTCGTCGTCGTTTTGTCAGTGCTGGACTGGTCGGAATTGCAACCCGCCAACAGTGCGACGGGCGTAGCGAGCAGGGCGGCTGCTGCGGATGCACGGATCAACATCAACAGGGGGTACCCGGACCCGCGAAAGAATATTGACCAAAATTCGGCTCAGCCGGAAGGACGCAGGCGGACGGCAATCAGGCAGAGGTCGTCTTGGCGGGGCGGCGAGGCCAGCGTGTCGGTGAGGTGGCGGCATCCCTCGGCCAGCGGGATGTCGGGCGGCCAGCCGGCCAGCATTTGCTGCGCGAGCGCGATGCCCGTCTCGACGTCGCGACGGCGACGCTCGACCAGGCCGTCGGTGTACATGATCAAAATGTCGCCGGGCTGCAGCGTCACGTTGCCCGCGGTATAGCTGGCGTCACGGATGGGCCCGAGCACCGGGCCATCGGCATCGTTGAGCCGCACCACTCTTCCGTCGCGTGAGCGCCGCAGCAGTGCCGGTGGATGTCCGGCCAGACCGTAGGACAGAGTGCCCGCCAGCGGGTCGAAGACAGCGACGGCCATCGTTGCGAACCGCCCGTTGCTGGCGTGGGCGGTGAACGTGTTCAGCTCGGCCAGCAGTTGGGCGGGCGGCAGGCCCTGCAGGGCCATGGCGCGCGCGGCGCTTCGCAATTGCGCCATGTCTTCGACGGCGGGCAGGCCGTGGCCGACCACGTCGCCCACCGCGAGGTAGGTCTTTTGCTTCGGCAGCCGCATCACGTCGTACCAGTCACCGCCGAGGCCGTGCTCCCCGTCGGCCGGTTCATAGGTGACGGCCACGTCCAGTTCGGCGACGTCGGCGGGTTCGTTGGGCAGCACCGCGGCCTGCAGAACCGCGGCGCGGGCATGTTCGTCGGCGTACACCTGAGCCCGCACCAGCGCCTGCCCGACCATGGTGGCGACGGCCGAGATGTACGCCAACTGCGCGGCATCGAGCGGTTGCGGCTCGGTCCACATCATGGCGAGCACGCCGATCGACTTGGCACCAGAGGTCAACGGCCAGTTCACCAATGCTTCTGCGCCCGTCAGCTCCATCATGTCCGCGTAATCGGAATACCGCCGCTGATACTCCGGGGAGGTGCTGATCACCACCGGGTGCGCACTGTTCACCGCCTCGGTCGCCGCCGTGCGATCCTCGAGCGAAATGCCGTCGCCGAATGTGTCGCGCGCCAGCGGCGGGTACCCCGCGGCCTTCACCCACTCCAGGCGCCGTCCGTTAGGGGTCAGCAGGCCCAGCGCCACTGCTTGCGCGCCAGCGTCATTGAACAACTGCTTGACGACGGCGTCGCCGATTTGACTCGGCGTGAGCGCGGCCGAAAGCCGTTGTGCCAGTTGCGCGAGGATCTGCAGCCGGTCGCGTTCGCGGCGGTCGGCTTCGTACTGCCGGACCGCGGCGACGCGTCCGGCGGCTTCCTGCGCGATGAGCATCCCGATGAGCACGATGACCGCGATGAAGCCCTGTGTCACCGCCAGCCGCGTCGGGCCGCCCAGGTGTAACTCGGCAAACGGGCCGTGGCCGGAGGCCGTCATGTAGTTGACGGTGACCGCCAGCACCGCTCCGGTCAGCGCGGCGCCGATTATGTGGAGCCGGATCGCCGCCCACGCCATCACCGGAAGCAGTAGCAATGTCGGCGGCGCTTGCCACCAAAGTGCGGTCAGCGACAATAATACGGTGGCCGCGAGAACCAATGTGGTTTCCGCTAGCCGCGCACGCAGTAGGTGAGATTGCTTGGCCCACAAAAGAATTGGTGTGCCAACCACCAGGGCGCCGATCCCGTCACCGGCCGCCCAGTGCAGGGCGGCGTCGGGCCAGAAGGCGTCGTTGGACACAGAGCCGACCGCGCCGCCGATCGCACCGCCCACGACCGGGCCGATCAGACATGCGCCGGCGACGAACTTGACCAGATCCGCCCGAACCCGAAGGTCCGGCGCGCCTCGGCACCACGCCCCGACGAGCACCGCCCCGACCGCCGGCTCCACAGAATTGGCCAACGCGAATCCCGACGCGACCGCGATGCCCGCGCCGTAGTAAAGGTCGACGACCAGCTCCCCCGTGATAATCGCGGCGATGACGACCGGCCAGCGCCATCGCGGGGTCAGCAGCATCGCGGCCACGGTCACGCCGGCGGGCGGGAAGAACGCCGGGTCGGCGGCGGCGCCGAAGGACTGCCACGACAGCGCCGCGCCGACGAGGTAGGCCAGCGCGACCACGGCGAAAAGGCCAAGCGTCGGCCGCCAATTTCCACGACGGTTCGAGCGTGCGCTGCCGCGCCGCTTACTCGGCGTCACGCGGGCCGACGACACCCTCGAAGGGTATCGACACTGCCGTCATCGCGGAGCGTTACTGCCGGTCAGGCTGCACGCGGCCGGTGCGGGCCCAGCCTCTATTAGCTGCGTCCTCTAATATCTACGTATGAACGCAGGTAAGGGACAAGGGCGCCTCGGTGACGACCAATCAAGCCTGATCGTCGAGGTGTTCCGCATGCTTGCCGATCCGACCCGCGTCCAGGTGCTGTGGGCACTGGCTGACGGCGAAATGTCGGTGAACGAACTTGCCGAGCATGTGGGCAAGCCAGCGCCGTCTGTGTCGCAACATCTGGCGAAGCTGCGGATGGCTCGCTTGGTTCGCACGCGGCGAGCGGGAACCACGATCTTCTACAGCCTGGAAAACGAGCACGTCCAGCGACTCGTGGTCGATGCGGTGTTGAACGCCGAACACGCCGGTCCTGGTGTGCCATCCCATCACCGAAACGATCCCGCGATCCAGCCAATCGGCAGCGCCACCCCGATCAACAGAAGCGCGACCTCATGACTCACCAACGCACCGAAACCTCGACCAACCGGGCTCCCAGCGATCACGACCATCCCGAAGGATTACGCGGAGTCGTGAAGGGAATCTTCGCTCCGCACTCCCATGATGCCTCCGAGAGCCTCGATGACGCTTTGGAGTCCAGCGCTGCTGGGATCCGTGCCGTCAAAATCAGCCTGCTGGTGCTCGGTGTCACCGCTCTCGCGCAGATCGCCGTCGTAGTGATCTCCGGGTCCATTGCGCTCGTTGCGGACACGATTCACAACTTCTCCGACGCGCTGACGGCGATACCGCTATGGGTCGCGTTCGCGTTGAGCACCAAGCCTGCAAATCGTCGCTACACCTATGGTTTTGGTCGCGTCGAAGACTTAGCGGGCCTATTCGTCGTCGCGATGATTACGATGTCGGCCATCATCGCAGGCTACGAGGCCATCATGCGGCTGATCCATCCGCAGCCGATCCAAAACGTCGCCTGGGTAGCCCTAGCCGGGTTTATCGGGTTTATCGGGAATGAATGGGTTGCCTTCTACCGCATCCGCGTTGGGCGTCGGATCGGTTCTGCGGCATTGGTCGCTGACGGTCTGCACGCGCGCACCGATGGCTTCACCTCACTCGCCGTCGTCCTCGCCGCGGCCGGCGTCGCTCTGGACTTTCCCCTGGCTGACCCCATCATTGGGTTGATCATCACCGTGGCGATCCTGGCGGTATTGCGCACCGCTGCGCGCGACGTATTTCGTCGCTTGCTCGACGGCGTAGATCCAAAGCTCATTGACGCCGCTGAATCCGCGCTGGCCGGTAGGCCAGATGTCCGCGCCGTTCGTAGCGTTCGGATGCGATGGATCGGTCATCGCCTGCATGCCGACGCCGAATTGGACATCGACCCGGCTGTGAGCCTGTGCGATGCGCACCGTATAGCCCATGACGCTGAGCACGAACTCACCCACGCAGTACCCAAACTGACCACCGCGCTAATCCATGCCTATCCCGCAGATGTCGGCGATGCAGCCGCCGCACACCGCAATAGCCGCTGATCGAGTCCCGCTGCAATTCGCTTATCGTTCGTCAGCTCCGTGGGTCGATTGGTACGCCGCCCAGCGATTCGGGTCGGCCTCCAACGCAGCCCGGTCCCAATGTGCATTGACTGCCGCGGCTTCGTACGTGTCCTGCAAGAAGCCGAGCAGCATCCGATCGGGGTCGGCCGCCTGACGCACCACCTCGTATGGCAAGACGAACTCTCCGAGGTCTGCGCGATAGTGGGCATCTGGAGGACTAACCGGGTGATCGCCAAACCCATCGGGTTCGGGGTAGGCGTAAGCGTAGAACGCGCCTTCCTCGCCCCCTCCCGGCCAGAAGCCACAGCTGCTCAGTTCGTGTGAGTAGCCCTCGATCATGACCCAGTCTCCGCAATTCGGTGCGCCGCCCGGATGAGGCGGTGCTTCGCGACCGGAGAACCGAGTACATGCGAGGTCCATGGCGCCCCAGAAAAAATGCACCGGGCTGACCTTGCCGATAAAGCGCGATCGGAACTGGCCGAGGACGCGATTGGCCTGAAGCAGCTGGCGCCAGAACAGGTTCGCGGCATCACGGTCGTACGACGCGTGTTCATCGTCCTGGTCGAAGGGCAGTGCGGGGTCAACCTCATTGGGATGTGACTGGATGCGCGTTGGGAATCCCAGCTCGTCCAGGCTGTGCGTGATCTGCGAGTAGAACTCGGCGACGGACTTCGGTTCCAGTGCCACGACACGGGTTGGGCCGGTGCTGCTCCGGATCAGCAATTGGTGATCGATGAGATCAAATTCGATATCGAAAGCAGCGGTTGCATACGGAATCGTCGACGTCGTCAGTCCATGGGGAGTCACGTACGAGGTGACCTGCCACCAGTGATTGATCATGGGCGAATTGACGAGCCGCACTTTGCCGACGATCTGCAGCCACATGTGCAGTGTGTCCCGCGTCGGAGCCCAGTCGTCGACGCGCAGGCTGGGCCACGCATTGCTCCGTTGCGCCATTGTCGTGACACCTCCCGGACCCGGTTCCGCGGCCCGCATGAGCCGTTGTTCAGTCAAGTACTTACTCGTGCTGCGAGCCAGGCGTAAGGTTTTCACGCGCATTGGGCCTTCGCCCACCGCCACTACGGAGGCCCCCGGGGACATCGCCGGCGCGGTGGCTTACCTGCCGAGTCCAGAGGCCGCATTCATCACCGGCATCACCTGGAACGTCGACGGCGGATTCGCCGCCTGAGGCTATGCGACCGTCATGCGAAATGGCGGCCCGCAGCGTGCCATTCATGGATCGATAGCGACGTCATCCGTGGAAAGAGGATCGCTGGACCGAGCCATCGAGCAAGGAAAAGGCGAAGTTCGATTCCTTGCCGCGGCGGCTGTCCGGGGTCGGTCAGGAGCGATTGCACGGTGCGCAGGGTCATTTCGGCGAGTTCACGAAGGGCGGTGGTGTCGAAGCCGTGAAGTTTCCAATCAACATCGAAACGGTGAAAAACGGGCAGGCAGAAAGTGATCGCTGTGTCGGACGTCAGTGACGTGACGGCGTCGCCCTCGTGCCGACGGGTCAGCAGATTCTCCAGTTGTGGATCACCGGCGAGGTTCTCGATGCCGAACGACACACTTTCGACGATGGCGATGACCGGGTCGTTGACCCCGCGTACATGGTTGGCGACCTGGTCGATGAACCCGTTTACCGCACGCATTGAGCTGGCAATCAGCAGTGCGTCGGCATTTGGGAAATAGCGGTACACCGTCTGGCGAGTGACACCGAGCTTGCGGGCGACATCGGCAAGGCGTATCGCTGATCCGTGCTCGGCGACCACTTCGTCCACCGCATCCAGAATGCGGGCAATCGCCTCTTCATCCGAGGCGGGCGTGGACCCCGCCCAGCCGCGGCTACGCATCCGCCGTCACAAGCATTTCGACGTCGAATTCGATGGGAAGTGTTATGGGGCCGGTCATTCCCAACACAGATTTCCATGGGTTCGGTCCGACACGATGGGGAGCGGAGAGACGTCGAGTCAGGACTACGAGTGCTTCCGCCAGTTCCCGGCGCGCGAGGTTCGCCCCGAGGCAGTAGTGCGCGCCGCCACCGAAGGTCAGAATCGCCGGTACTTCCTTGCGCGCGATGTCGAAGCGGTCCGCATCCTCATAGATCGCCGGATCTCGGTTGGCTGCAAAGGTGTTCGCGAATACGAAGGTCCCTGCCGGAAACATATAGCCGCCGAACGCGGCATCCTCAACGGCGACTCGCGGCACGATGCAGCCTGCCGGCGAGTGGCGCATGCTCTCCTCGACCGCCTGCATGGCAAGTTCTGGATGATCGCGCAGCTTCGCCCACTGATCTGGATGCTCGCAGAGCACCTGCACCGAGGCCGCGAGTTGGTTTCGCGTCGTGTCGGTTCCTGCCATCAAGAAGCCGGCCACCAGCATGCGGAGTTCGTCGAGATTCAGCCGATCGCCGTCGCTTTCGGCGCGGATGAGTTCGGAGAGCAGATCGTCGGTCAGATGGTTCCGGCGGGCGGCGACCATGTCGTCGACGTAGGCGTCGAGTTCACTCCATGCGCGCATGATCGCACCTTCATCGAAGGTGGCATCCGGCTGGAAGTTGAGTGCTTTGAAGATTTCCTCAGTCCAATCCGCGAACAGCTGCCAGTCCTCGCTGGGCGCGCCGATCAGCGCGCACATGATCGGGGTCGGGTACCGGCGCGCGATGTCTGTCACCACGTCGCAGTGTCCAACGTCGATCACCCGATCGATCAGCCCGTTCACCACCTCGTGGATCGTGTCGGTGAGGCGGGATGTGGCGCGGGGGGTAAACGCTTTGGAAACCAATTTGCGCAACCGAACATGGGGTGGGCCGTCGAGGCCCAGGAGGCTGGTCGCCATCTTCTCGAACAACGGACCCGACGTAATGCCCTGCGCCGCCAGAGTGATACCGGGCGGCAAGCGGAACCTGTTGTCACGCAATATTTCACGAGCCAGCTCGTAGGACAGGATTTCGGGACCGAAGGGCCCGATGGCGATCGGCGCGCGCGATTGCGCACTTCGCAGATCATCGAGCAGGTCGTTCGGTGTGGCGGTGAGGCTGTAGTCGATCGTGGGAAGACCGGCTTCGAAGACGTCGGGAGCGGTGCTATGCGCGTTCATCGTGTCTCTCAACCTGCACTTAGAGTGTCATACGGACAGATATCCTCAAAGTGTATGACCAGGGGCCTAGGCGGGTCAATGCAAACAGCGATTTTGTGGAATGCTCTTGCCTTCTGCGTCCACTGATCATACATTTCTCTTCTAAACGTATGTGTTCTGTCCGGCAGGAGCCGGCCGCCGAACCGCGAGTCATCACCGGGAGTGTGGATGCGATCCTCCGCGTGGCGGCTTGCAGATCATCTGACAGCGTCCGGCCAACTCGATCGGTGTTCGTAGAGAGACGTCCTCCGTGTCGAGGCCGCCGGACAAGACCGCCTGGCCTGCGAATGCGACCAGCCCGATTGCACCGCCGGCGACCAGCCCGCCAGCGCCGTCACCATCTACGTCGTGGCCAACAAAGACGCCATCGAGGGCAGCAGCGAGACACCCGCCCACAGCGTCGAGGCCGACGAGCTGTTCCCTGCCGACCTCGTCGCCGAGCTAGCCCGCACCGCTACCCTGGTTCCGGTCGTTCACCCCGGTGACGCGGCGGCCGAATGCCGCTACACCCCATCGCAGCGGTTGGCCGATTTCGTCCGCTGCCGCGATCTGACCTACCGCTTCCCCGGCTGCGACCGCCCCGCCATCGGCTGCGATGTCGACCATACGATCCCCTACACCCAGGGCGGTCCCACCCAGACGTCAAACCTGAAGTGCCTGTGCAGAATCCATCATTTGATGAAGACATCAGGCACCCAGGCCACGTCTAGCTTTGTTAGCGGCGGACGTGGGCGTCGAAGAAGCCGAAGATACGGTTCCAAGCGTCCTCGACGGCAGTTTCGTCGCGCAGTTGAATGTTGAGCACAAGATTCATTGGGTTAAGCCCTGACTGCATAAATCGCGGCAATTCATTCAGGAAGCCGTGCCCCAGCGTCTCGTACTCCCGAACGTCATGCGCGACGCCGAGCGCTGTCAGCGCCGCTTTTAGGCGGTGCGCTGCGCGCTTAGAGTAGCCATCTTTGCCTCCGAAACTCGCTACCACTGGACAGCTTCCTCGCAATGCATGCTCCGCATCCTCGGGAACCTTGCCGTAGTTAATCGAGGCCACGGCGAAGTCGAACCTGGGTGCAGACATCACCGCGTACCCACCACCCATGCAAAACCCGATCATCCCCACTTGGCCCGTGCAGTCCGGACGCTCGACCAGGGTTTGCCTCGCGGATTCGATGCTTTCGAACGCGGCGCCGCGACCCGTTGCCGCGCCGCGGTATACGGACAGCAGACAGAGCGGTCCACGGCAATGCGCGTACAGGTTCGGCGCGAGCGCGAGATAGCCCCGTTCAGCGAACCGGTCTGCCTGTCCTCGAACATCGCCCCGAAATCCGAACGCATCGTGCAGAACGACGACGCCGGGCCAGGGGCCGCTCGCAGCATCAGATGGAACGGCCAAGTAAGAGGTCTCATGCATGGAAGGGCATCGTAGGTCGAATCGGACGCCGGCGCCGCCATGTAGTGCGCTGGCACATAATCTCGCAGTTCTTCGGCTCTGATGGTTTGGTTCCTATCTAGAATGTCATTCAGCCAGTCAGTAGCACGCCCAGTGGAATGCTCTTCGCCGCTCCACCGTCACGGGAGTTGGGGCGTTTCGGGTCACTGCTGCCCTATCATGAGGCCGTCGGAATCACCCCTTCTGGAGGCGAATGATGACTCAGTCGGCGAGCTCCCTCTATCAGCGGATTGGCGGTTACGACGTGATTGCTGCCGTCATCGATGATCTCTTCGCGATCTTGCATGAGGACCCTGGTTTCGCTCGGTTCTTCGGTGGCCGCAGCAATGACTCGTTCATTCGCAGTCGGCAGCTCTTGGTCGACCAGATGTGCGCCTTAAGTGGCGGTCCGTGCCAGTACATCGGCCGCAACATGAAGACATCGCACAGCGGACTCGGCATCACTGACGCGGAATGGGAAACGAATATGAGCGCCTCGGACGCGGCGCTAGGCAAGAACGGCGTGGGCGACGCCGAGCGCGCTGAATTCCTTGCGCTGTTCGAGCGTTATCGGGAGGACATCGTCGAGGCGTAAGTTAGCATTTGCAAGTGATCTTGATGTGGCATTTCGGGCCGCCGCATCGGTGACGGCTCGCTTGCGACGTCGTTTTTCACCGCCGCTAAGAATTTTCAATCCGTTCTAAGTCCAGTTCCAATTACGAAGTGTTCTTCAGCCAGTCGTTGACACCGGATGCACAGGCCATTTACGCGGTCGAAATCGGTTGAACCGCAACGTACCTCTACGCGACGGCGAAGAGCCGCCATTCGCCGGGCACACCCTTGAGCTCATATGCGCCGCGCTCCTCGAACTCGAGTCCCGACCCGATTACTAGGTCGCGCAGCGTGCTCGATACCAGCACGTCGTTGGCACCGGCGAGTGCGCTCACGCGCGCACCGATGTGGACGCCGATCCCACCGATGTCATCGCCGCGCACCTCGCACTCGCCGGTGTGCAACCCGGCGCGCACCTCGATACCCAGGGACTGCACCGCGTCGCGGATCGCCACCGCGCAGCGGATCGCTCGCTGAGGACCGTCGAACATCGCGAGGAACCCGTCGCCCGAGGTGTTCACCTCGCGGCCTCGGAAACGATTGAGTTGGACTCGAACAATGGCGTCGTGCGCATCGAGCAAGGCATGCCAGTCCCGATCGCCCATCTCCGCCGCGCGACGCGTCGAGTCCACGATGTCGGTGAAAAGCACTGTGGCGAGCACCCGGTCGTCGGCTACTTCGGCCTGCTGGCCGGTGAGGAATTCGTGAATCACCTCGAAAGACGGGCGCCACGGTTCCACGAAGTGGGACAGGTTGCGCCCCGGCAGCTCAACGTATTTCGCGCCCGGTATGTGATCAGCCACGTACTTGCCCTGCTCAGACGGGATGACGGGATCTTCGGCGTGCTGGAGAACAAGGGTTGGCACACGGACTGTCGGAAGGACCGCCCGCACGTCCATTTCGGCCACCAGAGGCTGCATGAGGGCAACGGTCGCTGGGCTCGCCGCCATGCGATCATGTCGGGCCCACGCTGCCCGGATCTCCTCGTTCCACGGCATATCCGGATTGACCACATGGTTCATCTCTCCCGTGCCCCAGGCGGCGACCACGGCGGCAAGGAACTGCTCAGGTGTGGGTCCCTCGGTGCGCTCAGCCCGAGAGGACAAATGAATAACAGTTGGGTTAGCCACCGGATTTGCGTAGCCCTCCAGTACGACGAGTGCGGTGGTGCGAGACGGGTGTGTTGCCGCGAATAGCGCTCCTGTCGCGAACGCGCCGGTGTTCGCGAGGAGGACCGCTTCGCGACTCCCGAGATCGTCCAACACGGCGGTGATGCTGTCGGCCCATTGCTCCAAGGTCGGCAGTGCGCCCGCTATGACCGGATCGGACGCTCCTGTGCCCGGTTGGTCGAAGAAGATCAGCCGACCCAGCGACGTCATCGTCTCGACCCACCCTTGAAGGGACGGTAGCTCCGGAAAATGCTCGCAGCAGGTGAACCAGTTCGGGACGAACACGATGTCGCGAGGACCTTCGCCCGACGCACGATAGGCGACGCGCAAGTGCCCGTTCATCGCATAGCGCGTCTCCGAGAACATTGCGGAAGTCTAAGCCGAGGAAGCCGTCCAGTTTCCGTGTCAGGCGGAAGCGCCAGTAGGAGCGACGGCGCGTCGTGGTTGAAGTGTTCTTCGGCCAGTCGTTGCCATCATCTGCTCAAAACCTTCGGCGGCTGGCGCGACCAACAACTTGCCGACGGCACCGTCCTCTGGACCTCCCCGTCGGGCGACACCTACGTCACCACACCGGCCAGCGCGCTGCTGTTCCCCTCGTTATGTACACCCACCGCAGCGGCGACCGGCTCCCCCGCCCCGGCCTGGCAATCCACCGACCGCGCCGCGATAGTGCCCAAACGCCGACGCACCCGCGCTCAGTACCGCGCCCTACGTGTCGCTGCTGAACGCCGGCTCAACCGCCAAGACCGCGAAGTCGAACGCGGCAGGCGACGCTGGGAAGAAGCACTCGCCATGGCCCACCTGAAAGACGAACCCCCACCCTTCTAATCGAGCGACGCGCCCGCCGGCGCGACGGCACACCGTGCCCCCAGTCGGACTTGAACCGACACTGGGCGGATTTGAGCTCGACCCCGCTGTTCGACCAGACGACGCCTTCTGGCGCGACGCGACCCGAACAGAATCCACAAAGGATGACAATCGTCTGAGCCGGACTGAATCCGCTGGGCCCGGAAGGGGTTGCCAGCATCGCTCAGTAGCTGTTGCAGACGGCGAAGACCTGTTGCAGGACCACAGCGATGCGGGCGCTCTACCCGAAGGATATCGTTCGCTCATCGTTTGAAGGTCGCACGGAGGGTGGCGTGGGCAATCTGAACAGGCAGGCGTCCGACAAGCTGGGCCGGCCACGCCACTTCGACGACGACACTGAACGGGAGATGGTGATGGACGCCGCGGTCCGTCTAATGGCCGACAAAGGGTATACGCGCCTGTCGGTCGCCGACATCCTTGCCGAGGCTCAGTTGTCAACGTCCAGTTTCTACCGTCACTTTCAATCCAAGGAAGCGCTATTGACGGCCATCATCCGCCGCGATGGGGAATCGGCACGACGTAGGCTGCAACGCGTCATAGCAAACGCTTCGGGGCCGGTGGCGGCCCTCGAGGCGTGGCTCGACGGGCTGTTGGATCAGTTTTACGAACCGACAAGAGCCGCGCGTACCGCGCTTTTCCTGACGCCAGACATTCTCAATTCTTATCAGATGAACACCGAGCTGATGGACGAAATGCGTTGGCTTCTTTACCAACCCCTCATCAGAGTGCTGCGCGCTGGACACCGCGCCGGCACCATGTATTCACCGAAACCGGAAGCCGATGCCGTGAGCCTGTTCGCTTTGGTCAGCAGCGTTGCGACGACTTCGCACGCCCACCCGCGCAACAAGAAGTCGGCACGGGCTCAGGCGATCCGGTTCATATGGCCGGCGCTAGGGATCTCCTCAGACACGACATCCAGTAGCAGTAGCCGCAAAACCCGTTCACGCCAGACGCGTTAGCAGCAGGCAGCCCGAGATTGGGCCGCCGCCGTTGGACACCACCGCCACTTCAGGCCCGTGAGGGACCTGCCGCGCGCCCGCCTGTCCCCGCAGCTGCAAAACCGCTTCGTGGATGTAGCCGAATCCGTGCAGCCGCCCGCCGGACAGCTGCCCGCCATTGGTGTTCAGCGGCAGTTCCCCGTCAAGCGCGATCCGGGTGCCGTCCTCGATGAACGGCCCGCTTTCGCCGTGGCCGCAAAAACCCAGTGCCTCCAACCATGACATCGTCAGCCAGCTGAAACCGTCGTACAACTCGGCGACGTCGACATCGGCTTGGCGCAGGTCGGTCCGTGCCCACATGTGCTCGGCCGAAGTTCGCGCCGGCATCGTCGTCAGATCTTCCCATTGCTCCCACGAGGGCCGTCCACGCAACGCGGTACCCACCGCCTCGAATTGCGCAACCGCATGGTCGACATTTGATGCATGTTCGGCTACAGACACCACCAGTGCAGTCGAGCCGTCCACAGGAACATCGCAGTCGTAAAGGCGAAACGGCGAAGTCACCACCTTAGAAGCGAGATAGTCCTCGAGGGTCAGGGGAGCGCGAAAAACCGCTGCCGGGTTGAGCGCCGCATTACGACGGGCGTTGAGAGCTATCTGTGCCATCTGCTTATCGGTCGTTCCGTACTCGTGAAAGTGCCGCTGGGCGTAGAGCGCCAACCAGTTCGCCGCGGAGTAGGCGCGGAACGGAATCAACCACTGCTGAACGCCGTCGATTTCGCTGCGCCCGACGCCGATGCCGGCACGCCGCCCGGTGCCCTGTGCCGTCGACTCCGTCACGGTGCGGTACACGAGAACATGTCGCGCCAACCCCATCGATACGGCCATCACCGCGTTGACGACCGCCTGCAGCTGCCCGGGACCCTCGGCACTACCGCTGTGCCACGCCAGCGACAGTCGCAACGCATCCTGCACTTCCGCGGAGCCGGGACCGGAGAACCCAGGAAGACCGTTGACCGCTCCCGGGTACGTAGCTAGGCCATCGATGTCAGCAACAGTAAGTCCTGCGTCGGCGATGGCCTCAAGCGCAGCGTCGATCGTCAGGTCCAGGCCGTCGCGGCCGAGGCGGCGTCCCACCTGCGACTGACCGATACCCGACACGACCGCGCGCCGTTCGGCAGCCGTCATGACGCGACCGGACGAAACAGCGGAAGATATACGGGATCGTGGTCTTCGAAGACCACCTCGACAGACATGCCGATCCGCACATCTTCGGGATCGATGCCGATGATGTTTGTCACCAGCCGAAGTCCCTGCTGCTCAACCATTTCGACCACCGCGATGATGTAGACGTCGCCGGTGCCGTCCCAGGATTGGTGGTTGACTGTGAAGGAATACACAGTGCCGCAACCGGATACGACCTCCGGTGTGATACCTCGCCCGCCGCAGCGTGGGCAGTATGAAACCGGCGGATGGATGAAATACGAGCACGTTTCGCAGCGCAGAAAGCGCAAGCGGCCATCGGCGCCCGACGTCCAAAAGAACCCACCGGGTCCTTGTGTCACGGGCAGTACACGGCCAGCGGAGGGGGGCATAGCGGTTCATCCTTTTAACGGCATGCTTGCGCACTGCGAACCTACACACTATACAAATAAGATTTGATAAATACCGGATGGCGTGCCGCGGGTGCTCGGAAACGCAGCGGCACTTTAGTGGTGAAGGGGAAATCATGACCCAGGAATCGCAGGCTTCTGGCCTGAACCTGTTGGCAAGCCCCGAATTGACCCGGCACCCCCAGCCTACCTACAAGATGCTGCGCGATTCGGCACCGGTCATGCGCGTCGACGGTATCGGCGTGCTGGTCAGCACCTGGGAACTCGTCGATGAGGTCTTACACAACCCACAACTGTTCTCCTCGGCTTTGACCTCGGGCGTCCTGAAGAACGAACGCCCGCTCATCCCACTGCAGGTGGATCCGCCAGCGCATGGGAAGTTCCGCAAGATCTTGGACCCGCTGTTTGCCCCCAAACGGATGAGAGCACTCGAGGCGTCCATCGCAGCGTTGGTCAATCAGCTCATCGACGGCTTCGTCGAGAAAGACGAGATCGACTTCGCCAAAGAGTTCTCGGTGCCGTTTCCCACCCAGGTATTTCTGACCATGCTGGGCCTGCCGCTCAACGAGACGCCCAACCTGTTGGAGATGAAGGACGGGATCATCCGCCCGCACGAAATCACCGGCAAGCCGCTCGGAGACCCTGACACCGACGCCTATCAAACCGCGACCGCGCAATCGATCTATCGCTACTTCACCTCAACCATGCAGGAGCGTAAGCACCAGCGCCGCGACGACATGTTGAGCTGGTTCCTCGAGGCGGAGATCGACGGTGATCGCCTCAGCGATGAGAACATACTCGATATCTGCTTCCTGTTCCTCATCGCCGGGCTCGACACCGTATCGGCCTCGCTGGACTGCTTTTTCAGTTATCTGGCACAGCATCCCGACGCTCGCCGGGGCATCGCCGACGACGAAGCGAACATTCCGTTCCTCGTCGAGGAACTGTTGAGATACGAAACACCGGTGATGGCCGTGGCGCGGGAAGCCACCCAAGACACCGAGCTGGGCGGATGCCCTATTCACGCCGGCGAACAAGTACTGGCGTTGCTGGGTTCGGCCAATACCGACGAAAACAACACGCCCGACCCAGAAGTCGTACGGTTGGATCGTAGAGTCAACCGCCACTTGGGCTTCGGCGGCGGAGTGCACCGGTGCCTGGGTTCACACCTCGCTCGCATCGAACTTCGCACCGCTTTGCGGCTATGGCATCAGCGCCTACCCGATTACTCCATCAAACCTGGCGTCCAACTCGACTTCACCCCCGGTGTTCGCGCCGTGGCGACGTTCCCGATGGTGCTGCACGGAAGGCGCTGACCGCAGTGCGCCGGGAGATGGCGAGATGATCGACGAGCGGCGAGACGGGTTCGTGACGTGGCTGACGTTGAACCGACCCGAACGTTTGAACGCGTTCACCGTCGACGGCTACCGAGACCTTCGCATCGCGCTGCAACGTCTGGCCGCCGACGACGGCATCAGAGTGGCGGTGATCACCGGACGCGGTCGGGCGTTCTCCGCGGGCGCCGACCTGTCCCTGCTCGACGGTGACTTGTCCGCGGTCGACCGGGAACGCGCCGGCGAGGAATTCAGCCTGTTTCTAGAAACACTGGCCGGCTTCCCGAAGCCTCTTTTCGCCGCGGTGAACGGTCTTGCCGTTGGCATCGGCGCCACCATGCTGCTGTACTGCGACGTGGTGGTGATGGCAGAAAGCGCCCGCCTGCGGTTGCCATTCACCGCGCTCGGCATTGTCCCGGAAGCCGGCAGCTCAGTGCTTCTGCCCGCACGCGTCCGCTGGGCTGACGCCATGTGGGCGATGCTCTCGAGCGAATGGATCGACGCCGCGGCGGCGCAGCAGATGGGGTTCACATTGCAGGTCGTGCCCGAAGGCGCCCTTCTCGAACAGACCGCGCTCGCAGCGGCGACGGTCGCAGCGCACGACCCGCGGTCGGTGGCCGCTACAAAGCGGCTGATGACGGACGGTCGCAATGAGGCTGCGCGGCAAGCGATTACTCGCGAACTCGCAGAAATGGTCACCTTACGACGGGGATCTGACAGACACGGCCCCCTTGCCGACCCGTGACCGAGGCGCCCTTTCGGATCCTGGCCGTGGTCAGCGAGAGCGGGTACCTGCCGACCGCCTCGGCGATGTTGTACGCGCGGTGCGGCGGCCCTTGACGATGTCCGTTCGCGCTCTCTGCTGATCTTCGATCTGAATCACGCCCTCCGCGTCACCGTCGACCGGCTTGGACGCGCCTTCTAGAACCTCACCAATGGCACGCACCGATAGCGGAAGCGCCGAGTTGGTCAATATCTTGAACGCGGGTACCGCGGCGATGAACAGCGCAAGCGGCGGTTCGATCATGCCTAGGCCCACCGCGGCCGCCAGCCCGCCGAAATACCCCACCGACCGCGGCACGTCCATTTCGACCGTGCCGACTCTCACTTCCAGAACATTCCCCGGCGTACCCACCCGCACCTCGAACATGCTGTCGGAAGCCATGGCCCTCCTTTGTAACCCGAACTACTTTCGATGAGTACCCGCTTTGAGCTTGATTCGTTGCCGCGAACGCAGCTATCGGGAACGAAAGCCGCTGCGCCAATTGATGATGTGAAGAAGCCGACTAATCGGCGGGCCGGTCCGTCACGGTGACTGTCACTTTCTGGGTCGTGTCGCCGCGCACCACCGTCAGTTCGGTCCGGTCGTTCGGGTTAGCGGCGCTGAGTAGCGCGATGAACTTCTCTGCCGTCGGTGTCTGTTGACCGTTGAGGGCGACGATGACGTCACCTGGCTGGATGCCGGCGTCCGTGGCGGGACTGGGCCTGACCACCTGCAGGACGAGCACGCCACTGGTACGGCTGACGCCCAGCGACTGGGCGATCTGCGGCGTCAGCGTCGCGGGCTGGAGGCCGATGTACGCGTGGCTGGCGTGGCCGGACGCCAGAAGCTCGTCCGCGACCTTCACCACGGTCCCTGCCGGGATGGCGAAACCCATGGACACCGCCCCGGCTTCCGGGAGGATGTACGCGACGTTCATACCCACAACGTCTCCCTGCCTGTCGAGCAATGCTCCACCCGAGTTGCCGGGTGAAACGCGGCATCGGTCTGAACGAGGTCGACAAGCGGAGAACCGCTGGTAGCGGAACCCGGGATCTGGCGGTGCAATCCGGAGATGATGCCGGATGTGACGGTGGCCTCGAATCCAAGCGGACTGCCAATGGCCACGGCCGCCTCGCCGACCTGTGGCAGCTCCTGCTGAAACTTCGCGGCAGGCAACCCCTTGCGATCCGCCTGAACGACAGCGACGTCGGCCAATTTATCGACGGCCCGCACCGTGGCCGGTCCCAGCTGGCCGTCTGCGAAAGCAACAGTTACCTGACGGGCGTCGCCGACGACGTGCGCGTTGGTCACGATCGTGCCGTCGGCTTTGTAGACAATCCCGCTGCCGAGGCCCGACTGATTGAGCACCGTGACGACCCAGGGCTCGACCTGCCGCACCATCGCCGGAATGTCGGGGCGGGTGCGGCCGCTGTGGCCGTCTGGCTTGGGGCGCGGTGGCCGTCTGGCCCGGGGGTGCTGATCGGCCGCAGGCTGCGACGAGTAGAGCCGCGAGCGCTGCGACGAGCAGTGACCAGATCGGCGGACGTGCGGTCGATGGTGAATGCATCAGCTACCGCCTTTCTCGGCGGTTTCGCATCCGCGACTCGAGTAGGTCAACCATCGCACGTCTTGATGTGGGCAACCTCGCCCCACGAGAGCGAAAACATGAGGAATCCGCTGGCCTCACAAGGCAATCAGGTGTAGCGAGCCTCGAGCACAAACCCCTCGAGCAGGAATCGGCTCAGTGGTACGACGCGGCCATCGGTACCAGCAGAGTCATCCTCAGCGGAGCTGTATCCGTCGTGAGTGGCCGGCTTCGCCTCAAAAAAGCATCTTGAACAATGCGAACGCTCGATCCCAGTCCTGCGTTGTCGGATTTTCTGACGTCGGATCGATCACGCGAAACGTCCGACCGAGCGCGATGCTCATTCCGCCGAAGAGGTCCACCAGCACGCTCTCGGTATCCTCACCGAACGTCACATCCGACGGTGGACGCCGTACCTGCTGGCGCAAGAGGTCTCTCACTTCGTCGGCCTCGTCGAGCTTGGCGAACTCACGGGTGAGTTCCTGAACACCTTTGGTAATGGGCAGATCTTGCGGCTCGATCACGTCGCGACCGTTCCACTTGGCCGCGTCGCGCCCGGCGATGGAGAAGTCATCGATCTGCTCGTCGACGAACTCCTGGAATCGACGAAGATCGTTCTTGTCGACCTTAATTCCAGCGGCCGAGCGAAAGAAGCGTTCGAACAACGGGATTCCCGATGGGTGGGTCATCTGGTTCCTTCCGGTCAGTCGGTCGGGTGACGATACAAGCGCGGGCTCATTGACCCGCCGTCACGGTGTCATGGCATCGATCAGGGCAACGCGTCGGCGAGCTCTTTCGGCAAAACCGACCGGACGTCATCCCATTCACCGTCGGTGATGAAGTCGTTCCGCAGTGCTATCAAGACGGCATCCACCAGGTCACGTGTCTCACCGCCGAAGTCATATCCGAAGCAGTTCTCAACTCGCTGCATGAACTCGTCATGGTTCACCTTCATCGGCACTGCGCTGGATTCCAACCCGTGTAATAGATCCCTCGCACGAGCATCGGCAGCTGGGCGCCCAGCTGAGCAGCCTCATTGACCGGAAGCCGGTCGCGCAGAGCGTGAAGGACGGCCCGCAATGCCGCGTATGAATGCGTGCGCTGGTCCTTCGACCAGTCAAAGATCTGTTCGATCTCGTGCAGGATTCGGTTGGTCTTGTCTTCCGTCGTCTTGAACGATGTGAATGAAGTTTCGCTCATTTGTCGTGCCCTCCTTATTGTCAATTGTCAACATTTTCAACCGCATCGACCCACCGTTAGATCAGCAGGTACTGCTCGACCTGGCGGACGGCGATCGACCCCTCGCCTACCGCCGACGCCACCCTCTTCACCGAGCCACTGCGCACGTCACCGGCCGCGAAAATCCCCGGGCGGCTGGTTTCGAGCATCATTGGTTCACGATCGATGCGGAGTCCCGCTCGCCCGTTGGCCGAGTACAACCCGGAACCGGTCACGACGAAGCCCTTGTCATCGAGCGACACCATTCCCTGCACCCACGCCGTATTAGGTGCCGCACCGATGAACACGAACAGCGCCGTAGTGTCGATGCGGCGACGCTCGCTCGTCCGGTTGTCCTCTGCGACAACCGTTTCAACCTGCTTTCGTCCGTGGACTTCGTGGACTTCGGTGTATAGGCAGACGGTGATCCGGGGTTGCCGTTGTATTTGGTCGACGAGGTAGCGCGACATGTCCTTGCCGATGTCGCCGCTGCGGATGAGCAGAAAGACACGGGAAACCCGGGATGCCAGGAACACCGCGGCCTGCCCCGCTGAGTTCCCTCCTCCGACGACCACCACCGGTCCGGGACCACACAGCAATGCCTCCTGGAAGGTCGCGGCGTAGTAAATCCCATTCCCCTCGAACCTCTCGATTCCGGGCACAGCGAGCCTGCGATATCGAGCTCCCGTCGCAAGGATGACGGCGCGGCCGACGACGAAGGAACCGTCGGCGAGGCATACGAGATGCTGACCGCCGTCGGATTCGAGGCGGCGCGCCTCCGTCGAAATCATCAGGTGCGCACCGAACTTGTCGGCCTGAATCATGGCCCTTTCAGCCAGCTCGGCGCCGGACAATCCGCTGGGGAAACCGAGATAGTTCTCGATCCTCGAGGACGTGCCGGCCTGGCCTCCTGCGGCGATCGCTTCGGCCGCGGAGGTGGTCAGCCCGTCCGAGGATCCGTACACCGCCGCAGCCAGACCGGCCGGTCCGGCACCGACGACGATGAGGTCTTGTTCGTCGTAAATGACGTCTGGCACCGGCAGGCCCACCCGACGGGCCAGTTCACTGTTGGGCGGGTTGCGGAGGACTTCGTCACCCCAGATGACAACCGGTGTGTCTTGCGGCGCGATCCCAAATCTCTGCAGCAGGCGTTCAGCCTTCTTCTCGCGTTCGAGATCGATCCAGCGGTGGGGCAGTCTGTTTCGGGCAGCGAACTCCCGCAGCCGGGTGGTGTCGGGCGAATAGCACGATCCGATGATCCAGAACCCGGCGCCCTCTTCGATGAGCAACGTGCGCCGGATGAGGTAGGCCCGAAGTATGATGTCGCTGAGCACCGGGTCCTCAGCGACAAGGCTACGCACCAATTGTTCAGGCACCACGAGGACTTCGCCGGCCTCCGCGACTTCAGCTGTGTAGAAAGCAGCTTGACCCTCGAGATCGCCCAGCTCGCCGAGAAACCGTCGCGGACCGTGGACACGGCTGGTCCGTCGATCACCCAATGGGTCAACGGCGATGACGGCGACCTTTCCCGAGAGGATGACATAGAAGCTGTCTGACGGCGTGCCTTCGCGCACCAGAATCTCGCCGCGGTTCACCGACCGCCTCTGGCCGCCCGATTCGAGAGTGCCGATCTGCATCTCGTTCAAACGCGGATATGCACCGTAGAGATCCGGAGTCTCCTGCAGGTGCGCCGATACCTGCTCGGCCGGGGGCGCCTCAGACATAATTCTCATGGACATAGCACCAGCGCCAGTCCGCCTCCATCGCAGCCACAATCGGATGGCCGCCGGTGTGCGCGTGTCCCCGTGCATGACGCATGGGCGACGAATCACAGCAGCCGACATGACCGCACGTGAGACATAGTCGCAGGTGCACCCACGGGGTGCCGAGCCGAAGGCACTCCTCGCATCCGGTTGAGCGTGGCGCCACCGGGCGAATCGCCGCAACGTCCGGGTCGAAGCCAATCGAAGTCATGGTCAAACCTCCTGTGAGCTGTGTGCGGCCAGGGCCTGATCCAGCCAAGACCGAAGGGCGGTAACGGGCGCGGCCCCCGACTGGCGGGCCACCACCTCTCCGTGCTCGACGACCAGCAACGTCGGCACCGCTTGCACCGAGAACCGTTGTGAGGTGGCCGGCGCCTTGTCGACGTCGACCTTCACCAGTTTCAGTTGACCGGCGCGTTCCGTGGCGAGCTTCTCCAGCGCGGGGCTCACCATCCGGCACGGTCCGCACCACGTGGCCCACAGGTCGACAAGTACTGGGACACTCGCCTTCTCGACAACATCTATATAGTCCTGATCACCGGCGTCGACGATCCACGGCAGCCAGTGATGGCAGTGGCCGCAGCGGGGCTTGCCGTCGGCGACCGCGGGCACCCGATTGCGTTTCCCGCAGTTCGGGCACGTCACAACATTGGATTGCATGTTTTCGCTTTCGTCAGGCCGCCATGGCGGACTCGGAGTAGGTGACGGACAAGTCGCCGTTCTCGACCGTGATGCGAATGACGCCGCCAGCCTGGACCTCACCCCTGAGCAGTGCACGCCCGATCTTCGTCTCGACCTCATGTGCGATGTAGCGACGCAGCGGTCGCGCGCCATACACCGGGTCGTACCCGTGCTCGGCGATCATCCGACTGGCCTCGGGTGTGATATCGAATTGAATCTGCCTGTCCGCCAGACGCTTTCTCAGATCCTCGAGTTGAAGCTCGACGATGCGTTCGATCTGTGTGATAGCCAGCGGCGTGAACAGCACGATATCGTCGACGCGATTCAGGAACTCGGGACGGAAATGCCCCCGCAACTCGGCCATCACGCGTTCCCGCGCGTCGGGCTTGATCTCGCCGTCACCCGTTACACCGTCGAAAAGGTAATGCGACCCGATGTTCGACGTCATGATGACCACGGTGTTGCGGAAGTCGACGTGGCGGCCCTGCGCATCGGTGAGCCGGCCGTCGTCGAGCACCTGCAGGAGTGTATTGAATACGTCGGCGTGCGCCTTCTCGATCTCGTCGAACAGCACAACTGAGTACGGCTTGCGCCGTACCGCCTCGGTGAGTTGGCCACCTTCGTCATAGCCGACATATCCCGGCGGCGCGCCGACCAAACGACTCACCGTATGCCGCTCCTGATACTCGCTCATGTCCAGCCGGACCATGTTTTCTTCGCTGTCGAACAGCGCTGCGGCAAGGGTTTTGGCGAGCTCTGTCTTGCCGACACCCGTCGGACCCAGGAAGATGAACGATCCGATCGGTCGCCGCGGGTCGCGAATTCCCGACCTAGCGCGGATCACCGCATCCGCCACGAGCTGCACCGCCTCGTCCTGGCCGATCACCCGTTCGTGCAGTATCTCGTCGAGGCGTAACAGCTTCTCACGCTCGCCCTCCTGCAGCCGGGACACCGGGATGCCGGTCCACGTAGACACGATCTCGGCGATTTCATCCTCGGTGACGACTTCGCGGAGTAGCCGCCGTTGGCCCTGTTTGGACCTCAACTGCTCCTCGGCGGCCTCCAACTTCCGTTCCACGTCGCGCATCTCGCCGTAGCGCAGCTCGGCGGCGCGGTTGAGGTCGTAGTTGCGCTCCGCTTCCTCGGCGTCGCGTCGAAGCTGCTCCAGTTGCTCGCGCAGTGGGACGCCGAGCGGCAGGCGATCAAGCGCGTCCAGGAACTG
>NZ_LZMC01000010.1 GCF_001668615.1 Mycobacterium sp. 1274761.0
GCAGTGGCTGACGACGTTCGAGGGCGCGGGTCTCGATGGGGTGATCGCCAAACGGCTCGACGGCCCGTACCTTCCGGACAAACGCGTCATGTTCAAGATCAAACATGAGCGCACCGCCGACTGCGTGGTCGCCGGATACCGTCTGCACAAGTCGGGGGCCGACGCCGTCGGCTCATTGCTGCTGGGCTTGTACAAGGACGACGGCAGGCTGGCATCGGTCGGCGTCATCGGCGCCTTCCCGATGGCGAAGCGGCGCCAGCTGCTGCAGGATCTGCAGCCGCTCGTCGCCACCTTCGATGACCATCCGTGGAATTGGGCCGCTCATCTGGCGGCGAACCCCGACGCACGCCGCTACGAGGGCGGTTCTCGCTGGAACGCAGGCAAGGACCTGTCGTTCGTGCCGCTGCGGCCCGAGCGGGTCGTCGAGGTCCGCTACGACCACATGGAAGGCGAAAGGTTCCGCCACACAGCTCAATTCAACCGGTGGCGGCCCGACCGCGACCCGCGTTCCTGCACCTATGCCCAGCTCGAGCGGCCGGTCACCTATGCCCTCGACGACATCGTTTCCGGGTTGAGCTAGGCGATCGCGCCGCGCAGCCATTCGCCGCCATCGAGGTAACGCTGCGCCAGCCGCGCAGTCCCCTCGGCGAACCCGTCAACGAACGCGATCGCGCTGTCGGCGTGCGCATGTGAGGCGACCCACGCCGTCAACTGCAGCCGGCGCAGAATCACGAAGGTCGGGATCATCGCGAGGTGCTCGTCGGGCAGCTTGCGACGAGCACGGTAGCCCGCCAACCAGCCCGCGATCATCGCCTCGGCCTCCGGCGTGTCCTCGATGAACGACACCACCGCGCCGAGGTCGGCGAGATGCCACGACCATCCGCAGTCGTCGAAGTCGATGACGGTGATGGGTCCGCCGGGGACCTCGGGATCGATCATCAGGTTGGCCATCCGCAGGTCGGCGTGGACGAGCCCGAAACGGTCTGGTGCACAACCGAACTCGGCCAGCCGCTGCTGCACCTGCGACGCCGCCCGCTCGATCACGGCCTCGTCGGCGTCGGTGAGCCCCGGCGCATGCCGCCAGTTGCCCCAGCGGGCCTGCGGGCCGATCATCGTCTCGGCATCCCACGAGAACCGGGTGAAATAGTCCGGCGGCTCCCAGCCCTGCACATGATCGTGCATGGTGGCGGTGATGTGGCCCAATTGGTCGAAGCCCACAGCGTCGGGGCGCGCTTCGGCTGTGCACCCGGATACAAACGACACCGCGTCGATGTTGAGCGGATGGTCGTTGCGAACGGCCGTCACCACGTCGCTGCCGTCGGCAGCCGCCACCAGCTGTGGTGTCACCACGTCGGTCTCTTCGCGCAGCGCCGCCATCCACGCCAGCTCCGAGCGGATCGCCTCGAGCGAGTGATAGTCGGCGCGGTGCACCCGCAGCACGATGGGCTTGGCATCGTCGACCAGGTAGGTCGCGTTCTCCGACAGGCTCAACAGCCGCAGCGGTGCATCGGGATCACGCCCGTAGTGCGGCAACGCCGCGCGCGCATACAGGTCATGATCGGGTGGCAGTCCTGACACCTCCACAGTGTGAACGACAGCGCCGGATGCAGCAGACTGGCGTCATCCACCCGCGATGCCGAAGGCGAGGGCCATGAGCTTTTCCAACATCATGGACTCCAACAGCTACCGGGCCGGCGGCAGCGATGATCCGCTGATTGCGACGCGCGAGCGGGTGCTGGGGCCCGCCTACCGCCTGTTCTACGACGACCCCGTCCACCTGGTGCGTGGGGAAGGCAGCTACCTGTACGACGCCGACGGGGTGCGGTTCCTGGACGCCTACAACAACGTGGCCAGCGTCGGGCACTGTCACCCGCACGTGGTCACCGCCGTGGCCGACCAGATGGCGACGCTGAACACCCACACGCGGTACCTGCACCGCGGCATCGTCGAGTACTCCGAACGGTTGTTGGCCACCATGCCGGCCGACGTTGACCAGGTGATGTACGCCTGCACCGGCTCCGAGGCCAACGACCTTGCCCTGCGCGTAGCCGAAATGCATACCGGCGCAAGGGGTGTCATCATCACGCGCGACGCCTACCACGGCAACACGACGGCGACCACCGCCATCTCCCCCTCGCTGGGCGGTGCGACCCGAATCGGCGAGAACGTGCGCGTCGTCGAGCCGCCCGACACCTACCGTGCCGACGACGCCGCGGCTCGCCTCACCGCCGATGTGGCCCGTGCCGCCGAGGCCCTGATCGCCGCCGGCCACGGCGTGAGCTGCCTGATCGTCGACACCGTCTTCTCCTCGGACGGGCTCTACCCCGAACCCGTGCTGGCCCCCGCCGTCGCCGAGGTACGCGGTCGCGGTGGGGTGTTCATAGCCGACGAGGTGCAACCCGGTTTCGCGCGCACGGGCGCGTCGATGTGGGGATTCGAGCGCCACGGGGTCGTCCCCGACATCGTCACGACGGGCAAGCCGATGGGCAACGGCATTCCGATCGCCGCGATGGCTGCCCGCGCCGATGTGTTGGAGGCGTTTGCACGCGGTGTGCCGTACTTCAACACGTTCGGCGGCAACCCGGTGTCGATCGCCGCGGCCTCGGCCGTCCTCGACGTCATCGAAAACGAGGGCTTGTTGGTCAACGCCGTGACAGTGGGAGATGCTCTGAGAGCCGAGCTTTCGGCGATCGACGACCCACGGCTGGGTGACGTTCGCGGCGCCGGTCTCTACATCGGCGTCGAGATCGTGCGTGATCCGAAGACCAAGGAACCCGACCGCGCGGAAGCGCGCCGACTGGTCAACGCGCTACGGCAACGGCATGTGCTGATCTCGGTGTGCGGGCACGACGGCAACGTATTGAAGATCCGTCCTCCGCTGGTGTTTTCAAACCCCGACGTGGATTGGTTCTACAGCGCGTTCACAGGTGCGCTGGGGGTTTAGCCGCGCCGGGCGCAGGGCACGCCAACCGTTATGTCAGTGACAGCATTTCAGGATCTACCGCTCGCCGACCGGGACCGTGAATGGGACGGTGACGCGGCGGAGAAGCGGGTCCGCAAATGGGCGGACGCCGAAGACGGACCGAACGAGAAGTACCGCGACGCCCACGTCTGGTATGACAGCGACAAGAAGGACAACTTCACGGCCTACAAACTTCTGATCGCCGACGTGGTCGACGGCAAACTCACCGCCGTGCCGCGCGGGGTGATGGCCGCCGGCGCGATCGTGGACGGCGCACGCGGCGGCATCGACATCCCGTCCGGCGATGTTGACCGGGTGAAGAGCCACCTCGCCAAGTACTACAAGAAGATGGGCGACACGGCGCCGTGGGAACGCGGGTAAACCGCTAGATTGCGGGCGTGACCTCATCCGGCGCAGGCAGGTTCGCGCCGAGCCCGTCGGCCGATCTGCACATCGGCAACCTGCGCACCGCCGTACTGGCGTGGTTGTTCGCCCGCTCCACGGGTCGACGGTTCCTGGTGCGCGTCGACGACCTCGACGACCGCACCCATGCCGACATCGCGCAGCGTCAGCTGGCCGATCTGGCCGCGATCGGGCTCACCTGGGACGCGCCGCCCGAATGGCAGACCCAGCACCCGCGGCGCTACGACGACGCGGTCGACCAACTAGCCGACCGCGGTTTGCTGTACGAATGCTATTGCAGCAGAAAGGATATCCAGCAGGCGCCGCGCGCGCCGCACGCTCCGCAGGGTGCCTATCCGGGAACGTGTCGCGAACTTTCCGCAGCGCAACGGCAGGTGCGGCGCGAAACCATCGGCCGCCCACCGGCTTTGCGGTTGCGCACCGACGTCACCATCTATACCGTCAACGACATTTTGCACGGCGAATACACCGGAGTCGTCGACGATTTCGTGGTCCGGCGCGGTGACGGGGTGGCCGCATACAACCTGGCCGTCGTCGTCGACGATGCGGCACAGGGTGTCGATCAGGTGGTGCGCGGCGACGATCTGCTGTCGTCATCGCCACGCCAGGCCTACCTTGCGAAGCTGCTCGGCTATCCGGAGCCGACGTATGCGCACGTAGCGTTGGTGCTCAACGGCGACGGCGCGCGGCTGGCTAAACGCGACGGGGCGGTGACGCTGGCCGAGATCGGCGCACGACGCGCGCTGGAGCAGATCGCCGGATCGCTCGGCTGGCAGGCGGCCACCGTCGACGAGATGGTCGAGCAGTTCGACCCGGCCCGGTTGCCGCGCCAGCCGTGGATCTACTCGCCGGCTACCTGACCGGCGAGCGGCCGTTGGCGGCGCGCTGTGCCGCGGCCAGCAGCTCGTCGCGGAACTGCGGATGGGCGATCGCTGCCAGGGCCTCACCGCGCTGCCGCACCGTCTTGCCCTCCAGCTCGGCGGCGCCATACTCGGTGACGATGACGTCGACCTGGTGCCGCGGCGTGGTGATCACCGCGCCGGGCCCGAACCACGGCACAATCCGCGACCGCAGCTGGCCGTCCTTGGTGAACGTCGACGGCAGGCAGATCAACGAGCGGTCCGAGAGTTCGAGTCCGGCGCCGGCGACGAAGTCCTCGGCACCGCCGATTCCGCTGAACTGGCCGCCGTCGAGGGTGTCGGCCACCACCTGGCCGTGCACGTCGATGGCCAGCGCGCCGTTGATCGTCACCATGTCGCTGTTGGCGGCAATCACCTGCGGCGCGTTGACAACGTCGACCGGAAGGAACGCCACGTCGGTGTTGCCGTCCAGCCACCGGTAGAGCTCCGGTGAACCGAATGCAAACGTCGTGACGCTCACGCCGTCGTACTGACCCTTGCACGCGTTGGTGACCTTGCCTGCGCGGTGCAGCTTCATGCAGCCGTCGGTGAACATCTCGCTGTGCAGCCCGTAATCGGTGCCGTCGCCCTCGGCGACCAGCGTGGCGATCTGGTTCGGTATCGAGCCGATCCCTGTTTGCAGCGTGGCCCCCGACGGGATGTAGGCGACGGTGTGCCGGGCGATGGACTTGTCGACGTCGGACGGCGCGGCCTCCCCGCCCGGCAGCGCCAGCGGCGCGTCGGTCGAGTGCACCAAGATGTCGATCTCGTCGATGTGCAGCGCGTGGCGGTACCGCTCGCCCAACCCGAAGGTCCGCGGGTAAGCGTCGGACACCTCGACGATCAGGAGCCGGTCGGGATCGGCGCCCGCGCGGCTCAGTTCATTGATGGTGCCGCCGGAATGCAGCGACAGCGAGCACCAGCCGTCGGCGTCGGGAGGTGTTGCCACCGTGGTCATCACGCGCGGGCACTGTCGTTCGAGCAGCGGTCCGAAGCGCCGAAAGTCGGCCGGGGTGAACTCGATGTCGGCGCCCGCCTCCCGCAGCGCCCGCTCGAGCGGTCCGTAGAACCCGGACAGGTAGTGCACGCCGGGCCGCGAGAAGAGTTCGGTGCCGACCGCAAGCAGTGCGCCGTACACCCGCAGATCGGTCCAGTCCTTTCGCTCGCCCAGCGCGCGCAGGACGGCGGGCGGCTGGCCCGGCCCCAGCGGGATGCCCAGCGTGTCGTCGGGGTTCAGCCGCGCCGCGGCCTGCTCGGCGGAGAGTTCTTCTGGCATGTCAGACGCGGCAGGAGATTTCCATGCTGTCGGAGTCGCGGACCGGAAAGTGCACGCTGACATAGCCGTTGGCGGGGTCGCGCAGGTAATCCAGGTAGGGCTGCAGCCCCGGCATGCTCGTGTTGTCGGCGACGACGAGCGCGCCCGGCGCCAGCCGCGGCTCGAGCAGGTGCAGCACTTGGAGGTACAGGTCTTTCCATCCGTCGAGAAGAACGAATTGCACGGGCCCTTCGACGGAGGCGAGGGTTTCCAGCGCGTCGCCGTGCAACACGGTGATGACGTCGTCGAGGCCCGCGTCGACGAAGTTGCGGCCAGCCACCGCGACCTTGTGTGCGCTGAGTTCGGTGGTCACCACCCGGCCGGCGCCGTTGTCACGCACCGCCGACGCAAGATGGATCGCCGAGATCCCCAGCGACATGCCGAATTCCACCACGGTGGCCGGACGCGACGAGCGCACCAGCGTGTAGAGCAGCCGTCCCGCATCCGGCGTCACCGGCAGGTAGAACTCGCTCAACGCGTCTGCGCGCTTTTGGGCGCTGGCCTCCTCGGGCACCGCGTCGTTGCCGAACATCCGACCCAGCAATGGCATCTGCGCGTCCGCTTCGGCGAACATCCGGTTGAGCGTGGTCGCGACGCGCGCATCGAGCAAGGTGGACGTCATACCCATGACGGTAGTCCACACTGTTCACATGCCCGTCCTGCATATCGAGCACGAGATCAGCGAACTGGCGGTTTGGCTGGAGACGTTCAAGAAATTCGCCCGTGCCCGCGAGCAGGCCGGGGTCACCCGTGCCGAGGTATATCAGCCGAGTGACGACCCGAACTACATCGTGGTCAACCTGGGTTTCGAGACCGTGGACGCAGCAACGAAATTCCGCGAATTTCTGATCAATCAGATATGGACGTCCCCGGAGTCGGCGCCCGCGTTGGTTGGGCTGCCGACGGCCCGCGTGCTCGAGGAAGTGCAGCTGTAACCGGCGGGCTCTACTCGAACTTTCCCGCCCGTTTGTCAGTTTGGGCGTAATAGCGGCCCAGCACCTCGGCGCGCAGCTCGTCGAATTCGCCGGTCCGGATCGCCATGCGAATCTGGTCGACGAGCCTGATGATGAACCGCTCGTTGTGGATTGTGGCCAGGGTGGACGCAAGGATCTCCTTGGCCTTGAACAGATGATGGAGATAGGCGCGTGTGTAGTGCGCGCAGGTGTAGCAGTCGCACTCGGCGTCGATGGGTGTGAAATCGCGGCGGTAGCGCGCGCCGGTGATGTTGAAGCGTCCGGCCGTCGAGTACACCGCCGCGTTGCGCGCCACGCGTGACGGCGACACGCAATCAAACGTGTCGGCGCCTGCGGCCACCGCGTCGAACAGGTCGTCGGGTTCGCTGATGCCCAACAGGTGGCGGGGCTTGTCAGCGGGCAGCTCGTTGCTGACCCAGCCGATGATCGTGGCGAGGTTCTGCTTTTCCAGCGCGCCGCCGATGCCGTAACCGTCGAAGCCGCGGCCGTCCTCATCAACGATCGAGACCAACCCGCGTGCGGCTTGTCTGCGCAGATCCTCATACTGGGCGCCCTGCACCACGCCGAACAACGCCTGGGGGTGGCGGTCGGGGTGGGCCGCGGCGAGCCTGCGGTGTTCGGCCAGGCATCGCACCGCCCACCGGTGCGTGCGCTGCACGGATTCCTCCTGGTAGCCGCGCGTATTCACCAGGGTGGTGAGCTCGTCGAACGCGAAGATGATGTCGGCGCCGATCCGATGCTGGATGCCGATCGACACTTCGGGGGTGAACCGGTGGGTCGAACCGTTCAGATGCGAGGTGAACGTCACGCCGTCGTCGTCGACGCGGGCCAGCCGCTGTTTGCCTTCTGCGATGACGTCGTCAGCCTGCACGCGTTCGGCGTCCATGGCGAGCACCTTGCGGAAACCCGCACCCAGCGACAGCACCTGGAACCCGCCGCTGTCGGTGAACGTCGGGCCCGGCCAGTTCATGAAAGCGCCGAGACCGCCTGCCTCCTCGATAATGTCGGCGCCGGGCTGCAGGTACAGGTGATAGGCGTTGGCCAGAATAGCCTGTGCGCCAAGCTCTTTCATGGCCTCGGGCAGGACGGCTTTGACAGTGGCCTGGGTGCCGACGGCGATGAAGGCGGGAGTGTGGATGTCGCCGTGGGGCGTTCGGATCACACCGGCACGCCCCAGTCGTCCAGGAAGCTCCGCTTCGATGGAAAACGACGGCTCTGCCACGCCGTGTATTCAATCAGCAGGTGGTGCTCAGGCAAATTTCCGGCAATTTCATGACCGCGCCATGGCCGCACTACATACTCTCCTGAGACGGTCCGCGATCTTGACGGGCCGCGACAACAACAAAAGGAGAACACTGGTGAAGCGTGGTTTCGTGGTCGCCGTTGGCGGCGCGGCGATTGTCATCGCCGGCCTGTCGGGCTGTTCATCGGAGAAGAAGTCCGAAACCAGTGGTCCAACGTCATCGGCCGCCTCCGCGCAGGGCAAGAGCACGGTGACGATCGACGGCAAGGACCAGGCCGTGCAGGGCACCGTCGTCTGCAGCACGATGGGCGACAACGTCAACATCGCGATCGGTGATGCCACGACGGGCATCGGTGCCGTCGTCAGCTCGGGCGACAAGCCGACCGTCCACTCCGTCGGCCTCGGCAACGTCAACGGTGCGGTGCTGGGCTTCCAGGAGAACTCCGGTCAGGGCGAGGCCAAGGCCGAGAAGGACGGCAACACCTACAAGATCTCCGGCACCGCTTCGGGAGCGGATATGGCCAATCCGATGGCGGGAATGGTGACGAAGCCCTTCGAGATCGAGGTCACCTGCCCGTAGTTTGATCCACTTGTGAAGCGGCGGCATCCCTTGCGGTGCCGCCGTTTTCTATGCCATTTCTAGGTGGGCACGGTGTAGCCGGCCGCCGACTGGCGCAGCTGCCAGATCTGCGCGGGACACAGTTCGTTGACGGCCTGATTGATCAGATAGGCACCCTGGTAGTAGTCGCTGGTTCCGACGTCACGCTTCACCTCGTCGACGAGCTGCCCGTAACCCACCTTGGCTGCGACACGATCGCAGACGCTGAACCCGTAGTCGAGTGCGGCGTCTGCGTTCGGGAAGTTGTATCCGGGGCGGACGGTCACGTTGACCAGGTAGGCCACCTGGTCAGCGTGCGCCGAGGGTGCACCGGCCAGCGCGATGACCGACAGTGTCGCCGCGGCCAAAACTCGCTTCATGGGATGAGCGTAGTCGGAAAGCCGGGTTGCGACACGGTCACGGATCGATACCTTTCGGTACATCATCGATCCCATTGGCCCCATTGCTCACTATCGTCACATCTGCTCGCGTGGAACGTCGCGGAACGTCAATGCGGCGTCCGGCGCCCCCTCGAAAGGTGTGACATGTCGCCGTTTTCCCGGATCGCCTCGGTACCTGTGGCGTCGGCGGCGGCCGTCGGCCTCGTGGTCTCGATCGTCGTCGCGCCACCCGCCACCGCCGAGCCCTGCACGGGTGCTGCCGCCGAGGCTCAGCCGCCCGCCACGCCGAACGCAACGGCGACTCCGGCGCTGCCGGGGGTGAGTGGACCGCCGATCGGGCACCGGCCGACCAAGGCGAAAGACAGTGCGCCGCTTCCGAACTTGGGCAGGCTGTCGCGGTCGATTCTTAGCGCGTTCACGCCGCAGTCCGCTCGGGTGCAACAGCAGGCCGGCGTGGCGCCTCCACCGGCTCCCCCGCCACCGGTTCCCGACGCAGCGCCCATCGCTGCACCCGCACCGCCCCAGCCCGCGCCGCCCGGCCCGGCGCCGGCGCCGGATCCCGGTTCCCCGCCGGGCACCTCCCTCGTCGGCTGGGTTACCGGACCGCACAGCCCCAACGACACCATCAAGCGGTTTGCGATCACCGGTACCGACCTCGGAATCATGTGGGACAACGGTGATCCCGTGAACAACCAGGTGCTGATGGCTTTCGGTGACACCATCGGGTACTGCAGTGTGCGCGGTAAGCAGTGGCGGTACAACACCATGTTCCGTACCAACGACCGGTCGCTGGGCGAGACGATCAGCATCCCCGACGGCGTGGTCAACAACAAATATTCGGGCTCACCGCTGTGGGCGCCTGCGCTGTCCAAGCAGATCGTCAACAGCATCAAATTCGCGCCATCGGAGACCGGAATCATTCCGACATCCGGAATAGCCGTCGGGACAACGCAATACATGAGCTTCATGTCGATCAGAAGCTGGGACAGTCCCGGTTCCTGGACGACTAACTTCTCAGCGGTGGCGGTGTCCCCAGACAACGGTGAGCACTGGGGCGTCTACCCGCAAAGCGTCCGGCCGGCGTCTCAGGACGCGACGCCGAAGGTCCCGTATGTTCCTGGCGGCGAGAAGTTTCAGGTCGGCTCGTTTCTGAAAACCGGCGACGGCTACCTGTACTCCTTCGGCACCCCGTCCGGGCGTGGCGGACCGGCGTTCGTGTCGCGCGTACCGCAGAACCTGGTTCCCGAACTCAGCCGCTACGAGTATTGGGACGGCGGCAACTGGGTGCCGAGAGACCCCGGCGCCGCGCAGCCGGTGATCCCTGGCCCCATCGGTGAGATGTCGGTGCAATACAACACCCACCTCAAGCAGTTCTTGGCGCTGTACTGCAACGGCAACAACGACGTGGTGGCGCGCACCGCCCCTGCACCACAGGGGCCGTGGGGTCCCGAACAGATGCTCGTCTCGTCCTTCGACTTCCCCGGCGGCATCTATGCGCCGTATCTGCATCCGTGGTCGACGGGCAAGGAGATCTACTACAACCTCTCACTGTGGTCGGACTACAACGTGATGTTGATGAAGACGGTGTTGCCGTAGGCATATCCTCGAAGCGATGAGCGGATCAGAAGCCTTCGATGACATCGTCGCAGCGCTCAACTATCCGATGTTCGTGGTGACAACCAAAGCCGACGATGGTGCCGTCGCAGGGTGTCTGGTGGGCTTCGCCAGCCAGACCAGCATCCGTCCGCCCCGGTTCCTCGTCGGGTTGTCGCGGAAGAATCGCACCTTCCGCGTCGCGCAGCAGTCCACCCATCTGGCAGTCCACGTGCTGTCGCGCGAACATCTTGAAACCGCAGAACTGTTCGGAAGCGAGACCGGCGATGAGGTGGACAAGTTCGCCCGATGTGATTGGGAGGCAGGCCCTTCGGGGTTGCCGATACTGACCGACGCGTCGGCATGGTTCGTCGGGCGCATCGTCGATCGGTTCGATGTCGGCGATCACGTCGGCCATCTTTTGGAGCCCACCGACGGCGACGCATCCGAGATGTCGCGTGACTGGGTGTTGTTCGCCGACGTGCGGGATCTAAACCCGGGGCACGAAGCATGACGCGGTTGACGAGCGTCACCGATCCGGACCAACTGGCAGGGCTCTACGCCGATGCGCCCGAGGGCGTTCGCGCGAACATGATCTTCAGCGCCGATGGTGCCGCTGCTTTCGGTGGCCGCGCCGGCACGCTCTCATGCCCGGCCGACCAGCAGCTGCTCCGCGATCTGCGGGCGTTCGCCGACGTCGTGCTTGTCGGGGCGGGCACGGCGCGCGCCGAGCGGTACGGGCCGGCACGGTTCACTGCGGCACAGGATGTGCTGCGCGGAGCCGCTCAAGGCCTGCCGGTCCCGCCGATTGCGGTCGTCAGCCAGACGGGACAGCTGCCGCCGACGTTGTTCGTTGACCCAGCGCCGTCACCCATCCTGGTGACCAGTAAAAGCGCTGTGCGAACCCACTCGCTGGACAGCGACCCGCGGTGGAGGCTGCTGATGGCGGGCGAGGACTCCGTAGACCTCCCCGGGGCCGTACAACAGCTCCGCGCGTTGGGCATGCCGCGGATCCTGTGTGAGGGAGGCCCCACTCTTCTCGATCAACTCGTCGACGCGGACGTCGTCGACGAAATATGCGTGACCATCGCGCCGCTGTTGGCGGGCAGCCAACCCGTCGGCGTCCGTCCCCTGAGTCGCCAAGCCGTTCCGGCTTCCCTGGAACTGCGTCATGCGGTGTTGCACGACTCTTATCTCTTCCTGCGCTACCGGCGCGGCACCTGACCGCTCTGGGTTGATCATGTCGAGCGGGGGGTACGGGGTGCTGTGCCGCGCGACTGCCGACTTCCACTCGACTGACCTCTCGCGGCGGCCACGCATGCTCAAGAGGAAGCCGCCACCCGTGTCCGAAATCACTGAAGTCGAGCAGCTCCGTGCCGCACTGGAGGCGATGGTCCGGCTCGAGCCTGATTCCCGCGAGGCGCTCCGTCGGATCCGTACCCTCGAAGAACTCGAGAAGTTCCTCGATGGCTTGGGGCGAAAAGACCCGAAAAGCGATGGCGGTGGTGGAGGGATTTGAACCCTATTCGGCTACCTGGTGGCTACTAACGGATACCACGTAGGCTGCGTAAACCCATGACAGACAGGCCTACCTCGATGCGTTCAACAACGGTGACGCGAAAGCGATGGCCGCAGCATGCGCCGACCCCATGCAGATTCTTGACGGAATGTCACCGCACGTGTGGCAGGGACCGACTGCCGCCGAAGACTGGTACGCAGACGCACTGGCGGAGGGCGAACACCTCGGAGTGACCGATCACTACATCGGACTGGGCGAGCCGAAGCATGTTGATGTCAACGGCGACTACGCCTACGTGTTCGCTCCCGCTACCTTCGACTACAACCGCCAGGGGCAAAGCGGTTAATCAACCGACGCGGGCTTTACGGTGGCGCTCCGAAAGGTTGACGGGAACTGGCGACTCACTGCCTGGGCGTGGTCGAAGGGCAACATATAAGGGCGAGGCCGCGCCAACGGAATGTTCAAGCCAATCGCTACCTCGGCGTGAGGGCCGTCAGGCTGCAGGGGATTCGTCCATGGCGAAATACCGGTACAGCGTCGCCCTGGACACCCCCAGGTACTTTGCGATGTCTCTGCCGGTATGGCCATCCGCCTTCATCCTCCGGGCGGTGGCGATGTGGTCGGAGTCAGATACCTTACGGGGCCGCCCGAACTTGGTGCCATTGGTGCGAGACTCGGCTCTCTTCAGTGCCGTTCGTTCCTTGATCAGCTCGCGCTCGTACTCTGCCAGTGACCCAAGAACACCGATCATCATGCGCCCCGCTGGCGTGGATGAGTCGATGCCGTCGGTGACCGACACCAGGGTGACGCCTCGTTCGGTCAGCTCTTTGACGGTCTGCAGGACGTGCAGCATGTTGCGGCCCAGCCGGTCCAACTTCCACACCACGACCGTGTCGCCTTCGCGCACGTAGGCCAACAGGTCGGCGAGGCCTGGCCGGTCGTCGCGCGCACCCGACATGATGTCGGAGAACACCTTGGTGACCCCGGCGGCTGCCAACGCCTCATCTTGTTGACTGAGTGTCTGGGAGACCGTGGAGACTCGGGTGTAGCCGATCCGAGCACCAGTGGCGGGCTTGTTGTCGCGATGACTCATAAGTGACGCAACGCCTCTTATGTGACATCCATTTCTGACACCGACTTTCGAGACAACCCGACCTGGGCGATCCGGTCAGCAAGAGCCAGGGATGCGGTGTCTCACATGTGATCGTTTTTGAGACAGGGCACACCGACAGCCACATGCAGCGATATACGCCCGCTGGACCGACGGCCCGCGACAGGCTGCGTCGTGTCGCAGTAGTACGGACAACTACCGGCACGGACGCCTACCATGCCCAAATGACTGAGCCGGTGATCGTCGAGGAATCGCGTTCGATGTCAGTCAGCCTTGAGGCCGCTTTCCAGGGCACATTAATGATGGACGTGCCCTCTGTGTTCCACCGCTGGTACGGCCCGTTTCCTCCCATACGTCAGGTGCTCGACGACGCCAACACATGGGGCACAGTGGGCCAGACTCGAACACTGAAGATGGCTGGTGGCGGCAGCACCCTAGAGGAATTAATCAAGGTCGATGCGCCGCATTCCTTCGCCTACCACGTGCGAAACATCAGAGGGCCGTTGTCCTTCGTGGCCACTGGCATCGACGGCGAGTTCAAGTTCGCCGCTTCCGGGACAGAGACCACGGCCACGTGGCGCTGGTCGGTTCATCCGCGATCGGCCTTGACCCGACCCGCTGTCAAAATGCTTGGAAAGGCATGGCACGGTTGGGCGCGTCAAGCGCTGGAGGAACTGTCCATCCAGCTTGCCCGCTGACTCCCCCGGCCATCCTGCAGCGTTCGGCCTGTGAAGAACGCCCTGGCTTGAATCAAGCGGAGCCGCTCCCTACTCGGCTTACACTTCCGCCGTGTTCTCCGAGACGCGCTATGCGATGAACGGGGACTTGCGCGTCGCCTATCGGGCATCGCCTCCGGGTGAGCGCGACATCGTGGTGGTCCCGAACTGGTTTACGTGCTGCGAGGTTCTTCCGGAGCTACCGTCCGTTCAAGGGTGGAATGAGGCGATGGCCTCGCTCGGTCGGCTGATTTTCTTCGATCAGCCGGGCACGGGGGCGTCTGATCCCATCGAGCTGGGCGCGTTGCCCACGTTGGAGCAATGGACCGACAGCATCACCTCGGTGCTCGACGACCTCGGGAGTCGCGAAGCGGTTCTAGTCGCGACGAACTGGGCATTCGCGCCCGCTGCGCTGTTCGCGGCGACACATCCGTCACGCACCACGGCGCTGGTCGTGCTCGGCGGTTTCGCAGATGCGGGCGGCACCGCATTCGCTCAAGATGAAACCAAAGCTGCGATATTCCGCTTGTGGGGCAGCGGCAAGAGTCAACATGGGTCTAATCCGGACATGCCGTGGAACGAGGAAATCAGGGCAACCTGGGCACGATTTGAGCGTCTGGCGGCCAGCCCAAAGACGGTGGCTCAGATGGTGCCTCTCGCGCTGGAAATGGATGTGCGGGCGCTGCTTCCGACAGTGCGCGTGCCGACTCTTGTAGTCCAGCACTCCGACCACGTGTTGGTCCCGCTCGCGAAGGGCAAGTACATCGCTGACCGCATACCTGACGCGAAATACGTAGAGTTGCCGGGGCGCAATTTTTACTACTTCGTTGAACCGTGGCGTGCGTCTTTTCAAGAGATCGCCGAGTTCCTCACCGGGCATCAGGCAGAAGTAGCCGATGACCGCGTGCTTGCGACGGTGCTGTTCACCGACATCGTGAACTCCACTCGTCGCGCCGCAACGATGGGTGACCGTGACTGGCATGCGTTGCTTGATGCGCACGACGCCGTAGTCCGCGCACAGCTCAATCGTTTCCGAGGACGAGAGGTGAACAGCACGGGGGACGGCTTCCTCGCGACGTTCGATGGCCCTCAACGGGCGATCCGCTGTGCCCTGGCAATTCGCGACGCGGTGCAAGCACTCGGCATCGAGGTGCGCGCGGGCCTGCACACCGGGGAATGCGAGATACGCGGGGACGACATCGGCGGCATCGCGGTGCACATCGGTGCGCGCGTGAGCGCCCTCGCGGGGGCCAATGAGGTACTCGTCTCAAGCACGCTGCGCGACCTCGTGATCGGGTCGGGGCTGGAGTTCGAGGAGCGCGGCGCTCATCACCTCAAAGGTGTGCCAGGCGAGTGGCACCTCTTCGCCGTCGCGTCTTAGCTACCGGTTCGGTCCCGCCGGGACAACGTGGTCTGCCGATCGGCACCTACTTACAGGCGGCGCTGAGTTCTGCTCGGGCATGGTCGATTTGGTCGTAGGCGTAGCTCACTGCCTCGGCGGTCGTCATAGCTTCGCCCTTGCGGGCAAGGGCTTCGTAGGTCGGGTCGCCGAGAACGTCGCGTAGGTGAGAGATCGCGGTGTTGATCTCGGGAATCCACCTCCCTGTGGTGAGCGGATCGCACGCGTAACCGGCGATGATGGCCGCAGGCCTGAAATGTCCGAGCCGCTCAAGTAAAGCGGCTAGGGCGGTCAGACCACCACGCGTATTGGCTGTATTGCCTGAGTCGTGGAGTTTGCGGATACCCATGACGAAATATTCCAGCGCGGTCAGCGGGTCGCCCGAGTTTGCTTCGTGCAGCGCCATGCTATGCGTAAGGTGGGTCTCGATGGTGCGGTTACCGCTGTCGCGAGCGATGACAAGACCCCGACGTAAGGTCTCCCGGGCGCAGTCGGGATCGGCGTCGCGGAGAACAAGACCATAAGCCATCAACGCGAAACACAGTGCATACGGATTGCGAGTGGCCTCGGCGGCCTCGGTCAGGCCAGTAGCCGCGACCATGGCTTCATGCGGCGTCGCGGACCAAGGCAGCGCGAGGGCCAGGCAAGTCCTAGCCAAGGTGTGAGTGTCGCGACCGGTTGCGATCTGCGTCCGGCACAACTCGACCGATTGCTCGGGCTGCCCAATGACCAGGTATGCGGTGCTGAGCCAGCTTTGTATCCCAAACGGCACCGCGCTGCTGTCATCGGCAACGACCATCTGCCCTGCATCGGCATAACGGGCTGCAGCCTCGATCCGTCCAGTCGTCCAGCACATCGAGGCGATCACATACACAAACCCCAGCCGCGGATGATCCACCGCTCGCAAGGGTTCGACGATTTCTTCGGCCCAGGTGATCGGCTCATAATTCTCGGCGAGAAAACCCACGAACCCCGCGTAGGCGGCGATGGTGGCGGCGCTGTCGATGTCACCCTGGTCGGCGGCCCACCGAAAGGCAGCACGCAGATTGGACAATTCTATGGTGAGCCAGTCGTACGCCTCCCGCTGTAGTGGGCTGTCCCACAGCGCCATGATCTCGGCCTCGCCACCGGCGAAATAGCGGGAGTGAGCGGTACGAATCTCACCTGCCTCACCACGGGCAACGAGTTGTTCTTCGGCGAACTGGCGGATGGTTTCCAGCATTGAAAACCGGGTGCGGCGCAGCGATCGGTCGGCGACGATCAGCGACTTGCGCACCAGCGCATCAAGCACGTCGAGGAGTGCATACTCATCGATCTCGTTCGATCCAGCCACAGCGCAGGCACCTTGGAGGTCAAAGCCGCCCGCGAAGACTGAGCAGCGTTCCAGGACAGTCTTTTCGGTGTCATCGAGAAGGTCATAGGACCATGCCACCGCATGGCGCAGCGTGTGATGGCGTGCCAGGCCCCGGCGTGAACCCACGAGCAAGCGGAAGCGGTGATCCAGGCGATCACGCACCTCGCTGACTGTCATCGATGCCATCCGCGACGCCGCCAGCTCGATAGCCAAGGGGATGCCATCCACCCGCTGACAAATCTCCACCACCGCTGCCGTGTCGTCAGCGTTGGTCAGCAAAAAGCCCGGCGCAGTTCCTTCAGCGCGTTCAACGAATAAGCGCACCGCGCCAGCGTCGATTCCTGATGAGGAGTCAAGCGAGCGGACCAAACGGACCTGCTCCTCGGCGAGACCTAGCACTTCTCGGCTAGTAGCCAACATCCTCGCCGTCGACGACTGCGCCAGGATCGCCTCAATCAGGTCGGCGGCGGCCCCCAGCACATGCTCGCAGTTGTCAATCACTAGCAGCCGGACACGGCCCTCTTGAGCTGCGGCCACCGATTCGGTCACGCTCTTGCCGGGCTGCTGGGTCACGCCCAAGACTGCTGCCACCGCGTCAGGGACAGCCGCTGGATCGGTGACCGCTGCGAGTTCGAAAAACCACACACCGTCAGGAAACTCATCGGCCAGCCTTGCGGCGACGTCCATCGCCAGCCGTGTCTTTCCAACCCCGCCAACACCGGTCAGTGTCACTAGCCGGTGTGACTTGACCGCCGCTTTGATATCCGCGACCTCAGACTCGCGCCCGATCAAGCTCGTGGTTGGTGGACGCAAGTTTCCGGGGGTTGTGTCCAGCGCCCGCAGCGGCGGGAATTCCGTCCGCAGGCCCGCTGCCCGAACTTGAGAGACTCCGACCGGCATCGGCACATCGCGTAGCCGTCGTGGCCCCAGATCAAGTAGGTCTACTCCGCCAAGGAGACCCGCTGTCGACTCAGCCACGAGAATCTGACCCCCGTGCCCGGCAGCCATCACACGCGCGGCCCGGTTCAAGACAGCACCGAAGTAGTCGCCGTCACGTACCTCGGCCTCGCCGGTCGCCAGCCCCATCCGCACCGGCAATTCCAGAGCACGCTGAGCGGCTATGGCAGCATCCACCGCTGACTTCGGCAAGGAGAAAGCCGCGCACACCCCGTCGCCGGTGTGCTTGAACAAGAACCCGTCGTGGGCTTCGATCACCTTGCGTAGCACCTTGTCGTGGTCGGCGAGTGCCTCTCGCATGGCATCGGCGTCCGTCTCCCACCGACGGGTTGACCCCTCCACGTCGGTGAACAGAAAGGTCACCACACCTGACGGCGGGTCCCCCGCAGACACCCGATCAGGATGTCACAAAACGCCCACGTCAAATCGCCAATTGCGACCATGCCGATCTTGACGGCCCCGGCGACCGGGTTGCCCGTTTCCAGGGCCACAGCGCACCAGACGTTGGAGACTGTCGGACATGCTCGCTATGCCCCTTCCCGTAGCCGGAGAGCGCCAATCCCTACTTGAGTACCTCAAGTACCAACACACCGCGTTCCTCGCCGTCTTGCACGGCGTGACCGAGGAACAAGCCCGCTGCACCCCAACTGTCAGCGCATTCTGCCTCGGATCACTGTTGAAGCACGTGACGCTTCAGCAGTACGCATGGACGCTGGCGGTGACCTCACCAGACCTGCGTCCCGATGACCCACGGTCGCTGCTCGGCATGATGAGCGACTTCGTCAACAGGGAAGTCTTCCGCGACGACGAAACCCTTGATGGCCTGACGGCAGGTTTCCGTGCGCAGAACGCCGAGACGCTGCAGGTATTCGCGGAGGCCGACTTGGATGCCACCACCATTGCTATACCTGACCACATCCATGGCATCTTCCAAGTTCCCCACTGGACAGTGCGCTGGGTGCTGATGCACATCATCGAGGAGTTCGCCCGCCACGCTGGTCACGCCGACATCATCCGTGAATCCATCGACGCGCAACGATGTACGAGCTGCTCTTTGCCCTGGACGGCTAGCGGCCTAATTTGAAGGATCGCTGTTGTGGCTGAGGCCAAAGACCTGCACGGCAGCCGACTTACCCTTCAGCGCATGCGATCCCCGGTCGACGAGACCGGGAGGGCGAGAACCGAAAGCCTCGACGGTTTGGTCTGTCAGCAGGATCGTGTCACCCGTGGTCTTCGTGAGCTGCTCCACGCGGGCAGCGACATTGACTGCGTCACCGATCAAAGTGAACTCTAGCTTGCTGCCGCCGCCGATGGTTCCCGCGATCACCACACCGGTGTTGATCCCGATGCCGATCCGAAGCTTCCCACCGAATCGCTCTGCCACGAGGCGCTGAATCAGAACAGCGGCGTTCAGTGCCGCATCAGCATGGTCTGCAAGGTCATTCGGTGCACCGAACACGGCTAGCGCACCATCACCCAGGAACTTGTTCACATGCCCACCGCCATCGACGACAGCGGGCACCACGATCTCGAACAGGGCGTTGAGGCGGGCGACGACATCCTCGGCGGGGTTCGTCTCGGCGAAGGGGGTGAAGTCGCGGATGTCGACGAACATCACCGTCACCTCCCGGCGCTCACCGGTGAACACATCGTCACCCTGGTCAAGAAGCTTGGTCGCCAGGCTGGGGTCCACGTAGGTGCCGAACGCGGCTTGAAGTCGTTGCCGCTCAGCCAAGCCCGCCTGCATCCGGTTAAACGACGCACCGAGCGCACCAAGATCATCGTCTTGGACCACCGGCAGGCGCTGACTGTAGTCTCCAGCCGCAACCCGTTCGGTCCCTTCGGCGAGGTCGCGAATGGGACGAAGTGCTGGCAGGACAATGGCACCCACGGCATTCGGTGCCGCGAGCGCGAGCGTCAACGCGGCCCCGATCACGACGAAGAGCACGGGAACCTTCCCAGCCCGGTCAAACACCACGGCTCCCAGCATCGCGGCCTGGGCGGAGAACGCGAACGCAGACGCCAGCATCGACAGGTTCAACCACGCGGCAAAAGTCGGACGAGAGCGAGGAAGGGCGTCACCAATCCCGGTATCCCCTGCCAAAGCAACCCTGGCCGGTCGCAATGCTCCTTCCACAAAGCTGTGGGCACCAACCAGATTTGCGGCAATTCCCATAGCTGCCCCGAAAATCGCGTATTGGACTAGCCGCGACTCGCTCGCCCCTGCTATCGCAGCGACCACGACGGCAAGCAGTGCCGAGATAACCGGCCAAACTGCCAACCCTCGAACAGCCGCTGCGCGAGTCCAGGCGTACGTGTCCCTCAGAGCCGCTGCACGATCAACATCACAGCCAGCCGCCCACCGCTGCGCGATGTGGAACGGTCGGCTGCCGGGAAGAATCACCGCGTAAGTCAACACCGCCACAGCGACACCGGTGACGGCACACGCCTCGACGTAACGACTCGACTTTTCGAACGCGACCACGCCGAGCGACAAGATCAAGGACACCGAAAGTATCGAGGCGAAGAAAACTGCGCAGACCACCCACGAATACCTCGCCGCATACCTATCCCACGCCCACTGCCAGATGCGATCCATGTCGGGAGAGTATGACGTCCGCTACCTGCGATCTGCTGGAATGAGCACGGTGACGGCTGGCTCGTGGGGGCCACATCCGCGCCGTCGTCAAGCAACAGGAAGTGGGTGTGGTCTTCATAGCCTGCTCTTGAGCATCTGGTGAGGACCGGTGACAGCTTCCATACCCCTACCGCCTGCTCCTTTTTTGTCGCGTTTTCAACGGGCCTCACCAGGGGTAGACCGGCGTCGTGCACGACCGAAGATTCGAGTTCCACTTCACCACTCAATACCAGCTGGCGGGATTGCCGTTCGGTGTCAGACCTTCTACATGTGAGGTTCGGGTGGGTGCCGGTCGGCTGACTGCCCGGTTCGGCCCGTGGCAGGTGCAGACCGCACTGGACAACATCGCCGACGTGTCTATCACCGGCCCCTACGCCTTCATCAAGACCGCCGGTCCTGGCCACTTGTCGTTCGCTGACAGAGGACTGACGTTCGCAACCAACGGGGATCGCGGCGTGTGCCTTGTCATGGTTGAACCCATTCGTGGTATCGACCCGTTCGGGCTGCTCCGGCATCCCAATCTCACACTGACGGTGGCTGATTGCGACGGTTTGGCGGACATCGTCCGAGACAGGTAGCACCGTGGCGGCTAGTACTAGATCGCCGTGCTCGCGCGCGCAGGATTGCCCTTTGACTTCCTAGCCGCGAGTTCACTTCACGTTCTCCAACATCGCTTTGGCGATTCGTTCGGCATACGGGGACGCCCAACTTGGGTTCTTGGGCCATCCGACATTGGGGTCGTAGGTGCTGACAATATTCGGTACCGCGCAGCCCCGCGCTTCTACAACGACGTTCCAGCGCACTCCGAGTGAATGTTGGCAAGCGTCAGGACCGTTCTCGCCGCCGTTGGTCGCCATCGCAACCGAGATGACGTCATCGTCGCGCCGGACGTTGCCCAATCTGTAACCGGCGGCGTTCTCATATCCGAGGCTCGCAGAGACTTCGTCGGTCGTACATGATTTCCACTGCGACTCCGCCGCATTGAAAAAGTTCTGCGCCGCTCCGGCTGACGGGAACACCGCTGCTGTCTTGAAATAAGTGCGGCTCTCCAGTGGAACCGGGGTACAGATTGCCGAACGTCTGCGTCTTGGTCTGCTCCATATCGCTGGCGGTGTACACGGCGTGCTCACCGGTGAACACCACCCCGACACACGACGCAGGTTTTACCTGGGCCGAATGATCGCTGGTCCCGTAGGAGGAAGATTGCAGCGCTATTTCGCCCGCTCCGCCGCCTGCCGGATCATCCGTGACGGAGGTTCCAACGAGTCTTGCGGGTTCACGTCGCACCGATGTGGGCATCGCGAGGAGTCAATGAGATCAGCGTCCGGGATGTGGAGGCGTGGGTCGCCCATATGGTGAAGAACGGCGGAGGCGCGACGACCGTCATCCGTGCGCATGTGGTGCTATCTGGAAATTTTGGCGATGCGGTAAAGGCTCGCAGATTGCGGTCAATCCCGCTAAGGCAATCGCGAGCCTCCCCCCGGAAACGGGCTCGGCGCCGCGTCTACCTGACCGACAAGAATCTTCACCGACTCGCCGACGAGTCGGGCCACCATCGCACCTTGGTACTCACACTGGGCTTTTGCGGGGTTCGATGGGCGAAGCAATTGCTCTACGCGTCAGAGACATTCAGTTCCTACGCAAGAGGCTGAAGGTGTCGGAGAACGCGGTCCAGTTTGGAGTCGACCACGCTGTTGGCGAGCCAAAGGGCCGTGAGTCGCGGTCTGTTCCGGTGCCACCATTCCTTCTCGACGAACTCGGACTGCTCTGCGCGAATAAGTCACCCGACGATTTGGTGTTCGCCGGTCCCGACGGCGACTATCTCCCCCACCCAAAGTCGGAATACGGCTGGTTCGCTCAGGCGGTAAAGCGATCTGGCGTTTCAGCGGGTTACGCCTCACGATCTTCGCCACACGGCGGCCAGCCTGGCGGTGTCCGCCGGCGTCAACGTGTTGGCGTTGGCGAGAATGCTCGGACATAAGGATCCGAGCGTGACGCTGCGGGTCTATGCCGATCTCTTCGATACCGATCTGGACGCCATTGGCGCCGCGCTGCACAACGCCTACTCACCAGACAATGTGGGCAAACTGTGGGCAGAACAGTAGGTAGCAGACTCGGTATAAAGCGCTAAAAGGCCCTAGCAGGCATTTCGCACGAGGCGAAATGGCGGTGGCGGAGGGATTTGAACCCTCGGACGGGGGTTACCCGTCACACGCTTTCGAGGCGTGCTCCTTAGGCCGCTCGGACACGCCACCGTGTGGCAGCCTACCGAACCGACGACCGTCTATTCCAATCGCTGCCGGGCGAAGAACGCCGCCAGCGGCACCGCGCACTCCTGCGCCAGCACCCCGCCGACGACCTGCGGCCGATGTGTCAGCCTGCGGTCGCGCACCACATCCCACAGCGAGCCGACCGCACCGGTCTTGGGCTCCCACGCCCCGAACACCAACCGCGAAACGCGCGCCATCACCAGCGCGCCGGCGCACATCGTGCACGGCTCGACCGTCACCGCCAGCGTGGTGCCCTCGAGCCGCCACCCGTCGCCGAGCACCCTCGCCGCCAAACGCATCGCCAGAATCTCCGCGTGCGCCGTCGGATCCCCAAGGCGCTCACGGGCATTGGCGGCCCGCGCCAGCTCTGTGCCGTCGGCTGAAAAGACCACCGCCCCGATCGGCACGTCGCGGGGGCCGGCTCCGCCCGCGGCCTCGAGTGCCGCGCGGACAAGCTCCTCGTCGGTCACCGATCGAGTCGGTCCAGCACCGCCGACAGTTCGTCGGCGAAGCCCATCTCCCGGGCGATGCGCCCCAACTGTTCGTCGGCGTAGAGGTCGTATTCGCCGATGATGACACCCAGCACAGCGGCCGGCAGCCCCACGTCGGATAACACGCCCAGGTCGCCCTCCTCGAATGGATCAGCGTCGTCCAAGTCATCCGGTTCGATATCGGCGTCGAGCTTCTCGAGCACTTCGGCGGCGATGTCATAGTCCAGGGCCGCGGTGGCATCCGACAACAACAGCCGGGTGCCCGCAGGCGCGGGTCGGATGATCACGAAGAACTCGTCGTCGACGTCGAGCAGCCCGAAAACGGCTCCCGAACTGCGTAGCTCACGCAGTTCGGTCTCGGCCGCCTTCAGGCTCGTCAGCGCAGCGCGACGCATCGGCGAGCAGCGCCACTTGCCGTCCTCACGGACGACGGCAACCCCGAAGCCGTCAGGCGCGTCGGCATCCTGCGCAGGTGCCCGCTGTGGTCCCATGGCCGCTTACGCTAGTCCCCGACCAGCGATGTTGACCAGCACTCGACGACCGGCCGCACACCAACCGACCAGGCTCATGTGTCACCCTTGATGTCGTGGAAAAACCGCCCGTTTGCGTACTGGGCCTCGGCCTCATCGGTGGCTCGGTGATGCGCGCGGCGAAGGCGGCTGGCCGTGAAGTGTTCGGCTACAACCGCTCGGTCGAGGGCGTCCATGCGGCCGTCGCTGACGGCTTCGACGCCACCGAGAGCATCGACGATGCGCTGACACGCGCCGCCGAGACAAAGGCACTGATCGTGTTGGCCGTGCCCGTGCCCGCCCTGCCGATCGTCTTGAACTACGTGCGCGCCACCGCTGCCGACTGCCCGCTGACCGACGTCACGAGCGTCAAGGCCGCCGTCCGCGACGAAGTGGGATCCCACGGATTGCTTTCGAAGTTCGTCGGCGGACATCCGATGGCGGGCACCGCGCACTCCGGTTGGGCCTCGGGCGACGGCCGGCTCTTCGTGGGGGCGCCGTGGGTGGTCTGCGTCGACGAGCACGTCGACCCGGCGGTGTGGGCGATGGTCATGGGGCTGGCGCTCGACTGCGGCGCGGTCGTCGTGCCGGCGAAATCGGATGAGCACGACGCCGCGGCGGCGGCCATTTCGCACCTGCCTCATCTTCTGGCCGAGTCGCTGGCCGCCACCGCCGGTGAGGTGCCGTTGGCGTTCGCCCTCGCCGCAGGCTCTTTCCGCGACGGCACCCGGGTGGCGGCCACCGCGCCGGACCTCGTCCGTGCGATGTGCGAGGCGAACGCCGACCAGCTGCTGCCCACCCTTGACCGATCTATCGAGCTGCTCACTCGGGCGCGCACATCCCTGGCACAACAGGGGTCGGTGGCCGAACTCGTCGAGGCCGGTCACTCCGCGCGGACGCGGTTCTCCGGATTCAGACGCTCCGAGATCGTGACGATCGTCATCGGTCAGAACGGCTGGCGGGACGAACTGGCGGCCGCCGGACGCGCCGGCGGCGTCATCAAATCCGCTCTGCCAGTCCGGGATAGTCGAGGATGAAGCCCTCGGAGTCGACGGTCACCGTCGTCTCTGCCACCGGAGAGTGCAGCTTGATGCCGTCGGGTGCACTGGTGTAGCTGATGACCGCGGGGTTCACCACAAGGTCGGGCAGCGACACATACACCACCGGCACCGACAGCGAGTCGCTGCGTTGGTACAGGCCCGTGCGCCGGATCGGCAACGTGTTGAAAAACGGGCTGAAGATCACGTCGACGTCGCAGGCGCCCTCGTACGCGGCCCGGTTCGACTTGCCGGCATGGTCCTGCACCATCCACATGTTCTCTTCGTCACGTGCGATGGACAGCTGGCGCTCCCGCTCGGCGAGCGTGACGCTCATCGACAACCGCTTGGTGCATCCCGTCTCGTCGGTGACCAGATCGTAGGACGCTGAAAAGGCGGGGTGGGTGTCGGTTGCCGCCGCGACGATTCGGCCGTAAGCCTTGATCCGCTTGTTGGACAACTGCACCCGCACGGATTCCATCCGCGGAACATCATGTGCACGCCAGGTCAGGACGGCGGGCCAGGGAGCGGGTTTCGCACTCACCCGTCTACCGTAGGCGAAGCATCGGCTCGTTCGTAAGCCGGTGAGAAACTGGTCGGCGTTCCCAGCGCGACTTCGTCGTCCAGCAGCGGCTGCGGCATCCTTCTCAACCGCCCGGTTCCCGGCACCGACGCCCACACCGCGAAAGCCAGCAGGCCGTCGAGGACCAGCGCGAGCGCCGTCACCATCAACGCGCCGACCAACGCGAGGTAGAACTCCCGCACCTTGATGCCGTCGATCAGGTAGCGGCCGAGGCCCCCGAGGCTGGCATAGGCGGCGACGGTCGCGGTCGCAACGATCTGCAACGTCGCCGTGCGCAGACCGCCGAGGATCAACGGCGCCGCGTTGGGCACCTCGACGCGCAGCAATACCCGACGCTCCGTCATGCCCATCGATCGGGCCGCGTCGACCACCGCTGGGTCGACATTGGCGATTCCTGCATACGTGCCGGCCAGCAGCGGCGGAATTCCGAGCAGCATCAACGCAACCGTAGGAGGCACCAGGCCCAGACCCCACAGCAGAACGCCGAGCAGCAGCACACCGAGCGTCGGCAAAGCGCGCAGCGCGTTCACCCCGGTGACGACGAGGAATGTGCCGCGGCCGGTGTGCCCGATGAACATGCCGACGGGGATCGCGATCAACGCCGAAAAGAACACGGCGATGAGGGTGTACTGCAGATGCTCGACGATGCGGGCGGTCAGGCCGGCAGGCCCCGCCCAGTTGGCCGCGGTGAAGATGAACGACAGCGCCTGCTGCAGAAAATTCATGCCGCCTGCCTTGCCCGGGTCCATGGCGTGATCAGCCGACCGGTGAGCATGATCACCGTGTCGACGACGATGGCCAGCACGAAGATCGCGATGATCCCGGCGATGATCTGATCGCTCTTGTTCGACTGGTAGCCCTCGGTGAACCAGGTGCCCAGGCCGCCGATGCCGATCACCGAGCCGACCGCGACCATCGAGATGTTCGTGACGGCGACCACCCGCAGCCCGGCCACAAGCACCGGAATCGACAGCGGCAGTTCGACTTTCAGCATCCGGGTCAGCGGCCGGTAACCGACGGCCGTGGCGGCGTCGCGTACCGCGGCCGGCACCGCGTCGAGCGCCTCGGGAACTGCACGCACCAACAGCGCGGTGGTGTACAGCGTCAGCGCGACGATCACGTTGGCCTCGTCGAGGATTCGGGTCGGAATGATCAACGGCAGCACCACGAACAGCGCCAGCGACGGAATGGTGAAGATGATGCTCGCCGTCACCGTGGTCAGCCGCCGCAGCACGGTGGTGCGTTGCACGAGCGCACCGAGCGGCACCGCGATCAGCAACCCGAGGACGATCGGGATGAGCGACAGCCGCAGGTGGATGACCGTCAGCACCCACAGATCGTCGAGATTGTTGAACAGGTACCGCATGCTCAGCCGCCGAGCTTCGGCAGTGCTTCTCGCCGTTGCGAATTCAGGGCCGCCAGCACATCGTCGGCACGTACCCCGCCGACGAGTTGGCCGTCGCCGTCCACCGCCACGCCGAGGCCCGACGGTGACGACAGCGCCGCGTCGAGTGCCTGGCGCAGCGAGTGGTCCGGCTTGAACAGCGAGCCGCCGCCGTAGGTGCTGTCGTACAGCGAGCTTCCGGCGCGGTGAAGTTCGACGCCTTCGGCGTTGATCCACGCGTACGGGGTGCCGTCGGCCCGGGTCACCAGCACCCACTCGTCGGGCCCCAGCGCCAGCCCGTCGATCGCAGACTCCGCCACCGACCGGATGTCGTGCAGCGGAAGGCCTGTCGCGTGGCGGAACTGGAGGCTGCGGTAGCCGCGGTCGGTGCCGATGAAGCCCGAGACGAAGTCGTTGGCCGGGTTCGACAGCAGCCGTGCCGGTTCGTCGTACTGCTGCAACACCCCGCCCGCCCCGAACACCGCAACTCTGTCGCCGATCTTCACCGCCTCGTCGATGTCGTGGGTGACGAACACGATGGTCTTGCGCAGTTCGCTTTGCAGCCGCAAAATTTCGGCCTGCAGCTCCTCGCGCACCACGGGGTCGACGGCGCTGAACGGCTCGTCCATCAGCAGGATTGGAGGGTCGGCGGCCAGGGCCCGGGCCACGCCGACGCGCTGCTGCTGACCGCCCGACAGCTGCGCCGGGTAGCGGTTGGCCAGTTTGGGATCCAGACCGACACGTTCGAGCACCGTCAGCGCCGCCTTGCGGGCGCTGCGGCGCGATTCCCCTTTGAGCACAGGCACCGTCGCCACGTTGTCGACGACGCGCTGGTGCGGCATCAGCCCGGCGCTCTGGATGACGTAGCCGATCCCCAGCCGCAGCTTGACCGGGTCGACCTTGGTGACGTCGTCGCCGTTGACCGTCAGCGCGCCCGACGTCGGGTCGATCATCCTGTTGATCATCCGCATCGAGGTCGTCTTCCCACAGCCCGACGGCCCGACGAACACCGTGAGTGTCCCGTCAGGAACCTCGAGGGTGAGATTGTCGACGGCGACCGTGCCATCGGGATACTTCTTCGTGACGCCGTCGAAGCTGATCATCGCCCTCACCCCTGTAGAGGTCTGTCGAAGCCGTTGTCCTGCACCCATTTCCGTGCGGCGTCGTCGGGATTAACACCTGCGTTGCCCGACGTTGCGGTGTTCAGCTCGATGAGGTCGTCGGTGGTCAGCCGGGCGGAGACGGCGTCGAGAACCCTTTTGAGCTCGTCGGATTTCTTTTGCGAGCTGACAAGCGGAATCACGTTGGCGGCCAGGAAATTGTTCTTCGGATCATCGAGCACCACAAGGTTGTTCTCGTGGATGGCGGGCGACGTGCTGAAGATGTCCGCGGCCGTCACGATGCCATCCACCAGCGCCTTGACGGTGGCCGGACCGCCGCCGTCGCTGATCGCGATGAAGTTGTTGGGCGCGACGTCGAGCCCGTACTTCGCCTTCAGCCCCGGCAGCCCCTCGGTGCGGTTCAAGAACTCCGACGGCGCACCGAATTTCACTTCGGGGGAATGTGCTGCGAGGTCGGCGATGGATTTGAGATTCCACTTCTTGGCCGTCGCGTCGCTGACCGCGACGGTGTCCTTGTCTTCGGCCGGTGACGGGTTGAGTATCGAGAGGTCGCCCGGCAACACCCGGAACAGCGCCAGCAGAACGTCGTTCGGCGTCGTCACCTTGGTTTCCTTGTCGAAGTACTGCAGCAGGTTGCCGGTGTACTCGGGGATCAGATCGATTGAATGGTCACGGACGGCAGGGATGTAGGTTTCGCGGCTGCCGATACCGAACTGCCTGCCCACGGTGAAGCCATTGGCCTCCAGCGCCTGCGCGTAGATCTCGGCGATGATCTTCGACTCTGGGAAGTCGGCCGAGCCGACGACGAGCGATTTCAGGTCGCCCGAGACCTCACCGCCGCCGAGGGGGTTGGAGCTGCCGCAGCCCGCGACGAGCAGGGCCACGACGGTGAGCAGTCCCAGATACCAGCCGCGTGTCCTCGACATACTCGGAGGTTATCGGCGGGTTGTTTCATTCGCGACGGGAAGGGGCAAAGATGGACGCATGACCACTGAGCCTTCATTGCCTGGCGAACAGCCAAAAGGCGAATCGGCCAGGGAAACCGCGCCGGATCCGACCGCCACGGCCGGCGAATACATGGTCTCGCCGAAGTCCGCGGTCAAGTTCACCCGCGCAGCTGCGCTCTGGACGGCTCTGATCGCCGGGTTCGTGATCCTGATATTGCTGCTGGTGTTCATCCTGCAGAACACTGATTCGGCCGCCATCCACTTCTTCGGCTGGCAATGGGACCTGCCGGTCGGCGTCGCGATCCTGTTCGCCGCGGTATGCGGCGGCCTGCTGACGGTCGCGGTGGGTACGGCCCGCATCGTGCAATTGCGCCGCGCCGCCAAGAGGAACCTGAAGGCCATGCCCGGCCTGTAGCCGGCCAGTCAGTGGCTCAGCACGCCGAGTCCCTCGGCCACCAGCGGGCCGACGGCTTCGTCCACGGTGTCGGTGTCGACGGCCACCCCGCCGCCCATCCGCGCGCGGAACGCGATACCGGCTGCGATGATCGCCACCTTGAAATAGCCGAGGGCCAGATAGAAATCCCAGTTGTCGAGCTGGCATTCGGCGGCCACCGAATAGCGCTGTGCGAGGTCGTCGGCGTCGGGCATCAGCGGTGACGCCCACGCCGAATCCGCATGGATCACGTTGAACAGCGGGTGGCGGTACACACACATCAACGCGGCGTCGCTGATCGGGTCGCCCAGCGTCGACATCTCCCAGTCGAGCACCGCGAGCACCTTGGTCGCGTCGTCGAGATCGAGCATGGTGTTGTCGATCCGGTAGTCGCCGTGCACGATCGATGACCGGCTCTGCGCCGGAATCGCTTCTCCCAGAGCCGAATGCAGTCGGCGCACGTCGCCGTCGAACGGATCGGCGTCGCGTTTGACCAACTCCCACTGCGAACCCCAACGCCGCACCTGGCGTTCGAGATAACCGGTGGGCTTGCCGAAGTCGCCGAGCCCGACCGCCTGCGGATCAACCGAATGCAGGTCGGCGAGCACCGCGACCAACGCATCGACGCATCGGCTGATCGTCTGCCTGTCGCCAAGCGCCTCGAGCTCGTCGGTGTGCCGGACCACCCGGCCGGGGACGTACTCCACCATCTGGAACGGCGCGCCGCACACCGAGTTGTCGTCGCGCATCGTGACCGCCCGCGCGACGGGCACCGGGGTGTCGGCCAACGCGGCGACGACGCGGTATTCGCGGGCCATGTCATGCGCCGAGGGCGTCAGGCCGTGCAGCGGCGGCCTGCGCAGCACCCACTTCGACTCGTCGTCGCTGACCAGGAACGTCAGGTTCGACCGGCCGCCCGAAATGAGTTCTGCCCGCAGCTCCCCGCTGCGCGCGATGCCCGCCTGCCGTAGGTGGCGGTCCAGCGCGTCGAGGTCGAGGCCTTCCAGCCGGGCGGACTTGGGCGGGAGCGGCTCAGTTGTCACGCAGACTTTCCTACCATCGCTGGTTTCTGGGCAGCAGGTCCCATACGTGTTCGGTGCCGTTGACCGACGCGACGTAGAGCCCGCCGTTGCGGGACGACAACAGCCGCGTGATGCCCGCATAGTCGACGTTGACGCAGAGGATCTTCTCGGTGCCCAAGATGGTGTGCAGCAGGCCGTTGATCACGCCGCCGTGGCTGAACACCGCGACGGTGTCCTCGTGAGCGCTGGACTCGACGATGGCTCGCACGCCAACGTTGATGCGGGCCAGAAACGCGGCTTCGTCGACCGTGCTCGGCAGGTGACCGCTGGCCAGCCGGGCGAGTTCTTCGGGGTACTCCGCGGCGATCTGCTCGATGGGAATGTAGTGCGCAAGGTCGCGGTCGTATTCGGCGAGACAGTCGTTGAGCTCAATGGGCAGGCCCAGCGCGTCGGCGACGGGTTGGGCGGTCTGCACCGCGCGCCGCTGCGGGCTGCTAACCAGACGGGTGATCGGGAAGCGAGCCACCGCATCGGGCAATCTCTTGGCCTGCTCGATGCCGTCGGCGGACAGGTCGGGGTCAGACCCTTCGCCCGGCGCGCTGCGCAGCGGCAATGCGTGCCGGATCAATAGCAGTTGCACCGTGACACCATAAGGCCATGTCTTCTCGAGGGTATGCCGACGAACTCTTCGACCTCACTGACCGCGTGGTGCTGGTCACCGGCGGCAGCCGAGGCCTGGGCCGGGAGATGGCGTTCGCGGCTGCACAATGCGGCGCCGACGTCGTGATCGCCAGCCGCAAGCTGGAGTCGTGTGAGGAGACCGCCGCCGAGATCGCGTCGGCTACCGGCCGCGCCGCGATGCCGTATGCGGTGCATGTAGGGCGGTGGGATCAGCTCGATGGGTTGGTCGACGCGGTCTACGAGCGGTTCGGCAAGGTCGACGTGCTGATCAACAACGCAGGCATGTCGCCGCTGTATGAGTCGCTGGATGCGGTCAGCGAGAAGCTGTTCGACGCCGTCATCAACCTCAACCTCAAGGGCCCGTTCCGGCTGTCGACCCTGGTGGGTCAGCGCATGGTCGCCGACGGTGGCGGGTCGATCATCAACGTCAGCTCGAGCGGCTCGCGGCGTCCCCGCCCCGAACAGCTGCCGTACTCCGCGGCCAAGGCCGGGCTCAACGCGTTGACCGAGGGGCTGGCGCTGGCCTTCGGGCCGACGGTCCGGGTGAACACGTTGATGCCAGGGCCGTTCCTCACCGACATCAGCAAGGCCTGGGACATCCCCGCGACGACGAAGGGTGCGCAGCACTTCGCGCTGAAGCGGCTCGGGAACCCGCCCGAAATCATCGGCGCCGCTCTGTATCTGGCGTCAGACGCGTCAAGCTATACCAGCGGGTCGATCATTCGGGTGGACGGCGGCATCCCGTAGTCGTCACGGCTCGATGATGTTGAAGCCAGGATCGGGCCGGTCCACCACCGCCATGATCGACGGCAACGCGTCCGCGTCGCCGGTGGTCTCGAGACCGGGTGAACTGGTGTCGCCGGCGGCGAACGTCAACAGCCGCAACTTGTTCGCGAGCCTGATCGTCGCCTGCGCCGTCGACTCGTCGGCGGGCACCTTGCGGTACACCAGCACCCCGTTGCGCACCGCCAGCCGATAGTTGGTCGCGGTGTCGAGGAACGTGACGTCGACGGCGACGTCGAGATCCCATGCCCGCGGGCCGTTGATGTTGATCGCGAGCGTGTCGAACATCTGCTCCGGGGACAGCTGGGCGAGCATCGTCGGCGACGCCGCCTGCGTCGGCGTGCCGAAGTTGCCGTCCCGCAATTCGGTTGCACCGGAGAGGAAGAAGTTGCGCCACACCGCGTTCTCGGCGCCGTATGCGAGCTGCTCCAGCGTGTCGGCGTAGAGCGAGCGCGCCGCCGCATGGCTGCGGTCGGTGAAGATCGCGTGGTCGAGCAGCGTTGCCGCCCAACGGAAATCGCCGCCATCGAAAGCTTTCCGGGCGCCCTCGACGACGCGGTCGATGCCGCCCATCGCCTCGACGTAGCGCGGGCCGATGGCCTCCGGCGGGTGCGCCCACAGCCGGCCCGGGTTGCCGTCGAACCAGCCCATGTAGCGCTGGTAGACGGCCTTGACGTTGTGGCTGATAGAACCGTAGTAGCCGTGTGCATGCCAGGCCTTCTCCAGCGCGGGCGGCAGCGCGAAGTTCTCCGCGATCTCGATTCCGGTGTACCCCTGGTTCAGCAGCCGCAGCGTCTGATCGTGCAGATACGAATAGAGATCCCGTTGCAGCGAAAGGAACTCGACGATCTGCTCCCTGCCCCAGGTCGGCCAGTGGTGCGACGCGAACACGACATCGGTGCGGGCGGCGAAGGTGTCGATGGCCTCGGTCAGATACCCGGCCCACCCGTGCGGATCGCGGACCAGCGCGCCGCGCAGCGTCAGCAGGTTGTGCAGGTTGTGGGTGGCGTTCTCAGCCATGCACAGCGCCCGGAATCGCGGGAAGTAGAAGTGCATCTCGGCGGGTGCCTCGGTGCCCGGCGCCATCTGGAACTCGATCTCGACCCCGTCGACGGTGTGCGTTTCACCGGTTTCGCGGATGTCGAGCGTCGGCACGATCAACGCCACCTCGCCCGTCGACCCGACCTGGCCCAGCCCGCAGCCGACCTGGCCCTGCGGTCCGCGCGCCAGCGCACCGCCGTACATGTAGCCGGCCCGCCGCGCCATCGCCGTTCCGGCGTAGACGTTCTCCTGCACGGCGTGCTGGGTGAAGTGCTCGGGGGCGATCACCACGACCTTGCCCGCGTCGACGTCGGCCTGCGACGTCACGCCGAGCACGCCGCCGAAGTGGTCGACGTGGCTGTGGGTATAGATGACAGCGGTGACGGGCCGCTCACCCCGGTGCGAGCGGTACAGAGCCAGCGCCGCCGCGGCGGTCTCGGTGGAGATCAACGGGTCGATGACGATGACGCCGGTGTCGCCCTCGATGAAGCTGATGTTGGACAGGTCGAGACCACGCACCTGGTAGATGCCCGGAACCACTTCGTAGAGGCCTTGCTTGGCGCACAATTGGCTCTGCCGCCAGAGGCTGGGATGCACGGTCGCAGGTGCGTCGCCGTCGATAAACGCATAGACGTCGTTGTCCCACACCACCCGGCCGTCGCCCGCCGTCACCACGCACGGCTGCAGCGCGGCGATGAACCCGCGGTCGGCGGCCTCGAAATCGGCGGTGTCGGCGAACGGCAGCGTGCTGTGGTGTTCGCGGTTGGCGGCTTCAATGACGGCGGTGGGCGGCTTCTGCTCCATGCCGCATGACACTGCCACCAATCAGCGTCATGCGGGTTCGGTTGGTGCGAAAACCTCGATCGTGCCGTTGATTTCGCGTACCCGGTACTTGGGCAGCGGCGGTGGTGCAGTCGGCAGTTGGTGAGTGAGCGTCTCCCCTTCCAGTGAGAAGGACGTCGAATGGCACGGGCATCGCAACCTGCCCTCGGGTGCGTCCAGCCAGAGCTTGCAACCTTGGTGGGTGCAGACACCCGAGACCGCCTCCAGTTGCGCCTCGTTACGGTGCACGAACCCATTGACCGAACCGAGGTCAAAGGCAAGCGCGCCGCCCCTCGACAGGTCGGCGCTGGCGCCGACCGCGCGCCAGGTGCCCGCATTGGGTTCCAGCACGCCCTCGGCCGGCGGCGCCGCCTCGACCGGACCGCGGGACGGAGCCAGCAGATTGCGTCCGACGACGATTCCGGCGGCGGAGGCAGCGACCAGCCCGGTGCCGATGACCACCTGTCTGCGGGTGCCCGACGGCGCTTCGCCCATCGACTCGGCCAGCCTGCGGTGCAGGTCGGTGACGAACTCCTCGCGCGGCGAGTCGCTGCCGGTGCGCGCCACACGCAGTTCGATTGCCATCTTCATTTCCTGTGCGTCGACGTCGTCGGGATGTGCCTTACCGGTTCCCCTGCCCCGCAACAGCCCGTCGACGAAGTGGCGCACGGTCCGTCCGCTCACAGCGCCTCCTGGTTCATCCGCGCAGCGACCTGTAGTGCCCGATGCTGCAACACCTTCGCGTTGGCGACGCTAACACCCATTCTCACGGCGGCTTCGCGAACCGAGAACGCCTGCAGGAAACGGAGTTCCAATATTCGGCGGTAGTTTTCGGGCAGCCGTTGCAAAAGATGACGAACCCGATCAGGTGCATCCGAGCTGACTATTTCCTCGCGCGATTCGTCGGCGAGGTCGCCCTCGATTGTCGTGATCTCCCGGCCCATCCGGTCCCGCCAATACGATGCGAGCACCGTGCGGGCGGTCATCTTCAGATATTTGCGGACCTCCGGCACCGTCGCCGAAACTCGCAGAGGTTTCAACGTCGTCATGAAGACTTCCGCGGTCAGGTCTTCGGCGTCAGGCTGATTGCCTACCTTGGCAAACATCAGTCGGTAGACCCACGTGACGTTGTCGCGGTAAATCGCATCCCAGTCCGGATACGCCGCAGCCGTCACCGGTCGCAGACCTCCCTCCGGCTTGAAGCCACGCGCCGAATTGCGGCTCGCGATCACTCGGTCACGGACCTAAACCCGCACACCCGAGACACGTTTTGAGGCGTCGGCGCGGTTCATCCTGCTGTCCAGCGAGTAGGTGCCGGCGCCGACGAGAAGCAGGAAGAGGCTGCCGCACAGCATCGCCACCTCGAGGCGGCCCTCGTGGAAGAAATCCCAGAAGCCGCCCTCCTTCGGGTACAGCGTCGCATCACCCCACAGCAGCGGAACTTTGGTGATGGTCAACGCGCCGACCATGTCGACGATCATCGGCACGGTCGCCAATCGGGTCATCAGCCCGAGGAGAATCAGGATGCCGCAGAGAATTTCGAAAGTGCCGTCCAGATTGGCGAAGAACGCGGCTGCCGGAATGCGCGCCTTCTCGAATCGGCCAGCGCCGAGCGCGTCCGGCCGGAGAAACTTGAGCACTCCTTCGCCCGCGAATATCAGCCCCACATAGAGGCGAATCAAGACGACTGCGCCGCCCGAGATGTCGCGCTGTGACATGCCTACTGCCTTTCGGTGATGTGGTCTCCCTTCGAGATAGGCAGTCGGGTTACACGCCGCTGGCGTGGTTGACTGACCGCATGAGTGTGCGTCGAGTGGTGACAGCCGACAAGCCGGCCACGATGGCCATCTTCATCTGCGGCGCTCACCACGCAGGAGTTCCAGCCACTGCTGCGCCCGCCGAGCCGACGCCCTCGACAGCCAGGCGTCCTGAATAAGTTCGGTCAGCTCCTGCTTGCCGATACGGTTCAACTCGCTGGCGCGCACCAACACCGACGGATGACCGTCGAACCGGTCGGTGGTGAAAAACGGGGACTCCGGATCCTGCAGCAGCGCCAGCTTGTCACTCTCGGACTCGACCCAGATCATGATGACGTCGGCGTAGCGCTCCCCGGTTTCGGGATCCTGCGCATCGGGCTGCGGGGTGCGGAAGAACACGAACGACTTCCCGCCCACCTGATAGATGGGGTTGCCCTTCGGACCCTCGATCCGCTTGACGTGCGGCATGCCCGAGGCGATCCGGTGCACGTCGGCGACCGTGGCCGGCCGGTCACGCGCCACGGCGTTCCAACCGGTGCAGGGTGACGCCGGACAGCACGCCGCCGTCGGCCACGGCGGTCATGAAGGTGCAGAACGGCTGGCGCCTACGGTCGGTCGGCGATCCAGGGTTGAGCAGGCGCAGCCCGGTCGCAGCCGTGGTGTCCCAGGGAATGTGGCTGTGCCCGAACACAAGAACGTCGGTGTCGGGATAGGCCTTGGCCATCCGCGCGTCGCGGCCCGCGGACGCGCCCGTCTCGTGCACGACCGTGAAGCGCACCCCACCCAGCGTGGCATCGGCGCGCTCGGGCAGTCGGGCCCTCAGCTCGTCACCGTCGTTGTTCCCCCAGCACGCCACGAGCCTCGAGGCCCTGCGTTCCAGCGCGTCGAGCAGCGCGACGTCCACCCAGTCGCCGGCATGCACGACGACGTCGGCGCGGCCCACCTCGTCCCACACTTGCTGGGGCAGATCGCGCGCCCGCTTCGGCACGTGGGTGTCGGCGATCAGCAGCACCCGCACGGTCAGCCCGCGGCGAGCAGTTCGGCCATCTTCGGCATCAGCGCCTGCAGGCCCTTGAGCGGGCGCACCATCACCTTGACCGCGACGATCTTGTTGTCGTCGTTCCAGTGGATCATGTCGATGCCGTTGACGTACTTCCCGTCGACGGTCGCGACGAACTCAAGGATGGCCGAGCGCTCGTTGTACCACTTCTCGACGTAGTGGAAGTCGGTGTCACCGAACACCTTTGCCGCTGCGCTCAGATACGCGACGGTTTTGGCGCGGCCCTCCTGAGGCGTGAACACCGCAGGCGAGCAGAACACCGCGTCGTCGGTCAGCAGGTCTTCGAGTTCAGATGTGCGGCCGTTTTCGATGATGTCTATCCAGCGCGCGATCACCCGTGGCGTCATGATTCGACAGTAACCAACGCCGATTCTGCGGGGAGATCGAGTTTCGGCCTCACAAGGCGCCCTCTTCGCAGAATCGGCTCGAAGGTGAAGAAAAAGATTGTGATCACTCACTATCTTCGGTTAGGGTCACCGCATGACCTACGACGTAATCGTTCGCAACGGCCTGTGGTTCGACGGCACCGGCGCCCGCCCGCAACGCCGCACGCTGGGCATTCGGGATGGCATTGTGGCCACCGTCTCAGCTGAGCCCCTCGACGAGACGGGCTGCCCGGACGTCATCGACGCCGAGGGCAAGTGGATCGTCCCCGGCTTCATCGACGTGCATACGCACTACGACGCCGAAGTATTGCTCGATCCCGGCCTGCGCGAGTCGGTCCGCCACGGGGTGACGACCGTGCTGCTGGGCAACTGCTCGCTGTCGACGGTCTACGCCGACTCGGAGGACGCCGCCGACCTGTTCAGCCGCGTCGAGGCCGTGCCGCGTCAGTTTGTGCTCGGTGCGCTCGAGGCCAAGAAGACCTGGTCGGGTCCCGCCGAATACGTGCGTGCACTCGACGAGCTGCCGCTGGGCCCGAACATCAGCTCCATGCTCGGTCATTCGGACCTGCGCACCTCGGTGCTGGGCCTCGACCGGGCCACCACCGAAGAGGTCACGCCGACCGACGCCGAACTGGACAAGATGGCCAAGCTACTCGACGAAGCGCTGGACGCCGGCCTGCTCGGGCTGTCGGGCATGGACGCCCCGATCGACAAGCTCGACGGTGACCGCTTCCGCTCCCGCGCCCTGCCATCGACGTTTGCGACCTGGCGCGAGCGCCGCCGGCTGATCAAGGTGCTGCGCAAGCGGGGCCGCATTCTGCAGAGCGCACCTAACACCAAGAACCCGCTGGAGGCCGTGAACTTCTTCCTGTCCAGCAGCAAGTGGTTCGGCCGTCGGCCGGGCGTCCGCGTCAGCCTGCTGGTGTCGGCCGACGCCAAGTCCAACACCGGCGCAGTGCACGTATTCGGTCCTGGCACAAGGTTTCTCAACAGAGTGTTCGATTCGCTGGTCCGGTTCCAGCACCTGCCGGTGCCGTTCGAGCTGTATTCAGACGGGATCGACCTGCCGGTGTTCGAGGAATTCGGCGCCGGTACGGCCGCCCTTCACCTTCGCGATCAGCTCGAGCGCAACGAGCTGCTGGCCGACAAGGAGTACCGCCGCCGGTTCCGCGAGTCGTTCGACCGCAAGAAGCTCGGCCCGTCGCTGTGGCACCGCGACTTCCACGACGCGACGATCGTCGAATGCCCCGACAAGACCCTGATCGGCAAGAGCTTCGGCCAGATCGCCGACGAACGCGGCCTGCATCCGTTGGACGCCTTCCTCGACGTGCTCGTCGAAAACGGCGAACGCAACGTGCGGTGGACGACGATCGTCGCCAACCACCGGCCCAAGCATCTCAACGCGTTGGCCGTCGATCCGTCGGTCCACATGGGCTTCTCCGATGCTGGCGCGCACCTTCGCAACATGGCCTTCTACAACTTCGCTGTGAAGCTGCTGCGCCGGGTCCGCGACGCCGAGCTGTCCGGCAGGCCGTTCATGACGGTCGAGCACGCGGTGCACCGGCTCACCGCCGAGGTGGCCAACTGGTTCGGCGTGCCCGCGGGCACCCTGCGCGAGGGTGACCGTGCCGACTTCGCCGTGATCGACCCCTCGGGGCTCGACGACTCCGTCGACGCCTATCACGAGGAGAAGGTGCCGTTCTACGGGGACCTGTCGCGCATGGTCAACCGCAACGACGACGCGGTGGTCGTCACCGCGGTGAACGGCACGGTGGTGTTCCGCGATGGTGAGTTCTGCGACGGCTATGGCCAGACGGTGAAGTCGGGCCGGTTCCTCAAGGCCGGGCAGAGCGCACGGGAAACCGTGTCCGCCTGAAATGGCCAGAACCCAGCAGCAGCGCCGCGAGGACACCATCGCCCGCCGGGCGATGACCTTGGCCGACGCACGTGCATACCCGATCTCGATGATCGTGGCGATACTCGCGTCGAGCA
>NZ_LZMC01000011.1 GCF_001668615.1 Mycobacterium sp. 1274761.0
CTAGTTGGTGGTGGGTGGTGGGGGTTGGTAGGGGTCGTACCACCACCAGTCGGCGCGTTCGCCGAGAGGTCCGGCATAGGGCGGCACTGCCGGTGGGGGTTTGGTGGGTGGGCGGGCCAGTGTGCTGTTGGTCATCACCGCGCCGGCGGCGTCGGTGACGACGAGCTGGTCGGCGGGTCCGGTGATGGTGATGCCGCCGCGGTGGTGTAGCCGGTGGTGATAGGGACACAGCAGCACCAGGTTGTCCAGCTCGGTGGCCCCGCCGTCTTCCCAGTGCCGGATGTGATGGGCGTGCAGCCCGCGGGTGGCCCCGCAGCCGGGCACCGCACACGTGGGATAGCGGTACTCCAGTGCGCGGCGCAGCCGGCGGTTGATCACCCGCGTGGAGCGGCCCGCCCCGATCGGTTGACCGTGGCGTTCAAACCACACCTCACAGGTGGCATCACAGCTCAGATAGCGGCGATCAGCATCAGACAGCAGCGGGCCCAGATGCAGCGCGCCGATACGGTCGTTGACGTCGAGGTGCACCACCACCGTGGTGCGTTGGGCGTGCGGGCGCTGTGCCACCTCGGCGTCCCAGCCGGTCTCGATCAGCCGCAGGAACGCATCCACACTGGTGGGCGGCGGGGGCGCGTTGTTGCCGGTGTCGTGGTCGCGTTTCCACTCGGCGATCAGCGCCTCCCGATGCGCGGCCAGCGCCGCGTCGAAGGTCGCGGCCTCCACGCTGGGCAGGGTGATCCGCCACGTCGTGGAGGTCTCATCGCTGGTCTGGCTGATCGAACGCTCGGGCTCCGGCACCACTGGCTTCGGAGTCTCGTCCTCGTCGTCGTCCGGGGTGTCGGGGTCGGGTTGGGGTTGCGGCGGTGGTTCCAGCTTCAGCGCGGTGCGCAGCTGGTTGACTGTGGCCACGCTGGCCAGCTGTGCATAGTGCTCATCCGAGCCTGCACCGGCGCGCGCGGCGATCACCCCGACCTGATCCAGCGACAACCGGCCCTCGCGCAA
>NZ_LZMC01000012.1 GCF_001668615.1 Mycobacterium sp. 1274761.0
GGCGAGATCCAGTCCGCGCTTAATGCTGTCGACGGGGTCAAGCAGGCGGCGGTGATCGTGCGGGAGGACCGCCCCGGTGACAAACGCCTCGTCGGTTATGTGACCGGCAGCGCTGACCCGGCCCGCATCCGGGCCCAGCTCGGCCAGCGGCTGCCGGGCTACATGGTGCCCACAGCGGTGGTGGCACTGGAGGCGTTGCCGTTGACGGTCAACGGCAAGCTCGACACCCGCGCCCTACCGGCACCCGATTACACCCAGCTCGATCGCTACCGCGCCCCCGCCAACGCGGTCGAAGAGATTCTGGCCGGCATCTACGCCCAAGTCCTCGGACTCGAGCGCGTCGGGGCAGACGACTCCTTCTTCGAACTCGGCGGGGACTCACTGTTGGTCATGCGTCTGGTTGCGGCGGTCAATAAAGCTTTGAATACCCAGCTGTCGGTGCGGACGGTTTTCGAGGCGCCGTCGGTGGCTCAGTTGGCGCCGCGAATCGGTGATGACAGCGGTGGACTGGAGCCGTTGGTGGCCGTCGAGCGGCCGGCGGTGGTGCCGTTGTCGTTTGCCCAGAACCGATTGTGGTTCGTCGACCAGTTGCAGGGGCCCTCAGCGGTATACCACATGGCGGTGGCGTTGCGACTGAACGGGCGCCTGGATGACAAGGCGCTAGGTGCGGCGTTGACCGATGTGGTGGCCCGGCATGAGAGCTTGCGCACTTTGTTCGCCGCGCCGGGGGGGATTTCGCGCCAGGTGGTGGTGCCGGTTGAGCGGGCTGACTTCGGCTGGCAGGTCATCGATGCCGGCGGCTGGCCGGATAGCCGGCTGGGTGAGGCCGTCGCTGCGGTGGTGGGTGAGCCCTTTGATTTGGCGGCCGGGATTCCGTTGCGGGCGCGGCTTTTCCGTATCGGTGATGGTGAGCATGTGTTGGTGGTGGTGGTGCACCATATCGCCGCCGATGGCTGGTCGGTCACCCCGCTGGTGCGCGATCTGGGAGTGGCGTACGCCAGCCGCTGTGCGGGCCGGTCCCCGCACTGGGCGCCGCTGCCGGTGCAGTATGTCGATTACACGCTGTGGCAGCGTGAACAATTCGGTGACATCGACGATCCGCGCAGCCGCATCGGAACGCAGTTGGCTTATTGGCAGCGCGCCCTGGCCGGGTTGGCTGAGCGGCTGAATCTGCCGACCGATCGGCCCTATCCGGCGGTGGCCGATTACCGCGGCTCCACCGTGGCGGTGGACTGGCCGGCGCAATTGCACCAGCGGGTGGTGCGGGTGGGCCGTGCGCACAACGCGACCAGTTTCATGGTGGTGCAGGCGGGCTTGGCGGTGTTGTTGGCCAAGCTTTGCGCCAGTTCGGATGTGGCGGTGGGGTTCCCGATCGCCGGGCGGCGCGACCCCGCGCTCGATGAATTGGTGGGTTTTTTTGTCAACACGTTGGTGTTGCGGGTCGATCTGACCGGTGACCCTAGTGTCGACGACTTGCTAGATCAGGTGCGCGCGCGCAGCCTGGCCGCCTTCGAGCATCAGGATGCGCCGTTTGAGGTGTTGGTGGAGCGGCTCAATCCGACCCGGTCGTTGGCTCATCACCCGCTGGTGCAAGTGACGTTGGCCTGGCAGAACAATGAGCTTCCCGATGAACGTGCGCTGGGCGATGTGCAAGTCACTGCGTTGCCGGTCGATACCCACACTGCGCGAATGGATTGGACGTTCTCCTTAGCCGAGCGCTGGACCGAGGCCGGCAAGCCCGCCGGAATCAGTGGGGTGGTGGAGTATCGCACCGATGTCTTTGATCGGAGCAGCATCGAGGTTCTGATCGAGCGGTTGGGGCGGGTGTTGGTGGCGTTGACCGCTGATCCATCGCGGCGGGTGTCGTCGATCGATGTGCTTGGTGGGGATGAGCGTG
>NZ_LZMC01000013.1 GCF_001668615.1 Mycobacterium sp. 1274761.0
ATCGGCCGCTCGTTGCGGCTGCCCAGCTCGACCTCGGGCCCGTCACGAAAGCAGATCGACCGAAACCCGTCCCACTTCGGCTCGTACGACGCCCCCGGCGGAATCTCAGACACCGACTTGGACAGCATCGGCGACACCGGCGGCATCACGGGCAGGCGCATCGCCCCATTCTTGTCGGGCGCGATGACATTATGAGCAGCGTGGAGCTCCCCCTGCAGCCGCCGGTGTCGCCGATGCTGTCCAAGTCGGTGTCTGAGATTCCGCCGGGGGCGTCGTACGAGCCGAAGTGGGACGGGTTTCGGTCGATCTGCTTTCGTGACGGGCCCGAGGTCGAGCTGGGCAGCCGCAACGAGCGGCCGATGACGCGGTACTTCCCCGAGCTGGTGGCTGCTGCGCTGGCCGAACTCCCGGCGCGCTGCGTGATCGACGGCGAGATCGTGATCGCCGTCGACGGCAGGCTGGACTTCGAGGCGCTGCAGCTGCGGCTGCACCCGGCGGCCAGCCGCATCAGGATGCTGGCCGAGCAGACGCCGTCGCACTTCATCGGGTTCGACGCGCTGGCGAGCGGCGACACATCTCTGTTGAAGGAACCGTTCCGGGTCCGTCGTCAAGCCTTGCTCGAGTCGGTGAACGAGAAGGACTGGTGTCATGTCACCCGCACCACCGAAGACCCCGAGCTGGGTGCGCAGTGGCTGACGACGTTCGAGGGCGCGGGTCTCGATGGGGTGATCGCCAAACGGCTCGACGGCCCGTACCTTCCGGGCAAGCGCGAGATGGTGAAGGTCAAGCACGCCCGCGACGCCGACTGTGTGGCCATCGGATACCGCATCCACAAGAGCGGCGAAGGCATCGGCTCGATTCTGCT
>NZ_LZMC01000014.1 GCF_001668615.1 Mycobacterium sp. 1274761.0
GTCGCCGCCGAGTTCGAAGAAGGAGTCGTCGACTCCGACGCGGTTGAGTCCGAGGACTTGGGCGTAGATGCCGGTCAGGATTTCTTCGGTCGGAGTGGCGGGGGCGCGGTAGTGGTCGCTGTCGGTGTATTCGGGTGCGGGTAGGGCGCGGGTGTCGAGTTTGCCGTTGACGGTCAGGGGCAGGGTGTCAAGGGCGACCACTGCGGTGGGCACCATGTAGCCGGGCAGTCGTTGGGCCAGCGCGGCGCGCAGGCCGACCGGGTCGGCGGTCCCGGTGATGTAGCCGACCAGGCGTTTGTCGCCGGGGCGGTCCTCGCGGGCGATGACGGCGGCCTGCTCGACGCCGTCGAGGGCGTTAAGCGCGGCTTGGATCTCGCCCAACTCGATGCGGTAGCCGCGGATCTTGACCTGCTCATCGGCGCGCCCGACATAGCGCAGCTGCCCATCAGCAGCCCAGGCCACCAGATCGCCGGTGCGATACATCCGCGCCCCGACACCACCGAACGGACACGCCACAAACCGCGACGCCGACAGTCCAGCCCGACCGACATAGCCGTAGGCCAGCCCCGCGCCGGCGACATACAACTCCCCGACCACCCCCGCGGGCACCGGCCGCAGCCAGCCATCGAGCACGAAGAAGCCCAGATGGGCCAGCGGCACCCCGATCGGGGAGACCGCGGTGTCGACATCCGCGTCGGTGATCTCACGCACCGAGGCATGCACCGTGGTCTCGGTGATGCCATACATGTTCACCAGCCGCGGCAACCCCGGATGGTTGCTCAACCACGGTGCCAAGCGGGACGGTTCGAGCGCCTCGCCGCCGAACACCACCGTCTCCAGCTTGAGCTGATCGCCCCGCTGGGGAGCCAGCGCATCGGCGGCTTGGAGGGCATAAAACGCCGAGGGGGTCTGGCTGAGCACACTGACCTGCTCACCGACCAGCACCGCGTGCAACTCCTCCGGCGAGCGCACCACCGCATCGGGCACGATCACCAACCGGCCCCCACCCAGCAACGCCCCGAAGATCTCCCACACCGAAAAATCGAACGCCAACGAATGACACTGCGACCACACCCCCGCCGCAGGCACCTCAGCCTCCAACGTCTCCAACAGCCCGGTGACATTGCGATGGGCCACCGCCACCCCCTTGGGGGTACCAGTGGTGCCCGAGGTGTAAATCAAATACGCGACATCCTCCGGCGCGGCCACCATCGGCACCGCCGTAGCAGGCTGGTCATCAATAACGGGATCATCGATATCCACGACCACCACGTCATGACCGGCCAACCGCGACCGCAACTCCTGGGTGGTCACCACCACCTGCGGAGCAGCATCAGCAACCACGAACCCGATCCGGGCATCGGGATGAGCCGGATCCAACGGCACATAGGCCGCCCCGGTCTTGAGCACCCCCAACATCGCACCGATCGCCTCAGCGCTGCGCTCCATCACCAGCGCCACCCGCTGCCCGGCACCCACCCCATAACCGGCCAGCAGGTGCGCCATGCGGTTGGCGGCCTCATCGAGCTCGCGGTAGGTCCACGACCGCATCCCGTCGCTGATCGCCACCGCATCCGGCACCCGGCCCACCTGCGCAGCGAACAACGCCGGAATCGACACCGGCGCCGGCACTGGCTGACTCAACACCGCCCCATTACTGATGGCACGAAGACGGGTGTGTTCGTGTTCATCAAGGACATCGATCGATGACAACCTGCGGGACGGATCAGCAGTCAGCGCCACCACCACCCGCTGCAACCGCGCGATAAGCGTCTCGATACTCGCCGCGTCGAACACATCGGTGCGGAACTCCACCACCCCACCGATGCCGGCAGGATCGCCCGCCTCACTCCACCGCTCAGCCAACGAAAACGTCAAATCCACCCGCGCCGATTCGGTGTCCGCCGGCA
>NZ_LZMC01000015.1 GCF_001668615.1 Mycobacterium sp. 1274761.0
AGGATCGCCCGCCTCACTCCACCGCTCAGCCAACGAAAACGTCAAATCCACCCGCGCCGATTCGGTGTCCGCCGGCAGCGATGTCACCTGCACATCACCCAAATCCAGCGCGGCGGCGGGATCATGATCCTGGCCGGCGAAGTTCTGCCAGGCCAGGATGACCTGTATCAGCGGGTGATGAGTCAGCGAGCGGGTGGGGTTGAGCCGCTCGACGAGCACCTCAAAGGGCACGTCCTGATGTTCGTAGGCGGCCAGGCTGCGCGCGCGTACCTGCGCCAACAGTTCAGCGGCTGTCGGATCGCCGGTGACCTCGACCCGTAACACCAAGGTGTTGACAAAGAACCCGACCAAGTCATCCAGGGCGGGGTCGCGCCGCCCGGCGATCGGGAACCCCACCGCCACATCGTTGCTGGCGCTGAGTTTGGCCAGCAGCACCGCCAGCGCCGCCTGCACCACCATGAAGCTGGTCGCGTTGTGTTCGCGAGCCACCCGCGCCACCTGCTGCTGCACCGCGGCCGGCCAGTCCACCGCCACCGTGGCGCCGCGGTAATCCGCCACCGGCGGATACGGCCGATCAGTGGGCAACGCCAACCGCTCGGGCATATCGCCCAGCGCCTGCTCCCAATACGCCAACTGCGCGGCGATACGACTATCGGGATCATCAAGATCCCCCAACTGGTCACGCTGCCACAACGTGTAATCGACATACTGCACCGGCAACGGCACCCACCCCGGAGCCCGCCCGGCGCAGCGGGCCGCATACGCCACGCTCAAGTCAGTCACCAGCGGAGTGATCGACCAGCCATCAGCAGCGATATGGTGCACCACCGCCACCAACACATGCTCAACGTCGCTGATGCGGAAAAGCTTCGCCCGCAACGGAATACCGGTGGCCAAATCAAACGGCTCACCCACCACCGCGTCGATGGCCTTCTGCAGCTCACCCGGCTGCCAGTCAGCGGCATCGACGACCCGCCAGCCAACCTCGATCTGCTCGGCGGGCAGCACCAACTGCTGAGGAGCGCCGCCCGACACCACAACCAATGTGCGCAGGCTCTCGTGGCGGGCCACCGCATCACCCACGGCCGCCTGCAATGCCGCGACATCCAGACGTCCATCGAGCTGCAACGCCACCGCCATGTGATACACCGCCGAGGGGCCCTGCAACTGATCGATGAACCACAACCGGTTCTGGGCAAACGACAACGGCACCACCGCCGGGCGCGGCCCGGCCACCAACGGCGCCAGCCCATCACCGGCGGCACCGACGCGCGGCGCCAACTGCGCCACCGTGGGCGCCTCGAACAACGCCCGCACCGACAGGCCCGCGCCCAACGACTTATTCACCGCAGCGATCAACCGCATCGCCAACAACGAATCACCGCCGAGATCAAAAAACGACTCGTCGACCCCGACCCGCTCCACCCCCAACACCTGGGCATAGATACCGGCCAAGATCTCCTCAACCGCGGTGGCCGGAGCGCGGTAGCGGTCAGTGTCTGTGAAATCAGGTGCCGGCAAGGCGCGGGTGTCGAGCTTGCCGTTGACCGTCAACGGCAACGCCTCCATCACCACCACCGCCGCCGGCACCATATAACCCGGCAGCTGCTGGGCCAGCGCAGGACGGATCGCAGCCGGATCCACCGCCCCGGTCACATACCCCACCAGGCGCTTATCACCCGTACGGTCCTCGCGGGCGATGACGGCGGCCTGCTCGACGCCGTCGAGGGCGTTAAGCGCGGCCTGGATCTCGCCCAACTCGATACGATGCCCACGAATCTTGACCTGCGCATCAGCCCGGCCCACAAAGCGCAACTGCCCGTCAGCACCCCACCACACCAAATCCCCGGTGCGATACATGCGGGTTCCCAGTCCACCGAACGGGCAGCCCACGAACCGCGACGCCGTCAATCCCGCCCGTCCCACATAGCCGCACGCAAGTTGAGGCCCGGCGACATACAACTCCCCGACCACCCCCGCGGGCACCGGCCGCAGCCAGCCATCGAGCACGAAAAACGCCGCCCCCGGCACCGGCGCACCGATCGGCGCCTCGCCTGAGCCGGGCGCCAGGGGGGCACTGAACGCCACCCACATCGTCGCCTCGGTCGGGCCGTACTCATTGATCATCACCCGGCCCGGCGCCCACCGATCCACCACCTCAGCCGGGCACGCCTCCCCGCCGACCAGCAACGTGATCGAGTCCAACCCCTCCGGCGACAACATCCCGACGGCCGACGGGGTCTGGCACAACACGTCGACTTGCTCATCAATCAACAGGGCGCGCAACGTCTCCGGCGATGCGGCTACCGACTCGGGCACCACCACCAGCCGGCCGCCATGCAGCAGGGCGCCATAAATCTCCCACCCCGAGATGTCGAAGCTGTACGAATGCCACTGCGACCACACCTGCCCCGGTGCGGCCAAACCCGCATCCAACGAGCCCATCAACTCGAACACGTTGCCGTGAGTGATCGCGACCCCTTTCGGCACACCGGTAGTGCCGGAGGTGTAGATCACGTAGGCGATGTCATCGAAGCCGGGAGCCGGCAGCGCAGTCGCCGGATAGCTATCGATGCGGGGATCGTCGACGTCGACGACCATGACCTCGAAGCCGTCGAGCCGCTCGGACAGTTCCGCGGTTGTCAACGCGGCGATCGGAGCGGCATCTGCGACCATGAACTCGATGCGCGAAGCCGGATGCGCCGGATCGATCGGTAGGTACGCTGCGCCCGACTTCAGCACCGCCAGCATCGCCACGATTGCCTCGGCCGAACGTGAGAACAACAGCACAACACGCTGCCCTGGACCCGCCCCCAGCCCGACCAACAGGTGGGCTAACCGATTCGACGCGTCATCGAGCTGTCGATAAGTCATCGAACGGGGCCCGCACTTCAGCGCGACTGCATCCGGCGTCCGCGCAACCTGCGCGGCGAACGCCTCGGGAATCGATGCGGCCGATGAAACCGGACGGGTGAGCACCGCCCGATTACCCCACTCGTCCAGCCGGGTCTGCTCATCCGGATCGACCACATCGATCGACGAAAGAAGCCGCCTTGGATTCGCGCTCATGGCGGACAAGAGCCGCTCAAAACGCGCCGCCAAATCAGTGGCTTCCAATCGGCCGAATGGTGGCTGTCCTGCGCCCAATGTGCTTAGGGAAAGTTCATCGCCGTCCCTGAAAAAAACCAGGCCGGACTGTCCGCCGAAGCCGGCATTGGTGAGGGTGCCCGTGACCAAGGCGCTTCCGAAATACCCCGTGTGCGCAGCAGGAATGATGTTCACGACTACCCGATTCGAGGGTTGTCCAGAACCAGCTATTCGCGCCCTGCTCTGCAGGGTCTGTACTGGGTAACGCTGATGCTGAAGCGCTTCCCCTATCCGTGCGTTTACATGATGACAAAAACTAGCAAGCGTTGAATCGGCGGAGGTTTTCAATACAAGTGGAACGACACCGGAAACCATTCCTGGAACTATCTTGGTCTCCGGACTCACACGCCTGCTGACTGGAAAGTCCAGCACGACCTCGGAGCGCTCGACATCGTACCCCCGGACTAAGAGCGCACAGGCTGCAACAATTACCGAAGAACGATGCACCCCCAAGTCACGCGCCAATTCATCAATGCGGTTTGCAACCTGCGATTGCAGCGGAATCGGTGCGGAAAATTCATCGGTGTCGACTCCGGCGGTGGCGACCGGCGCGAGGGGTGTTGACGTTCCTTCGGCGGGAAGATTACTAGTCCAGTAAGTCTGGTCATCGAGGTAATCTTTCGAAGCTGCATAATCGAGTTCGCTTTTAACGAGGTCCTGTAACGAGCCGAAGAAAGACGGGGGGACCTCCTCGCCCGCGGCCAGCGCGGAGTAAACAGCTGCGATCCGATGGCAAACAAGGCCGAGGCCGATCCCGTCTACCACAATGTGGTGGCAGCACGCGACTAGATAGTATTCATCGACGCGGGTCCGCAACAAAGCAAACCTGAACAACGGACCGGTAAACGGCATTTGCTCGCGCCTGATGGACGACGCTAAGCGATGTACTTCCTGTGTCGGGTTCGGTGAGCTTGACAGGTCATAACGCGGAAGCTCCACGTCAGGGTAATCGAGAGGCCTCTGAAGGATTTGACCATCGACCTCAAAGATTGCGGCCCTGAGTGGTTCAGCCTCGCGCACAACTCGAAGAATCGCTGATTTGAGGAGCTCAGGATCTACCTCGCCATCGATCCGCAGCAGTTCGCCGAGGTGCAAGTTCGCACCCGCGCGGCCCGTTTCCTCCTCGAGCCACACCTCGATTTGTCTCTGCGTGAGCGGAAATGATCGCTCATCGAACACCATTCGACACCCCTCAGACACCCCAAGTCGACGCTTACCTGCAGAATTCCCCCCCGCAACCCCTCAGCAAACTCTCCGAAGCATATAAGTGGGTTTATCTTCAGCGCAATTCGGGCCTTCTGCTTGGTCCGAGCCAGAAAATGTGAGGTCAAGGACGCCGGCGAGGACTAGCCACGACCTGCGTGGGGCATCGTAGGCCGAGAAGGCGAACCTTCCGTCGACCTCGCCGGATTGATGCATCTCTCCCCATTGCTAATTAGATGAGTGAACTGTCTAAACCATACTGAAGGCGGCGAGATGAGGTTCAGGTTTCAGCAAAGTCCCTGGATGTGGTCTGTTTCACAGCTTGCCGATTAAGCGTTCCCGCTGGCTTATGTGCTGTCGCCTGCGACGACTTGTTCTGCTCGAACGGCGGCCAGCTGCCGTGCAGGCCCGAGTCTGCCAACGCTCAGTGAACTCCAAAATGCGTTGAGAACCTCATCCCTCAACTATTCTGCCCGAGGGCGCCCGCGCCGAGCGCACACCGGCCTTGAATCGCGACGCCTGACTGTGCCGACGGAGATTCGCGGCGGTTCCAAGTCAGAGGCTCCGCGCCCCGCCTAGGTTTCGCTGTCCGATCGAATAGCAGACGCTACGACCTCGGCAATGGCTATCACCGAGTGTGCCCGCGCAGCGCTGCCTTGAGGAGGGAATGTATCGCGCGACAGGCTGAATGCAGACCAGCTTTCCCGTCGTTCTACCAGCACGCCGCTCGATGGCCGCAAAAACGCAGCTATGCCACGCTCGAACTCGCGCCGCCAATACCCATAGACCGGCAGATCCAAGAACAGACGACGGCCCGTCGAAGGACGTCGCCTGCAAAATGAATCGACTCATTAACTAGGATTCCCCCATGAAATTCGTGCTCGCCAGCTATGGAAGTCGTGGCGATGTCGAGCCCTGCGTCGCTGTCGGGCGTGAGTTGGTACGTCGCGGGCATGAGGTTCGCCTGGCAGTCGCGCCTGACATGGTTGGGTTCGTCGAGTCGGCTGGGCTTGCCGCGGTCGGCTACGGCCCGAATGCGCGTACGTGGCAGGACTTGCACCGCACTTTTCTGACGCGGCTCTCTCGAGCCTGGAAACTCAGAGAACTGATCAGATTGTGGCGCGAAAATCGGGCATTGTTGAGCCAATACCTCGACGAAACCAACACAACGCTTCTGCGGCTAGCGGACGACGCCGACCTGCTGCTTACCGGCCCCCTCGGGGAGGATGCCGCTGCGAACGTCGCGGAATATCACGACATCCCACTAGCGACCCTGCACTTCGTTCCGATGCGCGCCAACGGCCAGGCCACTCCCTTTCTGCCGGCGCCGTTGCAACGCTCAGTAACGAGGTTCGGGGAGTGGATGCAATGGCGCGTGCTGTACAAGAAGGCCGAGGACAGGCAACGCCATGAACTGGGGTTACCGAAGGCAACAGGTCCCTCGCCACGCAGGATCGTGGACCGTGGATCGCTGGAGATACAGGCCTACGACGAAGTGTGGTTCCCCGGACTTGCAGCCGAATGGGCACGGTTTGATGGCAGGCGCCCGTTTGTCGGCACGCTGACGATGGAGTTGCTGACAGAGGCCGATGAAGAGATTGCGTCATGGGTTGCAGCGGGAACACCACCGATTTACTTCGGCTTTGGCAGCATCCCAGTCGAACTGGTCGAGTCTCCTGCCAACGTTCTCGCGATGATCACAGAGAGTTGCGAGCAACTCGGCGAGCGGGCCTTGGTTTGCTCCGGCTGGAGTAATTTCAGCGAGACACCTCAATCGGACAACGTCAAAGTCGTACCCGCGATGAATCATGCGGCGATTTTTCCTACGTGTCGCGCAGTGGTCCACCACGGCGGCTCGGGCACTACCGCCGCCGGCCTGCGCGCCGGAGTACCCACGCTGATCCTTTCGACATGGCCCGAGCAGGCGGGCTGGGGGGTTCAGGTTAAACGCTTGAAAGTCGGGACAGCCCGGCCCTTTCCACAAGTCAGCCGCGAATCGCTAGTCTCGGACCTCCGCACCATCCTCGCTCCGCAATACGTCAACCGGGCTCGCGAAATCGCCACCCGGATGACCAAGCCCGCGGAGAGCGTCGCGGCCGCCGCTGATCTTCTGGAGAAAGAAGCGCGGCTCGAACCTGTCGGCCAGAGCAACAAGCGCTGAAGCTTGGGTCGTCTCGTCAGATAAGTCCGATGAGCCGATCCACGCCGTTAGGCCGGCGAGTACGTTGGTTCAAATTGCGTAGGCGCGTTGGGCCTACCCAACAAACAATGAAGGGCTCCGCAAAACCGAAAGGCTATGACTCGCGATGAAGATTGTCGTGGCGTGCTATGGGACTCGCGGTGATGTGGAGCCCTGCGCCGCGGTCGGCCGTGAACTGCTGCACCGCGGGCACGAAGTGCTCCTCGCCGTCCCTCCGGACTTGGTTGCGTTCGTCGAGTCGACAGGACTCGACGCGACCCCCTACGGTCCGGATCCGAAAGCGATGCTGGATGCGCACTGGGCCTTCTACAGGATGTTCTTTCGAAGCTTCTGGCGAGTCCGCGAAGTAAGCAGATTGTCCCGGGAAGCATGGGAACCCCGAGCCCAAGCATGGGGAGAGATGAGCAGGACGCTGGCGTCGCTTGCAAAGGGTGCCGACCTGCTATTCACCGGCCTTGTTTTCGAGGAGGTCGCTGCCAACGTTGCGGAGTATCACGACATTCCGTTCGCCTCGCTGCATTACTTCCCAATACGACCCAATGGCCAGCTCCTTCCCTTCCTGTCGGCGCGATTGTGTCGCTCTGCCATGCGGGCGCACGAAAGACTGATTTGGCGCGGAACAAAGACTGTGGTGGACGCGCAGCGGAGCGAACTGGGACTCCCCAAGGCAACGCTGCCTCCTGCGCGACAAATCACCGAACGTGGATCGCTGGAAATCCAGGCCTATGAAGAGGTTTGCTTTCCTGGACTGGCAGATGAGTGGGCGTCGTTAAGTGGCCAACGGCCCTTTGTCGGCGCACTGACGATGAACCTGCCGACGGATACCGATCGAGAAGTCGCGTCTTGGATCGCCGCGGGACAGCCGCCGATTTTTTTCGGGTTTGGCAGCGTCCCGGTGGGATCTGCTGTCGACACGCTCGCAATGATTACCGCGGCATGCACGCAGTTGGGCGAGCGGGCGCTGGTTTGCGCAGCTGGAATTGACCACTCCCAAGTAGCGCATTTGGACGACGTCAAAGTGGTCAGCACGACGAATTTCGCGGCCGCCTTCCCCGCCTGCCGCGCGGTCGTCCACCATGGGGGTGCAGGGACGACGGCAATGGCTCTGCGTGCCGGTATCCCGCAGTTGATACTGTCGACGGACCTCGATCAGACTCTTTGGGGAGTTCGGGTCAAGCGTCTCAAAGTTGGTTCAGCGCGGCGCTTTTCGACTAGCACGCCGGATTCGCTGGTGGCGGACCTGCGCACCATCCTGGCTCCGCGGTACTTGTCGCGGGCAGAGCAGATTGCGCCGCAGATGTCGAATCCCGCCGAAAGCGTCGCGATTGCCGCCGACCTTCTCGAGAAGTTCGCTCGCATGGGGTCTATCTGTTGATAAACATCGTACGTCCGATGACCAACGCAGGTTTTCGCGCAGGCTAGGACCGCGATACCGTGAGGTGTTTCTGCACAGCATTGCTTTTGCTCATCGACGCGTAGCGGTGTGATCATAACGACGCACCGTCCGTCCTTGGATCGTCACAGCGATCGGTACTCTTACACGATGAAATTGGTACGGAATCACCCAAGCTGGCTCCGTCCTTGCTCTGTCGTCCTTCCGCATGGGGCGTACATATCTCAGGTGGGCCATTGATGCGCGGCGTTGGAGGTTGATCATGCCACTCCGCAATTCTTCGAGAAGGCCGTCCCTCGAAAGCCATGGGAGGCCGGACAATCGGCTATCGCTCATGGACAACGGCTTGTTCGCCCAGCATCACGCGATCGGACGCAATCTAGTCATCCAGGCCGTGTGGGTCTATGAACACCCTATCGATTTCGACGGCGTGAGCCGATTTCACCGCAACCTTGGTTACGGGCTGTTGGGGCGGCGCATCGAGCGTTCGCCGCTGCCGTTCGGGTGGCATCGGTGGGTATTAGATCGGGGGCCTTCGACATTCGACATCGAGGAGTGCGCCCGTCCACCTGCTGAACTTGGCGACTGGACTGATGAACGCTCACAACTGACTATCGACCCAGAGCGGGGCCCCGGTTGGCATCTCGGTGTCCTTCCGCTGGAAGATGGCTCGACCGTGGTCAGCCTCGTGGTTTCCCATTACTTGATCGACGGCCTTGGACTTGTCGTGGCGTTAGTTGATGCGGTCCTGGGCAACACGCGGGAGCTTCAATACCCACCGCCAGGTTCGCGGGGTCGACTACGCGCGATGGCACAGGACACCCGACTAGCCGTGCGGGACGCACCGGAGGTCGCCCGGGCGCTTCGTTTGGCGGCAAGACTGACCCGCGACCGCCGGCGCGATACTGCGCAACCACCATCACCACCGCCTGCCGTGCTCGATGAAGGCACCAGCGATGAAGCTATCGTCGTGCCCGGCATCACAATTCGCGTTGCCCTAAATGAATGGGACGGACGTGCGAACGCTCTCGGCGGAACGAGTAACATCATGACTGCCGGGTTCGCAGCGAAACTTGCGGCCCACCTGGGGCGGCGACGCGCGGGTGACGGAGCCGTCACCTTGCAACTCCCGGTGAGCGACCGTGTCGAGGGCGATACGCGTGCGAATGCAATGTTGATTGCACGCGTGACCGTCGACCCGACAGGTATAACGACGGATCTGCGTGACATCCGCGCGGCGATAAGACAGGCGTTGAAAGCCGTGCGAGAGACGCAGGACGAGTCATTGCAGCTCGCTTGGCTTCTCCCCTTCACGCCGAAGCGGGCGTTGAAGCGGATGGACGATGCAATAGTCGGCGACCAAGATCACCCGGTGTTCTGTTCTAATCTCGGCGACGTCGGCTCGATAGTGAGCCGCCTCGACGGTACGGATGCCGAGCGCGTCACCGCACGGGTGATTGCCCAACACGAATCGCGACAGTGGCTCGAGCGAACCGGTGGTCAACTGATTTTGCAGTCCCTGCGTGTCCCCGGCAGCTTCATCATCAGTGTCGACGCTTACCAGCCCGGAGCCGAGAATACAAAGGCCGCTTTGCGTAATGTGGCTGCGCGCACGCTGGCTGACTTCGGCCTGAAAGGCACGATCGAATAACTAGTCTCCGATCCCAACTATGCCTCAACGGGAAACCGTAATGTGCGCGTGTACTGCTACAGTTCTCCGGCGTCGATGGCCTTTTTAACCTCCTGTGCGTGCGCCACCTGCTGCGCGGTGTAGCGGATACACAAGGCAATTCCAGCGACGAGTACGCAAAGCCCAGCCAACCACAGCAAGCCATAGGTGATGCTTTGGTCCAGCGCATGCAACTGAGCGGCGCTCATCAACTTTGCAGGGCCGGTCATTCCGCCCAAAGAGAGATTGCGCGAGGTGATCACCGCCTGGATTGCGGCCAGCACTACCGGTCCCCCGAGTGTCGACAGCATCAGCGCAATTGCCGATGTGGGCCCGATACGGTCATCCCCGACGCTCGCGATGGCCGAGAGCATGAGCGGCACGTTCGCCAGGCCGATACCAACGGCGCCGACGACGAGTGGCAGCACCAGATTCGGGAAATACGGCACGCCCATGTGCAGTGTCATGCTGCTTACTAGCACCGCGACCACTACAAGGAGGCAACCAGCAATTACCACCACCCGCGGTGGGAACCGCATCACCAGGCGCGACGCGGCGCCCATCCCGACACCAACGGCAATGACGAACGGAATAAATCCAAGGCCGGCGTGCAGAGTGCTGTAGTTCAGAATTTGCTGTACATAGAGGGCAACGAGGACGATGAGGCTGAACAGGACCCCGCCAGCTAAGAAAATGGTCGCGAAGGTAGCAAGTCGATTGCGGTCCACAAACAAGTCGAACGGAACGATTGGGTTTTCTGCGCGCCGCTCGACTACCGCGAACGCGACGAATGCGCCGAGTGCGAGCGCGCCTGACCCGAGCGTCGTTGCCGACAGCCAACCCTCCTGCGGACCTATCGATATGCCGAAAACCACCGCTACACAAATCAATATGGTCAACACGGCGCCCGTGGCATCGAGCTTCATTCGCTCCGTCCGGGTCTCCCGGAGTGCGGTGTGCGCCAGCCAGATGACCATCAACCCAAGCGGCACGTTCATTATGAAGACGATCCGCCATGACACATCTGTGAGTGCCCCGCCCAAAGTCAGGGCCAACACGGAGCTAATCCCGCCCATCGCACCAAAAATCGCAGTTGCTGCGTTGCGTCCGGGGCCTTTCGGGAATGTTGTCGCTACCAGTGCCAAACACGTCGGTGAAAGAATTCCCGCCGCGATGCCCTGCAGTAGCCGGCCTGAGAGCAGGCTGGCCGAATTCCACGCGATCCCGCACACCGCTGAGGCAATCGTGAACAGCGCCGCCGCGACGATAAAAGTACGTTTACGTCCGAAGGTATCGCCGAGCCGGCCCCCCAGCAGCATCACGCCCCCGAAGGTCAGTACGTAAGCCGTGATCACCCACCCTCGCGCGGCATCGGAGAGGCCCAGCTCGTTCTGGATCTTGGGTAGCGCGAAAACCGCTATGGTGCCGTCCATCGCCGCCACCAGACCCATGCCGCTGATAACGACGATTGCGGCTATGAAGTGGCGACGCGACAGAGAGGTCTGCAGAAAACCGGTCGGATCACTTTGCGTCGCCGTTTCGGACGGCATGGGGTCGCGACGTTCCAATGCCCTACCATCCACGACGTTGCGCTTCATTGCCGACCGTCATAGCGGACTACGCTACAGCAATTGCAGAAAGCTGCGTTAGCCGCCAGCCCCACAGTAAATTCGGTCGGTATTTCCTTCTTCACGATGTGTGCGGCGGACGGTACGCGGCGGATTCGGCATTGCGCGATACGAATTGGGCGCTGCTGGCGTTTTCTGCGCTGGGTGGCGCAGACTCCCACGTCAGTTCGAAGGATCTCGGGGAGATGCGATCCAAGATCGGTGATGGAAGCTGCGCCGGCGTCCTGAGGAACTCATGATTCATTCAGCGACTTGTGGCGTTGTCGGCTTCGGCCGCTTCTAACAGCCCATCGAAAGTGAGCAGATTCGCGGGTCGCATCGGCCAGACGATCGGCTTACACGGAGCGCAGGACTCGATCGCGGTGTGTCAGATCCGGTAGCTAGCGCCACTGAGGGCGATTACGCCGGACCGGTGAAGAAACGGTCGATCAATCGGGTGCGGCGGTGGCCTCGAGTGCTCCGAACTGAACAAGAGCATCTCGCGTTGGCTGGTGCTTCGGCTCGCCGGCGTCCGCCACGGTTCCATGAATGCTTGGATTCCTCGTAAGCAAACTGATCTGAATTTGCCGTACCTGGCGTTGCGGTTGTGGTTAGAGTGCTTGGGTGTCCAGCGGGAGGGAGGCACTGTGAATTCACCACCGCTCGCCGATCGGCTCTGGGTCACCCCGGTCGGCCGGAAAGTCGGCCAGGTCGTCAATAACTGGTTCTATACGTGGCTGCACCGCAGCGTCGATGACGATGTGCTGTTTATGAATTGGTGCTACGAGGAAGACCCGCCGATGGAAATCCCGCTATCCGACGGGGATGAGCTGGATCGGTATGCGATCCAGTTGTATCACGCCGTCGTCGATGGCACCGACCTCACCGGTAAGCAGGTGCTAGAAGTTGGCTGTGGCCGCGGCGGCGGCGCGTCGTATTTGACTCGCACCTACCACCCGCACCGATATATCGGGTTGGATATTAGCCACGGAGGCATTGAGTTCTGCCGGCGCCGCCATCATGTCGACGGATTGGAGTTCGTTCAGGGCGACGCCATGGATTTGCCGTTCGCCGACGAATCGTTCGACGTGGTGATCAATATCGAGTCGTCCCACTGCTACCCCAATCTGGGACGATTCCTCTATGAGGTCCGGCGAGTGCTAGTGCCTGGTGGGGTTTTCCTGTACGCGGATGTGCGTCGCAGATTCGAATGCACGCTGTGGGATGACGAGCTGCGGTCCCGATTCTCGGTGGTGTCGTGTCGAGAAATCAACGCTGAGGTGCTTGCGGGGATGGAGTTGAACTCGGGGCGGTGGGAGCTGGCCGCTGATGAAATGTTGCCTCGTATGATCCGGCGGTGGGGTCGGCGAGGGGTGCCGGGACGGGACACGTCGGTCTCGCAGATCGTGATCGACGATGTGGTGTCCTACCGCATGTACCGCATGACTAAACCAGGCTGAAGACAACAGACCTCCCCTGACCGGTGAGGCAGTGTCGGTATGGGACATGGGTTTGGGGGTTCACGTCTGTCGCAGTGACGAGGTATTCACCTTATTTGCCTAGGATCAGACGATCTCCCGCGTGGGGCCCGGTCGAAGACACGCGCTGAGACGTCGTAGCCGAGGACGGTGCAGCGCACCCATCCGTCGTCTTCGTAGTATTAGCGGTTCGCGGTGCAGACGGCGAGGGCGTTGAACTCCGGCCGCATTAAGCCTAGGTACCTTTCGCGCCCAGTTCGCGCCCCACAATTATTCTGCCAGTTGCTAGCCTCGCCGTATTCGGGCGGAATTGGGTAACATTCTCAGCCAACCACGAGTGCCCTCCAGTCCAGCTGGCACGGTGACGAATACAGTCGTCGGCATCGTCGGGTACCGGCCCGAGTACTGCACGACCATCTTGGACATGACGAATGGCCCGCCTGCGGCACGTCATTTCTCTCGATATGAGCCCATGCCACCGACCTCGGAGTGGAATCTATCTCCTCCCGAAGGCTGACCGGTGGAATTTGTCGATGGCGCTCGCTCCCTAGCAGCTCATCCTATGGCGCGCAGCTTTCTCCAGTAGGTCGGCGGCGGTCGCAACGCTGACGGCTGGAGGCGTCATGCGGGTCGCGATCTCGCGGGCGCGACTGACATATTGAGGGGCGATGATCGTGCGCAAGTCCGCAACCAGCGATTCGCTGGTGGTTCTCGCAAACGGCCGCGCGGTACCGACTTGCAGTCGTTTTACTTGAGCTCCCCAGATCGGCTGATCAAAAGCCTTCCAAAGGACGAGCGTCGGCACCCCTGCCCGGAGGCCCGTGGCCGTGGTCCCGGAGCCACCGTGGTGCACGACCGCGCGGCATTTCGGGAAGATGTCAGCATGGTTGACCGCGGATACCAGCTTGACGCCGTCGACCCGAGGCGCGCGGCTGAAGTCGCTCCAGCCCGAAGAAATCAACGCACGCACGCCCAGCTGCTTACAGGTTGAGGCGATTAAAGCGAATGTATCGGCAGCGGAGGCGACCGGCATGCTGCCGAAGCCAAAGAAAATGGGTGGTGTTCCCTCTGCGATCCACGACGCAACCTCCTCGTCGGCATCTGTAGCCAACTCCATCGTGAGCGCGCCGACAAACGGCCGCTGGTCTTTGAATTTTGACCATTCGATTGCCAGCCCGGGAAAGCAAACTTCGTCGTAGGCCTGTATCTCAAGTGATCCACGCGCCGCGATGCGACGCGACGACGAGCATCTCACCTTTTGGAGGCCTAAATCACGCCGCTGCTCGTCTTCAAGGCGCTTCAAGACGCGCCAAAGTAGCCAGTCGTTCAGGGTCATCGCGAGACGGTTCAACCGTGGCGGCAAGGAAGTTCGTGCCTGGCCGTTGGGACGTATTGGGGTGTAATGATATGTGGCAAATGGGATGTCGTAGTACTCCGCAACGTTGGCAGCGGGTTGCTCAAAGACTGGGCCGGTAAACAGTAAGTCGGCGCCGTTCGCCAACGACGTCAACGTCGTACTTATACCTTCCCAGCACGGCGCCAGAATTTTCCATAGTTCGTGCCAAAGGTGGGTTGGATTCGGGAATTTCCTGGAACCACTTTGTGGTGGCATCCATAGGTCAAGCCACGCCTGCGCATCCACGCCGTAGCCGAGTGCCGAAAGCCCAGCCGACTTGATGAAGCCAAGCGAGTCAGGCGGGACGGCCATGGACACTTCGTGTCCCCTCCGTAGCAACTCACGGGCGACGGCGGCGCCAGGTTCAATGTCCCCGCGACTTCCGTAGCTCGCCAGCGCAAACTTCATTACACCGCTAAACCTTCACTTTTCAAACAGGGTGGAAATCCTGCGACGACGATCATTACTTCGCTTCTTCGAACGGTCGTTCATCTTCGGATCGGCCTCATGGACTTCGGATAAGTACGGGGCATTCCCGTTACCGATGCCGCGAGACGTAATGCCCACCTCGGCGAGCGTTTTGGCGTCAAGAATGTTTCTCGTATCTATAACGGTTTTGCCGGCCATCAACTGCGCCACACGTTCCCAATCAAGTGAGCGAAACATCGGCCATTCAGTAAGTAGGACGACTACATCCGCGTCCTCCACGGCTTGATATGCATCCGTAACAACTGCAATGTTGTCGGTAACGCCGGGAACGTTCTGCGGCAGGACTGGGTCGTAAGCCGCCAATTCGCATCCCTGGCAAGCTAATTGGGCAGCAACGTCGAGTGCAGGCGAATGACGGAGGTCGTTCGTGCCGGCCTTGAAAGCTAGGCCCAGTAGAGCGATCCGCTTGCCGTCCAACGACCCTCCTGCCGCGGCCCGGACTCGATCGACGATACGCAATTTCTGTCCTTCGTTGCTGCCAGCGATTGCTCGGAGAAGTGGCAGTTCTAGTCCGATATGCTTCGCGGTGTACAGCATCGCGGCGGTATCTTTGGGCAAGCAAGAGCCGCCCCATCCAGGCCCTGGCTGCAGATATGATTTACCAATCCGAGGGTCATATCCCATACCCTCGGTCACCGATGCGATGTCCGCGCCAAGAAGTTCACATAACTCCGCGACCTCATTGATGTACGACAATTTCGCAGCAAGAAAAGTGTTCGACGCGTACTTCACCATTTCTGCGCTTCGCGAATCCATGAAAACTGTGGGCGCGGCAAGCGCGTCGTATAGTGAAGCAATCTTCTGGGCTGGTGCCGCTCGATCGGAACCGATTACGATGCGGTCCGGATTAAGAAAATCGAAGACTGAGTATCCTTCGCGCAGGAATTCCGGATTCGAGACCACGCTAATCTGGGGCCGATTGAGAAGCGCGGTGACGTGCGCCGCTGTCCCCACGGGCACAGTTGACTTGATGACAAGGACGCAATCCTCGGAAAGCGCGTCGCGAATGTCAAGCACGGCGTCGTCGAAGAACGTCAAGTCCACTCGACCGCCTACCCCCATGGGTGTGGGCAGACAAAGGAAGACAACTTCAGCTTCCGCGACGACTGCTGGAGCAGCATCAACATTCACAAAAGTAAGGTGTCCTGAAGCAAGGCCTTGGCGAACAAGCTCCGCAAGTCCTGGCTCGACTATATCGACGTGACCGTGTCTCAGCCGCTGTAGCTTGGATGAGTCCACTTCGACGCACGAGACAAGATGTCCGAGCGTAGCCAGGCAAGCTCCCGAAGTGAGCCCGACGTAACCAGCCCCAATCACAGCGATGCGCGCACTCACATCTTCCCCCCGGACTGTGCACTTCCCTATGGATACCCTGATGGTTACCTGAGCATACTTAAAGGGTTGCCAGTCATCGGTCTGTTTGTGAGAACGGTATGCCTGTCTCTAGTTGGTCCCGGAACCACCTAACCGTTAGACCCAAGCCGTCGTCCAACCTAGTCACCGGTTCCCAACCCAGAATGTCGCGTGCCAGAGAAATGTCTGGACAACGCATCCCTGGATCGTCGGGCGGTCTCGGAATGAACGCGATCTCTGGGTAGGAGCCCACCGTTACTGCTACGCGTTTCGCCAAGTCCAGAACGGAGATTTCTTCGGGATTGCCGAGGTTAACTGGGCCGGCACAATTAGAATCGATAAGCCGCACTAGGCCTTCCACCAGGTCGTTGACAAAGCAAACAGATCTAGTCTGGCTGCCATCACCAGCTACTGTTAATGGTTCGCCATGCAGCGCCTGCCAAATGAAATTGGGAATAGCACGGCCATCATTCGGCCGCATCCGCGGGCCATAGCAATTGAAGATGCGAGCGATACCGGTTCTAACGGCGAGCCGGTCGCGATAACTTGTCGTGAGGGCTTCCGCAAACCGCTTTGCCTCGTCATACATGCTGCGCGGTCCGATAGGGTTGACATTGCCCCAATAACTCTCTGGCTGTGGGTGAACTTTTGGGTCGCCATAAACTTCAGATGTGGACGCTAATACAAAGCGAGCGTCTTTTTCGTGCGCCACCTCCAGGCAATTGAGCGTTCCGATAGAGCCAGCCTTAAGCGTTTCGATTGAAAGACGTGCGTAATCCCGCGGAGACGCCGGGCTGGCGAGGTGAACTACCACATCAAGTGGGCCGAGTATCGTCATATGATCCGTAGCGTCGCCCTGTACGAAATTGAATCCGTCAAGTTGGGACAAGTGCTCTACATTGGACGAGCTACCAGTGCAGAGATTGTCGACGCAAAGCACCTTATAGTCGTCGTGCAGCAAGCGCTCGCACAGCGCCGTGCCGATGAATCCGGCTCCCCCCACTACAAGTGCGTTACGCATAAGTGAGGATATCAACTCCACGGCTGCAGCTAAGTAATGGATGAGATTCGGTCAGGCCGGTCACATTACTAGCCTTTCGAGTGTTGTGATCCGATTTGATACTTAGGGCGAGAGGCTGCGGTCGTGCCCGCTAATGCGAGCCTGAATCGTCCACCTTACCGCTTGATTCTTGCAGAGCTCTGCCGAGTCGTATACAAGCCCACGGCCCACGCGGCAAAACTAATTCTAATATCCGGCGTGAGAGCTCCAGCGGATTACCAGTCTCAAACGATGCAACATGACGCTCGATGGCTGACCGGCAAGCTGCTCCGCTGGCAAACATCTGGGGCAGGTTAGTAAGACACTCTCCCAAGGGAGAAACGTCGGCACGTGATCCGAGTAGCAAAAGCCGACGGACTGATGCTGACGGCTAGCAAGACCTTCATCGAATGCGCTGCCCCGCCGTGCCCGAGCTCATGAGCCGGCAGCGTTGTCGGTGAACGCGGCTGCCCGGTGACGCACTGCCTTCCGGTCCCTAGGCGCTTTGGGGTATGGCGGAGGGTCGGCGTCCAACGCCGGTGGCGACTTTCTGCACCACAAGGCTTGCTGCACCGCGAAGGCTTCGCGCATAGCTTCCCAGGCGACGGGCCGTCTGGCGCGGGTGATGGAAGAAGCTGGCGTAGCTGGAGTGCCACCAGTAGTTGATCGACAAATTCGGTTCGATACCGAACACGGCATGCCACCAGAAGCGGGGGATGAATAGCATGTCGCCCGGGCGGAGCTCAAGGAGAGCGCGGTCGGCGCGTGCCCACTCGGGGAACTTGCTCAGATCCGGCTGAGCGACGTTGATCTGCGAGATGTTATTACCGATGTAACTGAAGGGAAAGGGGTATACGCGGGCGATCTCCCGCGGTGGGCACAGGATTATCTGCTTACGGCCGCAAATCTGGGTGAGAAAGTTGTCTGCGTAGTCGTAATGCAGCGGAGTGAGATTATTGCCCGGGCCGAACCAGAAATTGACGGCTGTGTATTTGTCTTCGTCGACAAACGCGGGAAAACGGACATCCGGCCACAGCTCGGGGAGGGCGCTTTTGATGGGAAGCTGGACGGCGTAGAGCTGTCCGTCGGAGATGGCACCGGTCCCGACCATCTCGATGAATTCAGCGAACCTTATGTCCGAAGCGGTGTCGGTGGCACCATCCTTCGGATCGGGGGTGTGGGTACCGGCGCCTGTGACCTTCGAGAGGTGGACGGTGCGGGCGCCGACTTTCTCCGAGAGGTAGTCGTTGGTCCACTGCTCCAGTGCGGGCCAGCCCTCCATGGCGCCGGAGACGATTACAGGGCGCTGCGGGATGATGAAGCGCTCCTCTAATTCTCGGCGGCTCGGACGTTCGACCCTCGGGACCTCAAACGTGCTCTTGACGTCAAACAACCGTTTCTCCTCTAGGACAACCTTTTTGACCCCACATTCGAGGCGAACGTATCACACACGATTCGCGCTGCATTTTGAGCGCTCAGCGCAGAATCCCCCGAGTAGCGGTTATGACAAACCGACTCCCGCCAAAGCCAGAAGTCTCTGAAAGTGTACGTCCTGTCGACGTGGGGCCGCCAACCTCAAAGAAGAGCGCTGCTGCCAGCTCCCAAGTCTTGTTTCCCGGTCCAGGCGGCACTCACGCGGTATGAAATACTCGACGACATCACCGCAAACGCGTCTGCACTCACGACGATGGTTTAAGCAGGTCATCCGATAGGTCTGAGATTGACGGCGACGCATGGCCGCCAAAATCGCGTATGAGGTGAACGGTATTGTGTTGAGGCTGTGAACCGCTCACAACTACGTATCCATCAACACAAGACGATCGTGGTTTGAGTAGCAGATGATTGACGTCGCACCGCGAATTACAATCTCGGACAGCTGGCTCGAGGAAGGGGTTGGCTGCAGGTTTATTCCTCACGATTTTCCCATGTTCAGCGTTTGCTGATCAGCCAACACTTTTGAAGCGCGCAAAATCCTCCAGGAGACTAGCGGCGCACGCAACGCTCTCTGCCGGTTTGGTCATTCGGGTGGCGACTTCACGGGCCTGGGCGGCGTATTGCGGCGTAAGGATAGTGCGTAGGTCTGCGACGAGCGATTCTCGGTTACTGCTCGAGAAGCGTCTAGTGGTGCCCACTCCTAGTCGTTTAACCACGGCTCCAAGGGCTGCCTGGTCTTGCATCATCGAGAGAATCAATGTCGGCACGCCGGCGCGCAGTCCAGCGGCCGTACTACCGATGCCACCGTGATGTACGACCGCACGACACGACGGAAAAATAGCCGCATAACTCACAGCATCTACTACCTTGACGTGGTCGAAATGAGGAATATTGCTCAGATCACTCCAACCAGAACAAACCAACGCCCGCTCACCTAGCTCCTCGCACGCAGCGCCGATCATGGCGATCGTAGCGGCGCCAGATTCGACCGGTTGACTGCCGAAGCCGAAGAAAATCGGCGGTGTACCTTCGGCAATCCACGAAGCGACCTCGTCATCTGCGTGTGTCGGCAACTCCACCGTCAGCGCACCGACAAAGGGCCGGTTATAGCCGATATGCGCCCACTCGGCCGCCACTTCGGGAAACCACATTTCGTCGTAGGCCTGTATCTCCAGCGAGCCACGTTCCGTGATTCGGCGCGGCGAGGGGGATTTTGCCCTCGGTAGGCCGAGTTCACCGCGTTGCCTGTCCTCCGCCTTCTTCAACAGCATGCGCCACTGCAGCCATTGGCTGAGAATCATCGCCTTGCGCTGCAATGTTCCCGGCAGCAGGGGACTGAGCTGGCCGTGGGCCCGAAATGGGAGGAAGTGCAGCGTCGCGAGGGGGACGTTGTAATACTCCGCGACGTTAGCGGCCGCATCCTCTCCAAGCACGCCGGTCAGCAGCAGATCGGCGTCTTCAGCTAGCCGTATCAGGGTCGTGTTGGTGTCGTCGAGGTACTGGCTTAACAGCGCCCGATTCTCGCGCCATAATTTGCTCAGATCCTTGACCCGCCATGGGGCGCGTGTTAGTTGCGTCAGGAAGGCGCGGAACGCGTCCAGCCATTTACGAGCGTCCGGCCCGTAACCGACCGCCGCGAGCCCCGCCGACTCGACGAACCCAACCATGTCAGGCGCCACTGCCACGTGCACGTCGTGGCCTCGGCGCAACAACTCGCAGCCCAGGGCAACGCAGGGCTCGGCGTCTCCGCGACTTCCATAGCTTGCCAGCACAAATTTCATGGGATGGACCTAGCCCTTGGTGGCGAATGATCGTCCTTCAGTCCCTTTTGCTCGGGCAGGGATGAATGACATCCCTCGATAAGGGATGCCAACAGGTGGCCGATGCCGCTTGTCTTAAGCATTGAGGGCCCCCTCGCGGAAAGCGGAAACGACGCGTGCCACGTCTTGGGGGGCCATGTAGTCGTGGACCGGCAGCGACACTATCCGCGAGCAGATATCTTCTGTGATCGCCAACTCAGCCGACTTGACGAGGTGGCGATCCGCGGAAAAGATCGGCTGCATATGTTGCGGCGGGTTGTAGTAATCGTGCGCACAAATCGAGTCTCTACGTAAGGCTGCAAGCACTGCCCTTTTTTGGTTGGCAGACGTGCAGCACACACTTGCGAAGCACACCGAAGACACATCGGCGTTGGGTTGAAACCGCACATCCAAGCCTGCCAATTCACGGCGATAACATTCAAAGACGTTTCGACGACTCTTCAGGCGGTCGTCGAACCCGGTGAGCTGGCGCAGGCCGATGGCAGCGCAAATCTCCTGCATCTTCCCGTTGATCCCCACTTGCGTACATGACCTCGCCCCTGTGAAGCCGAAATCTGCGAGGCCTTGCGCCTGTTCGATGAGTCGTGGGTCGCGTGAGACCATAGCGCCGCCCTCGCCGATGGCGAAGGGCTTAGTCGCATGGAATGAGAAGACTTCGCACCTGCCGCGTCGTCCGAGGCGCTCACCATCCGGGTACGCCGAGCCGAAGCCAGCCGCTGAGTCGATGACCAACGGCAGGCGCCACTTATCCGCCAGGTGCTCCCAGTTTCTGATTTGGGTGTTGCCCACGCCGAACACGTTGGCAAGCACGATTCCCGCGACTTCGTCACGGAAGCACTCCAGGATGGACTCGGCCGCGGACGTGCTGGGTTGCCACGTTTCGGGGTCGATATCGATGAACCACGGCCTGTATCCAGCCCAAATAGCAGCTTGGGCGACAGCGACGAAAGTGAACGATGGCATCAGTATGTAGCGGTCACGCCTACCCGGACCGATGCTGGCTTTAAGTGCTGCGATGAGCGCCAGCGTGGCGTTCGCGAAAGTAGCCACGTGCAGGTCGGATCCGAGATATTCGCTGATGGCGAGCCCGAATTGTCGCTCCTTCGGACCGAAATTCGTGTACCAGTTGGCACGGACGATCTGCTCGAACTCATCTGCGAGTTCGGCTGGCTTGGGGAAGCTGGGGCGGATGAAGGGGATCTCAACGGGCATCGATGCCTCCGCTCTTACACCTTCGCCACGGTTCCGGGAACACTGGTGAAGAGCTGCTAAAGAAGCGCGGTGCCGCACACCGCAGTCGAAGCTCGTCGCCTTCGGCCGCTCTGTTGAGGGCAGTGTCGCGCGCCGGTTCATCGGGGCCGCTATTGCCCGCTGACTGCCGACCGCAGCAACCCGGATAGCGCTTGCTCACTTGCGCCCGGTGGCGCTCATAACCGCATACCGGACGTACGTAGATAGCGGCCAGTTGCAACGGAACCTCACCCCCTCGGCTCCAGCAGATTATATTGCCCATTTCACACTGATGCACGAATAGACCGCGATAACCGCAGTTATGACACCATCGCTGATTTGCCAAGATTGACGCGGGCGTAGTTGGTAGCCGTAGCTGGATCGCCACGGTGATTATCGCGATGGACGCGGACATCGATGGCAGTGGTGCGTCGAACCTTAACTGGGCGCGTCCCTGTCAAAGATCGATCTGCCTTCCCGGTTTCGACATAACTAGGTGTGCAACGCTGATCGACACCGCCGCGGGCGTGGCGGTGGCCTGAGCGGCGAACGTCGCCGGTATCAACGATGCGGCGGGACCGATGGAGTGGACACCGCGCGGTTGCCGATTGCCTCCACGCCGCTGTCCCCGACAGCGGCCGGTTCGGATCAGCGGGTGATGGCCGCCGCCAGCCGCTGGAACTTTCTAATGAGGGCTTCGATGCTGGCGGCGTCGAAGACATCGGTGTCGTATTCGACGCGCACGGATAATTCGCGCCCTGGCGCGGCTTGCACCGTCAGCGGGTAATGGTTGTGCTCATGGGTGCTGAAATCGGTGATGGTCAGCTCGCCGTCGCTGGAGAGCGCGGCGGTGTCGATTGGGTAATTCTCGAAGACGAACAAGGTGTCGAACAGCTGGTCGTGCCCGGTGAGGCGGTGAATCTCGCTCAGCGCCAGATGCTGGTGTTCCAGCGTGGCGTGGTGGGCGGCGTGCAGCTGCCCGAGCAACTCGGCGGTGGTGGTCGCCGCGGTCAGCGTGGCGCGCACCGGCACGGTGTTGATGAACAACCCGACCATCGACTCGGCACCGGCGATCTCGGCCGGCCGACCCGACACCGCGGTGCCGAACACTACATCCTGCTGACCGGTCAACGAGACCAGAAGCTGCACCCAAATAGCTTGCAGCACAATGCTGACCGTCGTTTGTTGTGAGCGGGCTAGGTCGCTGAGAGCCTGCGTGCTCTTTGCAGACAGATTGAACGACGCCACGCCTCGCCGCCCCGAGCCTGACCGGCCGGCCGGACCTACCAGGGTGGAGGTGTCAAATCCGGCCAACGCTTCGGCCCAGGCTGCGCGGGCTGCGTCGAGGTCGCGGCCGGCCAGCCAGCTGATCAACCGGCGATACGGGACGGGCGCGGGCAGCGGCTGGCGGCGATAGCTGGCAATGATCTCCTGCAACAGAATTGGCAGCGACCAGCCGTCCATCACGATGTGGTGATTGGTCAACACCAACCGGTGCCGATCAGGTCCGGTGCGGATCACCACCACCCGCAGGGCCGAGCCGCTGGCGAGCTCACCGACCGCAGCGCGCTCAGCGGCCAACACCCCTTGAACATGGGAGTCCATATCGATATCGCCGGTACTCAAATCAAGAAAGCGCCAGGGCAGTTCGGGATCGGTCTCGATGATCTGCACCGGCTGGCCAAACTCGGTGCTGAACCGCGCCGCTAGATGCGGATGGCGCGTGAGGACGGTGCGCACCGCGTCGCGCAGCCGGGGTGCGTCTAGCGGTCCGGTGATGGTGATCTCCAGCTGGATCGCATATATGTCGTCATCGCCCGGCGCTGCGCCGGCGTGGAACAGCAGCCCCTGTTGCAACGGGGTCAGCGGCAACACGTCAGCGACCCGGTATTGCCCGCATAGTTCATCGAGCTGGGACTGACTTAACCGGGCCGGAGCGATATCCGACGGGGTCAACCCGCCGCCGCCCCCTCGCACATGGGCACAGATGCCTCTCAAGGCTTCAAACCACAAGCGGCTCAACAGATCCACCTGCGCGTGATCCAGTACCGAGGGTGCCCAGGTCCAGTTTGCCTGTAACTGCGGGCTCGTGTCGGCGCCGGCGGTAGCGGCGTTGAGTTCCAGGGTATGGGCCAACGACATCGGAATCGCCGCGGCCGCACCGCTCAACGCCAACCCCTTCGGGCTGATACGCCACACATCTTCGGCTACTTCACCCGCTGCCGCACCGAGCCGGCCCAGGTAATTGAACCCGAGCACCGGATCGGGTCCGGTCAGGTCCACTTCGGGGTTCAAGTACCGCAGCACGCCGTAGGTCAGGCCTTCGGGCAGGGCGCGCAGTTGTTCTTTGGCGTCTTTGACCAGCGCCCCTAGGGCGGGCTCACCGGCGGCCACCTGCGCCCAACTCAACCCGGCCAGGCTCAGGGCCACCGGATATTTTGCGGTAAACCAGCCCACCGTGCGGGTCAGATCAACATCATCGGCCAGGTCCTCGGCGCGGCCGTGGCCCTCGACATCGATGCCGACCGGCGCGTCGTCAGTGCCCAGCATATGTGACACCGCTAACCCGAATGCGATCAGCAAGATGTCTTGCACACCAGCGTGGAACGCCGCAGGCACCTCCCCCAACAGCATCCGGGTGGTCTCGACATCGAGCCGCACCGACAGGTTTCCGGCGGTGGTGAACGTATCCATCCCCGGTCGCACCGCGGGCAGTAAAGCCGGGGCGGCCGTGATCTTCCGCCAAGCCGCGGCCTGGGCCACCACCTCGGGGGTGTGGGCATGCTCGGCCAGCACTGCCGACCATCGCGCAAACGACATCCCACCCGTCGGCAGCGCGATCGGCTGGCCGTTGTGATGCTGAGCCCACGCAATATTGAGGTCTTCCAACAAGATTCGCCACGACACCCCATCAACAGCCAGATGGTGGATGATCAACGCCAACTCACCGGTCGAGCTCGCCCAAACCGCGGCCACCATCCTTCCGGCCGCCGGGTTCAACCGCGACCGCGTCGACACCACCGATTCAGCATCGAGCGCCTCGACCGCCAACACGCACTCACGTGCCTGCACCGAGCCGGCCTCGGGGACCTGCAGCGTCCACCGCCGGACGCCGTCCTCCTCAACCTTGCACCGCAACATGGCGTGCCGATCCAGCAACGCCTGCAACACCGCCACCACATCGGTCTCGCTGACCCCATCGGGGCCCTGCACCGCCATGGTCTGGTTGAACTCCTGGATTGGGCCCTCGACGTCGTGCAGCCAATACATGGCCGGGGTGGCCAGCACGGGACCCACACCCTCATCGATGATGCGCGTTGCGGTGTCGGCAACTTCGATTACCCGGGCCAGCCGGGCTATCGTCTGCTCGACGAACACATCGCGCGGGCGACACAGCAGACCCGCGGCCCGAGCACGGGTTACCACCTGCATCGACAGTATGCTGTCCCCGCCGAGTTCGAAGAAGGAGTCGTCTGCCCCGACGCGCTCGAGTCCGAGGACTTGGGCGTAGATGCCGGCCAGAATCTCTTCGACCGCGTTGGCGGGGGCGCGGTAGCGATCGAGCTGGGTGTAATCGGGTGCCGGTAGGGCGCGGGTGTCGAGCTTGCCGTTGACCGTCAACGGCAACGCCTCCAGTGCCACCACCGCTGTGGGCACCATGTAGCCCGGCAGCCGCTGGCCGAGCTGGGCCCGGATGCGGGCCGGGTCAGCGCTGCCGGTCACATAACCGACGAGGCGTTTGTCACCGGGGCGGTCCTCCCGCACGATCACCGCCGCCTGCTTGACCCCGTCCAACCCCGCCAAGGCGGCTTGGATCTCACC
>NZ_LZMC01000016.1 GCF_001668615.1 Mycobacterium sp. 1274761.0
CTAGTTGGGGGTGGGAGGTGGGGGTTGGTAGGGGTCGTACCACCACCAGTCGGCGCGTTCGCCGAGAGGTCCGGCATAGGGCGGCACCTCGGGTGGGGGTGTGGTGGGTGGGCGGGCCAGTGTGCTGTTGGTCATCACCTGGCCGGCGGCGTCGGTGACGGCGAGCTGGTCGGCGGGTCCGGTGATGGTGATGACCCCGCGGTGGTGTAGCCGGTGGTGATAGGGACACAGCAGCACCAGGTTGTCCAGCTCGGTGGCCCCGCCGTCTTCCCAGTGCCGGATGTGATGGGCGTGCAGCCCCCGGGTGGCCCCGCAGCCGGGTACCGCACACGTGGGATAGCGGTAGTCCAACGCCCGGCGCAGCCGGCGGTTGATCACCCGCGTCGCCCGGCCGGCCCCGATCGGTTGACCGTGGCGTTCAAACCACACCTCACAGGTGGCATCACAGCTCAGATAGCGGCGATCACCATCAGACAGCAGCGGACCCAGATGCAGCGCGGCGATACGGTCGTTGATGTCGACATGCACCACCACGGTGGTGTGCTGGGCGTGCGGGCGCCGCGCCGCCTCCACATCCCAGCCGGTTTCGATCAGCCGCAGGAACGCATCCACGCTGGTGGGCATCGGCGGCGCATTCAGGGAGACCTCCGCACTGGTGTCGTGGTCGTGTTTCCACTCGGCGATCAGCGCCTCCCGATGCGCGGCCAGCGCCGCGTCGAAGGTCGCGGCCTCCACGGTGGGCAGGGTGATCCGCCACGTCGTGGAGGTCTCATCGCTGGTCTGGCTGATCGAGCGCGCCGCCTCCACCACCGGCTCCGGCGCCTCGTCCGCGTCATCGTCGTCGGCGGCGTCGTGCGCGGTGTCGGGGTCGGGTTGGGGTTGCGGCGGTGGTTCCAGCTTCAGCGCGGTGCGCAGCTGGTTGACTGTGGCCACGCTGGCCAGCTGTGCATAGTGCTCATCCGAGCCTGCACCGGCGCGCGCGGCGATCACCCCGACCTGATCCAGCGACAACCGGCCCTCGCGCAACCCCGCCACACAGCGGGGGAACTCCTCACAGCGCTACGCCAGGGTGGCGATCGTCGTGGCGTTGGCCGTGGAGGCGCCCAGCTTCCAGGCCACCATCGCCGCCACCGACCGCGTCCCGGTGATGCTCCACAACCCATCGCGGTCGATCTCGGCGATGATCTCCACAACCCGGCCATCGATGGCGTTGCGCTGGTCGCACAACTCCGCCAACTCCTCGAACAACACCTCCAAGCGGTCACACGGACGCACCGTCACCCTGTCTTCGACATCGAACATACATTCGATACTGCCACAACCCACCGACAAGAATTCCTGGCGACAGCGACGCAGTCAGCTTCTTAGGACGCGCCGGGACCGACCGGCACCTCTGGGGGTGAAGACAAAACAAAAGGCCACGGACCCGAAGAGTCCGTGACCTAATGCATTACCGCTCAAAATTGTGGGCGAAGGGGGACTTGAACCCCCACGTCCCGAAGGACACTGGCACCTGAAGCCAGCGCGTCTGCCATTCCGCCACTCGCCCCAACAACCGGGGGAGCCTATCACTGAAGCTCTCCCGATCCCCAACCGTACCGATCTCGCCGGGCGGGCGGCCAATGCCATCCTGCCGATTCTCAGAGTTCTGTGGGTCCCGCATCTGTGTACAGGCCCGATACCATGCAATGTGACAGGTGTGGTTACACGACACGCGGGTAACCCCACATCTGCTCAAGATCACGAACTACGGCGATAGGCAGGCGATTGGATGGGTCTCGTTGACCGCATCGAGCGCAAGCTTGAGTCGACCGTGGGCGACGCCTTCGCGCGGGTGTTCGGTGGATCGATAGTGCCGCAGGAAGTCGAAGCCATGCTGCACAGGGAAGCCGATGCCGGCACGCGGGAATTGGCGGGCGGCAGGATTTTGGCCCCGAATGAATACTTCATTACCCTCAGCGTGCCCGACTATCAGAAGGTCAGCGCTGATCCGGACATCACTTCGGCCACTTTCGCCCGCCACTTGGAGGGTTACATCCAAGATCAGGGATGGCAAACGTATGGTGATGTGGTCGTCAGATTCGAGCAGTCGGCGAACCTGCACACCGGACAATTTCGCGCTCGTGGTGTGGTCAACCCAGACTCCACCACTGGCGAAGCCGCCCCAGCACGACGAGACCGCGCGTACACCGCAGAAGGAGTACAACCGATGAGCGACAACCCGAGTTACCGAGGCCAGGGACAGGGGCGGCCCGACGACTACTACGACGAGCGCTACGGCCGCCCCGAGGAGCGCGACGGCGGTCAGGACCCCCGCGCGCAGTACCCGCCCGACCAGCGCGCCTACCCCCCGCCACCGCCGCAGGGCGACCCCGGCTACGGCCAGCAGCGCCACGGCTACCCCGAGCACGCACAGCCCGGCGGCTACCCCGAACACGGCCAGCCTGGCGGTTATCCCGAGCAGCCGCAGGGTGGCTACCCGCCACCGCAGCAGTACGAGCAGCGCCCACCCGCCGGCTACGGCCCGCCGCCCGGCGGCGGCTACCCGGAGCAGGGTGGCTACCCCGATCAAGGCGGCTACCGCCCGGCCG
>NZ_LZMC01000017.1 GCF_001668615.1 Mycobacterium sp. 1274761.0
CTGGTGCTGGTGAAGCAGATCCCGTTGTACTCCACCTGCGAGCACCACCTGGTGGCATTCCACGGCGTGGCCCATTCTGCGACCACCACCGAGCGACTGTTCGATCAACCCCGCGCCGAGGCAGCGATCCGTGAGCTGTTGATCGCCGTCGGTGAGGATCCCGACCGGCACGGCCTCGAGGCCACACCGGCTCGCGTCGCTCGCGCTTACAAGGAGATGTTCGCCGGGCTGTACACCGACCCGGATAGCGTGCTGGACACCACATTCGACGAACAGCACGACGAACTGGTGCTGGTGAAGCAGATCCCGTTGTACTCCACCTGCGAGCACCACCTGGTGGCATTCCACGGCGTGGCCCATGTCGGCTACATCCCCGGTGAGGATGGCCGGGTGACCGGACTGTCGAAGATCGCTCGGCTGGTCGACCTGTACGCCAAGCGGCCGCAGGTGCAGGAACGTCTGACCGCTCAGATCGCCGACGCGGTCATGCGCAAGCTCGAGCCTCGCGGGGTGATCGTGGTCGTCGAATGCGAGCATTTGTGCATGTCGATGCGCGGGGTGCGTAAACCCGGAGCAGTCACCACGACCTCTGCGGTGCGGGGACAATTCAAGACCGACAAGGCATCCCGGTCCGAGGCGCTGGAACTGATCCTGCGGAAGTGAGCCCAACGAACGTGCGGGTCATGGGGGTCGTAAACGTCACCGACGACTCCTTCTCCGACGGAGGACTGTTCCGCGACCGCGACCGGGCCGTCGAACATGGGCTCGCGCTTGCCGCCGAGGGCGCCGCCATCATCGACGTCGGCGGCGAGTCGACCCGCCCCGGCGCCGCCCGCGTCGATCCCGCCGTCGAGTCGGCGCGCGTGCTTCCGGTTGTCAAAGAGCTTGCGGGCCACGGTCTTACCGTGAGCATCGACACCATGCACGCCGGCGTCGCGCGGGCCGCGCTCGAGAACGGCGCGCAGATCGTCAACGACGTGTCCGGCGGGCGGGCCGACGCGAACATGGCCGGGGTGGTCGCAGACGCGAAAGTCCCCTGGGTGCTGATGCATTGGCGTTCGGTGAGCGCAGAACGTCCGCATGAGGTGCCACCGTACGACGATGTGGTGGCCGAGGTGCGCGACGAGCTGCTCGCCGCGGTGGACGCCGCCACGAACGCGGGCGTCGATCCGGCCAACCTCATCATCGATCCAGGGCTCGGTTTCGCGAAGACCGGCGAACACAATTGGGCGCTGCTGCGCGCCCTACCCGAACTCGTCGACACCGGGATCCCGGTTCTGATTGGAGCGTCTCGAAAGCGTTTCCTCGGAACGCTTCTCGCCGGCTCCGACGGACTTCCGCGACCGCCGGACGGCCGCGAAACCGCTACTGCGGTGATCTCCGCACTTGCCGCCCTGCACGGTGCGTGGGGAGTCCGCGTGCACGACGTACGCGCCTCGGTCGACGCGCTGAAGGTCGTCGAGGCCTGGGGTGGGAGACAGGGACGCGATGACTGACCGAATCGAGTTGCGCGGCTTGACCGTTCGCGGCAACCATGGCGTGTTCGATCATGAGCGGCGTGACGGGCAGGACTTCGTCGTCGACATCACCGTGTGGATAGACCTCGCCGCTGCCGCCGCCAGCGACGACCTCGCCGACACCGTCGACTACGGCGCACTGGCAAAGCGCGCCGCCGCCATCATCGAGGGCCCGCCCCGCAACCTGATCGAGACCGTCGCCGGCGAGATCGCCGAGGACGTGATGACCGACGAACGGGTGCACGCCGTCGAAGTCGTGGTGCACAAGCCCAAAGCCCCGATCCCGCAGCAGTTCGCCGACGTCGCAGTGACGGCCCGGCGGTCCCGTCGGGGAACCCAGCGTTGACTTTCGCGGACGTGAGGAGCACCGATTGACTTCTGTCGTGCTGTCGATCGGCTCAAACCTCGGCGACCGGCTGGCGCACCTGCGATCGGTCGTCGACGGCCTCGGCGCCGCGGTGCGTGCGGTCTCGCCCGTCTATGAAACCGACGCGTGGGGCGGAGTCAAGCAGGGGCCCTTCCTCAACGCGGTGGTGACCGCGGATGACCTGCGCCTTGATGCGCACGGTTGGCTGCGGCGCGCGCACGAGTTCGAAGACGCCGCCGGCCGAGTGCGCGAGCAGCACTGGGGCCCCCGCACCCTCGATGTGGACCTCATCACCTGTCATGACGGTCCGACCGAGGTGGTGCTGCGCGAACCGGCCCTGACGCTGCCGCATCCCTACGCCCACCTGCGCGCCTTCGTGCTCGTCCCGTGGTTGGACGTCGACCCGGACGCGGCGCTGACACTGGGCCACGAAACCCGACCCGTCGTGAAACTGCTCGCCGACCTCGATGCGGCCGAGCGCGACGGCGTCCGCCGCACCGACCTGGCGATGACCTGATGGGCCCGACCCGCAAGCGTGACCTCACGGCCGCAACGGTCATCGCGGCCGTCCTCGGCTACCTGCTGGTGACGATCCTCTACCGGTGGTTCCCCCCGATCACGGTGTGGACCGGCCTATCGCTGTTGGCCGTGGCGATCGCAGAAGGGGGCTGGGCCTTTTACGTTCGATCGAAGATCAACGACGGGCAGATCGGCGACGGACCGGGTTGGCTTCATCCGCTGGTGGTGGCCCGGTCGGTGACGATCGCGAAGGCCTCGGCGTGGGTCGGCGCGCTGGTGCTCGGATGGTGGGCCGGGGTGTTGATCTACCTGATGCCGCGACGTGAATCGCTGCGTGTCGCAGGCGAAGACACGACGGGGGCGGCGGTGGCCGCGGTGAGCGCGGCAGCCCTGGTGATCGCCGCGCTATGGCTTCAACATTGCTGCAAGTCCCCACAGGAGCCGCCGGAAAACGGCGAAGGAGTCACGGAGTAGCCGGACGACAATAGCCGCTTGCGAATCGCCGTCATGCACGACACGCGCAGTGACCTGTGACAGGTACAGTCGCCCCATGACCGTTCTGTCCCGTGGGCCCCGGCCGCGGCGCAGCGGTCGGCGGCCGGGCTGGGTCTTGCTGACGATGTTGCTGGTCTTAGCAATCTTGGCGAGTTCGGCGCTAGTGTTCACCAACCGGGTGGAATTGCTCAAGCTGGCGGTCATCCTGGCGTTGTGGGCAGCGGTGGTCGCCGCCTTCGTGTCGGTCATCTATCGGCGCCAGAGCGATATCGACGCGGCCAAGGCCCGAGACCTCAAGCTCGTCTACGACCTGCAGCTGGACCGCGAGATCTCCGCGCGACGCGAGTACGAGTTAACGGTCGAATCGGAACTGCGCCGCGAGCTCGCCAGCGAGATACGCGCGCAGGCAGCCGACGAGGTGGCCGCGCTGCGCGCCGAGCTCGCCGCTTTGCGGGCCAACCTCGAGTACATCTTCGACACCGACCTCAGCGACCGGCCCGCCATCGAAACCGAGCACGGGTTGGCGCGTCCCGGCCGGGTCACCAGCAGCAGGCTCGATACCGACGACAGCCCCACCGATCGGACCGAAGAGAACCCGATCATCGATGTTTCTGCCGAACCCCACGCGCCGGAACACGAATGGACGTCGAGTTCGTTGTTCGGCGGATCTCATCGCAGGACATCAGACACCGAACCGTCTGCCGACGACCGGTTGGCATGGACGGCTGAACAACGCGCCGCCGATCATCGCGCGGCCGAGGAGCGGGCCGCCGCCGAGCAGCGCGCAGCAGCCGAAGCCCGGGCCACCGAGCAGCGGGCCGCGGCCGAACGGCGCGCCGCAGAACAACGGGCCGCCGAAGAGCGCGCCGCCGAAGAGCGACGCCTGGCCGAGCAGCGTGCCGCCCAGGATCGCGCCATCGCCGAGCAGCGCGAGGCCGCTCAGCGCGCCGCTCAGGAGGAAGCTGCCCGACCGGCCTGGACGCCCACTGCAGCACAGAACGGCTCCCTCGGCGAGTACGTGGGGAGGCGCCGCGCGCCTGAGCCCGAGACGCCGCCGCCGCGAGGACGCCACTACGCGCCGGCAGATGCCGGTGATCCGGGGCATCCGGACGCGTCCACGCCGGAGACCTTCGCCACACCCCCGACACCCGAACCACCGGCCGCGCCGCCGGCTCCCGAGCCGGACGCTGCGGCCTCGACCAGCAACGCCCCACGTCACCGCGGCGCCGACGACCCCGATTCGGGCGGCGGCTACTCGGTTGCGGAGCTGCTGGCCAGGTTCGAGGTCGGTTCGCGCGGCGGTGGTCGGCGCCGGCGCCGCGAAGATTGAGCTAATCTCGATGCGACCGTCCGGTACCCGCGACGCAGGACCGGAACGAAATATACCTTCTGCGAGGCTCGCTGCAATGGAGCAGTCCCTTTGGGCTCCCCACGACGGACCCATGCGTCCGGCCCGGCTGTCGGTCGGCATCGTCTCGGCCGGCCGGGTCGGGACCGCGCTAGGCGTGGCACTCGAGCGGGCCGGTCATGTGGTGGTGGCGTGCAGCGCGATATCGCGGGCCTCGCGTCAGCGGGCCGAGCGCCGTCTGCCCGACACCACCGTGCTGCCCGTCGACGAGGTCGCCGGCCGCGCCGAACTGCTGCTGCTCGCCGTTCCCGACGCCGAATTGGCGTCGGTGGTGTCCGGTCTGGCGGCCACCGACTCCGTGCGCCCGGGCACCATCGTTGCGCACACCTCCGGTGCCAACGGCGTCGCGGTGCTGAGCCCATTGACCGAAAAGGGTTGCATGCCGCTGGCCATCCACCCGGCGATGACGTTCACCGGGGCCGACGAGGACATCGCCCGCCTGCCCGACACGTGTTTCGGTATCACCGCCGCAGACGACATCGGTTACGCCATCGCGCAGTCGCTGGTGCTCGAGATCGGCGGTGAACCGTTCCGCGTCCGCGAAGACGCCCGCACGCTGTACCACGCGGCGCTCGCCCATGCCAGCAATCACGTTGTCACCGTTGTGCTCGACGCTGTCGAGGCGCTGCGCGCCGCGCTGAGTGGTCAAGAGCTGCTGGGCCAGGAGCTCGTCGGCGACGATCCGGGTGGCATCGCCGAGCGCGTGGTCGGTCCGCTGGCGCGGGCATCGTTGGTGAACGCGCTTCAGCGTGGCCAGGCGGCATTGACGGGCCCCGTCGCCCGCGGTGACGCCGCCGCCGTCGGCCATCACCTGGACGCGCTCGCCGAGGTGGATTCCGCACTGGCGCAGGCATATCGGGCGAACTCGTTGCGTACCGCGCAACGAGCCCACGCTCCCGACGACGTGTTCACCGTGCTCGAGGAGGCGGGGTAGAGGTGACCGTCCGCAAGCCGCCGAAGTTCGCCGCCAGGGAGCTGAACGTCTACCGGTCACCGCGCGAGGTCTCCGATGTCACCCGCGCGCTGCGGCAGACCGGGCGGCGGGTGATGCTGGTGCCGACCATGGGCGCGCTGCACGACGGGCACCTCGCCCTGGTGCGGTCCGCCAAACGCGTTCAGGGCGCGGTCGTCGTGGTGTCGATCTTCGTGAACCCGTTGCAGTTCGGCGCGAACGAAGACCTCGACAAGTACCCGAAGACACTCGAGGCTGATCTTGCTCTGCTGCGCGCGGAGGGTGTCGAGATCGCGTTCACCCCCACAGCGGCCGACATGTACCCCGACGGTCCACGCACGTCGGTGCATCCTGGCCCGCTGGGCGCGGAACTCGAAGGTAGCTCGCGGCCAACGCATTTCGCGGGTGTGCTGACCGTCGTCCTCAAGCTCCTGCAGATCGTCGGGCCCGATAGCGCATTCTTCGGGGAGAAGGACTACCAGCAGTTGGCCCTGATCCGGCAGATGGTCGCAGACCTCAACATCGACACGAAGATCGTCGGCGTGCCCATCGTGCGCGAACCCGACGGGCTGGCGTTGTCGTCACGCAACCGCTATCTCACCGACGTCGAACGCGAACAGGCGGGCGCGTTGTCGGCCGCGCTGCTGGCCGGCATGTACGCGGCGGGGGAGGGCGCCGCAAGCGCCGTCGATGCGGCCCGCGCCGTTCTCGACGAAGTGCCGGCTATTGATGTCGACTACCTCGAGGTGCGGGATCCGATGCTCGGACCTGCCCCGCTGCTGGGCGCCGGCCGATTGCTCGTCGCGGCCCGTCTCGGCACCACCAGACTGCTCGACAACATCGCCATCGACATCGGGACGCCGTCTGGGCCCGGCCCGCATGTTCCCTACGACGAACACGAATTGCCCTGGAGGAATTAATGTTACGAACCATGCTTACGTCGAAGATCCACCGCGCGACGGTGACGCAGGCGGACCTGCACTACGTCGGATCGGTGACGATCGACGAGGATCTGATGGACGCCGCTGGCCTACTGGAAGGCGAACAGGTGACCATCGTCGACATCGACAACGGGGCCCGGCTGGTCACCTACGCCATCACCGGCGAGCGCGGCAGCGGCGTGATCGGGATCAACGGCGCTGCAGCACATCTCGTGCACCCCGGTGACCTGGTGATCCTGATCAGCTATGGGATGATGGACGACGCCGAGGCGCGGGAGTACAAGCCCCGCATCGTGTTCGTCGACGCCAACAACAAGCCGATTGACCTCGGTCACGACCCTGCGCACGTGCCGGCCGACGCGGCCGATCTGGTATCGCCGCGGTAATCGTGCTGCTCGCAATCGATGTTCGCAACACACACACCGTGGTCGGCCTGATCACGGGATCGGGTGAGCATGCAAAGGTCGCCCACCACTGGCGGATCCGCACCGAAACCGAGGTGACGTCCGACGAGCTCGCACTGACGATCGACGGGCTGATCGGTGACGACTCCGAACGCCTGACGGGTGCGGCCGGGCTTTCGACCGTACCGTCGGTGCTGCACGAGGTGCGCGAGATGCTCGACCAGTACTGGCCGTCGGTGCCGCACGTACTGATCGAACCCGGGGTACGCACTGGTATACCGCTGCTGGTCGACAACCCGAAAGAGGTCGGCGCCGACCGGATCGTCAATTGCCTTGCGGCGTTTCACAAATACGGCACGGCGGCGATCGTCGTCGACTTCGGGTCATCCATCTGTGTCGACGTGGTATCTGCCAAGGGGGAGTTCCTCGGCGGCGCGATCGCGCCCGGCGTCCAGGTGTCGTCCGATGCCGCGGCCGCACGGTCGGCCGCGCTGCGCCGCGTCGAGCTGACCCGGCCCCGATCGGTGATCGGCAAGAACACCGTCGAATGCATGCAGGCCGGCGCCGTGTTCGGTTTCGCAGGCCTGGTCGACGGTCTGGTGTCGCGGATCCGCGAGGACATCGACGGGTTCGGCGGCGACGACGTGGCCGTGGTCGCTACCGGGCACACTGCGCCGATGCTCCTGCCCGATCTGCGCACCGTGGCCGACTACGACCGTCACCTGACGCTCGACGGCCTGCGACTGGTCTTCGAACGCAATCGCGACAGCCAGCGTGGACGGCTCAAGCAGGCCCGCTGATCGCTTAGACGGCCACGGCGCCTGCTCGCCAGGGCGCAGTCAGAAGAACGTGCGGATCAGGTCGACGACACGGTCGGTGTCATCGAGGACCGGGATCATCCGCCACTTGTCGAACGTCGTGCAAGGATGCGAGATCCCGAACCGCAGCCAACCGCCCACCTCGACGGCGGGTTGGTCGTCCGGCCCCACCCGCAGGAACGCGTGCTGATCATTGAGCCTTGTCACCGCGCTGTCGGTCAGCGTGAGCGGCAACGGCAGGTCCTGGTCGAACGACACGTCGCGCCGGCCCATCGTCAGCAGTGCCAGACCCGGTTCGGGGCGCGATGTCACCTGTGCCCACACTTCGAGAGCCGGCCGCAGTTCGTCGCGCAGCGGCGACGTGCTGGCATACAGCCCGTGGTCGTGGGTCAGGTAGCAGCCGCTGCGGACGATGGTGCGCACGGTGCGGCCGCCGACCGATCCGATCGCGAGCACGTCGGCTACGGTGTCGAAATACGTACTGCCGCCGGCGGTGACGACGGCTGTCTCGGTCTCGAAGACATCGGCCAGTCGTTCGACGGCAGACCGCATCTCCGACAGGTACGCCCTGACGCGCCTGTGGCCTTCGGCCGTGACGACGTGACCCAGCGCCGCCTCATAGCCGGCGACACCGACCAGCCGCAGCGCCGGGCAATCCGCGGCGGCGCGAGCCACCGCGGCGGCGCTGGCCGCGTCGCGGCAGCCCGTTCGCCCGCCGGCCAGGCCGATCTCCACACAGACGTCGACCGGCCGGCCCGCGGCCGCCAGGTGCCGGGCCATCAGCTGCACCCCGTCGACGGAATCGACCCAGCATGTGACCGCGAAGTCGGGGTCACGGGCCGTTTCTGCGGCCACCCACCGCAGCGCCGCGGCGTCCACCAGCTCGTTGGCGACTATGAAATCGCGCACACCGAAGGCGCGGTACACCCATGCCTGGCCGATCGTCGCGACGGTTACCGCGCATGCGCCCGACGAGAATTGCCGCGCCAACAACTGCGGTGACATATGCGTCTTGCCGTGCGGCGCGAGCTCCACTCCCCGGTCGCGGCACCACCGCGCCATCGTTGTGAGGTTGTGCGACAAGGCTTCGGCTCGAAGAACGCACACCGGGCCGGCCACATCGCCGACGTCGAGCACCGGAGCGGAAGCGCGGATCTGTGCGGGGCTGGCCCCCCACCATGAAGCGGGCAGCCCCTTGAACCGCCAGTCGAGCGGCTCGTCTGCCAGGGCGGCGAGGCCCGCTGCGTCGATCGCTCGGGTCATTTGTTCATTTAAGCTGGCAGGTCGTGACATCACCTGAGCAGCCCAATAACGACGCGGCAGACATCCCCGAACAATTTCGGATCCGTCAAGGCAAGCGGGAGCGGTTGCTCGCCGAGGGTCGCGAGCCCTATCCAGTGGAGGTCGAGCGCACCCACACGCTGGCAGAGATCCGCGCCGCCTATCCCGATCTTCCCATCGACACCGCGACCGGCGAAGTCGTGGCGGTCGCCGGCCGGGTCGTCTTCGCGCGTAACTCCGGCAAGCTGTGCTTCGCCACCCTCCAGGAGGGTGACGGCACCCAGCTGCAGGCGATGATCAGCCTGGCCAAGGTCGGACAGGAATCGCTGGACCGATGGAAGTCGGATGTCGACCTCGGCGACATCATCTCCGTCCACGGCGAGGTGATCAGTTCACGTCGCGGCGAATTGTCTGTGCTTGCCGACTCCTGGCAAATAATCTCCAAAGCGCTTAGACCGCTGCCCGTGGCTCATAAGGAAATGAGCGAGGAGTCGCGCGTGCGGCAGCGTTACGTCGATCTGATCGTCCGCCCCGAGGCCAGAACGATCGCTCGGCAACGCGTTGCGGTCGTGCGCGCCGTGCGCTCGGCGCTGGAGCGGCGCGGTTTTCTCGAGGTCGAGACGCCCATGCTGCAGACGCTGGCCGGCGGCGCCGCCGCTCGCCCATTCGTCACCCATTCCAACGCGCTGGACGCCGACCTCTACCTCCGCATCGCGCCGGAACTGTTCTTGAAGCGATGCTTGGTCGGTGGATTGGAGAAGGTTTTCGAACTGAATCGGGTGTTCCGAAACGAAGGCGCGGATTCCACACATTCACCGGAATTTGCAATGTTGGAGACATACGAGGCCTACGGCACCTACGACGATTCCGCTGTGATGACACGAGAACTTATACAAGAGGTCGCCGATGAGGCGATTGGAACCCGAGCCGTGCCATTGCCTGATGGCACAAGCTACGACCTCGACGGCGAATGGGCGGCCATACAAATGTATCCGTCGTTGTCGGAAGCACTCGGTGAAGAAGTGACCCCGCACACCTCGGTAGAGCGGTTATGGGAGTTCGCCGACAGGCTAGGTGTCGAGATTCCCCGAGACCGCGGATACGGCCACGGCAAGCTGGTAGAGGAACTGTGGGAACACACCGTGGGAAACTCCCTTTCGGCCCCCACATTTGTTCGTGACTTTCCCGTCGAGACCACCCCGCTTACCCGTGCTCACCGCAGCATTCCCGGTGTCACGGAGAAGTGGGACCTGTACGTGCGCGGTATCGAGCTCGCTACGGGATATTCGGAGCTAATTGATCCGGTGATCCAGCGGGAAAGGTTCGCTGCTCAAGCCCGCGCCGCCGCGGCAGGAGACGACGAGGCAATGGTGCTGGACGAGGATTTCCTCACCGCTCTTGAGTACGGTATGCCACCGACAACTGGCACTGGAATGGGCATCGACAGGTTGTTGATGGCGCTGACCGGACTGTCAATTCGGGAGACCGTTTTGTTTCCGATTGTTCGTCGACAGACCCACTGACTGCCCTCATCCTCAACGCTGTTGAATGACCTGTCTTTATGTGGCAGATTGGTGCTCGGTTCAACAATGAGCTGGGCATCTTGTGCTCATCATGAAGGGCGTGTGTGAAGAAATGGCCAAGAAAGTGACCGTCACCCTGGTCGACGATTTTGACGGTGAAGGCTCCGCCGATGAAACCGTCGAATTCGGCCTCGACGGTGTGAGCTATGAGATCGATCTTTCTTCGAAGAATGCCGCGAAACTGCGCAACGATCTCAAGCAGTGGGTCGACGCCGGGCGTCGGGTCGGCGGCCGCAGGCGCGGGCGTTCGGCCGCGTCGGGCAGGGGCCGCGCTGCGATCGACCGGGAGCAGAGCGCAGCGATCCGTGAGTGGGCAAGGCGCAACGGTCACAGCGTGTCTACGCGCGGCCGTATCCCTGCCGACGTCATCGACGCTTTTCACGCTGCCACCTGAAATTGGCAACGAAATCCGCCGTTGCCAAAGCACGATCCCGGCCGGGCCGGGATCGTGCTTTCGCTAGTGGCGAACTATCCGCGCCGGGTCGAAGGAAACGATTTGTTCCACCAGCGCGTTGCTGACCTACGGAGCCCGGGTACATGGGGATACGGCATACCGCCAAGCAGGGCACCGGGGACGGCCGCCCATTAGAGTGGGTGGCAGGTACGCCGTGCGGTGTACGGCCGCATTACGTACCGACCAATTTATGGAGAGCAGGTAACCACCGATGTTTGAGAGATTTACCGACCGCGCCCGCAGGGTCGTCGTCCTGGCTCAGGAAGAAGCCCGGATGCTCAACCACAACTACATCGGCACCGAGCACATCCTGTTGGGACTTATTCACGAGGGTGAGGGCGTGGCCGCCAAGTCGCTGGAGTCACTGGGCATCTCGCTGGAAGGCGTGCGCAGCCAGGTCGAGGAGATCATCGGCCAAGGCCAGCAGGCCCCGTCCGGCCACATCCCGTTCACCCCGCGTGCCAAGAAGGTTCTCGAGCTGAGCCTTCGCGAGGCGCTGCAACTCGGCCACAACTACATCGGTACCGAGCACATCCTGCTCGGCCTGATCCGCGAGGGTGAAGGCGTGGCCGCCCAGGTTCTGGTCAAGCTGGGCGCCGAGCTGACCCGCGTGCGTCAGCAGGTCATCCAGCTGCTGAGCGGCTACCAGGGCAAGGAAACGGCCGAGGCAGGCACCGGAGGCCGCGGCGGCGAGGCGGGCAACCCGTCGACGTCGCTGGTTCTCGACCAGTTCGGCCGCAACCTGACCGCCGCCGCGATGGAGGGCAAGCTCGACCCCGTCATCGGCCGCGAGAAGGAAATCGAGCGGGTCATGCAGGTTCTCTCGAGGCGCACCAAGAACAACCCGGTGCTGATCGGCGAGCCCGGTGTCGGCAAGACCGCCGTCGTCGAGGGCCTGGCGCAGGCCATCGTCCACGGCGAGGTGCCCGAGACGCTGAAGGACAAGCAGCTCTACACCCTCGACCTGGGTTCGCTGGTCGCGGGCAGCCGCTACCGCGGTGACTTCGAGGAGCGCCTGAAGAAGGTGCTCAAGGAGATCAACACCCGCGGCGACATCATCCTGTTCATCGACGAGCTGCACACGCTGGTCGGTGCCGGTGCCGCCGAGGGTGCCATCGATGCCGCGTCGATCCTGAAGCCGAAGCTGGCCCGTGGCGAGCTGCAGACTATCGGCGCCACCACTCTCGACGAGTACCGCAAGTACATCGAGAAGGACGCCGCGCTGGAGCGTCGCTTCCAGCCGGTGCAGGTGGGTGAGCCGACCGTCGAGCACACCATCGAGATCCTCAAGGGTCTGCGTGACCGCTACGAGGCACACCACCGCGTCTCGATTACCGACAGCGCGATGGTCGCGGCCGCGACACTGGCTGACCGCTACATCAACGACCGGTTCCTGCCGGACAAGGCGATCGACCTGATCGACGAGGCGGGGGCGCGGATGCGCATCCGCCGGATGACGGCGCCGCCAGACCTGCGCGAGTTCGACGAGAAGATCGCCGATGCGCGCCGGGAGAAGGAATCCGCGATCGATGCGCAGGACTTCGAGAAGGCCGCCGCGCTGCGGGACCGGGAGAAGCAACTGGTCGCCCAGCGCACCGAGCGTGAGAAGCAGTGGCGCTCAGGCGACCTTGACGTCGTGGCCGAGGTCGACGACGAGCAGATCGCCGAGGTGCTGGGCAACTGGACCGGCATCCCCGTGTTCAAGCTGACCGAGGAAGAGACCACTCGGCTGCTGCGCATGGAGGAGGAGCTGCACAAGCGGATCATCGGCCAGGAGGACGCCGTCAAGGCGGTCTCCAAGGCGATCCGCCGCACCCGTGCCGGCCTGAAGGACCCCAAGCGTCCGTCCGGCTCGTTCATCTTCGCCGGCCCGTCCGGTGTCGGTAAGACCGAGCTGTCCAAGGCGCTGGCCAACTTCCTGTTCGGCGAGGACGACGCGCTCATCCAGATCGACATGGGTGAGTTCCACGACCGCTTCACCGCCTCGCGGTTGTTCGGTGCCCCTCCGGGCTACGTCGGCTACGAGGAGGGTGGCCAGCTCACCGAGAAGGTGCGGCGCAAGCCGTTCTCGGTCGTGCTGTTCGACGAGATCGAGAAGGCCCACCAGGAGATCTACAACAGCCTCCTGCAGGTCCTCGAGGACGGCCGTCTGACCGACGGCCAGGGCCGCACGGTCGACTTCAAGAACACCGTGTTGATCTTCACCTCGAACCTGGGTACCTCCGACATCTCCAAGGCTGTCGGCCTCGGCTTCACCCAGGGCGGCGGGGAGAACAACTACGAGCGGATGAAGCAGAAGGTCAACGACGAGCTCAAGAAGCACTTCCGGCCTGAGTTCCTCAACCGCATCGACGACATCATCGTCTTCCACCAGCTGACTCGCGACGAGATCATCCGGATGGTCGACCTGATGATCAGCCGGGTGGAAAAGCAGCTGAAGGCCAAGGACATGGCTTTGGAGCTGACCGACAAGGCGAAGGCCCTGTTGGCCAAGCGCGGCTTCGACCCGGTGCTGGGCGCGCGCCCGCTGCGGCGCACCATCCAGCGCGAGATCGAGGACCAGCTGTCGGAGAAGATCCTCTTCGAGGAGGTCGGTCCCGGCCAGCTCGTCACCGTCGACGTCGACAATTGGGACGGCGAAGGCTCCGGCGAGGATGCGGTGTTTACCTTCAAGGGCACCAAGAAGCCGGCTGCGGTCGCAGAGCCGGACCTCGCCCAAGCCGGTGCCGCGGGCGCAGCAGCCGCCGAATAAGCGACACAACGTCAGCCTGAGACTGCCGTCGCGCGTATATGTACGTCGCGACGCTCTCAGGCTGACTTTGTGTTTAGGATGTGCGATGTAATCAGGCGGGCGAAGGAATCTGGTGAGAATCCAGAACGGTCGCGCCACTGTGACAGTCAGACCCGGCAGCCGCCGTCGACCTTCTAACTGGGACGCGAAATCCCGGAGAGGAAATACCCATGACGTCTCCAGAGGCACGCAAGAGCGCAGCGCCCGCCCTCGACATCTCGGCGGCAAAGGCGGTCGTCTGGCTGTCGGCGACAGCGTTCCTTGCCCTGCTGGTGCTCTACTTCGTCGGCCTGGATCAGGGCGCGACGTCGGTGTTCGGCGGCAACACCTCGGTGCACGAGTTCATGCACGACGCACGTCATCTGCTCGGCTTCCCCTGCCACTAGTTCCGCCGTCGCATGGAAAAACGAATAATCGGGCGCGGCCTGCTGGCCGGCGCAATCGCGAGCGTCGCGGCATTCGTCTTCGCACGCACCTTCGTCGAACCGGTGATCGAACAGGCGATCGCGTTCGAGGAACTACAGGCGGGCGGCCACGATCACGGGGCTGAGCTTTTTACCCGCGGGGTGCAGGCCAACATCGGCATGGGTTTCGGCGTACTTGCGTTCGGCGTTGCGATGGGCGCGCTGTTGGCGGTCGTCTTCTGCGTGGCCTACGGCCGGGTGGGGCATTCGTCACCGCGGCTGCTGTCCGTGCTGCTCGCGGGCGGAATGTTCCTATCGCTCTACGTGGTTCCGTTCCTGAAATACCCCGCGAGCCCGCCCGCGGTGAGCCTCGAGGAGACGATCCGGCAGCGCACCCTGCTGTACCTGCTGGCGGTGGTGGCATCGGCGGTGCTACTCGTCGCGGCGGTCTCGCTGGGTCGCCGCTTGCTCGAGCGCTTCGGCGCTTGGAGCGCGACGCTGATCGCGGCGGCGGCTTATGTGGCCGTCCTCGCGGTCGTGATGGCGGCGCTGCCGACCATCGACGAGACACCGCAGGGTTTCCCCGCCGACGTGCTCTACGAGTTCCGGCTGTACTCGCTGGGCACCCAGGCCGTCCTGTGGACGATCATCGCGGTGGTGTTCGGCTCGACGGTGCACGGGCTGCTCGGTGAGCGGCAGCGCGAGAAGAGTTACCTCGCCGCGTGAGTGAAGTCGTCCGGCTGACGCTGGTATCGCATGCCATGACCGACGCGATGTCGGCCGGCCGGTTTCCCACCGACGAACCGCTGAACTCGGTCGGGCACCGCCAGGTGGACGCCTCGGTGGAGCTCGGCATCACCGACAGCGCGTTCTGCGGGCCGGAGAAGCGCACCAGGCAGACTGCGGAACTGCTTGGCCTGCAAGCTGATATCGATAACAGGCTGGCCGACCTGGACTGCGGCCGGTGGCGCGGCGATGTTCTCGGCGGCGTCCGGCCTGCCGACCTCGCCGTCTGGCTGACCGACCCGGCCAGGGCACCGCACGGCGGCGAGTCGATCGTCGACCTGGTCGACCGGGTGCGCGACTGGATGGACACGCTCACCGCACACCGCGGCCGGCTGGTCGCCGTCACGCACCCCGCGGTGGTCCGCGCAGCGATCCTGGTCGCGCTCGACGCGCCCGTAAAGTCCTTCTGGCGGATAGACGTTGCACCCGTCAGCCTGACCGTCATGCACTTTCGCGGCCACGCATGGAATGTGCGCTGCCGCAAGTGAATCAGGCGACGGGTATCAAGTCGAACGTCTGATGCACGATCGACAACAGCCAGCCCGCCGCGGTCTGACTGCGGAACTTCGGCCAGTTCAACTGGAAACTGACCACATACGGTTGCCCGGTCCGGTCGACGGCGTACCAGCTGAAAGTCAAGTCGCCCGGCAGGTTTCCGCCCTTGGCGCCGATGTAGGGCCACTTGGCGCGGTCCAGGTCGATGCCAGGGATCGCCGACAGAATCTGCTTCACCGGAGCCGCCGGGCCGACCGCTGAGGCCTGAAGCGCGGCATGCACGCGGCAGATGTCAGCAGCCGAGCCGTACCACTCCGCCCCGATGTCAGAGGCCGGCGTGTGGGTACGCTCAGGATCGGGATCATACGGCCGGGTGTCGGTCTCCTTGAACAACCGGGCGCGGCCTTCCTGCGACGACGACGCCTCCTGCCACTGCTCACGCAGATTCGGTCTGCCCCATCCGATCGAGAACAGCTCGTGCGTGGTCGGGAACGGCGTCATGCTCGTGGGGTCGTGATGTCCGGCGGCCGCCAGCGCCCGCTCGACGGCACCGGGACCGAGCCGGTTGATCAACAGGTCGGTGGCCATGTTGTCGCTGGCGGAGATCATCTGCTGGGCGGCCGTGCGCACCGACACGGTGGTGCCGTCGGGAACCTTGTCCAGGCCCGCCGCGCCGACGGCTTTGCCCTCCTTGGTGACCTTGAGCTGATCGTCCCAGCTGACCGAGCCGTCCTTGACGGCGTTCGAAACCGCCAGCAGCACATAGAGTTTGAAGATCGACGCCAACGGCAACGACAGATCGGTGTTCGTGCCCGCAACCAGGGAGCAGCGGCCGCTGTTCACACTCGATACCGCATAGGAGTACTTCGCACCGGTCTTGGCGATCTCGGTATCGATGTCCTGCCACGATTTGATGACCGGCGGCACCAGCTTCACATCGAACCGGTCCACCAGGCCGGCGTCGTTGGTGCGCAGCTCGATGGTCTGGGGCACCTGGTAGGACGTCAGCACGTGAAGGGTGGCGTGCCTGGCGCCGACGTCCAGATCGGTGAGCGTGAACGGGCGGTCCCACCAGATCTTGTCCATGGTGACGCCGACGTCGTCCATGATCGGCGGCGCGGCCAGCGTGCGGATCCCGTTGGGCCCGATAGGCCAGTCCGAGTTCAGCATGTCCAAGATCTGCTTCGCGCGCAGACCCTGCGGAGTATTCGTGTCGATGCGGATGCTCTGTGCGGCCCCGGCAGGTCCGGTCGGCCCGGCATCGGCGCAACCGCAAGCCAGGGCGGTGATCAGCGTGACGACGACCGACAGTGCGATCGCGCAGCGGCGCGCCCTGCTCGCGTCAGCCCTTGGCGTCGGTCCCTGCAACGTCCAGTACAACCTCGAACTCGAGCAGCGACGCCCCGGTGGCAACCGGATTGGCCCGTTGACCGGCATGCGCCTCGATGGCCGGGCCCTGTGCCCAGGCCTGGAACGCCTCCTCGGACTCCCACTGCGTGACCACGAAATAGCGATCCTCGCCCTTGACGGGCCGCAGCAGCTGGAAGCCGAGGAAGCCGGGCTGGTTGTCGACGGCGTGGGCGCGGTGGGCGAACCGCTTCTCCAGCTCGGGGCCGGCGTCCGGCGGGACCTCGATTGCGTTGATCTTCACCACAGGGTTCTGGCTGGGCATGCGGTCAAGGCTACCGCCTGCGCGCAGGGCGTCCGACGCACCTAGGGTTCCCCCTATGCGGCGCCTCGACCGGTTCTTCGAACTGTCCGCGCGCGGATCGACGCTGACATCGGAGATCCGCGGCGGCGTGGTCACGTTCATCGCGATGGCCTACATCGTCGTGCTCAACCCGATCATCCTGTCGGACGCCAGGGACGTCGATGGCCACAGCCTCGACTTCGCGCAGATTTCGGCTGCGACGTCGCTCGCCGCCGGCGTCATGACGGTCCTATTCGGCCTGATCGCCCGGTTGCCGTTCGCCTTCGCTGCGGGTCTGGGCATCAACTCATTCCTCGCCACGACGGTCGTCGGCTCGGTCACCTGGCCCGAGGCGATGGGCCTGGTGGTGATCAACGGCGTCATCATCGTGGTGCTCGCGGCGACGGGCCTGCGCACGCTGATCTTCGACGCCGTGCCCATGCAGCTCAAGCTTGCGATCACCGCGGGCATCGGCGGTTTCATCCTGTTCATCGGCCTCGTCGATTCGGGCTTCATCGGCTCGACGGGCATGCCGTCACCCCCCGTGGGGCTTGGCGTGCATGGCGCCGGGTCCATCAGCACGGTCCCGACGCTGGTCTTCGTGGTCACGCTGCTGCTCACCTGCATCCTGGTCGCCCGCCGGGTGCGCGGCGCGATCTTTGTCGGCCTGCTGGCGGGGACCGTGCTCGCGGTCGTGATCGAGGCCGTCTGGCATCTCGGCTCGGCGACCGATCACCCCGGTGGATGGGGGCTGTCGGTGCCGACGATGTCGGGGTCGCCGTTCGCGATTCCCGACCTGTCGCTTGTCGGCGCGTTCAGCCTCAACAGCTTCGGCCGCATCGGCGTATTGGCCGCGGTCATGCTGGTGTTCACGCTCGTGTTCGCCAACTTCTTCGACGCGATGGGCACCTTCACCGGTCTGTCGCGTGAGGTGAACGTCGCCGACGACCGCGGCACGTTTCCGCGCCTCCGGTCGGCGCTCATCGTGGAAGGTGCCGGGGCGGTGGTCGGTGGCGCGACGTCGTCCTCGTCCAACACCGTCTTCCTCGAGTCGGCGGCCGGCATCCAGGAGGGCGCGCGCACCGGGTTGGCGAATCTGGTGACGGGCCTGCTGTTCTTCGCGGCGATGTTCGTGACGCCGCTCGCGTCGATCGTGCCCAACGAGGTCGCCGCCGCCGCACTGGTCGTCGTCGGCGTGATGATGTTCTCGCATCTGCGCGACGTTGACCTGTCGGAGTTCGCCGTCGCTGTGCCGGTCGTGCTGACCGTCGCGGTCATGCCGCTGTCCTATTCGATCGCCAACGGAATCGGCGTGGGGTTCATCGCCTGGGTCGTGGTGCAGTCGGCGGTAGGCAAATGGCGCGAGATCAGCCCGCTGCTTTGGATCGCAGCCGCAGGATTTCTGGTGTACTTCGGACGCGGTTGGCTCGAATCGATGATCGGCACGTAACCCGATGGGTCACGAATTCCTCACGCGCAGAGGAGGTCACGGTGTGACGATCGTGCTTGTGCACGGCCTCATGGGTCGCGGCAGCACGTGGTCACGCCAGCTGCCATGGCTGACCTCCTACGGCGAGGTGTACACCTACGACGCGCCGTGGCACCGCGGCCGCGAGGTCGCCGATCCGTACCCGATCTGCACGGAGCGGTTCGTCGACGACCTCGGTGACGCGGTGGCGTCGCTGGACGGGCCCGCTGTCCTCGTCGGCCATTCGATGGGCGGACTGCATTCATGGTGCCTTGCCGCATCGAAGCCCGAACTCGTGTCGGCCCTCGTCGTCGAAGACATGGCGCCGGATTTCCGCGGACGCACCACGGGTCCGTGGGAGCCGTGGTTGCACGCCCTGCCTGTCGAATTCACCTCACAGCAACAGGTTTACGACGAGTTCGGACCAGTAGCCGGGCGGTATTTCCTCGAGGCTTTCGACCGCACGCCGACCGGTTGGCGGCTGCACGGGCACACCACGATCTGGATTGACATCGCCGCGGAGTGGGGCACCCGTGACTACTGGGCGCAATGGCGCGAGGTCAGCGCGCCCGCCCTGCTCATCGAGGCGGGCAATTCGGTGACGCCGCAGGGGCAGATGCGGCAGATGAACGAAACCGGCCGCCGCGCAACGTATCTGCGCGTGCCCGACGCCGGTCATCTGGTCCACGACGAACGCCCGGACGTCTACCGGACGGCGGTCGAGTCGTTCCTATCGCCGCTCGCCGGTCGCCCCTGAAGCCGGCCAGAAGGGCTGCTTCTCGAAGCGGGTGCGGATCGCGTCGAGATCGTGAGCGACGCGGAACCCGTCGCGGTCATCGTCAGAGAGCCCGCGCACACCGCGGTCCCGGTGCGCGGCCCAGCTCAACAGCGCCGCCACGGCGAAGGGGGCGATCAGAATCAGAAAGGTCAACGCCGTACTCATGGCAGTAATGCTGCGCCCGCATACATCCCGCCAACAGTGGCAGCAGTGACACGTTACGCTAAAATACTGCCATGGCCATCGAGAAGGTGTCGGCGCTGGTGCTCGACGGTTTGGCGGTGTTCGAGTTCGGCGTGATCTGCGAGGTGTTCGGCATCGACCGCTCCGAGGACGGGGTACCGAACTTCGACTTCAAGGTGTGTGGTCCGGAGCCCGGCAAGCCGGTTCGGACGACGGTCGGCGCGTCGGTCGTGCCCGACCATGGGCTCGACGACCTGGTCGGCGCGGACCTGGTCACGATCCCGGCCATCAGCGGCTCCGACTATGTGCCTGAGGCGCTGAAGGCGGTCAGGGCCGCGGCGGACGCGGGCGCGATCGTGCTGACCGTGTGCTCGGGTGCCTTCGTCGCGGGCGAGGCCGGGTTGCTGGACGGCCGGGCGTGCACCACGCACTGGATGCATGCCGACGAACTTGCCCGGCGGTTCCCAACCGCACGCGTTGACCGCAACGTGCTGTTCGTCGATGACGGCGACCTGATCACCAGTGCGGGTACGGCGGCGGGCATCGACGCGTGCCTGCACCTGGTGCGTCGCGAACTCGGCAGCGAGATCACCAACAAGATCGCGCGCCGCATGGTGGTGCCGCCGCAGCGTGACGGCGGCCAGCGGCAGTACATCGATCAGCCGATCCCCGTTCGATGCTCGGAAAGGTTTGCGCCGCATCTCGATTGGATCCTGGCCAACCTGGACAAACCGCACTCCGTGGCCACCCTCGCCCGTCGCGCGAACATGTCGGCGCGAACCTTTGCACGCCGGTTCGTCGAAGAGACCGGCACCACCCCCATGCAGTGGGTGACCGACCAGCGCGTGCTCTACGCCCGGCGGCTGCTCGAAGAGAGCGATATGGACATCGACCAGATCGCCGACCGGTCGGGTTTCGGCACGGCCACGCTGCTGCGCCACCACTTCCGCCGGATCATCGGCGTGACGCCATCGGATTACCGGCGCAGCTTCGCCTGCGCCTAGCCTTCGCCGGCAAGGGCAAAACGACCGTCGGCCGTCTGCTCCACCAGCCCGTCGACGAGCAGGGAATCCAGCGCGCGGTCCCGCTGCGCGGTGTCCGACAGCCACGCCACGTCGAGCTCGGCGCGGGTTACCGGAGAATCGTTGCCGCGCAACACATCAAGTAGCCGTCCCCGGACCTGCCGGTCGGTGCCGGCGTACCGCTGTACCCGCCGCGCAGGCGTCGCCGACGCCGGATGCCCCGCCGATCGCCACTCGCATGCGCTCAGCGGGCACACGCCGCAGCGTGGCGCGCGCGCCGTACACACCGTCGCGCCCAATTCCATCAGCGCGACCGAAAACCGTGGTGCGTCAGCCTCTTTCGGCAGGAGCGCGGCGACATCGTCGAGATCGCGCGGCGAGGTCGACGCGGCCGCGTCGGCCCGACCGTGAACGGCGCGGGCCACCACCCGGCGCACGTTGGTGTCGACAACCGGAACCCGCTGCCGGTAGGCGAAGCACGCGATGGCGCGCGCCGTGTACGCGCCGATGCCCGGCAGCGACAGCAGTGCCTCGACGTCCGAGGGCACGACATCGCCGTGGTCGCGGGCGATCACTACCGCGCACTCGTGTAACCGTTTCGCCCGCCGCGGGTAGCCCAGCTTGCCCCATGCACGCAGCACGTCGGCCGCGCTCGCCGTCGTGGCGGCCGACGGCGTCGGCCAGCGCGCCACCCAGTCCAACCAGATCGGCTCCACCCGTGCCACCGGCGTCTGCTGCAGCATGAACTCGCTGACCAACACCTGCCACGGCGTGACACCGGGTCGCCGCCACGGCAGGTCTCGCTGCTCGCGGTCGTACCAGTGCAGAAGCTCGGTCGAATCGATCATGAGGGGCTCAGGCAGAATGACGGCCATGCCCAACCCGAACCCGGTAACCGCTTGGAAGGCACTCAAGGAGGGTAACGAGCGATTCGCCGCCGGTAAGCCCGAACATCCGCACCAGGGCGGTGACCGCAGGGCAGAGCTGACCAAGGGGCAGCACCCCATCGCGGCGCTGCTGAGTTGTTCGGACAGCAGGATCGCCACCGAGATCGTCTTCGACCAGGGACTTGGTGACGTCTTCGTGGTGCGCAACGCCGGCCACGTGCTCGACGCCGCAGTGCTCGGCTCGCTCGAGTACGCGGTCGCGGTGCTGAACGTGCCGCTCGTCGTCGTCGTCGGTCACACAAGCTGCGGAGCCGTGCAGGCCACGGCGGCAACCGTCAACGGCGAACCCGCGCCGTCGGGCCACATCCGCGACGTCGTCGCGCTGCTGACGCCGTCGGTGCGCGCGGCCCGCAGCGCCGGCTTCACCACCGTCGATGAGTTCGTCGTCCAACACGCGAAGGAAACCGTCGCGCAGTTGCGCATTCGCTCGTCGGTCGTGGCCCAGGGCATCGCGGCCGGCAGCCTCGCGGTGGTCGGCGCGACGTACAGCTTGGCCGACGGCCACGTGGTCCTGCGCGAACATCTGGGAGACATCGGCGAAAGCTAAGGGGCCGACACGCCGGTCCACCTCGGACAATTGTGTGTGACCTGGCCTTACCGTGAGTTTGTGCTGGATCTAGAGCCGCATGGCCCACTACCCACCCAGATTTACTGGCGTCGCAGGGCACTTGCGTTGGGCATGGCGGTCCTGGTCGTCGGAATTGTCGCCGCGATCGTGGTGATGGTCGTCATGAACTCCGGTGGCGAGACGAAAAACGCCGAAAAGCCAACGCCCGTACCCGCAGCCGCCCCAACGCCGCTTCCCGGCGAAAACCCGGCGGTGAAGACGCCGATTGTGCCGCCGGCGGTCGCTGCGCCCGCGCCTACGCCGACCCCGACCGCCGCGGTCATGCCGCCGCCCGTGCTGAAGGAGGGTGACGACTGCCCCGACTCCACGTTGGCGGTCAAGGGCATCACCAGCCAGCCGGAGTACGTCGTCGGCGACCAGCCGAAGTTCACCATGGTCGTCACGAACATCGGGTTGGTGGCCTGCAAGCGCGACGTCGGAGCTGCGGTGCTCGCTGCCTACGTCTACGGCCTGGACAACACCCGGCTGTGGTCGAACCTCGACTGCGCGCCGTCGAACGAGACCCTGGTCAAGACGTTCAATCCAGGCGAGCAGGTGACGACCGAGGTGACGTGGACTGGCATGGGTTCAGCGCCCAACTGCCCGCTGCCGCGCCAGCCAATCGGACCAGGCACTTATAACCTGCTCGTCCAGTTGGGCAATCTGCGCTCGGCCACGGTGCCGTTCGTGCTGGCTCAGCCGGCCCCGCAGCCTGGCGTACCGGCAGACGGCGCCCCGGCGCCCCAGCAGGCGCCCGCACCCGCGGGCTAAGCCAACCGGTCAGCGATCGTCGACTCGGCGAGCTGCGACAAACCCTCGCGGATATGGCGGGCCCACATCGAGCCGATGCCTTCCACTGATTGCAGATCGCTGGCGCTCGCGGCGAGCAGGCCCTGCAGCGAGCCGAATGAGCGCACCAGCAGGTCGACATGGGCGAACTGCAGACGTGGAATGCCCGCCATCGCCCGGTAGCCGCGCGAGCTCATCGCAGAGTCCTGCGCTTCTGCAGTCGACGGGTAACCGAAAACCCTTGCCAACGTGGTGAAGTCGAGCAGCTCGGTGTCGGTGAGCCCGTCGAGTTCCTCGAGCGTCGCGGTCACCTGCGCGGGTGTCGGCGGGTCGGGGTTGGCGTGGTAGTCGCGCACGATGAGCTCGCGTGCGGTGTCGTTGTCGCCGACCAGCTCTTCGAGCTGGAGCTTCAACTGACGCCCGTCGGTGCCCAATTCGACGACGTCGGCATCGATTTCGAGGCTGATCCGCCGGACCATCTCCAGCCGCTGCACGACCGTCATCACATCGCGCAGCGTGACGAAGTCCTCGATCTCGGCGGTCGACAGCTGCCTGCTCACCTCGTCGAGACGCGACTTGTACCGCTCGAGCGTGTCGATGGTCTGGTTGGCCCGCGACAGGATCGTCGCGGAGTCGGGCACCACGTGCCGCTCACCCGCGACGTAGACCGTCACGATGCTCATCGAATGGCTCACCGAGACAACGGGATAACCGGTTTGAACCGCGGTGCGTTCGGCAGACCTGTGCCGGGTGCCCGATTCGTCGGTAGGAATGGACGGGTCGGGCACCAGCTGGACATTGGCCCGCAGGATCCGGGTGCCGTCGCTCGAGAGCACCACGGCGCCGTCCATCTTCGACAGCTCACGCAACCGGGTCGGGGCATAGGCGACGTCGAGCGAGAAGCCGCCGTCGCAGATCGACTCGACGCTGTCGTCGTATCCCAGCACGATCAGCGCGCCGGTGCGGCCGCGCAGGATTCGCTCGAGCCCGTCGCGCAGAGCTGTGCCGGGGGCGAGTCGGCCGATGGTTTCACGCAGGGTCGGACGGGCGAGTTGCACCACGTTGCGGCGTCTGGACTTCACGGCCATGGCCCCTCCTCGCCGCGGCCGGCCTTCACGCTGCTGCTGATCTCGGTCAGCACCCTCATGGCAGCGGTGATGTTGTCGGCCGCTATCGCCCGTAAGCCTATCGGGACCGTTTTAACTCCGGGCGGAACTACAGCACACGTGAAACCGAGTCGGGCGGCTTCGGCCAGCCGCCGCTCCATGCCGCTGACCCTGCGCAGGTCGCCCGCCAGGCCTACTTCGCCGATCGCGATGGTTGTGGTCGGCAGCGGCAGGTCGGCGTAGGCCGATGCGATGGCCATCGCCACGGCGAGGTCCGATGACGGGTCGGTAAGCCGCATTCCGCCCACCGTGGACAGGTAGATGTCGCATTGCGCGACCCGAAGATGGGCCCGCTTCTCCAGCACCGCGGCGATCATCGCCGCGCGGGCGGAATCGATACCGCTGACCGCGCGGCGCGGCGACGACGTCGTCGGAGCGGCGATCAAGGCCTGCACCTCCCCGATGAGGGGACGCTTACCGTCGAGCGAGACCGTCACCGCGGTGCCCGAAACGGGAGCGGGGCGTTGGTCGAGGAACAAGCCGGATGGATCGGCGACGCACTCGATTCCGTTGTCGTGCAACATGAAACAGCCGACCTCGTCGGCCGCGCCGAATCGGTTCTTGACGCCGCGCACCATGCGCAGCATCGACGTCTTATCGCCCTCGAAGTGCAGCACGACGTCGACGAGATGCTCGAGTGATCGCGGCCCCGCGATCGCGCCGTCCTTGGTGACGTGGCCGACCAGGATGATCGCCACGCCCGTGGTCTTCGCCGTCATCGTCAGCGCCGTCGTCACCGCCCGCACCTGGGTGACGCCGCCGGTTACGCCGTCGGCGTCCGTTGTCGACATCGTCTGCACCGAATCCACCACCACCAGTGAGGGTTTCACCTCGTCGATGTGGCCGAGAGCGGTCTGTAGATCGGACTCGGCGGCCAGATATACCTCGTCGTGGTGGCAGCCGGTGCGCTCTGCGCGCAACCGGATCTGGCCCGCGGACTCCTCGCCGGACAGGTACAGCGCGCGGCGCCCCGCCTCCGCCCAGCGGTGGGCAACCTCGAGCAGCAGCGTCGACTTGCCGACGCCGGGATCACCGGCGAGCAGCGTGACCGACCCAGGGACGATGCCGCCGCCCAGCACTCGGTCCAATTCGCTGACGCCGGTGGGATCGTGCCTGGTACTGCCGGGATCTATGGAGCTGATGGGCACAGCGGGCGTGGTCGGGGCCACCGCACGTCGCGTCACCGAGCCGTTGACGGCGGTCAGCACGGCTACCTCGTCGACCGTCCCCCAAGTGCCGCAGTCGGGGCAGCGGCCGACCCACTTCGCGGTGACGTGGTGGCACTCCGAACAGCGGTACTGCGAACGCGCTTTGGCCACGGTGTGACGGTATCCGTCAGCACCGACAGATCCAGTCAGATCGTTAGTGGTGACCGCTCGTGTCGCCGGGCTCGTCGTGGGACGCATCGCCGGCCGGGTCGCGCCGTGGCGCCTGACCGGCCGACAGCGGCACGGCAACGGTGGTGTGGCCTGCCTTCTCGAAGTTGAACGTGAAGTTGTACGTCAGCCCGTTGGTGATCTGCTTGGCGAGAGTGACCGTGGCCTTTGCCGCGTCGGCCGTCTCGGCCTGTTCGAGCGCTTCGATCTGACCGTCGGGCCGGCCGACCTCGAGCACGTCGCCGGCAGGCAACGACGTGTCACCCGACAGCGACACCGTGCCGTAGTCGGATGTGATCGAGGTCAGCTTGTCGTTGGTGTCGGGCGATTGGTTGGACGCCACGAACAGCAACTCGACCTCAGTGCCCGGCTGCACGAAGTCGGACTTCTGCGTCGCGCGCAGGAACACGTTGCGCAACGCGATGTTTCCGACCGTTGCTGCGGTGCCGTCGACCGCCGCCTGTTGGGTGGCCGTTTGGGAAATCTGTCCAGCGCCGCAGCCGGAGAGGGAAACGGCGGCCAGCGCACACGCCGCCAAGGCGACGGTGACGCCGGATCGGCGGGACTTGTCGCGGTTCACCCAAAAGCCTCCTGCTCGGCCGGACCTGTTCGACTATGCAGAGTAGTAGGTGGTGGTTGACGGCGGTAGCGGAGGTGCCGGCTCGCCATCAAGCTGGCCCATCGGGTGGCCATCGGGGTGCTGCCAGGGTTTGCCGTACGGTGGCCGACGCGACGCCGCCTTGCACGTAATCGTCACCCTGTCAACCCCTGCTCTTCACCTGCGGTGCCCCTGACCTGCACCGTTGTGCGGCACGTGTCAGGGCCCCGTGTTAGCATGGAGTATCGAAAGGGGCTCGAAACAGATGATTTTCAAGGTCGGAGACACCGTTGTCTATCCACACCACGGTGCTGCGTTGATTGAGGCGATCGAAACCCGAACCATCAAAGGCGAACAAAAAGAATATCTTGTCTTGAAGGTCGCCCAGGGAGACCTCACAGTCCGAGTCCCAGCCGACAACGCCGAGTATGTCGGCGTCCGCGACGTGGTCGGCCAGGAGGGCCTCGACAAGGTTTTCCAGGTGCTCCGCGCCCCCCATACCGAAGAGCCGACCAACTGGTCTCGCCGCTACAAGGCCAATCTCGAGAAGTTGGCGTCCGGCGATGTGAACAAGGTTGCCGAAGTTGTTCGTGACCTGTGGCGCCGCGATCAGGAGCGCGGCCTGTCCGCCGGCGAAAAGCGGATGCTGGCCAAGGCGCGGCAGATCCTGGTCGGCGAACTCGCGCTCGCCGAGAACACTGACGATGCCAAGGCCGAGACCATCCTCGACGAGGTTCTGGCCGCCGCGTCCTGACCGCATGAGCACGGTCGCCGTCGTCCCGGCCGCAGGGTCCGGGGAGCGGCTAGCCGCAGGCGCGCCGAAGGCGTTCGTCAATCTGCATGGTCGACCCATGCTGGAATACGCGCTCGGCGGCCTGCGTGATTCCGGTGTCGTCGACACCGTCGTCGTGGCGGTGCCGGCCAGTCGGACCGACGAGGCCAAGCTGGTGTTCGGCGGCGACGCCGTGATCGTCGCGGGTGGATCGGACCGCACCGAATCGGTCCGGCTCGCCCTCGCCGCCGCCGGCGACGCCGAATTCGTCCTCGTCCATGACGCCGCGCGCGCCCTCACCCCGCCGTCGCTGATCGTGCGGGTGGTGACGGCCCTCAAGGATGGCCATGCCGCCGTGGTGCCCGCGCTGCCGGTCAGCGACACCATCAAGGCCGTCGACGCCAACGGCATAGTGCTGAGCACACCGGAGCGCACGGGTCTGCGCGCGGTGCAGACTCCGCAGGGCTTCCGCACCGAGCTGCTGAGGCGCGCCTACGACCGGATGGGCGCCGGCGGGTTCACCGATGATGCTTCGGTGGTCGAGGCCATCGGCACGCCGGTGCAGGTGGTCGAGGGCGACCCGCTGGCGTTCAAGATCACCACGCCGAACGATCTCCTGCTCGCCAAGGTGCTGCTCGGCGGGGCCGCATGAGCATTCCGCGGGTAGGACTGGGCGTGGATGTCCACCCGATCGAGGCGGGCAGGCCGTGCCGGCTGTTGGGCCTACTCTTCGACAACGCCGACGGCTGTGCCGGGCATTCGGACGGCGACGTGGCCGCCCATGCGCTGTGCGACGCGTTGCTCAGTGCCGCGGGACTCGGCGATCTCGGCGGGGTCTTCGGTACCGACGACCCGCGCTGGGCCGGGGTCAGCGGCGCAGACATGCTGCGCCACGTGCACAGGCTGGTGCGCGCCCAGGGGTACCGGGTCGGTAACGCGGCGGTACAGGTAATCGGGAATCGGCCGAAGGTGGGGCCGCGGCGGTCGGAGGCCCAGCAAGTACTTTCCGAGCTGCTCGACGCCCCGGTCTCGGTCTCGGCGACCACGACCGACGGCCTGGGGCTGACCGGACGCGGCGAAGGTTTGGCCGCCATCGCGACCGCTTTGGTGGTCGCCACCGAATAGGCCGGTAAGCTGGCCCGTCGTGAGTGGAGCGAACGGTGCGGCTCCCGTGACCGACCTACGGCTATACGACACGATGACGGGCGCTATCCGTGACTTCGTGCCGGTGCGCGCCGGCCATGTGTCGATCTACCTTTGCGGCGCCACGGTCCAGGGCTTGCCGCACATCGGCCACGTCCGCAGCGGGGTGGCGTTCGACGTGCTGCGACGGTGGCTGCTGGCCAAGGGTTTCGACGTCGCGTTCGTCCGCAATGTCACCGACATCGACGACAAGATTTTGAACAAGGCCGCGGACGCCGGCAGGCCATGGTGGGAGTGGGCCGCCACCTACGAGCGGGCGTTCTCAGCGGCGTACGACGCGCTGGGTGTGCTACCGCCGTCCGCAGAACCGCGCGCCACCGGCCACATCACGCAGATGGTCGAGCTGATCGAGCGGCTGATCGACCGCGGCTACGCCTACGCCAGCGGCGGTGACGTCTACTTCTCCGTGTTGCGCATGCTCCCGAAGCCCGGCTACGGCAAGCTGTCCGGCCACAAGTTCGACGACGTGCATCAGGGCGAAGGTGTGGCGACCGGCAAGCGCGATCAACGCGACTTCACGCTGTGGAAGGGCGAGAAGCCCGGCGAGCCGTCGTGGCCGACACCATGGGGCCGCGGCCGACCCGGCTGGCACACCGAATGCGTGGCGATGTGTGAGACCTACCTCGGCGCGGAGTTCGACATCCACGCCGGCGGCATGGACCTGATCTTCCCGCATCACGAGAACGAGATCGCCCAAGCCGAGGCGGCCGGTGACGCGTTCGCCCGGTACTGGTTGCACAACGGGTGGGTCACCATGGGCGGCGAGAAGATGAGCAAGTCGCTGGGCAATGTGTTGGCGATACCCGCTGTGCTGCAACGGGTCCGGCCCGCCGAGCTACGCTACTACCTGGGCAGCGCGCACTACCGGTCGATGCTCGAGTTCTCCGAGACCGCTCTGCAAGACGCTGCGAAGGCCTACACCGGCATCGAGGATTTTCTGCACCGGGTGCGTAACCGGGTCGGCGCCGTCGAACCGGGGGAATGGACGCCCGCTTTCGCCGCCGCACTCGACGACGACCTCTCGGTCCCGATCGCGCTGGCCGAAGTTCACGCCGCGCGCGCGGAAGGCAACAGGGCGCTGGAGGCCGGCGACCATGAAACGGCGATGGCCCGCGCCACCTCGATACGAGCGATGATGGGCATCCTCGGTTGCGACCCGCTCGACGAACGGTGGGAGTCGCGCGACGAGACCTCTGCGGCACTGGCGGCGGTAGATGTGTTGGTGCAGGCCGAAATTCAGCGCCGCCAGGAGGCGCGCGAGCGCAGGGACTGGGCCGAGGCCGACGCCATCCGTGACCGGCTGAAGCAGGCAGGCGTCGAGGTCACCGATACCGCCGACGGTCCGCAATGGACTCTGTTGGACGGGTATTCGAAATAGATGGCCGGCAATTCACAGCGGCGCGGCGCGGTTCGCAAAGCGGGCACCAAGAAGGGACCGAAGGTCGGGTCGGGCGGTGTGCGCCGACGCGGCCTCGAGGGTCGCGGAGCCACCCCACCGGCGCACATGCGGCCAAACCATCCGGCGGCCAAACGCGCCAAGGCGCAAGAGAAGCGCCGCCAGAACCGGCGAACCGACGACGTCGAGGTGGTGCTCGGCCGTAACCCTGTGGTGGAGTGTCTACGCGCCGGTGTGCCCGCGACTGCGCTGTACGTGGCGTTGGGCGCGGAGGCCGACGAACGGCTGACGGAGTCGGTGCGTCGCGCGGCCGATGCGGGCATCTCGATCCTCGAAGTGCCGCGTAGCGATCTGGACCGCCTCAGCGCCAACGGGATGCACCAGGGGATAGCGCTGCAGGTCCCGCCCTATGAGTACACGCACCCCGACGACCTGCTTGCCGCAGCGTCCGCCGACAGCGCACCGGCGTTGCTGGTGGCGCTGGACAACATCTCCGATCCGCGCAACCTGGGCGCCATCGTTCGCTCGGTGGCTGGCTTCGGCGGACACGGAGTGCTGATTCCGCAGAGACGATCAGCGTCAGTCACCGCGGTCGCATGGCGGACCAGCGCGGGCGCGGCCGCCAGGCTGCCGGTCGCAAGAGCGACGAATCTCAATCGGACACTGAAGAATTGGCATGACAGCGGCCTGCAGGTGATCGGGCTCGACGCCGAGAGTGACACCACGCTCGACGAGCTGGATGGCACTGACCCACTGGTCGTGGTGGTCGGCTCTGAAGGCAAAGGACTGTCCCGGTTGGTGCGCGAGAACTGTGACGCGGTGGTGTCCATCCCGATGGCTGGGCCGACCGAGTCGCTCAACGCGTCGGTGGCCGCTGGCGTGGTGCTGGCCGAAATCGCCCGCCAGAGAAGGGGTTAGCGCACCTTCGTCAGCGTAGGCAGTTTCGGGTCGATGCCTGCGCCTCGCTTTGCGAGCCGCATCCGCTTCGCGACATAGGGAGCGGCGAAGGCCGCGGTCCAGCGAAGGTTCGAGCCGAAATCGCGCACGGGCGGGTCGGATGACAGCAACGCAGCGGAGCACGACGTAAGCTCGTGGGAAACATTCAGTGCGTCAAGCACTTTGGCGGCGAATCGTTCGTGGCCCAGTGGTGACAGGTGTATGCGATCGCCGTCCCACAGCCGGGCGTCACGAAATTCGGTGAAGCGCCAGAAATCCACCAGTTGCAGACCAATGTCGTCGGCGATGGCGCGCAACAGTTCGTTGTAGACGGCGGCTCGTCCCCTTAGCCGTCGAAACAGCGGCACCGTGCCGAGGTCGGCGGCGGTGAAGGCAAGCACTTTCGCGCCTGTCTGTTGTAGTTGTTTAAGGCCCTCGGCGTATCTGGCCATCATCGCGTCGACATCGTTGCGCAGCAGGATGAGGTTGTTCATGCCGGCGTAGACGGTGACGAGGTCCGGCGCCATCATGGCGGCGGCTTGAACCTGCTCATCGAGGATCTCGTCCATCCGCCTGCCCCGGACGGCGAGGTTTGCATAGCGGAGATTGGGATTGCGCTCGGCCAGTGCGAAAGCGACGTGATCGGCCCACCCGCGCAAGCCGTTGCTACTCGCCGGGTGTGGGTCGCCGACACCCTCGGTGAACGAGTCGCCGAGTGCCACATACCGCGTGAACACGACCACGTGTTCAATCTTGCGGATCGAATGACAGATCGCTAATCGCACCGCTGTCGATCAATGAGTGGACGTCAACTGTCCCAGCACTGTTCGCGGTGTGGTAACCGCTACGTAAGTAACTGCCCGGCTGGGCGGCGCTTAGAACGGTGGTGGTTTGTTGCGTTCGACGACGAGGTCGTCGTTGAGCCGGCGCTCGGTGGCAACGGTTTTGTTGGTGTATTCGGCACGGGTTTGACGGCGTCTGGGCATCATCAGGCCGCGCTGATCGTCAGGTTGCACGATCGGCGGCTCGCCAGACCATAGGTCGGCGGTGGGTTGGCATAGTCGTGGGTAGAGATGTTGGGCACCGGGGTGGGTGGTGTAGGTGTGCCCAGTTGGGCTGGTCCAGATCACGGTCCCGTCGGGCAGTTGTCGGTCCTGCCAGCCGGCGCGGCCGTTCCAGAACGTTTTGAGCATGTGATGAAAACGGCACAGGCACTTCAGGTTTGACGGGTGGGTGGGGCCGAGCGGATAGGGCACCGTGTGGTCGATATCGCAGACCTGGGCGGGTTGGTCGCAACCGGGGAAGCGGCAGGTCAGATCACGGCAGCGGACGAACTCACAGGTCTGCCGTGACGGGGTGTAGCGCGGTTCGGGTGCCGTTTCACCGGGATGGCGCACCTCGCGCAACTGCGCCCGGCCCAGGATCGCGCTCAACAGAGCGGGGGGCAGGACACCGCCTCCGAACACATAGGCCGGCGGCGCCGGGCGACATTGGGCGGGCAACTTTTCGGCGGCGGGCTCAGCGGCGGGCTGGGGGGCCGGGTCAGCAGCGCGCTCGGCCGGCGGTTCACTGGCGTCAAGGGCTTCTTCGTCCACGACGACGTAGACGACGGTGTTCTTGGTGGGCCGCTGTCCGGTGCCACGGGTGCAGTCGGGCTGGCCGCAAGTGCAGGCCAGTGCGGCGCCGGCGGCGATGGCTTCCAGGGCTTCCACGCGGCGTTGCTCGAGGGTGCGCGGATCGCCATCGCACACGCTGCGGGCCATCTCGTCGAGGCGGGCTTCGATGAGGGCGGCGCGGGCGGCATTGAGGCGGGCCCACATGCTGGTCATGCCGGCCACATCGCCAGGGGAGCCGAATTGCACCGACTCGGTGCTGGCGGTTTCTCGGGTCCGCCGCAGGGCGCCAGGGTCATGCTCTTCGACCAGGGCGTCGATGGCGTCTTCGGTCTTGCGGACCGACAACGGACCCCAGCGGGTGACCCGCTCGGCGAGGGCGGCATCGACGGCGGCCATCACGTCCGGATCGATGATCAGGTAAGTGCGGGTGACGATGGCACGCACCAGGACCTCGCTGATCAGCCCGGCGGTGAACAGTGCCGCAACGCGGGGCAGACGGTCGCGTAGGGCGACGCCGCGGTGCGTTTGGTGGAGCGCCATCGCGGGGCTGACGTTGACCGCGGCCCCGATTTCGGCGGTGACCGCGGCTTGGGGGTCGATCCACCAGAGTTCGCGTTCGCCGGCGGGCAGGCCGGTACGTCGGGCGAACAGTTCGGCCATGAAGGCCAGCTTGCGGGCGCAGGCGGCGTTTTCCGCCCGCGCCCACTCGGCGGCGCCGTCGACGACCTCGGCGTCGGACAACGACGCCAACCGCGCGATCTCGGGCAACGATCCATCGAACATACTTTCGAAGATAGTCCTCCCGCCCGACGCCACACCACGCCAAAACTCAACCTGTGGATGAACTCGCCACTGTGGACAACTAGACACCGAAAAGCGCGATGCCCAACCACAGTCCGAACACGGCGACAACCAAAGTGACCGGGGTGACGAGAAATCCGACACGGCTGAACTCACCGAAACCCACAGAGACGTCTCGACGGACGACGCTGCGCCACAGCAGGTTCGCCAGCGACCCGACATAGGTCAGGTTCGGGCCGATGTTGACGCCGATCAACATCGCCAGGATCGCCGCCGGTCCCGATGGAGTGACCAGCGGCAGCAGCACCAACACCGCAGGCAGGTTGTTGACGACGTTTGACAACACGGCCGCGACAGCGGCTATCGCGAGCAGCGCTGGCAACGCAGCTCCATCCGGCAGCACGCCGCGCATCGCCGATTCCAGGCCGTGCAGCATGAGCCCGTTGACGACCACACCGAGACACAGCACGAACACCAAGAACGGCACATCGGCGGCCGCCGCAATCCGCCCAACGGTCGTCTTCCGCTGTATCAACGCCCGCACTCCCAGCAGCACAACACCCGCCAACGCTGCCCACGCGGGCGAGAAGCCCAACATCGACACCACGCCGAAGCCCACCAGCGTCAGCGTGAGCACCGCCAACACGAACACCGGCACCTCCACCGGCTCCGAAGCCGGCTCCGAACGAGGCTCGACACCGAGATCCTTCACGAAAAGCCAACGCAGCAACACGAATTCGACACCGATCGCCAGCACCCACGGCGGCACCATGACCGCGGTGAAATGAGCGAACGACAACCCCGCCGCCGAAAACGCCAGCAGATTCGTAAGATTCGACACCGGCAACAGCAGCGACGCGGTGTTGGCCAGGTGCGCGGTGGCGAATGCGTGCGGTCTGGCCGGCACCCGTAGCGCGCGCGTCGTCGCGAGCACCACCGGCGTCAACAGCACGACGGTCGCGTCGAGGCTCAACACCGCTGTCGTGACGGCCGCGATGACAAACACCTTGCCCAGCAGCCTCAGGGTGCTGCCGTCCGCCGACCGCGCCATCGCCGCGCCTGCCGCGGCGAACAGGCCCTCGTCGTCACACAGCTTCGCCAACACCAGCACCGCCGCCAAAAAGCCGACGACCGGCAGCAACGATTGCACTTCATGCACGGCGCTTTGCAGCGGCACCACGCCCGCGGCGATCAGCAACAAGGCGGCGGGCAATGCGACGGCGGCTTCGGGCCAACCCCGCGGCTTGACCATCGCGAACACCAGCACGACGGCCAGCGCCACCAGCGCCAGCGTCAGCGCCACGGGTCGGCGCGCTGCCAGAGTGTCGGCAAATGCAGAGGGATACCGTCGTCGCGCGCCAGCGCGCCGAGCACTCGCATCGACACGTCGAGATCATCGGCGGCATAGGGGATGGCGCGCAACGGCTTCGTCAGCGGCCGAAAGAAATCGTCCCAGTGAATCAGCACAACGCGGCGAGCGCCGACGGCCCGCACCGTTTCAGTCCAGTAGTCGATGATGTATTGCTCCGGTTGCACGCCCAGCTGGCCGATGCCGAGGTACACCACCTCGGCGCGGTAGCCGGACAGGGCACCCGGAACGAAGCCCGCACTCCCGACCACGAGCAGACGCCGGTCAGACGGCCCGTGGTGCACCAGCGTCGACCACGCCTCCCCGCACTTGTACGCCGATGCCTTCGCCGGCGGGACGACCGGTGCGGTGATAACGCCCGGAAAGCGGTCAGGCGGACAGTGTTCCGCTTCCACCAGGGTGACTTCGTAAGCGCCCACACTCACGGGGTCACCCGGCGTCACGACCACCACCCGGTCGTCGGAGAGTCCGCCGCCGATGCCGACCTGCGCGGCCGACCTCCCTCCCACCACAACAGCTCCGGTGCGCTGCGCGACCACCGCGGAATCCAGCGCATGGTCGAAATGGGTGTGCACCGGTAGCACGGCTTCGAGCTGGCGCACCCCCAACCGTTCGAGGCTGCCGTCGATCCGCGCCGCCGATGGTGAAATCCGGCCCAGGCCCACACGGCCCAAGCCCGGCCGGGTGAAAAAGCCGTCGGTCATCAAGGCCGACGACCCGTCGTCCACGACCAGCGTCGTGACACCGGCCCAGGTGACCCCCAACGGCGCATCGGGCGCCGCAGTCGGTGCATCGAAATACGTTGCGTAGTTCCGTAGATCGGGTCTGCCCGGTTTGAGTCGCATCAGCTGAACGGCTCCAATTCGACGCCGTCGCTGACCAGTCGGTCGCGGACCGCCGTAGCGATCTGCACGGCACTCGGCGAATCACCGTGTACACAAACGGAGTCGACGGTGATCGGAATCGTCGACCCGTCCACCGCGACAACCCGCCGGGACTGCACCATTGATGCCACCCGCTCGGCGATCTCGGTGGGGTCGTGGAGCACTGCGTTACGCTCGCGGCGCGACACCAACTGCCCGTCGGGCCGGTAGGCGCGGTCGGCGAATGCCTCGGGCACGGTGCGCAACCCGAGCCGCTCCGCTTCGGCGAAGAACACCGAACCCGCCAGTCCCAGCACGGGTAATCCAGGGTCGACCGCGTGCACCGCCTCCGCGACGGCGCGGGCCTGATCGCGATTGCTGACTATCGTGTTGTACAGCGCCCCATGTGGTTTCACATAGGAGACTGCTGATCGGGCGACGTGTGCGAGCGCCTGCAGCGCTCCGATCTGGTAGATCACATCGGCGGCGAGATCGGCGGGCGTGATGTCGATGAACCGCCTGCCGAACCCCGCGAGGTCGCGGTAACCGACCTGGGCACCGATCCGCACGCCCTTGGTCGCCGCCTCTGCGCAACTGTGGCGCAGCGTCGCGGGGTCGCCGGCATGAAATCCGCAGGCGACGTTGGCGCTGGTGACCAGTCCGAGCATTGCGTCGTCGTCACCGAGCCGCCACGCCCCGAAGCTTTCCCCCAGGTCCGCGTTGAGATCGACGGAGACCATTGCGCCAGCCTAGATGGCAGGCTGGACGCGTGGACCCACGACGTCGCGACGAGGTGCTGATCACTGCGAGAGAACTGGCGGCGCTGCTGGCCACCGCAGATCCGGTCAGCGTGCTCGACGTGCGCTGGCAGCTGACCGAGCCGGACGGGCGCGCGGCGTACGAGCAGGGCCACATCCCCGGCGCGGTGTACGTCTCGCTGGAGGATGAACTGAGCGACCACACGGTGAAAGGGCGCGGACGGCACCCTCTGCCGTCGGGCCGCGCCATCGAGGCTGCGGCGCGTCGGTGGGGTATCCGCAAGGGCGCACCCGTCGTCGTGTACGACGACTGGAACCGGGCCGGCTCGGCACGCGCATGGTGGGTGCTCACGGCTGCCGGTATCGCGAACGTGCGCATTCTCGACGGCGGCCTCGCCGCCTGGGTCGAGGCAGGCAGCGCATTAGAGAGCGGCTCGACCACACCGCAGGCCGGCGACATCACCGTGACATACGAGGACCTGTACGCCGGTGCGCTGCCGACGTTGACGGCCGACGAGGCAGCAGCCGCCCAGACCCTTCTCGACGCGCGCGCACCCGAGCGGTTCCGCGGGGAGGTCGAACCAATCGATCCAGTCGCCGGGCACATCCCCGGCGCGCGCAATGTGCCGAGCACTGCGCTGCTGGCCGACGACGGAACGTTCCTGGCAGAGCGGGATCTCGGTCGACTCATCGGCGCGACGGGCGAAGTGGGCGCCTACTGCGGGTCCGGCGTCACCGCGTCGGTGCTCATCGCAGCGTTCGCGACGCTCGGCGTCGACGCGGCCCTCTATCCCGGATCCTGGTCCGAATGGTCGGCAGACAGCACACGAGAAAAATCGCGAACGAAATCGTCGTGACGAACACCGACACCGGCACGCCGGGCGCCAGCGAGAGCACGATGCCACCGACAGCCGAAATCTCCGCAAAAACGACGGACGCGACGACCGTGATGGCGGGCGAGACGAAAACCCGTGCGGCGGCCGCGGCGGGCGTGATCAACAACGACATCACCAACAGCGCTCCGACGACCTGCACTCCCTGTGCGGCCACCACGCCGACCAGCGCGGCGAACACGTTGCCCAGCACCCGGACGGGAACGCCGCGCGCCGCGGCCACCTCAGGGTCGACGGTCGCAAACAGCAGCGGCCGGTAACAGACCGCCAGCACTAGAACCACCACGACCGTGACGGCCGCCAGCAGCGCCAGACCCGAATAGCCGACGCCGACGATCTGACCGGTCAGCAGCGCGAAGCTGGCGCCGGTGCGGCCCGGATACAGGTGGATGAACAGCACCGCCAGACCGAGCCCGAAGGCGAGCACGACGCCGATCGCCGAGTCGCGCTCGCGGACCCGCTGCCCGAGGACACCGAACAGCACGGCCGCCAGCGCGCTGCCCACCAGCGCGCCGAGCCCGACGTTCAACCCCGTCAGCAACGCGAATGCCGCGCCCGTCAAGGACAATTCACTCGACCCATGCACCGCGAACGACATCTGACGCATCACGATGAACGGCCCGATCAAGCCCGCCACAAGGGCCAGCAGTGCACCGGCGATCAGCGCCTGTTGGACGAAGTCGCGGGCCAGCAGGTCGGTGGTGACGCGGAAGTCGAACAGGTGCATCAGCAGGTGGGTGAGTCGGTCATTCATGCGAGTGCCCGCTCGTGTGGCCGGAATGGTCGATGTGTTCGCCGACGACGACGTAGCGGCCGTGGACCTTCACGACCTGGATGTCGGCGCGATAGAGCTCGGACAGCGTGTCGGAGGTCATCACCTCATCGACGGTCCCGATGCGGAACCGCCCGTCGACCAGGTAGAGGATCCGATCCACAAACGGTAGAACGGGATTCACCTCGTGGGTGACAAATAAAACAGCGGTCTGCGCGTCGCGGCGACGCCGGTCGATGAGCGAAGACACCAGGCGCGCATTGGCCGGGTCGAGGTTCAGCAGCGGTTCGTCGCACAGCAGGAGCAACGGATCGCTGGCGAGCGCTTGCGCGACCCGAACCCGTTGCAGCTCACCGCCTGACATGACCCCGACGGGGGTGTCGGCGAGCCGGTCGGCGTTCACCTGACCCAGCGCGGTCGCCACGGCCTCGCGCCGCCGCGTCCGCTCACCGGAGCGCAGGCTCGTGAGCCCCCAGCGATGGCCGTCGAGTCCGAGCCCGACCATGTCCCGGCCCCGCAACGTCAGACCGGGATCGACGGCCCGGTGTTGCGGGACGTATCCGATGAGGCGGCTGCCCGCGGTCACCGGTTGGCCCGCGATCGACAGCGTGCCCGCCGTCAACGGCAACTGGCCCAGCAGAACTTTCAGCAGCGATGTCTTGCCGGTGCCGTTGGGCCCGAGCACCGCAATGAATTCGCCTGCCGCCACCGCGAGGTCGAGGTGCTGCCACAACACCCGGTCTCCGAACGCCAGACAACCCGCTGTGAGGTCGACGACTGGGTCACGCTTTGTTGAATTCACTCGCCAGCTCGTCGACGATGTCACGCTGCCATTTCAGGTAGTCGACACCCTCCGGCAGCGTCTCGGTGACCGTGACCAGCGGCAGCTTTGCCCGCCGCGCGGCGTCGGAGATCTGCTGGGTGGCCGACGACTCGGTCTGCGGATTGACCAACACAACCGACACCTGACGGGTCTTGATCAGATCGAGCATCGCCGCGACGTCGGCCGGCGACGGGTCGTGGCCGTCTTCGACCGCGCTGGCGAAGCCGGGCGGGGTCCGGTCGGCGATACCGGCATTGCGCAGCAGGTAATGGGCGACCGGTTCGGTCGCGACCACCGCCGCGGATGGGTGCGCGGCGCCGATCGCCCGCTGCGAGGCCAAGATGTCGTCGGCCTGACGTCCGAATTCTGTTGCGTGAGAGTGATATTCGTCGGCGTTGGCGGCGTCGAGCTCGGACAGGCGCTTGCCAATTTCCTCTGCGACGGACTTGACGACGGCGACGTCATAGAAGACGTGTTCATTGGCGTCGTCTTTCGCTCCGCGGAGCGGGTAGGCGTCGACCGCATTGATTGCGGGATCGCGCGCCAGCACGTCGTCCATCCAGTGGTCGTAGCCGCCCCCGTTGTACACCACCAGCGACGCGTCGCTGATCGCCGCGACGTCCGCGGGGCTCGCCTCGAACGAGTGCGGGTCGGCGTTCGCGGCGGTCTCGATCGACTTCACCGACGCATGCCGGCCCGCCACAGCGGCGGCCACATTGCCCCACACATTGGTGGTGGCGACGACGTTGAGGTCACCGGAAGCGTGCTCGGATGCTCCCTGGCACGCCGCCACGGTGAGCGCGACCGTCGCCACCGCGGCCGCCAGCCGAACTGCGCCCACCGAACCTCCAAATACAAATGAAAACCGTTTCCATTAACTGTAACGCACCCTGCGGCGCTACGCGAACGGGCAGCCGCGTCGGCTAACGTCACCCCCATGTCCAGGAGCCCCGCGCCACGGCGGCGGGCCACCCTGGCCTCCTTGGCCGCCGAGCTGAAAGTCTCGCGGACCACGATCTCCAACGCCTACAACCGCCCCGACCAATTGTCGGCCGATCTGCGCGAACGGGTGCTGGCGACGGCCAAGCGTCTCGGCTATCCCGGCCCCGACCCCGTGGCCCGCTCGCTGCGCACCCGCAAGGCCGGCGCGGTCGGGTTGGTGATGACCGAACCGCTGACCTATTCGTTCAACGACCCCGCTGCGCTGGACTTCGTCGGCGGCCTGGCGGAGTCGTGCGAGGACGCAGGGCAGGGACTGTTGATCGTCGCGGTGGGGCCGAACCGATCGGTGAGCGACGGCTCGGCCGCGGTGCTGTCGGCGGGTGTCGACGGGTTCGTGGTGTACTCCGCCTCCGACGACGACCCATACCTGCAGGTGGTGTTGCAGCGGCATCTGCCGGTGGTGGTCGTCGACCAGCCCAAGGATGTGCCGGGTGTGTCGCGGGTGTGCATCGACGACCGTGCGGGCATGGCCGAGCTCGCCAAATACGTTATGGAACTTGGTCATCGGGAGATCGGCCTGCTGACCATGCGGCTGGGCCGGGAGCGTCCACCCGGCGACGGCGCGCCTGTGGTGGCGAACCCGGACCGGCTGCAGACACCGCACTTTCACGTGCAGCGCGAACGGATTCACGGCGTCTATGACGCGATGGTGGGCGCGGGGCTGAATCCGCAGTCGCTGACCGTGGTGGAAAGCTATGAGCACCAACCAACTTCGGGCGGAGCGGCTGCCGAAGTGGCGTTGGAGGCTAATCCTCGGATCACGGCGTTGATCTGCACCGCCGACGTGTTGGCGCTCTCTGCGATGGACTATCTGCGCGCCCGCGGAATCTATGTGCCCGGCCAGATGACCGTGACCGGATTCGACGGCGTGCCAGAGGCATTGCGCCGCGGCCTGACCACGGTGAAACAACCGAGCCTGGAGAAGGGTCGACGGGCGGGTGCGCTGCTGTACAACCCGCCGCGGTCCGGGTTGCCGGTGATCGACGTGCTCGAAACCGAGTTGATCCGCGGCCGCACCGCGGGCCCGCCGACGTGACTCAGGCGCTGCGCGCCCGGAGCAGGTAGTCGAGCGCATCGGCCACATCGTCGGGTGATTCGACCCGGTATTCGGCCAGCGAGTCGCCCGCTCCCACTTTGATGCCGACATCGGCCGCGCGCAGCCGACGGAACGCCTTCTCGTCGGTGACGTCGTCGCCGAGGAACACCACAGCCGATGCGCCGTACTGGTCGCGCAGGATGTCGACGGCCTCGCCCTTGTCCGTCGAGACCACTGCGAACTCCAGCACTGCCTTGCCCTCGGTGAGCTGGACGTCCCAGGATTGCGCGGCCGCACGCGCTTCACGCAACGCCGCATCGCCGTCTTCGGCCGCCGCATTGCGCACGTGCAGCGCGACGCTGGCCGGCTTTGTCTCCACCGTCACGCCGGGCCTGTTGGCGGCTACGCTGTTGAGCTCGTTGGTGATTCGCGCCAGCAACGCATCATCGACGGCGTGTGTGAAGCCGGTGTCGAACTCGGCGCCGTGGCTGCCGACCAGATGCACCGCCTGCGGCATCGAGGAGAGCTCGCGCAGCACGGCCAATGCGCGGCCCGAGATCAGCGCGACGTGCGTGGCGGGCAGGTCGGCCAGCGCGGTCAGCGCCTGGGCCGCAGCGGGCAGCGGCCGCGCATCGGCGGGATTGTTGACGATCGGCGCCAACGTGCCGTCGAAGTCGCAGGCGATCAGCAACTGCGGGACCTCGGCGACACCGTCGAGCGCCCGCTGCAGTTCGGCCGGGAGCACGCGTCAGATCTTAGGGTGCTCCCCGTCACCGATCAGCAACCGGACGGCCAGGTCGAGTCGCTTGCTGACGTCCGTCGCCGACGCCCGGCGTGTCAGCCATGCCAATAGGTTGGACAGCCACACATCCGAGATGACCCTGGCGATGTGGTACTGGTCCTCGGTCGGCTCGCCGTCGCTCATCGCCCGCGCAAACATCGAATCCATCAGCTTGCCAACATGATCCACTTCGCCGGCAGCTGAGGCGTCGGCGAAAACGAACGCCCGCGTCATCGCCTCGGTCAGCAGCGGGTTGCGTTGCATGGCGCGGTTCAGCTTGCCGACCATGAGATTGAGCCGCTGATACGGCGTGCCGCCCGCGAGCGACGCGCGGTCGGTCTTGGCGTCGATGCGTTCGAACTCCCGGCCGAGGGCCGACACCAGCAGATGCACCTTCGACGGGAAGTAGCGGTACAGGGTCCCGACGGCGACGTCGGCGCGCTCGGCGACCGCGCGCATCTGCACGGCTTCGTAGCCGCCCTTGGAGGCAATGGCCAGGGTGGCGTCGAGGATCCGCTTACGGCGCTCCCGCTGGGCCTCGGAGCCCAGTTCGGACTCGGCAAGCACAGACACAGGCATCACCTGCGGCGGTCGGGACTCCGACCCCGACGACGGGTTGCTCTGTGCTGGCACAGACGTCTTTGACATCCCTGGCATCCCAGACATCCGGCGGACAGCTCCTTCATCATGCGGTGTCGTAGAAAACGATACGCAAGCCGATCCGTATTTCCTTCACCTCAATACCCGTTCGGCACCGACGTGTCCTGCTGGTACGGCGTTCGACTTGACGCTCGATCGCTGGCACTATTAGAACACGTTCTAGTGGGAAGCACCCCCTTCTCACACGATGGCATAGGAGTCCGAAAATGTCGCAGGCGTCAACGGCCGCCACCGACGAGCAGTTTGCCGCGCGTGAACTGGTTCGTAGCTGGGCGGTGGGGGCAGGCGCCGTCAAGGCCGCCCGCGATATCGAGGCCGGCGAACCCGACGCCTGGCGCGCCCCGTACGCCAGCCTGGCTCAACTAGGGATCTTCGGCGTGGCGCTGCCCGAAGAGTCCGGTGGCGCGGGCGGGGCCGTCGACGACCTGTGCGTGATGGTCGACGAGGCCGGCGCGGTGATGGTGCCGGGACCCATCGCCACCACCGCCATCGCCACGTTGGTGATCCCTAGCGCGAAGGGCGAACTCCTGGAGGCACTGGCGACAGGGGAGCGCACCGCGGGGCTCTCAATCACCGCGGACCTGACGTTCGAGGGCGGCCGGGCTTCCGGCACCGCCGATTACGTGCTGGGCGCTACCGCCGACGGGGTGCTGGTGCTGCCCGCCGGCGAGGAATTCATTCTCGTCGACGCCGCTGCCGACGGCGTGACCGTCGAGCCTCTCACCCCCACCGACTTCTCCCGGCCGCTCGCGCGCGTCACGCTGGCCGACGTCCCGGCCGAAGCGCTGGCCGTTGCGGGACAACGCGTTCGAGACGTCGCGGCGACGGTGTTGGCCGCCGAGGCTGCCGGGCTCGCGCGCTGGGCGCTTCAGACGGCCACCGAATATGCGAAGGTCCGCGAGCAGTTCGGCAAGCCGATCGGCAGCTTCCAGGCTGTCAAGCACATGTGCGCCGAAATGCTGTTGCGTTCAGAGCAGGTCGCGGTGGCCGCTGCGGATGCCGCCAGCGCCGCCAACGGCTCCGACGACGCTCAGCTGTCGATCGCCGCCGCCGTCGCGGCCGCGGCGAGCATCGAGTTCGCCAAGGCCAACACCAAGGACTGCATCCAGGTGCTTGGCGGCATCGGCATCACCTGGGAGCACGACGCTCACCTGTATCTGCGTCGGGCATACGGTATTTCGCAGTTTCTCGGCGGCGCGTCGCGCTGGCTGCGGCGGGTGGCTACTCTGACCCAGAACGACGTTCGGCGCGAACTGCACATCGATCTGGCGTCCGTCGAGCACCTGCAACCGGAGATCGCTGCGGCGGTCGCCGACGTTGCCGCCCAACCCGTGGAGAAGCGTCAGATCGCGCTCGCCGAAGCGGGTCTGCAGGCACCGCACTGGCCGCGCCCCTACGGGCGCGACGCGTCGCCCGCCGAACAATTGCTGATCGACCGCGAGCTGGCGAAGGCGGGTGTCGAACGGCCCGACCTCGTGATCGGCTGGTGGGCGGCGCCGACGATCCTCGAGCACGGCAGCCAGGAGCAGATCGAACGGTTCGTGCCGCCGACGCTGAGCGGCGAGCTCATCTGGTGCCAGCTTTTCAGCGAGCCCGGCGCGGGTTCCGACCTGGCGTCGCTGCGCACGAAAGCCGTTAGGGCAGAAGGCGCGGACGCAAGGAGCAATGGGAATTCCGGTTGGAAGCTCACCGGCCAGAAGGTGTGGACCTCGTCTGCGCACAAGGCGCAATGGGGTGTGTGCCTTGCCCGTACCGATCCCGACGCGCCGAAGCACAAGGGCATCACGTATTTCCTCGTCGACATGAGCTCGCCGGGCATCGAGATCAGGCCGCTGCGCGAGATCACCGGCGACAACCTATTCAACGAGGTGTTCTTCGACGACATGTTCGTCCCCGACGAGATGGTCGTCGGCAAGGTGAACGACGGCTGGCGGCTGGCCCGCACGACGCTGGCCAACGAACGCATCGCGATGGCGGCCGGCACCGCGCTGGGCAATCCGATGGAGGAGCTGTTGCGCACGGTGGCGACGCTCGAGCTGGACCCAGTGGTGTCCGATCAGCTCGGCCGGTTGATCCTTGCCGCGCAAGTCGGTTCGCTGTTGGACCAGCGCATTGCGCAGCTGGCCGTCGGCGGCGGTGACCCGGGCCCGCAGGCCAGCGCCCGCAAGCTGATCGGCGTGCGCTACCGGCAGGCGCTCGCGGAGTTCCGAATGGAGTTGGCCGAAGGCGCGGGTGTCGTCGAGGGCCGCACCGTGCACGACTTCCTCAACACCCGATGCCTGACCATCGCGGGTGGCACGGAGCAGATCCTGCTCACGATGGCCGGCGAACGGCTGCTGGGGCTGCCGCGCTAGGAGAACGTGGTCTGTGCGCAGGCCGTCGGGGTGGTCAGGTTCACCCCGCCGTACACCACCTGAATCTGCGAGCACGCGTAGAACGCCGACTTCGTGTCGGTCCGTCCGTCGTTCCAGTTTATGGGCGTCGACTCGCCGTCGGCCTGGAAGCGTTCGATCGGGCCGCCACCGAAGTAGGTGATCGAGATCTCGACGTCGTTGATCGCCTTGTACATCTTCGACAGCACGTTCTCGTGGTTGGAGCCCTTGACCTCACGCGGGTTCCCCGAGGGCGCGCTGTAGGAGGCTTCCTGCCAGGCGTCGCGGCTGTTGCTGCGCAGCGTGATCGTCTGGCGGGCCCAGGTGTCGCCAGGGAACCCGGTGGGGCCCTCGGGCGTCAGCAGGTTGGCGGTGGTGTTGAAGTAGCACTTGTTCTCGGCCAGCACGCAGTTGGCGGTGGCATGCATCTCGATCTGCGTCGTCGGGTCGACGGGTATCGAGGTGACGGAGGTGTTGGACGCGGCCGTTGCCGTCGCGGGGTGCGTCAGCACGGCGGTCAGCAGTGCCGCCGCACTTGCCGGTGCAAGCCGATTCATGTGTGCTCCCCTCAGTGCGGCGAATGGTAGCCCGGCAGTTATTCGTCGTAGGTGACTTCCACGGAATCCGACCGTGGCTTGGCCTGGCAGCCGAGTATCAGGCCCTCGTCGAGGTCCTGCTGCTCGAGCACGTCGTTGACCTCCATCTCGACGTCGCCGCTCTTCTTCAGCACCGCGCAGGCGCCGCAGTGGCCCTCGCGGCATGAGAACGGCGCGTCGAGTCCCTTGTCGAGCAGCACATCGAGCAGTTTGGCGTTGCGGGGCCAGCGAATCTCGTGCTTCTCGCCGTCGAGCGTGACGATCGCGGTGGCCGGCCCCTGGTCGCTGTCGTCCTCCTCGATGACCACCGCTGCGAACGGATCGGAATCGAGCGACTTGAACACCTCGATATGGACGCGATCGGCAGCGGCGCCCGCACTTTTCATCGCCTCTTCCGCGGCGGCCATGAACGGGCCCGGCCCGCAGATGTAGGCGTCGTGACCGGCATACGGGGCCGCCAGTGCCGACAGCGCGGCCGAGCTGGGCAGACCCTGCACCGATTCCAGCCAATGCACGACCGTCAACCGGTCAGGATATTTGGCCGCAAGCTCGCGCAGTGCGGCGCCGAAGATGACGGCGTTTTCGTCGCGGTTGGCGTAGATCAGCACCACCCGCCCGCTGCCCTCGGCGAGCGCGGACTTGCAGATCGCCATCATCGGGGTGATGCCGCTGCCCGCGGCCAGAAGCAAGAAGTCGGTGTCCAGCGTCTTGGGCACGAAGGTGCCTGAGGGTGCCAGCACATGGATGCGCATGCCGGCGTGGGCGTTGTCGCACAGCCAGTGGCTGGCGTAGCCCCCGTCGGTGCGCTTGACGGTGACGGTCAGTGGGTCACCGGTGTGCGGTGAGCTGCACAGCGAATAGCAGCGGGCGACCGAGCCCGTCCGGTCGCTGGGCACCCGCAGCGTCAGGAACTGTCCCGGCTGGTAGGCCAACCGCTCGGCCGGGATATCGACACCGTCGGGGACGGTGAACACGATCGAGCGGGCGTCGTCGGTCTCCTCGACGACCTCGGCCACCTGCAGTTCGAGCACGTGGCTGCCGAGCGGCTCGTCCGTCACGCGTTGCCCTTCCTCATCCGGCTTGGAGGCCGTCCCTGCCCCCATAACTAGAACAGGTTACAGAAATGCATGTCTGCAGGTCCAGCTCCCGCAGGAATGCGCTGCTCGACACAAATCGTAACGTGTTCTAATCTTTGTTGAAGTCCGATCTTCTGTTGGAGGCAAGCCAGTGACGTCCATTGAACAGCGTGACGTGCAGTCGGTCCTAGCCGGCATCGACGATTTGTTGCCGCTGATCGCCAAGCGGGCACAGGCAACGGAAGACCTTCGACGGCTGCCCGACGAGACGGTCAACGAACTCAACGAGGTGGGCTTCTTCAAACTCCTTCAGCCCAAGCAGTGGGGCGGCCTGGAGTGCGACCCGACCTTGTTCTACGAAGCGGTGCGTCGCATTGCCACGGCGTGCGGGTCGACCGGCTGGGTCAGCTCGATCGTCGGCGTGCACAACTGGCATCTCGCCCTGTTCGACCAGCAGGCGCAGGAAGAGGTTTGGGGCAACGATCCGAGCGTGCGCGTGTCCTCGTCGTACGCGCCGATGGGGGCCGGACACGTGGTCGACGGCGGCTACCTGGTCAGCGGTTCGTGGAACTGGTCGTCGGGCTGTGATCACGCGACGTGGACATTCGTGGGCGGCCCGGTCATCAAGGACGGGAAGCCCGTCGACTTCGGCAGTTTCCTGATCCCGCGCAGCGAATACCGGATCGACGATGTGTGGCACGTCGTCGGGCTGCGCGGCACGGGCAGCAACACGCTGGTGGTCAAGGACGTCTTCGTGCCCCGGCACCGGTTCCTGTCCTACAAGGCAATGAACGACCGCACCGCCGGTGGGTTGACCACCAACACTGCGCCGGTCTACAAGATGCCCTGGGGCACCGTGCATCCCACCACGATCTCGGCACCGATCGTCGGCATGGCCTACGGCGCATATGACGCCCACGTCGAGCACCAGGGCAAGCGGGTGCGCGCCGCGTTCGCCGGGGAGAAGGCCAAGGACGACCCGTTCGCCAAGGTGCGCATCGCCGAAGCGGCCAGCGACATCGACGCCGCATGGCGTCAGCTCATCGGCAACGTCGGCGACGAGTACGCATTGCTGGTGGCGGGCAAGGAGATCCCGTTCGATCTGCGGGCCCGCGCACGCCGCGACCAGGTGCGCGCCACCGGTCGCGCCATCGCCTCGATCGACAGGTTGTTCGAGGCGTCGGGTGCCACCGCGCTGAACAATGACGCTCCGGTGCAACGGTTCTGGCGTGACGCCCACGCCGGCCGGGTGCACGCGGCCAACGATCCCGAGCGGGCCTACCTGATCTTCGGCAACAACGAATTCGGGCTGCCGCCCCAGGACACGATGGTTTAACGGAAGACCTGATGACGTCCTACATCCAGGAAACCGAGCAGCAGGTCGAGGTCACGTTCGAGTCGACGTCGCGATTTGCCCAGGTTCGCGATGACATGCGGTTGCACTATCACGAAGCCGGCGTTGGTCATTCGCAGACGATCGTGCTGCTGCACGGCGGCGGCCCCGGCGCGTCGAGCTGGTCGAACTTCGGCCGCAACATCGCGGTGCTCGCCCAGCACTTCCATGTCATTGCAGTCGACCAGCCCGGCTACGGGCATTCCGACAAGCACACCGAACACGAACAGTACAACCGCTACAGCGCCACTGCCGTGCTCAACTTGTTCGACCATCTGAAGATCGAACGCGCTGCGCTGGTGGGCAATTCGCTGGGCGGCGGCACCGCGGTGCGGTTCGCGCTCGACAACCCGGACCGCGCCGGCCGGCTGGTGCTGATGGGCCCGGGCGGTCTGTCGGTGAACCTATTCGCGCCCGACCCGACGGAGGGCGTCAAGCTGCTCGGCAAGTTCACCGCCGAGCCCACCCGCGAGAACATGGAGAAGTTCTTGCGGATCATGGTGTACGACCAGAAGCTCATCACGCCCGAACTCATCGACGAGCGGTTCGCGATCGCCAGCCAGCCGGACTCCCTGGCTGCCGCACGAGCCATGGGCAAGTCGTTCGCGGGCTCCGACTTCGAGCTCGGCATGATGTGGCGCGAGGTGTACAAGCTGCGGCAGCGCGTGCTGCTCATCTGGGGCCGAGAGGACCGCGTCAACCCGCTCGACGGGGCGCTGGTGGCTCTCAAGCAGATTCCGCGCGTGCAGTTGCACGTCTTCGGGCAGTGCGGACACTGGGCGCAGCTGGAGAAGTTCGACGAGTTCAACAAGCTCACCATCGATTTCCTCGGGGGTGGATCGTGACCATCAAATCCCTTGGCTACCTGCGCATCGAGGCCACCGACGTCGCGGCGTGGCGCGAGTACGGTCTCAAGGTCCTCGGCATGGTCGAGGGGTCCGGTGCCACCGAGGGGGCGCTCTACCTCCGGATGGACGAGTTTCCCGCCCGCCTGGTGATCATTCCGGGTGAGAAGGACCGGCTGCTCCAATCCGGCTGGGAGACAGCCAACGCCGCCGCGTTGCAGGAGATCCGCAACCGCCTCGATGTCGAGGGCACGCCCTATAAGGAGGCCACCGCCGCCGAGCTGGCAGAGCGCCGCGTCGACGAGATGATCACGTTCGACGACCCGTCGGGCAACACCCTCGAGGTGTTCCACGGCGTGGCCCTCGAGCACCGCCGCCTCGTCAGCCCGTACGGGCACAAGTTCGTTACCGAAGAGCAGGGCCTCGGCCACGTCGTGCTAACGACGAAGGACGACGCCGAGTCGCTGCACTTCTACCGCGACGTGCTGGGCTTCTACCTGCGCGACTCGATGCGGCTGCCACCACAACTCGTGGGTAGGCCCGCCGACGGTCCGCCCGCGTGGCTGCGGTTCTTCGGCGTCAACCCGCGCCATCACAGCCTGGCCTTCATGCCGGGTGAGACGCCAAGCGGCATAGTGCATCTGATGGTCGAAGTGGGTAACTCCGACGACGTCGGCCTGTGCCTGGACCGTGCACTTCGGCGCAAGGTGCCGATGTCGGCGACACTGGGTCGCCACGTCAACGACAAGATGCTGTCGTTCTACATGAAGACGCCCGGCGGCTTCGACGTCGAATTCGGTTGCGAGGGCTTGCAGGTCAATGACCACGATTGGGTTGCGCGGGAAAGCACCGCCGTCAGCCTGTGGGGGCACGACTTCAGCATCGGCTTCAAGTAAGCAGTGACGAGCGCTTGCGCGAGGAACCATAGATGAAGACGAGCGCTTGCGCGAGGAACCATAGATGATGTCGAGTGCATCGATAGATCCGCGCACATTTCGAAATGTGCTGGGGCAGTTCTGCACCGGCATCACGGTGATCACCACCATGCATGACGATGTGCCGGTCGGTTTTGCCTGTCAGTCGTTCGCCGCCCTGTCGCTGGAACCGCCACTGGTGCTGTTTTGCCCCACCAAGGTGTCGCGATCCTGGAAGGCCATCGAAGCCACCGGGAAGTTCTGCGTGAACGTGCTGCACGAGAAGCAAAAAGATGTCTCGGCGCGGTTCGGATCACGCGAACCCGACAAATTCGCCGGGATCGATTGGAGCCCATCGCAACTCGGCTCGCCGGTCATCAAGGGCACGCTGGCGCACATCGACTGCACGGTGCACTCGGTGCACGACGGCGGCGACCATCTGGTGGTGTTCGGCGCCGTGCACTCGTTGACCGACGTCCCGCACAAGAAGCCGCGGCCGCTGCTGTTCTACAAAGGCCAGTACACCGGAATCGAACCGGACAAGAACACGCCCGCGCACTGGCGCGACGACCTCGAGGCGTTCCTCACCGCCACCACCGACGACACCTGGCTCTAGCGCTCGATGAACGCGACGATGGCTTTGGCTACCTCACGATGCATGGTGTCGTTGAGGATATCGTGATGCCCGCCGGGAAAAGCCTTGAGCTGCAACGGTTCTATCTGCTCTGCATAGGCCTGCACGGCGCCGATGGACGCGATCAGGTCGGCAGCGCCGTGCACCGCCAGCGTCGGCACCGACAGATGCGGCAGGTCGTTTCCAAAGCGGTCCCACGCCGTATCGAGCGCACGCGCCAGCGGCGCGCTGTCAGCATCGACGAACGCTAAGGGGTCGTTCTCCAGAGAATCAAGGTAGAACGGATCGTCGGAGAGCCAGCGCGGGTCAAGGTCGAATGAGGCGTCGGGGTTCAGCATGTCCTGGATCGGCACAAGCGGTGCGCCGGAAATGACGCCCGCGCGGTAGCGGTCGGGCTGGTCGAGCAGGCGCGTCAACGTCACCACCGCACCGAAAGAGTGACCCTGTGCGATCACGGGCAGGCCGGGACTGTGCTCCTCGGCCAACTCGGTCAACCTGTCGGCGAGCTCCGAGCTGTCGGCGATCGACCCGAAGTCGCCGCGCGGTCCGGGACTGAGGCCATGGCCGAACTGGTCGACGGCCCACAGATCGATACCGGCCGCATTGAGCGTGAAGCCGTAGCGGTGATAGATGCCGGTGTGCTCACCGAACCCGTGCAGAAAGACGACAGCGGCGCGTGGGTCTTCTGCCGGCCAGTGGCGATAGTAGGCCCGCCCCTTGGGGTGGTCGAAGAACGGCATGCGCCGAGTCTAGCGAGGGCCGAGAAGGCCGCTGGGCGAACGGAAACCAGGCGATTTCTGCCACGTGTCCACCATTTTCTGCCACCGGAATTAATTGGTTGACCTGCCTGTTCAACAAGTCAGCAGGAACAGAAAGAAGGCAGGAAAATGAAGAAGTTCTCCGTTGCCACAGTAATCGCAAGCGGCCTGGCCGCCGCGATGCTCGGGTTGGCCGGTCCTGCGCAGGCAGGCGTGGACCACCTCGACTGGCTCAACGACATTCACTACCACGCGACCGTCCCGCACGTCGACACCAGCGTGCAGCAGAGCCGCTGACCGGTCGGACAACCAACCGAAGGAGCACCCGAGAGGGTGCTCCTTTTGTTTGAATGGGCGCCATGAGCGAGCCGGGGCCGATAACGACTGGACTCAAGCGCGTTGTGATCA
>NZ_LZMC01000018.1 GCF_001668615.1 Mycobacterium sp. 1274761.0
TACGCTCAGGCCGCGGTGAGCGTGCGCAAACTGCCGGAATCCGACGGTGTGTCGTGTGCAGACACGCCCGCTCGCGGACAGAGGCATGACCGTGCCGGCAGTGGTGATCGCTGCGCCAGCCTCGGGCAGCGGAAAGACCACTGTGGCAACGGGTCTGATGGGGGCGCTGCGTCAGGCCGGTCGTCGGGTTGCGCCGTTCAAAGTCGGCCCCGACTACATCGACCCGGGTTATCACACGCTCGCCGCGGGCAGGCCCGGCCGCAACCTGGACCCGGTGCTGGTCGGCGATGACCTGATCGGGCCGCTGTACCGGCACGGCAGCGACGGGTGCGACATCGCCGTCGTCGAAGGGGTGATGGGGCTGTTCGACGGTCGCATCGACAGCGCCATGACCGGCCCCGCCGCGGGATCGACCGCACACGTTGCCGCCCTGCTCGGGGCGCCGGTGATCCTCGTCGTCGACGCCAAAGGGCAGAGCCACAGCCTGGCCGCGCTGCTGCACGGCTTCGCCACGTTCGACGACACCACCCGCATCGCCGGGGTGATCCTCAACCGGGTTGGCTCACCGCGGCACGCCGATGTGCTGCGACAGGCATGCGAACACGCCGGCGTCCCGGTGCTCGGCGTGCTACCTCGCCTCGACGAATTGGCCGTGCCCTCACGGCATCTCGGCTTGATCACCGCCGTAGAACATGGCCACCGTGCGCGGGCCGCCGTTGACGCGATGACATCGCTGGCGGCGGCGCACATGAACCTCGATGGTGTTCTCGCAGCGGCGGGCGGGCGCGTCTCGGCGGTGCCCTGGCAACCCGACAGCGCCGTCGGGGGGCGGACAGAAACGCGTGTCACGGTGGCGCTGGCAACCGGTAAGGCGTTCAGCTTCGGCTACGCCGAGCACCCCGAACTGCTGGCGGCGGCCGGTGCGGACGTGGTCGAATTCGATCCGCTGACCGACCCGTTGCCGCCCGATGCCGCAGCGCTCGTGCTGCCCGGCGGGTTCCCGGAGGAGTTCGGCACGGCCCTGTCGGCCAACGACCCCGTCCGCCGTCAGATCGCGGCGCTGGCCGCACGCGGCGCGCCCATCCACGCCGAATGTGCCGGCCTGACCTATCTGGTCGAGGAGCTCGACGGCTATCCGATGTGCGGGGTGCTTGCCGGCTCGGCACGCTTCACCGACAGGCTGACGCTGGCCTACCGTGAAGCCGCCGCGCCCGCCGACTCGTCTCTGTACGTCGCGGGCGAGCGTGCCGTTGGACACGAATTCCACCGCACCGTAGTCACTTTCGCCGACAGCTATCAGCCCGCGTGGGTGTATCGCGGACGCGACGTCGCGGCCGTCCGCGACGGCGCGGTGCACCGCGGTGTGCACGCGAGCTACCTGCATACCCACCCGGCGGCCCGGCCGCGTGCCATCGCGCGCTTCGTCGCAGCCGCGGCAACCTCTAGGCTCGCCGGGTGACTTCAGCGGACAACGCCTACCTGGTCGGCCTGCAACTGGCCGGCAAGAAGGTCGTGGTCGTTGGGGGTGGAACCGTCGCCCAGCGTCGCCTCCCTCTGCTGGTCGCCACCGGCGCCGACGTCCATGTGGTTTCGCGGTCGGCCACCCCGGCGGTCGAGGCGATGGCCGGAATCACGTTGACACTGCGCCCTTTCCAAGAGGGTGACCTCGACGGGGCGTGGTATGTGATCGCCGCGACCGACGATCCGGACGTCAACGCCGCCGTAGCGCAGGAGGCCGAGCGCCGTCGAATCTTCTGCGTCCGCGCCGACGCCGGTCGCGAGGGCACCGCGGTCACCCCCGCAACTTTCGAATACGAAGGCCTGGCCGTCGGCGTGCTGGCCGGCGGTGAGCATCGCCGTTCGGCGGCCATCCGGTCGGCCATCCACGAGGCGTTCCAGCAGGGGCTGATCACCGGCGACGCGCCGGGTGTGGTGCACGGCGGCGTCGCCCTCGTCGGCGGCGGCCCCGGCGACCCCGAGCTGATCACCGTGCGGGGGCGGCGGCTGCTGGCGCACGCTGACGTGGTCGTCGCCGATCGGCTCGCGCCGCCGGAACTACTGGCAGAGCTGCCGCCGCATGTCGAGGTCATCGACGCCGCGAAGATCCCCTATGGCCGCGCGATGGCCCAGGACGCCATCAATGCCGTGCTCATCGAGCGGGCGAAAGAAGGCAAGTTCGTCGTCCGCCTCAAGGGCGGTGACCCGTTTGTGTTCGCGCGCGGTTACGAAGAGGTGATCGCCTGCACCGAGGCGGGCATACCTGTGACGGTTGTGCCGGGTGTGACGAGTGCCATAGCGGTGCCCGCGCTTGCCGGCGTGCCAGTCACACATCGCGCCGTGACTCACGAATTTGTGGTGGTCAGCGGCCACGTTGCGCCGGGGCACCCCGAATCGTTAGTAAATTGGGATGCGCTGGCCGCGATGTCCGGCACGGTTGTGTTGCTGATGGCCGTCGAGCGGATAGAGCAATTCGCCAAGGCGCTGCTCGATGGCGGCCGACCTGCGGATACGCCGGTCTTGGTGGTCCAGCATGGCACGACGTCGGCGCAGAGAACGTTGCGGACAACGCTGGGCGACGCGCCTGAGCAGATCCGATCCGAGGGAGTTCGACCGCCCGCGATCATCGTGATCGGCCAGGTGGCGGAGTTCGGCGGTTAAAGGATTCTTAAGATTACTGTAAGGTAACCAGCTATGACGGCTATCAACGACGCAGCCCGCGCCGCCATCCGCCGTGATGCCGAGGGCAACGCCGCTCGGACGCTGCCTGAGCAGGGGACGAATCCCGCGGTAGCGAAAACCGGTAGGTACCCGACGTGGCTGCCCTCTCGCCGATTCATCGCCGCGGTCATCGCGATCGGCGGCATGCAGCTGTTGGCCACGATGGACAGCACGGTCGCGATCGTCGCGCTTCCTAAGATCCAGGACGAGCTGAGCCTTTCCGACGCCGGCCGCAGTTGGGTCATCACCGCCTACGTGCTGACTTTCGGTGGCCTGATGCTGCTCGGCGGCCGGCTGGGCGACACCATCGGCCGCAAGCGCACGTTCATCGTCGGCGTCGCGTTGTTCACCATCGCCTCGGTGTTGTGCGGCATCGCATGGGACGAGACGACGTTGGTCATCGCCAGGCTGCTGCAGGGCGTCGGCTCCGCGATCGCCTCGCCTACCGGCCTGGCACTAGTCGCCACGACGTTCCCGAAGGGTCCCGCCCGCAACGCCGCCACGGCGGTGTTCGGCGCCATGACCGCCGTCGGCTCCGTGATGGGCCTGGTGGTCGGCGGTGCCCTCACCGAGGTGTCGTGGCGGTGGGCCTTCCTGGTCAATGTGCCGATCGGCCTCGTGATGATCTACCTGGCGCGCACCAGCCTGCGCGAAACGCACAGGGAGCGGATGAAGCTCGATGCGTCCGGCGCCATTCTGGCCACGCTGGGCTGCACCGCCGCGGTGTTCGGCTTCTCGATGGGTCCCGAGCAGGGCTGGCTGTCGCCCATCACGCTCGGCTCGGTGGCCGCCGCGGGCGTCTTTCTCATCGGCTTCATCATCGTCGAGCGCACCGCCGAAAACCCCGTCGTGCCGTTCAGCCTGTTCAAGGACCGCAACCGGCTTCTGACATTCGCCGCGATCTTCCTGGCCGGCGGCGTGCTGTTCTCGCTGACCGTGCTGATCGGGCTCTACGTGCAGGACATCCTGGGCTACAGCGCCCTGCGGGCCGGCATCGGGTTCATTCCGTTCGTCGTCGCGATGGGCATCGGGCTGGCGCTGTCGGCGAACCTGGTATCGATCTTCCCGCCGCGCGTGCTGGTGATCGCCGGTGGCGTGCTGGTACTGGGTGCCATGCTCTACGGCTCGACGCTCAACGCCGGTATCCCGTATTTCCCGAACCTGGTGGTGCCGATCTTCATCGGCGGCATCGGGATCGGCACCATCGTCGTTCCGCTGACCATCTCGGCGATCGCGGGCGTCGGCTTCGACCAGATCGGCCCCGTATCGGCAATCGCGCTGATGCTGCAGAACCTCGGCGGCCCGCTGGTGCTGGCGGTCGTGCAGGCCGTCATCACGTCGCGCACGCTGTATCTCGGCGGCACCACCGGTCCGGTGAAGAACATGGACTCCGCCCAACTGCATGCGCTGGATCAGGGTTACACCTATGGCTTGCTCTGGGTTGCCGCGGTCGCGGTGATCGTCGGGGCGGTGGCGCTGTTCATCGGATACACGGCCGAGCAGGTGGCGCATGCGCAGGAGGTCAAAGACGCGATCGACCAGGGAGAGCTGTAGATTCGGCGTGGTTCGTCGCCCTGACCGCAACTGAACACGCCGAAATCGTGCATGGGTAGGCTGGCTACCCATGTCTGCGGCGGGTGGTTCCAGCGAGTCGACCGACCGTACCGAACGCGTCAAGCCCACGCTCACAACCCACGTGCTCGGCATCGCGATCTTCGCGATCACCGGCATGCAATTGATGTCGACGCTCGACGGAACCATCGTCATCGTCGCGCTGCCGCGGCTGCAGAACGAGTTGGATCTTTCCGACGCGGGTAAGAGCTGGGTCATCACGGCTTACGTGCTGACGTTCGGCGGCCTGCTGTTGATCGGCGGACGCGTCGGCGACGCCATCGGCCACAAGAGGGCGTTCCTGTCCGGCGTCGGCGTGTTCACGATCGCCTCGCTGGTGTGCGGGGTGGCCACCGACGGCTTTACGCTGATCATCGCCCGCGCCGTGCAGGGCACCGGCGCGGCCGTCGCGGCACCGACCGGGCTGGCACTGATCGCGACGACCTACGCCGTCGGGAATGCCCGCAACCGAGCGTTCGCGGTGTCGGCGGCCATGCAGGCCTCCGGCTCGGTGTTGGGGCTGGTGCTCGGTGGCGCGCTGACCGTCATCTCGTGGCGGCTCGCGTTCCTGATCAACGTGCCGATCGGCATCGTGATCATCGCGGTCGCCGTCACCCGCCTGGCCGAGACCACACATGAGCGGCTCAAGCTCGACGTCACCGGCGCGCTGCTGGCCACCGCCGCCTGCACGTCGGCAGTGTTGGTGTTCACCCAAGGCCCGCCACGCGGCTGGATCGACCCGTGGGTGATCGGTGCCGCCATCGCCGCTGTCGTGTTCCTCGCCGCATTTCTGGTCGTCGAGCGCACCGCCGAGCACCCGATCATGCCGTTCTCGGTGTTCGACAACCGCAGCCGCGTCGCGACGTTTCTGGCGCTGTTCTTGGCCGGCGGGGTCATGCTGACCGCCACCGTGATCATCGCGCTCTACGTCCAGGACGTGATGGGCTACTCGGCGCTGCGGGCTGGCGTGTCGTTCCTGCCGTTCGCGGCCGCGTTCGGGCTGGGCACCGTACTGGCGACGCGGGCGGCGCCCGCGATCGCTCCGCGCTGGCTGATCATCGGGTGCGGGACGCTGGTGCTCGCGGCAATGGTCTACGGCTCGACGCTGGACAGGTCGATCCCGTATTTCCCCGACTTCGTGGCGTTGATCGTCGTCGGCGGTTTCGGCATCGGCGTGATCTCGGTGATCCTGCCGCTGTGTGCGGTCGCCGACGTCGGCCCGCGCGAGATCGGCCCGGTATCGGCGATTCAGCTGATGGTCTACAACCTGGGCGGTCCGCTGGTGCTGGTCGTGATCCAGGCGGTGCAGACGTCGCGCACGCTGTACCTCGGTGGGACGACGGGACCGGTCGCCGACATGACGCCCGGCCAGCTCGATGCGCTGGACGCCGGCTACACCTACTCGCTGCTGTGGGTTGCCGGCGTCGCGGTGTTGGTCGGCGCCGCCGCGCTGGGCATCGGCTTCTCCGCGCGGCAGATCGCGGCGGCCCAGTACACCCGCGAGGCATTCGAGGCCGGCGAGTTCGACGACGGCGAACGGATTTCGCGACCGCCGCGCGACGGCTGATGACACACTCTTCGGCGTGAGCATCGGGCGCGTGCGGTATGCGCGAAACGGGGACATCCGGCTGGCCTACCGGGTGATGGGCGAGGGTGACATCCCCGTCGTGATGATTCCCGGCTGGGTGAGCAACATCGATCTGTACGAGGACCCGACCACGACCTACGGCAGCATGGCCGAGCGGATCAGCGAGTTCGCGAAGTTGCTGGTCTGGGACAAGCGGGGCACGGGGCTGTCCGATCCAGTCACGCACGTGCCGCCGATCGACGAACGGATGGACGACCTCAAAGCGGTGCTCGACGACGCCGGGTTCGAACGACCCGCGGTGCTCGGGATCTCCGAGGGTGGCCCGATGAGCCTGCTGTTCGCCGCCACATATCCCGACCGGGTCCGGTCGCTGGTGCTCTACGGGACAACGGCCAGATTCTCTCAAAGTCCACCAGACCAGCCCTGGGGATTCACTCCTGAAGAGATCGCCGCGGTGCACGATGACATCGAAAAGAATTGGGGCGAAGGAGCTTTGGCCGAACTGTTCTTCGGTCCCGTTGCCGATGTGCCCGGCGTGCGCGAGATGTTCGGCAAGGAGCAGCGTGTCTGCGCGAGCCCGATGATGGCCCACATGATGTGGGATGCGGTCGCCGAAATCGATGTCCGCGACATCCTGCCCGGCGTTCGCACTCCCACCAGGGTGTTGGGCCGCAGAGGCGACCGCATTGCGCCGTTCGATGCGGCCGTCGCGCTCGCCGAGGCCATCCCGAATGCCGAACTGCGCGAGCTGCCGCCCGGCGAACACTATGCCGGCGACCTGGTCGATGTTCTTCCCGAGATGGTGATGGAGTTCGTCGGCGAGCAGGCGCACGCCCGGCCGGCCGAACGCGTGCTGAGCACCGTCCTGTTCACCGATATTGTCGGCTCGACGGAAATGCTTGCCGCGCAAGGGGATGCGCACTGGCGCAGACACCTCGACGACCACGACCGGCTGGTCGACACGGTGTTGGCGCGCTACGGCGGACGCCGGGCCAAGCGCACCGGCGACGGGATCTTCGCGCTGTTCGACGGGCCGACGAAGGCCGCCCGGTGTGGCCTCGACCTGGTGCCCGCACTGGCCAGGCATGGCATCCCGATCCGCGCTGGGGTGCACATCGGTGAGTGCGAGAAGCGCGGGGAGGAGTGGAGCGGCTTGGCCGTTCACGTCGGAGCACGGATCAGTGCGATGGCCGGCGCGGGTGAGGTGCTGACCAGCCGCACCGTGCGCGACCTCTCCGTCGGCTCCGGGCTGGTCTTCGAAGGGCTCGGAGCCCACCGCCTCAAGGGGCTGTCGGAGGACACCGAGGTATTTCGTGTGAAAGTCGCCTGAGGCGCTCACTAAGCTAGCGGGCTGTGATCACCCGCATGTCCGAGCTGTTCCTGCGCACGCTGCGCGACGACCCGGCCGACGCCGAGGTGCCCAGCCACAAATTGCTGATCCGGGCGGGTTACGTGCGTTCCGTCGGCCCTGGGCTCTACAGCTGGCTGCCGCTGGGTCTGCGGGTGCTGCGCAACATCGAGCGCGTGGTGCGCGACGAGATGAACGCGATCGGCGGGCAGGAGATCTTGTTCCCGGCCCTGCTGCCGCGGGCGCCGTACGAGACGACGAACCGCTGGACCGAGTACGGCGACGGCGTGTTCCGGCTCAAGGACCGCCGCGACAACGACTACCTGCTCGGACCCACTCATGAGGAGCTATTCACCCTGACGGTGAAGGGGGAGTACAGCAGCTACAAGGACTTCCCGGTGCTGCTGTATCAGATTCAGACCAAATACCGCGACGAGGCGCGGCCGCGGGCGGGGATCCTGCGCGGGCGCGAGTTCGTCATGAAGGACTCCTATTCCTTTGACGTCGACGACGCCGGCCTCGAGGCGGCTTACCACCGTCACCGCGACGCCTACCAGCACATCTTCGACACGCTCGGCATCCGCTACGTCATCGTCTCGGCCGTGTCGGGAGCGATGGGCGGCAGCGCCTCGGAGGAATTTCTCGCCGAAAGCGAGATCGGCGAGGACACGTTCGTGCGCTGCCCGGAGTCCGGCTACGCCGCCAACGTCGAAGCCGTCGTGACCGCGGTGCCCGACGCGCTGCCGGTCGACGCGCTGCCCGAGGCCAAGGTCTACGACACCCCGGACACGCCAACCATCGCCACGCTGGTCGACTGGGCCAACACCGCCGATCTCGGACGGGAGATCACCGCCGCGGACACGCTGAAGAACGTGCTGTTGAAGGTCCGCCAGCCCGGCGGCGACTGGGGGTTGCTGGGGATCGGGGTGCCTGGTGACCGCGAGGTCGACGAGAAGCGGCTGGGCGCGGCGCTCGACCCCGCCGATTACGCGCTGCTCGACGACGCGGACTTCGCCAAGAACCCGTTTCTGGTGAAAGGCTATGTCGGCCCGAAGGCGTTGCGGGACAACGGTATTCGCTATCTGGTGGACCCCCGGGTGGTCGACGGCACCTCGTGGATCACCGGTGCGGACGCGCCCAACAAGCACGTCGTCGGCCTGGTCATGGGCCGCGATTTCACCGCCGACGGCACCATCGAAGCCGCCGAGGTGCGCGACGGCGACCCGTCACCGGACGGGGCGGGTCTGCTGGTGTCGGCCCGCGGCATCGAGATCGGGCACATCTTCCAACTCGGCCGCAAATACACCGACGCGTTCTCCGTCGATGTGCTCGGTGAGGACGGCAAGCCGGTGCGCCCAACCATGGGCTCCTACGGCATCGGGGTGTCGCGGCTGGTGGCGGTGATCGCCGAGCAGCATCACGACGAGCAGGGACTGCGCTGGCCGGCGTCGGTGTCGCCGTTCGACGCGCACGTGGTGATCGCCAACAAGGACGAGGCTGCCCGCGCGGGCGCCGAGGAGCTGACCGCCGAACTGGACCGCCTCGGCGTCGAGGTGCTGCTCGATGACCGCAAGTCCTCGCCAGGTGTGAAGTTCAAGGACGCCGAGCTGCTGGGCGTGCCGTGGATTGTCGTCGTCGGCCGCGGATGGGCGGACGGTGTGGTCGAACTGCGCAACCGGTTCACCCGGGAGACGCGCGACATCGCCGTGGACGGTGCAGCGGAGTCGATCGCGACGGCGCTCACCGCGCCGGACGCACGCTGACACCGCCCGCGCTGAGCGCGACAATCTCAGGGACTATTCGGAGCCGCCTGGGAAGGCGGTGCTGACCGGAGACGTGCCCAGCACCCGCTTCCAGCGGGCCACCGTCACCGCGGCCTCCGTCAGCGCCGTCACGGCGAAGGTTCGGTCCTGCGCAGTGATCGCGTGTTCGGCGACTGCCCGCCACGCCACCGCGCAGTCGTCCTCCATGCGTACTGCAAGGTTTGCTGCGTCCGTCGGATTGTCCAGCTGCATCGGTAGCTGATACCCGGCGGCGGGCAGGGGCGGCTCCACCCCGCGCGCGGTCAGCACTTTGATCGCGGCCTCGCGGCGCTCACGGTGTTCGGCCATCGCGGCGGCGACCAACTCGTTCTCCTCGGGCGAGGAGTGCGCGGAAACCAGCCCGTAGCCGTAGATGACCGCGTGTTCGGTGGCCACGGCGTCGAAGAGCGCGCCCGCGGCGGCGTCGGGCGGGCGCGGCGGACCGGTCTGCTGCGGAGACGTCATGTCAGCGCCACCGAGTAGGCCGCGGTGCAGTATGCCGCGATGGAAGCGAGCAGGCCGGCGCGGTAACCGGACATCTGGGGCGCCAGCTGGGCGGCGCTGTCGGCAGAGGCGTGAAGGGCGGCCACGACGTCGGCGGAAGTCGGCGGCGGGGCGGGCGGTGCGGCCGCCGGAGTCGTGGCGGATGAGGTGGTGGCCTCACCGGTGAGGCGGGCGATCTCGTCGGAGAGCGCCTCGGCGTGCTTGGCGCGATCGGCCGAAACGGCTGCCAGCGCGGGTTGCATCGGGGCTTTCGCCGCGGCGGCGGCGTCGCTGGCCAGCTGACTGTCGCTGCGGGCCCGGTCCAGCTGCGCGGTCAGGCGGTCGAGGTCCTGGGGCGGTGCCGGCTTGCCGCCGCACGCGGCACCCGTGACGCCGACGACCGCCAGCGCGGCTGTCCCGAACAGCATGCGACGCCTGCTGATGACGGGGAGAGCACTCGGCACGACGCCATCCTGCCATTGCCGGAAGCAGCGTCGGCTATTCGCTGGGCACCGCCACGAGATTGCGGTTCGTCACATCGTCCCTGGCGTATCGTGGCCACGTCGGGACAATTCAACATGAGGAGCTCGCCGTGGCATCGGATCCGCAGCTGCGGTCTGCGAGATTTCCCTCGCAGCAGCAGGTGATCGAGCTACTCGACGGCGAGTTCGCGCGCGCAGGCTATGAGATCGAAGACGTCGTCATCGACGCCAGCGCGCGCCCGCCGCGCATCACGGTGATCGCTGACGGCGACCGCGCCCTGGACCTCGACGCCATCGCCGAGCTGTCCCGCACGGCATCCGATCTGCTCGACTCGATGGACTCCTCGACGTCCGCCTCGTCGTATGTGCTGGAGGTGACGTCGCGTGGGGTGGACCGGCCGCTGACCGAGGAGAAGCACTACCGGCGCGCCCGCGGTCGGAAGGTGGAGGTGACGCTGTCCGACGGGACCCAGCTGGCCGGCAGGCTCGGTGAGACCCGCGACGGCGCCGTCGACCTCGTCGTCCGCGAGGGGGGACGGGCTAACTATTCAGTTCGCGAGCTGCCGCTCAGCGGCATTGCCAAAGCCATTGTCCAGGTTGAGTTTTCGCCGCCGAACCAGCGCGAGCTCGAGCTGACAGGTCAACCGGGGAAGGGGGCCGGCGCATGAACATCGACATGGCCGCGCTGCACGCCATCGAGGCCGACAAAGGCATCTCGGTGGACGTCGTCGTCGAAACCATCAAGTCCGCGTTGCTGACCGCCTATCGCCATACCGAGGGCCACGAGGCCGATGCCCGCATCGAGATCGACCGCAAGACCGGCGTCGTCAAGGTGATGGCCCGTGAAACCGACGAAGACGGCAATGTCCTAAACGAATGGGACGACACCCCCGAAGGATTCGGGCGCATCGCGGCCACCACCGCGCGGCAGGTGATCCTGCAGCGGCTGCGCGACGCCGAGAACGAGAAGAACTACGGCGAGTTCTCCACCCGCGAAGGCGAAATCGTCGGCGGGGTCATTCAGCGTGACAGCCGCGCCAACGCACGCGGCCTGGTGGTCGTGCGGATGGGCAGCGAGACCAAGGGCTCAGAGGGCGTCATCCCGGCCGCCGAGCAGGTCCCGGGGGAACGCTATGACCACGGTGACCGGCTGCGGTGCTACGTCGTGGGCGTCACCCGCGGTGCCCGCGAACCGGTGATCACGCTGTCGCGCACGCACCCGAACCTGGTCCGCAAGCTGTTCTCCCTCGAGGTGCCCGAGATCGCCGACGGGTCCGTCGAGATCGTCGCGGTGGCCCGCGAGGCCGGCCACCGCTCCAAGATCGCGGTGGCCTCGCGCGTGCCGGGGCTCAACGCCAAGGGCGCCTGCATCGGTCCGATGGGCCAGCGGGTGCGCAATGTGATGAGCGAGTTGTCGGGGGAGAAGATCGACATCATCGACTATGACGAGGACCCCGCGAAGTTCGTCGCCAATGCTCTTTCGCCGGCCAAGGTGGTGTCGGTGCAGGTGATCGACGAGGCCGCCCGCGCGGCGCGGGTCGTGGTGCCTGACTTCCAGCTGTCGCTGGCCATCGGAAAGGAAGGCCAGAACGCCCGACTGGCGGCGCGGTTGACCGGCTGGCGCATCGACATTCGCAGCGACGCGCCCGCCGCGGCGGACAGCCCGCCGAATCCGGGCGCGACACACGGCGCTGTGCACGACCGATAGCCGGTTTCCTCCGTTTCGGATCGCGCGGGTCGGGACGGTAGACTCAGGCGTGATCCAGCGTGAGACTTCGGCATCACCGCACAGAAGTACGGATGGACCCGTACGGACATGCGTGGGCTGCCGGAAGCGAGAGCTGGCCGCCGAACTGCTTCGGGTGGTCGCTGCAGAAAACGGCGACGGCAATTTCGCCGTAACCGTTGACGCAGCAGGTAACCTGCCTGGGCGGGGCGCTTGGTTGCACCCCGACCAGCAGTGTCTGCACGCAGCAATCCGGCGGCGAGCATTCGCTCGAGCGTTGCGCATCACCGGCTCACCGGAAACGTCCGCGGTGTTGGAGCACTTCGAGAACATCGGAGTGCCTTTTCACAGCGGTGAAGAGAACAGGCAGCGAAGAACATGAGCACACCGTGAAGTCCAGACGATGACCATGCGTCGTAGCTAAACCCGAGGCGTCGGCTTACCACCGCTTGCGCCTCTAGACAGGAGAGTAAGTGGCAGGCAAGGCCCGCGTTCACGAGTTGGCCAAGGAACTCGGTGTAACCAGCAAGGAAGTACTCGCCCGACTGAGTGAACAGGGCGAATTCGTTAAGTCAGCATCCTCCACGGTGGAGGCTCCCGTCGCGCGTCGGCTGCGCGAATCTTTCGGTGGAGCAAAGCCGACCGCGGAGAAGGCAAAGGCAGAAGGAAACGGCGCGTCGGCCAAGCCCGCCGCGAAGTCGGCCCCCGCGGCCGAGCAGGCGCCGGTAGCGAAGCCGGCCGCTCCCGCGAAGCCGGCCGCGCCCGCGAAACCCGCTGCTCCCGCAACCGCCGCGCCCGCTCCTGTGGCGGCCGCGTCAGCGCCGGCCCCGGCTCGTCCGGGCCCGACACCGGGCCCGCGGCCCGCGACACCGGGCCCGAAGCCCGCACCGCGCACGCCGCGCGTCGGCAACAATCCGTTCTCGTCGCAGCAGCCGGTCGAACGGGCGATTCCGCGGCCTCAGGCGCCGCGCCCCGGCGCCCCGCGCCCGGGTGGCGGTCCCCGGCCCGGCGTGACACCGGGCAACATGCCACCCCGGCCGCCGGGCGCGCGGCCAGGCGCGACCGGTCGTCCCGGCGGACCTCGTCCGGCCCCCGGCGGCCGCGGCCCCGGTGGCGGCGGTCGTCCCGGCGGTGGTGGCGGTGGTAACTACCGCACCGGTGGCCCCGGTGGTGGTGGTGGTGGTGCTCCTGCCGGCGGCGGTTATCGCGGTCGCCCGGGCGGGGGTGGTCGTCCCGGCCAGCGCGGCGGTGCCGCAGGTGCCTTCGGTCGTCCAGGTGGCGCTCCCAAGCGCGGCCGCAAGTCGAAGAGGGCGAAACGCGCCGAATACGAAAACATGCAGGCACCGGTCGTCGGCGGCGTGCGGTTGCCGCACGGCAACGGCGAGACCATCCGCCTGGCCCGCGGCGCGTCGCTGTCCGATCTGGCCGAGAAGATCGACGCCAACCCTGCCGCGCTCGTGCAGGCGTTGTTCAACCTCGGTGAGATGGTCACGGCCACTCAGTCGGTCGGCGACGACACGCTGGAGCTGCTCGGCAGCGAGATGAACTACAAGATCCAGGTCGTCTCCCCAGAGGACGAGGACCGCGAACTGCTCGAGTCCTTCGACCTGACCTACGGGGAAGATGAGGGCGACGAGTCCGACCTGGAGAGCCGTCCGCCGGTGGTGACCGTGATGGGTCACGTCGACCACGGCAAGACCCGACTGCTGGACACGATCCGCCAGGCCAACGTCCGCGAGGAAGAGGCCGGCGGCATCACCCAGCACATCGGCGCCTACCAGGTGGCCGTCGACTTCGACGGCGGCCAGCGCCTCATCACCTTCATCGATACCCCCGGCCATGAGGCGTTCACCGCCATGCGTGCCCGCGGCGCGAAGGCCACCGACATCGCGATCCTGGTGGTCGCGGCCGACGACGGTGTCATGCCGCAGACGGTGGAGGCCATCAACCACGCGCAGGCCGCCGATGTGCCGATCGTCGTGGCGGTCAACAAGATCGACAAGGAAGGCGCCGATCCGGCGAAGATCCGCGGGCAGCTGACCGAATACGGTTTGGTGCCAGAGGAATTCGGCGGCGACACCATGTTCGTTGATATCTCCGCCAAGCAGGGCACCAACATCGAGGCGCTGGAAGAAGCGGTGCTGCTGACCGCCGACGCCGCGCTCGACCTGCGGGCCAACCCCGACATGGAGGCCCAGGGCGTGGCGATCGAGGCGCACCTCGACCGCGGCCGCGGACCGGTGGCGACCGTGCTCATCCAGCGCGGCACGCTGCGGGTCGGCGACTCCGTGGTGGCCGGTGACGCCTACGGCCGCGTCCGCCGCATGGTCGACGAGCACGGCGACGACGTCACCGAGGCGCTGCCGTCGCGGCCGGTGCAGGTCATCGGCTTCACATCGGTGCCGGGCGCCGGTGACAACCTGCTGGTCGTCGACGAGGACCGCATCGCCCGCCAGATCGCCGACCGGCGCAGCGCGCGCAAGCGCAACGCGTTGGCCGCGCGCAGCCGCAAGCGGATCAGCCTCGAGGACCTGGATTCGGCGCTGAAGGAGACCAGCCAGCTGAACCTGATCCTCAAGGGCGACAACGCGGGCACCGTGGAGGCGCTCGAGGAAGCGCTGATGGGCATCCAGGTCGACGACGAGGTCGAGCTGCGCGTCATCGACCGCGGCGTCGGCGGTATCACCGAGACCAACGTCAACCTGGCGTCGGCATCGGATGCGGTGATCATCGGCTTCAACGT
>NZ_LZMC01000019.1 GCF_001668615.1 Mycobacterium sp. 1274761.0
GGCCCCCCAGCGTGGTGATCAGCTCAAACTGGAGTCGTGGTATTCGGGGGCGGGCAGGGCGCGGGTGTCGAGTTTGCCGTTGACGGTCAGTGGCAGTGTCTGCAGGGCGACCACGGCGACTGGCACCATGTAGGCGGGCAGTCGGTCGGCCAGTTGGGTGCGCACCTCGGCGGGGTCGGCGGTGCCGGTGATGTAGCCGACCAGGCGTTTATCGCCGGGGCGGTCCTCGCGGGCGATCACCGCGGCCTGCTCGACGCCGGTCAGGGCGTTCAGCGCGGCTTGGACCTCGCCTAGTTCGATGCGGTAACCGCGGATCTTGACTTGCTCGTCGGCGCGGCCGATATAGCGCAGCTGTCCGTCAGCGCCCCAGGAGACCAGGTCGCCGGTGCGATACATCCGGGCTCCCGGGCCGGCGAATGGGCAGGCGACAAACCGCGTCGAGGTCAACCCGCAGCGGCCGATGTAGCCGTAGGCCAGTCCGGCCCCGGCCACATACAGCTCGCCGACCACCCCAGCGGGCACCGGACGCAACCAGCTGTCGAGGACGAAAAAGCCCAGATGAGCCAGCGGCACCCCGATCGGGCTGACCGCATTCTCGACATCAGCGCCGGTGATCTCCCGCACCGAGGCATGCACCGTGGTCTCGGTGATGCCATACATATTGACCAGCCGCGGCAGACCGGGATGCAGTCCCAGCCAGCCCCGCAGCCGCTGGGGCTCCAGCGCCTCCCCGCCGAACACCACCGTCTCCAGTTTGAGCTGATCACCACGCTGGGGGGCCAGCCCATCCACGGCCTGGAGGGCATAAAACGCCGAGGGGGTCTGGCTGAGCACACTGACCTGCTCGCCGACCAGTACCGCGTGTAGCTCTTCGGGGGAGCGCACCACCGCATCGGGCACCATCACCAGCCGGCCCCCGCCCAGCAGCGCCCCGAAGATCTCCCAGACCGAGAAGTCGAACGCCAGAGAATGACACTGCGACCACACTCCCGCCGCAGGCACCTCGGCCTCCAACGTCTCCAACAGCTGGGTCACATTGCGGTGAGCGACCGCCACCCCCTTGGGCGTGCCCGTGGTGCCCGAGGTGTAGATCAGATACGCGACATCCTCTGGCGCCGCGGATGCCGGCACCGCCGTGGCGGGCTGAGCACCAATAGCGGGATCGTCGATATCGATGATGACCAACTCGCGCCCAGCCACTCGCGACCGTAGATCGGCCGTGGTGACTGCAACCATCGGGGCGGCATCGGCGAGCACGAACCCGAGCCGCGCATCAGGGTGGGCGGGGTCAAGAGGTAGATAGGCCGCCCCGGTCTTGAGCACCCCCATCATCGCCACGACCGCCTCGGCAGAGCGCGGCAACAGCAACGCCACTCGCTGCCCGGCACCCACTCCATGCTCGATCAGCCAGTGCGCCAACCGATTTGACGCCTCATCCACCTCGCGATACGTCCACGACCGAGCTCCATCGCTGATCGCCACCGCCTCGGGCGCCCGCGCCACCTGAACCGCAAACAACACCGGAATCGACACCGCGGCAACCACATCAGCAGCCCCAGCGGTCAACGCCGCCCGATTACCCACCTCATCCAACCGGGCATGCTCACCCTCATCGAGCACATCAATCGACGACACCAACCGACCCGGATCAGCAGTCATCGCCACCAACACCCGACCCAACCGCTCCACCAACACCCCAACACCAACCGCATCAAACACGTCGGTGTCGTATTCCAGCCGCAGGCCCAGTTCGGTGCCGGGTGCGGCCGCCACCGTCAGCGGGTAGTGGTTGTACTCGCGGGCGGTGATCTCGGTGATGGTCACCTCGTGGTCGCCGGATAAGGCGGCGGTGTCGACCGGGTAATTTTCGTAAACGAATAGAGTGTCGAACAGCTGGTCGTGGCCGGTGACGCGATGGATCTCGGAAAGCGCCAGGTGCTGGTGATCGTGGGTGCGGTTGTGGGCGCTCTGCAGTTGCTCGAGCAGATCGGTCGTGGTGGTCGCCGCGGTGAGCGTCGCGCGCACCGGCACGGTGTTGATCATCAGCCCCACCATCGACTCCGCGCCGGCGAGGTCGGCGGGTCGCCCTGAGACCGCGGTGCCGAAGATTACATCCTGCTGGCCGGTCAGCGTGCACAACAGCTGCGCGAAGGCGCCCTGCAATACCGTGTTGACCGTGGTGTGATGCGTGCGGGCCAGCTCGGTCAGAGCGCGGGTCGTCTGCTCGGACACCCGATGCGATGCCACTGCTCGCCGGCCTGGCCCCGCCCGCCCTGGCAGGCCTACCAGGGTCGGCGTGTCGAAGCCGGCCAGCACCTCGCCCCAGACCAGTTGGGCCGCAGTGTGATCCTGAGCGGCTAGCCAGCTGACAAAGCTGCGGTACGGCGTGGCTGCGGGTAGCCGCTGACCGTAATAGCCGGCAATTATTTCTTGCAGCAGGATGGGTAGCGACCAGCCATCCATCACGATGTGGTGATTGGTGAGGACGAACCGGTACCGATTTGCTGTGGTGCGGATCAACGCCACCCGGAAGGCGGGCTGGTCGGCCAGCTCACGCACGGCCGCGCGTTCTTCGGCGCACAAGTTCTGGACCCGCTCATCGGCGTCGACACAGTCAGCGTCCAACTCGATGTACCGCCAAGGCACCACCGGATCGGCCAGGATGACCTGCACCGGCTCATCGAAGTGGGCCCAGAATCGGGCCGCCAGATTCGGATGCCGACCGATGACGGTGTGCACCGCGTCGCGCAACCGCTGCTGGTCCAGAGCGCCGGCGATGGCAACATCCAGCTGCACCGCATATACATCGTCGCTGCCCTGAGCGGTGCTGGCGTGAAAGAGCAGACCGTGCTGCAGCGGAGTCAGAGGCAACACGTCGGCGATCTCGTATCGTCCGCACAGCTCGTCGAGCTGCTGCTGGCTCAGCCGGGCGAGGCTGATGTCCGAAGGGGTCAGCCCGCCGCCACCGGCGCGCACATGAGCGCAGATACCGGTCAAGGCCTCAAACCACAACCGGCTCAAGCGGTCCACCTGCGCCTGATCCATTGCCGACGTCGCCCATCTCCAATGCGCCTGCAGCTGGGGACCGGTGTCGGTGTCGGCGGTGCCGGCGTTGAGTTCTACGGTGTGCGCCAATGGGATAGCCATCGCGGCGCTGACGGCGGTGGCCGCCATGCCCTCGGGGCTCATCCGCCACACGTCATCGGAGAGCTCGTTGGCGCCCGCGCCCAGTCGGCCCAAGTAGTTGAACCCGATCTGCGGATCCGAGCCTGCCAGGTCCACGTCGGCGTTCATATACCGCAATAGCCCATAGGTCAACGGATTCGGCAGCGCGCGAAGTTGCTCTTTGACGTCCTTGACCAGCTCCCCAACCCCGGCCTGACCGGCGGTCACCTGACCCCAGTCCAATTCGGCCACACGCACGGCCACCGGATACAACGTCGTGAACCAGCCCACCGTGCGGGTCAAATCAACATCACCGGCCAGCTCGTCATGGCGTCCGTGGCCTTCAACATCGATGCCGATTGGCGCGCCACCCGTAATACCCAGGAAGTGTGACCATGCCAGTCCGAAGGCGATCAACAAAATGTCTTGCACCCCGGCGTTAAACGCCGCGGGTACCTCACCCAACAACATCCGGGTGGTCTCGACATCGAGCTGCACGGCCAACTGCCCGGCAGTGACGAACGTATCCACGGCGGGTTGGACCGCGGGCAACACCGCCGGCACTGACGCCACCTGCTGCCACATCTCGGCTTGGGCCACGACCTGCGGGTCGTGGGCGTGCTCGGCCAGCAGCGAGGCCCACCGGATGAACGACGTTCCACCCGCGGCCAGGGCTATCGGCTGCCCGCTGTGATGCTGCGCCCACGCAATGTTCAAGTCCTCCAACAGGATTCGCCACGACACCCCGTCGACGGCCAGGTGGTGAACGATCAATGCCAGCTGGCCGGTAGCGGTCGCCCAAAGCGCACTGAGCATGGCCCCAGCGGCCGGGTTCAGCCGCGACCGCGCCTCTAAAACTGCCTCGTCGGAGAAGGCCGTCACCGAGTGCAGGCAATCGTTCGCATCCACCGTCCCGGCTTTGGGGACCTGCAGCGACCATCCGCCCGCGCCGTCGTCTTCGACGCGGCAGCGCAACATGGCATGGCGATCCAGCAATGCCTGCAACACCACCACCACGTCGGCCTGGCTCACCCCTGCCGGGGCCTGCAACACGACGGTCTGGTTGTACTGCTCGACCGGGCCGTCCACACCGCTCAGCCGTCGCATGATCGGGATCGCCGGCGCCACCCCGACGCCGTCGTCGACTTGCTGCTCGGCACCGTCGGTCACCTGTACCACGCGGGCCAGCCGAGCGACCGTCTGCTCCACGAAGATGTCGGGTGGTCGGCAGGTCAGCCCGGCCGCTCGCGCTCGCGACGCAACCTGAAGAGACAAGATGCTGTCCCCGCCCAGTTCGAAGAACGATTCATCAACCCCGACGCGTTCGAGCCCCAGCACCTGGGCGTAGATCCCGGCCAGAATTTCCTCGATCGCACTTTCCGGGGCGCGATACCGGTCAACATCCTGATACTCCGGTGCCGGTAGGGCTCGCTTGTCGAGCTTGCCGTTGATTGTCAACGGCAACGTCTCCAACACGACCACCGCCGCGGGCACCATGTAGGCCGGGAGCCGCTCGGCCAGCGTCTCGCGCACCGCGGCCGGGTCCGCGCTCCCCGTCACGTAACCCACCAGGCGCCTATCGCCGGGACGGTCCTCGCGGGCGATCACCGCCGCGTGCTCGACTCCTTCGCAACCAGCAAGCGCCGCCTGCACCTCTCCGAGTTCGATGCGGTAGCCACGGATCTTGACTTGGTCGTCGGCACGGCCGACATACCGCAGCTGCCCGTCGGTGCCCCACCGCACCAGATCCCCGGTGCGGTACATCCGCGCCCCGGCGCCGGCGAACGGACACGCGACAAAGCGCGATGACGTCAAACCCGAACGGCGCCAATAACCTACGCTCACACCCCGACCGGCGACATACAGCTCGCCCGCAACCCCGGCCGGCACCGGCCGCAGATGCCGGTCCAAGACGAAGAAGGCTGCTCCCGATACCGGCGCGCCGATGGGTACCACACTGGCGCCTGCGATCAGCGGCGCACTGATCGCCACATCAACCGTCGTCTCGGTCGGGCCGTAGACGATTATCATCACTCGCCCGGGCGCCCACCGATCCACCACCTCGGGAGGACAAGGCTCGGCGCCCACCAGCAGGGCAGCCACCGAGTCCAACCCCTCAGCCGACAATGTCCCTACGGCAGAAGCGGTCTGGCTCAACACGGTGACTTCTTCGGCCACCAACAAAGCGTGCAAGTCTTCAGGCGAGCGAGCGACGTCCTCAGGCACCACCACCAGGCGTCCACCACCGAGGAGTGCGCCGAAGGTCTCCTGGACCGAGGCGTCGAAGGCCAACGAGTGCCACTGCGACCACACACCGGCCGGCGGCAGTTGCGCATGCAGTGAGTCGAAAAGTTGGGTCACATTGCGATGGGTGACGGCCACTCCCTTGGGGACACCGGTGGTGCCCGAGGTGTAAATCAGATACGCAATGTCATCGGGCGCCGGCGTCGGCAGCGCCGTGGCGGGATAGTCCCGATTGCGGGGGTCTTCGACATCGATGACCAGCAGATCGCGGTCATGTAGCCGCTGGGACAGCTCTGCGGTGGTGATTGCGGCCATCGGCGCGGCATCACCGATCATGAAGTCGGCCCGAGCCACGGGCAGGGCCGGGTCGATCGGCAGGTAGGCGGCGCCGGATTTGAGCACCGCCAACATCGCCACGACCGCTGCAGCCGAGCGCGGCAGCAGCAGCGCAACCTGCTGGCCTGCGCCCACCCCGTCGGCTATGAGCCGGTGGGCCAACCGGTTTGAGGCCTCGTCCAGTTCCTGATAGGTCATCGAGCGGCCAGCGAACGTCAGCGCCGGCGCCTGCGGCGTGCGCGACACGTGCGTGGCGAATGCCGCGGGAATCGATACTTCGGTCGCCGGCTGCTCCAACGCCCACCGGTTACCCCACTCTGTCAGGGCGACGTGCTCAACCTCATCGACCAGATCCACCGACGACACCGGGCGCGCGGGGTCGTCGGTCATGGCCCGCAACACGCGCTCGAACCGTTCGATCAGAGTCTCGATGCTGGCCGCATCGAACACGTCGGTGCGATACTCAACCGCGCCGGAGATCCCGGCGAACTCCCTATCCTCAGTCCAGCGTTCGGCCAGGAAGAACGTCAAATCCATTCTGGCGGTGCGGGTGTCGACCGGCATCGGGGTGACCTGCACGTCACCCAAACTCATCTCGGAAGGTTCGCCGTACTGCCAGTTCTGCCAGGCCAACGTCACTTGAACCAAGGGATGGTGGGTCAAGCTTCGAGCGGGGTTGAGCCGCTCCACCAGCACCTCAAACGGCATGTCCTGGTGTTCGTAGGCGGCCAGGCTGCGGCCGCGCACCTGCGCCAACAGTTCGCCGACACTGGGATCACCGGTCAGGTCGACCCGCAGCACCAAGGCGTTGACGAAGAATCCCACCAGCTCGTCGAGCGCAGGGTCGCGACGTCCGGCGATCGGAAACGCCACTGCCACATCGTCACTGGCGCTGAGCTTGGACAACAGCACAGCCAAGGCGGTCTGCATCACCATGAAGCTGGTCGCATTGCCCTCGCGAGCCATCCGGGCGACGCGCTGCTGCACCTCGGCCGGCCAGTCCACGGTCATCCGGGCGCCGCGGTAGTCGGCCACCGGCGGATACGGCCGATCAGTGGGCAACACCAGCCGGTCGGGCATTCCGGACAGCGCCTGCTCCCAGTAAGTCAGCTGCGCAGCGATGCGACTGTCGGGATCGGAAAGCTCGCCCAGCTGCGCGCGCTGCCACAACGAGTAATCGACATACTGCACCGGCAACGGCGTCCACTCCGGGGCCCGCCCCGCCTGACGGCCGGCGTAGGCCACCGCCATATCACGCACGAGCGGGGTGATCGACCAACCATCGGCGGCGATGTGGTGCACCACTGCCACCAGCACGTGCTCGTCGTCAGCAACACGGAAAAGCCGCGCCCGCAACGGAATCTGGGTGGCCAACTGGAACGGCTCACGCACCGCTTCGTCGATGGCCTCCGAAAGTTGACTCTCCGACCAGCCGGTCGCGTCAATGATCTGCCAGCCGAAGTCGGCCCGCTCGACCGGGACTACGACCTGCCGGGGCATCCCCTCGGCCGCTTCGATCAGCGTGCGCAAGACCTCATGCCTGGCCAGCACATCAGTCAGGGCCGCACGCAACGCCTCGACATCCAGGCGCCCGCTCAGTCGCAACGCCGTCGAAATGTTGTAGACCGGGGACGGTCCCTCCAACTGGTCGATCACCCACAACCGGTTCTGTGCAAATGACAACGGCACCACCGCAGGCCGCTGCACTGCCACCAACGGTTCCAGCCGAGCCGCTTCCTCACCGATACGGGGCGCCAACTGGGCCGCTGTGGGCGCCTCGAACAACGCACGCACCGAAAGGCCGGCATCCAGGCCGGCGTTGACTGCGGCGATCACCCGAATCGCCGACAGCGAATCCCCACCCAGGTCGAAGAACGAGTCGTCGACCCCGACCCGCTCCAGCCCCAGCACCTGGGCGAAGATGCCGGCCAGGATCTCCTCGGTGGGGGTGGTCGGCGCGCGATAATCACCACCGGCATCGGTGTATTCCGGTGCCGGCAGAGCGCGTTTGTCGAGTTTGCCGTTGACCGTCAACGGCAAGCTGGCCAGCACCACCACGGCCACGGGCACCATGTAGCCGGGCAACCGTTCACTGAGCTGGGCGCGGACTTCGATCGGGTCGGCGGTGCCGGTGATGTAGCCGACCAGGCGTTTATCGCCGGGGCGGTCCTCACGGGCGATCACTACCGCCTGCTCGACCCCCTCCAAGGCGTTCAGCGCCGCCTGGACCTCACCGAGCTCGATTCGATACCCGCGGATCTTGACCTGCTCATCAGCACGCCCCAGATAGGTCAGCTGCCCATCGGCACCCCACGACACCAGATCCCCGGTGCGATACATCCGCGCCCCCGAACCCCCGGACGGACACGCCACAAACCGCGACGCCGTCAAAGAAGCACGCCGCCAATACCCGCTCCCCAGCCCGGCACCGGCCACATACAACTCCCCGACCACACCCGCCGGCACCGGACGCAACCACCGATCCAGCACGAAGAAGGCGAGATGGTTCAACGGCACCCCGATCGGACTGGCATTGCTGTCGACATCACCGTCGACGATCTCCCGAAACGACGCATGCACCGTCGTCTCGGTCGTGCCATACATGTTGACCAGCCGCGGTAATCCCGGGTGATTGCCCAGCCACGCCCCGAGACGCTGGGGTTCCAGCGCTTCCCCAGCGAACACCACAGCCTCGAGCTTGAGCTGCTGTTCCCGCTCGGGCGCCAACGCATCGGCGGTTTGCAGCGCATAGAACGCCGATGGGGTCTGGCTCAACACGCTGACCTGTTCGGTGACGAGCAAGGCGTGGAAGTCCTCGGGTGAGCGCACCACCGCATCGGGCACCACCACCAACCGCCCACCACCCAGCAGCGCGCCCCAGATCTCCCACACCGAGACATCGAACGCATAGGAATGCCACTGCGACCACACAGCCGGCGTCGGCAGATCCGCAGACACCGATTCCAGGAGCTGGGTGACGTTGTAGTGGGTAATCGCCACCCCCTTGGGCACACCTGTGGTGCCCGAGGTGTAGATGAGGTAGGCGACATCATCTGGGGCCGGTCCCGGCAGTGCGGTGCTGGGTTCGGCGTCGATGGCGGGGTCATCGATATCAATGACCAGCAGGTCATGCCCGTCCAACCGCGACCGCAGGTCCACCGTGGTGATGGCGGCCATCGGCGCGGCATCATCGAGCATGAACCGGATCCGGGCCGCTGGGTGCATCGGGTCGATCGGCAGATAAGCCGCCCCGGTCTTGAGCACCGCCACGATCGTCATGATCGCCTCGGCGGAACGGGACAACAGCAGCGCCACACGCTCACCCGGGCCCACACCTCGGCTGGCCAGCAGGTGTGCCAACCGATTAGCGGCCTCATCAAGCTCGCGGTAAGTCACTGAGCGGCCCTCGAAGGTCACCGCGACCGCCTCGGGTGTGCGCGCTACCTGCTCGGCGAACAACACGGGAATCGACCCCGACACGGGTACCGGCTGGGTCAATGTCGCTCGGTTACCCCACCCATCCAGGCGGGCATGTTCCACCGCATCGAGCAAATCCACCCAAGACAGCCGCCGTGTCGGCTCGGCGGTCATCGCCACCAACACCCGCTGCAACCGCTCGATCAACACCTCGATGGAGGCCGCGTCGAACACATCGGTGCGGAACTCCACCTCACCTCGAATGCCGGCTGGGTCACCGTCATCGCTCCAGTGCTCGCCGAGAGTAAATGTCAGGTCCACACGGGCGGTGCGCGTGTCGACCGTCCGCGGCGTGACCTGAGCATCGCCCAAACGCAAACCGGTGAGATCGCTTTCCTGCCCGGCGAAGTTCTGCCAGGCCAACAACACCTGCACCAGCGGTGAATGCGTCAGTGAGCGGGCCGGGTTGAGCCGATCCACCAACATCTCGAAGGGCACATCCTGGTGCTCATAGGCAGCCAGGCTGTGCCCGCGCACCTGAGTAACCAGCTCGGCGAAAGTGGGATCATCGGCGAGATCAACCCGCAACACCAGGGTGTTGACGAAGAAACCCACGAGGGCTTCGAGCGCCGGATCGCCGCGCCCGGCGATCGCGAACCCCACGGCCACATCCGTGCTGGCGCTGATCTTGGACAACAGCACCGCCAGCGCGGCCTGGACCACCATGAAACTGGTCGCGTCGTGCTCACGGGCCACCGCAGCCACCTGCTGCTGCAACTCCGCCGGCCACTGCACGGCCACTGTCGCGCCGCGATAATCAGCCACCGCCGGATAGGGCCGATCGGTCGGCAACTCCAATCGCTCGGGCAGCCCCGCCAACGCCTGCTCCCAATAACCCAACTGCCGTGCGATTCGACTATCGGGATCGTCGATGTCCCCCAGCTGCGCGCGCTGCCACAGCGTGTAATCGACATACTGCACCGGCAACGGATCCCAGCCCGGAGCCTGCCCTGCACACCGGGCGCCATACGCCACCGCCAGCTCAGTCACCAACGGCCTGATCGACCAGCCGTCGGCAGCGATATGGTGCACCACCGCCACCAACACATGCTCATCCTCGGCAACGCGGAAAAGCCGCGCCCGCAACGGGATCTCGGTCGCCAAGTCAAACGGTTGCCGCACCGCGGACTCGATGGCCTCATCAAGCCGGCCTTGCGGCCAGCCGGCGGCATCGATTACGCCCCAACCGAACTCGACTTCCTCGGCCGGTATCACCAACTGCTGAGGAATGCCCTCGGGCGCCACAAACAACGTGCGCAAGCTCTCATGACGGCCCACCAAATCGGCCAACGCGACGCCCAACGCCTCGGTATCCAGGCGCCCAGCCAGGCGCAACGCCACCGCCATGTTGTAGATCGCCGACGGCCCCTGCAACTGATCGATGAACCACAACCGGTTCTGCGCAAACGACAAGGGCACCACCGCAGGACGCTGCACTGGTACCAACGGCTCCAGCCCACCCCCACCCTCACCGATACGAGGCGCCAACTGAGCCACCGAAGGGGTCTCGAACAATGCGCGCACCGAAAGACCGGCATCCAGGCTGGTATTAACCGCGGCGATCACCCGCATCGCCAACAGCGAATCCCCACCTAGATCAAAGAACGAGTCATCGACCCCGACCCGATCCAACCCCAACACCTGGGCATAGATACCGGCCAGAATCTCTTCTGTCTCGGTCTCCGGCGCCCGGAAGTGCGTCGCGGCGAACACTGGTTCCGGCAGCGCCTTCCGGTCGATCTTGCCCGAGGAGGTCAGCGGGAACTCCTCGAGCACAACAATTTGCGACGGAACCATGTATTCGGGCAACCGCGCGGTCAGCTGCTGGCGCACCGCGCTGAGTTTGGTGTTGCTGTCCGGATCGTTGGCGTAGGTGATGCGTTGACGCGCCCCGGTGGGGGGCAGGTGCAGGTCGGTCAGCGGCGAAGACTGGTGCGCGGCGTCGATGAAGACGGCATCCAGGGTGCCAGGTAGGGCACCCCAGGTGACTGCGACGTGATATCCGGCGGCTTCACCAAGGTGGTGCAACTGTTCGGGGGTCGCGGCTTCTGGGGTTGCCGAAATCGCTTGGGCGAGTGCTTCCTCGACCGATTGTCCGGTAGCCAGGGCCTGTTCGATGTGGACGTCGGTGATGAGCCCGGCTCGGGGGATCTCGGCAATGCGGACGACGGGAGGTTGCTGTGAGGCCAGTTGGTCTTGCAGTCCACGCAGGCCTGCGGACCGATCCCACGTCCAGGTCGGTGCGGTAGCCACCGAACGTACCGCAGTAGGCGTTTTGTGGACGATGACGTCGTAGCGATACCGGGTCAATTCGTTGTCGGCCCAACCCCTTTTGACGTGGATCTCGAGTCCGGCCGCTGACGGTTGATCGGCCGTCCAGGTGGTGAAAAACTCTGGCGCCAGCAGTAATTCGACTTCGCTCACGAGGGCACGCTGGACACGCTCCCGAATTTCGCTGGTGTCGCTGGAGTTCGTACGCGACAGCGCGATTGCGGTTTGAAACGCGCTCTGCAGGGCGTGGTTACGTACGTCGCCGATGAACAGTGATCCGCCCGGTGCCAGCATTCGCATCGCAGCCGCCAGCACATCGGCCAGATACCCCGCACTCGGGAAGTATTGAACGACCGAGTTGAGCACCACGACATCGAAATGGCCCTCTGGCAACCCGTCGGTCACGTCGGCCCGCTGCACCCGCAGTTGCACCCGATCGCCCCACGACTGGGCAGCCACCGCCGCCCGCAGTGTGTGGATCGTGGGCGCCGAGAAGTCCGTGGCCCAATACTCATCACACAGCGGGGCGATCTGGGACAGCACCAGCCCCGAACCGGCACCGATCTCCAAAACTCGTCGCGGCGACAGGGCCATGATCCGGTGGACGGTGGCCGACTGCCACTCCAGCATCTCCTCAAGCGGAATCGGGTCGTCGGTCAGGCTACTGTTCCAGCCCCGGAAGTCCCTGCCGAAGTCCTGCACCTCGACCTCGGCGTCGTACAACTCGTCGTAGACGTTTTGCCATTGGTCGACGATCGTGGCGTCGTTCTCGCCTGCGCTGCTGCGATCGAGCGTGACGTATGCGACGAGATGGGCGCCGGTATTGCCGCGATGTACGTTCGCCACTGCCTGAGTCACCTGCGAACAGGCGAGAAGTGAGTTTTCGATTTCGCCCAATTCAATGCGCTGTCCACGCAATTTGACCTGTGTGTCGGCGCGACCCAGGTAATCGACCGTTCCGCGGCGCGTCCAACGCACCAGGTCTCCGGTTCGGTACATCCGGGTCCCCGGTTGGCCGTAGGGGTCGGCGACGAACCGATCCGCGGTCAACTCCGGCCGCCCCAGATAACCGTGCGCCAAGGCGGGGCCGCCCAGATACAGTTCGCCCACTACCCCGACCGGCGCCGGCTTCAGCCGCGCGTCGAGCACGAGCGCGTACACACCGGCGATCGGGGCACCGATGCCTACCGGCTGCCCCGGCGACAGCGGGGCACTGGAGGTGGCCCAGATCGTGGTTTCGGTGGGGCCGTAGGCGTTGAACATCCGCCGACCCGTCGCCCAAGCGGCCGCCAGTTCCGTCGGGCAGGCCTCCCCGGTGGTGATCAGCGTACGCACTCCATCGAGCCGGCTCCGATCGAGCGTCGACAACACCGTCGGCGTCAGTGCCGCCGCGTTGACCCGCTGGTCTTCCAGCAGCCTTGTCAACGCCTCCCCGGCATACGCGTCCGGCGGGACCACTACCAATGCCGCCCGCGACCCCACCGCCAACAAGACCTCGCCGATCGACACGTCAAAGGTCGGCGCAGCCACCATCAGCAAGCGCGTATCCGCGCCCATCCCGTACACCTCGTGGAGCGCGGCTACTCCGAGCAGACCCGCATGGCTGACCGCCACCCCTTTCGGGGTACCGGTGGATCCCGAGGTGAAGATCACGTGGGCGGTGTTGTGCACCTTCAGCGGCGCCAATCGGTCGGCGTCGGTGATCGGATCCGCGGACCGCTGCGACAGGTCCAGTCCGTCGACTCGAAGCACCGGGCGTCCCTCGGTTCCGGCTACGGTTTCGTCACTGACGGTCAATACGCACGCCGCAGACACCGCGTCCAACACAGTGGTGATCCGCTCGGCCGGATACGCGAGGTCGATAGGCACGTACACGCCGCCGGCCTTCATCAGCGCCCACCAGGCCACCACCAGCTCTGCGCAGCGTTCCATCGCCACGCCCACCGCACGCTCCGGACCCACTCCGATCTCGATCAGCACCCGTGCCAATCGCGTCGACCACTGGTCAAGCTCGCGATATGACAGTTCCCGTGCGCCATCGACCACCGCCACTGCGTCCGGATCGGCGGCCACCGCCGCAGCCAACAACTGCGGTGCCAGCCCCACTGGCGCCGTCACTCCGGTTCCGGACCATTCCGACAGCACAAGATCACGCTCACCGCGATCCAGTAACGACACGTCTCCCACTACCACCGACGCATCGGCGACGACGGCCTCGATCATTCGACCGAACCAGCTGACCAAATGCTCGATGGTGGCCCGGTCATACAAATCGGTTGCGTACAGCACCATGCCGGCGGCCATCGGCGCGGCCGGATCGTCGGTGGGGACCTCGCTCAACTCGATATCGAGGTCGAACCTCGCCGTTCGGGTGGCGACCGCCATCTGCTCGATGCTGACGTCGTCCAAAGCCAACACCTCGGGACGCAGGTTGTTCTGGAAGACCATCAGCACCTGGAACAGCGGATTGTGCGATGTCGAACGTGTCGGGTTCAGCTGTTCGACCAGCAGCTCGAACGGAACGTCCTGGTTGCTGTACGCATCCAGCGCTTTCTTACGTACCTCGGCGAGAACATCGCAGAACCGGTGCGCAGATTTGATGCCCACCCGCAACACCCAAGTATTGACGAAGAAGCCGACCAGATCATCAAGCGCCTGATCCGACCGCCCGGCGATCGGCGTCCCCACCACCACGTCTTCCCCGGCGCCAGCCCGGTGCAACACCGTCGTCATGACCGCCTGCAACACCATCGACGCCGTAGCGTTGTGCGCGGCGGCCAGCTGCTTGACGCCCGCCCAGAGCTGCGGCTCGATGCGGAGTTCCACTTCGTCACCGCGGTAACTGGCCACCGGTGGGCGCGGCCGATCCGGTGGCAGCGAGACCACCTCCGGCAGGTCTTCCAATTCCTGTTGCCAGTACCGCATCTGACCAGCGATCACGCTGTCGGGATCAGACTCGGCACCCAACCAATCTTGTTGCCACAGCGTGTAATCGACGTACTGCACCGCCAACGGCGCCCACTGCGGGGCGTCGCCCTTCTGGCGCGCGCGATAGGCCTCGCCCACGTCATGGACCATCGGAGCGAGTGACCACCCGTCAAAAGCGATGTGGTGCACCACAATTCCCACCACATACTGCTCATGACCTACCGAGTAGATCTGGGCGAGAATCGGGATCTCGGCCGATAGATCGAACCGACGCCCCGCCAACGTCACCAACTCACCAGGCACGTCCTGCTCTCGCAACGACACCACCGCGGGGCCGCGCTGCCACATCCCCGCCCGGGCCGGCAACACCTCCTGGAACGGCACGCCGTCGATGTCGGGAAATATGGTGCGCAGCGCTTCGTGACGGGCGATGACATCGTCGAGGGCAGCGCCCAGCGCTTCGACATCCAGCGCCCCCTTGATCCGAAAAGCGGTCGGGATGTTGTATGTCGCAGCCCCACCCTCGAACTGGTTGAGGAACCACAACCGGTTCTGGGCGAACGACAACGGAACAATCCCCGGGCGCTCACGAGCCACCAACGCCGTGCGTCGCTTCGCATCCCCTCCGATTCGGGGAGCCAACTCGGCCACCGTGGGCGATTCGAACAACGTGCGCACGCCGAGGCCGGCATCCAGGTTCGTATTGACAGCGGCAACCAAGCGCATCGCAGAAAGCGAGTCCCCGCCCAGGTCGAAGAACGAGTCGTCGATCCCAATGCGGTCGACGTTGAGCACCTGACGGTAGATGCCGACCAGGATCTCCTCGGTGACAGTCGCCGGGGCGCGGTAGTGATCGGCAGCCTGGTATTCCGGCGCCGGCAGGGCACGCTTGTCGAGTTTGCCGTTTACCGTCAGCGGCAGCGCGTCGATCGCCACTACGGCGGATGGAACCATGTAGATCGGCAGCCGGTCGGCCAATGCGGCACGCAATTCGGCGGGGTCCGCTGTTCCGGTGACATAGGCCACCAGACGCTTGTCGCCAGGGTGGTCCTCCCGAGCGATGACGACTGCCTGGTTTACCCCGCTCAGGCCGGCCAGTGCCGTCTGTATTTCGCCCAACTCGATGCGATACCCGCGGATCTTGATCTGCTCATCGGTTCGGCCCAAGTACCGCAACTGCCCGTCGGCGCCCCAGTACACCAGATCCCCGGTGCGATACATCCGCGCCCCGAATCCACCAAAGGGGCACGCCACGAACCGCGATGCGGTCAACCCGGCCCGGCGTACGTATCCGTAGGCAAGCTGAGGACCGGCCAGATACAACTCACCGACCACCCCGGCAGGCACCGGATGCAGCCATTTGTTCAGTACGAAAAAGGCCGCGCGTGGCAGTGGCGGGCTGATCGGCACGTCCGAGCCCGCGGTCAGCGGCGCACTCAAGGCCACCCACATCGTCGCTTCGGTGGGGCCGTATTCGTTGATCATCACCCGGCCGGGCGCCCACCGATCCACGACGTCGGTCGGGCAGGCCTCTCCGCCCACCATCACGGTCACCGAATCCAAGTTCTCGGGTGACAACATCCCCAAAGCCGAAGGGGTCTGGCACAGGACACTGACCTCCTCGGCCACCAGCAGGGCATGGAAGTCTGCCGGTGAGCTAGCCACCAATTCGGACACCACTACCAGCCGCCCGCCGTGCAGAAGGGCACTGAAGATCTCCCAGCCCGAGATGTCGAAGGCGTAGGAATGCCATTGCGACCACACCTGCCCGGGCGCTCCCAGAGCAGGATCCAGCGACGCGATCAACTGGGTGACGTTGTAATGGGTAATGGCCACCCCTTTTGGGGTTCCGGTCGTGCCGGAGGTGTAGATGATGTAGGCGAGGTTGTCCGGAGCCGGCGCCGGCAAGTCCATGCAGGGGTAGCTGGAGATGCGGGGGTCTGCGATATCGATCACCGGCAGGTCGCACCCGCCCAGCCGCTCGGCAAGCTCTGAGGTGGTGATTGCGACCATCGGCGCGGCATCGGCAACCATGAACTCGACCCGGGCCAATGGGTGCGCGGGATCGATCGGCAGATAGGCCGCGCCACTCTTCAACACCGCCAAAATCGCCAGGATGGCCTCGGCCGACCGCGAAAACATCAGCGCTACACACCGGCCCGGGCCCGCACCCTGAGCGATCAGCAGATGCGCCAACCGGTTGGACGCCTCATCCAGTTCGCGATAGGTCCAGGTACGGCTCCCGCACGTGATTGCCACCGCCTGTGGGGCGCGTGCCACCTGCCGGGCGAACATGACCGGAATCGACACAGACGGCCATGCCGGCTGAGTCAAAATCGCCTGATTACCCCATACGTCGAGCTCGGCTAGCTCGCCCACGGCGAGCAGATCGATCGATGAGAGCCGCCGCTTCGGATTTGCGGTCATCGCCGTCAACACGTGCTCCAAGCGGCCCGCTAGATCGGAGACGTCGAAACTTGAGAATGGCTGCCCACCGCCCGACACACCGAGGGAGAGATCGTCACCCTCACTGAGGAAGATCAACCCGAAGCCGTCACCCGCAGCGCCGGGATTGGTGAATGACGCAGATGCCGCCACACCACCGAAGGCCAGACGGAAGATCGACGGGAGGAAATTGACTGTCACCCTGTCGGCGGAGTGCAGGGGACCACCACGGCGGGTTCCGCGCTCCAAGGCACGAACCGGAAACCTTTGATGCTGCAACGCTTCTCGGATTCGAAGGTCGACATACTCACAGAAATCTGCGACCGTGGATTCCGGCGAAACGCTCAGCACCAGCGGCACGACCCCGGCAACCATCCCGGGAAGCGTCTTCAACTCCGGACGGACTCGCCTGTTGACCGGGAAGTCGAGCACCACTTCCGACCCCTCGGCGCACCAACCGGAAACGAGGACCGCGCACGCCGCTGTGATGACCGAGGATCTAGGCAAACTCCAAAGGTCAGCTACTTCGTCGACGCGGCGGAGCAGCGCCGGGTCCAATCGAGCGAGCGCGGAAAGCGGCTTCGGATCGCGGTCGTTTGTTGCATGTGGCAACCGATAAGAATTTCCGCTTTCCGATGGAATGTTCTTGGTCCAATAAGCCTGATCTTCGAGATACTCGCTGGAAGCTTCGTACTCTGACTCGCAGTCAACCAAGTCCTGCAACGAGCCGAAGACTGGAGCGGGGATCGGAGCGCCAGAAATAATTGCAGAGTAGACGGAGGCAACGCGGTGACCGACCAGCACAAGGCTGGAGCCGTCTGCGACGATGTGGTGGCAAGAGGCGAACAAATAAAATTCATCGAGCCGCGTCTGAAACAACGCAAATCTGAAGAGCGGGCCGGTGAAAGGCATTGGCGTGTGTTGAATCGACAACGCCATCTGGTGGGCTTCGTGAACGGGATCGCTCGAGCCGGTCAGGTCGTGGAACGGCAGCTCGACATCCGGATAGTCGACCACGCGTTGGAAGACCTGGCCTTCCACCTCGAAGAAGGTGGCCCTGCTTGGTTCGGCCTCCCGCGCCACCCGGCGGATCGCCCATTCAAGTGCGTCACGTTCTACCGGACCATCGATTCTCACGTATAGGCCGACGTGCCAATCCGTATGGACACCCGTTTCTTGTGCGAGCCATATGTCCAGCTGGCCGCGTGTTACCGGCAATGCCCCATCATCAGATCCCGTCTGCTGTCGGCGCGCAAACAAAAATTCCCCCTGAATAGATCCCATCGACTCTCTAGCTCCCCTGGCCGAACGGTCTAGCTAGCCGGACCCCGCACCTCGGCCAGCCTCTCGCGGAGACTCCTCGGCCTAATGTCGGGCCAGTTTTGTTCGATGTAGTCCAGGCATGCGGCGCGATCCGCTTCGCCGAAAACCACCCGCCAGCCAGCTGGAACGTCACTGAAAGTCGGCCACAGGCTATGTTGCTCCTCTTCGTTGACCAACACGAAAAAAGTGCCGTTTTCGTCGTCGAACGGATTGACGCTCACAATCCTCCTGAGCTTTCGTTGAAATGAGGTGAACCGTCCAAACCTTACTGAAGGCGCTCTCGGTAAATCAGGGTTTCGGCAAAGTTTTCTGGCGTGCCCTGCAGCCGCTGTCGGTAGCAAGCCAGCAAATGGTCCGGCGTGCGATGTTGGGGGACCGCAACCTCCCTGTTCGTGTAGGGCGACCGCAAGAGGTTGAGTCCAGCAGCGTGGTGCACGAGTCGGATTCTGAAAACCATGCCCAATGCCGACGATGCCTTGACGGGCCGGGGGTATTGGCTGACCGACTTGTGAAGGACCCAGTTGTGGTGGGTGGACGGCTCTGTGACATCCACTCCCAGTTTAATGCATCGTTCGCACTCCCCGGTCTGCAACCTGCATGCAAGCCGATGCTGTTAGGACGACGGTCAGCGGATGGATGTCGTGGTGGCAGACGCCATCTGGAGCTTGTTGCTCGTCTACAGACTGGGTGTAGACAGCACTGCGCCGTGAACAGCGCTGAGTTCTCAAGTGCCCATGAGGCGAAGTTCAGCGAATAGTACTCCGCCGCAGGCTATGGGCAGGTGAAAGGCGATCGGAGAAAGAGCCCGCCGGAACTGTATGGGCACTTACCCAGCCGGTGGCGCCGGAGGCGCCTCCGCCGCCGGCGGCACCAGTGGTGCATCCTGCGGTGGCGGCGCCACCTCGACGGGCGCCTGCGCGGGTACGTCTGGCTCCCCGATGCCTGCGATCTTCTCTTTGAGCCGCCGTAGAATTCCGGGCTTCTGCTCGGGTACGGGCGTGACAGGGGCCGGGACCAGGCCGGGGGCCGGGTCGGTGATCCCCGGCGGCAGGGGCACACCCCCGTTGGCGGCGATCGCACCTTCGGGCACCGAACCGTCGACTGGTGTCAGCGCGTCGGGCGCAGGCGCCTCGGGCTGCACGGGATCGGCGATCGGGACCGGTTCGACTCCGTACACCGGCGGCGGCGAGGGCTCCGCGGGCGGCGGCGGCGCGGGAAGTGCGGCCTCGACCGACGGCGGAGCGGCCGGCTCTTGCTGGACGGCCTTCTCCGCAGTGGACGCTTCCGATGTGCTTGCCGCAGGCGGCTTTTCGGCCGGTTTCGCGCTGGAGCCCGACGTCAGCTGCAACCCGATCGCCAATGACCCCGACACCACGAAGGTCACCACACCGACGCCGAGCATGACTCCGGCGGCGCCGAAACGAGGAAGCACGGACTGCTGGGGACCGGTCGGCATGCGGCCGGAATGGGTGCCCTCCCGGTCGAAGAAGTAGTCGGGCCCGTGGGTCGACGCGATCGCCGCGCCCCGGGCAAGGGCCAGCTGAGCTTCCGCCGGCACGAACACCGGGACGGCAAGCACGTCTTCGAGGTGCGGCGTGATCGCCTCCAAGTCACTGGCCGAGCCGACCAGAACCAGCGCCTCGGGTTGCCACTCGGCCTGGGCGAAGATCGCGCTCAACCAACGGGCGAGGTCCTCGTCGGTGTTGACGGTGTGGTTGACCGCGGTCTGCACCGCTCCGTCGGCCATGTCGACCACGAGCACGACGACCTCATCGGGTTCGATGACACAGACCGCGGTGATCTCGTAGCCGATGACTCTCGCGATGCCGCGCGCCAGGGCTTCGGTGGCTTCGGGAAGGCGGACCGCCACTATGTTGTCGAATCCCGATTCCGACAGCGACTCCAGCAGAAGCGACGCCTCGGTATCGGCGTCCTCGCTCCACGTGACACCGATGGAGTGAAGGCGGTGGCCGCGCGCCGCCGCGATCGCCTCGGTGCGCATGACGGCCGCCGCGGCTTTCTCGGAGGTGTTCACGGCGCTGACCAGGCCGCGGTCGTGCACCGCGAATTCGTCCTTGTCCATGGTGGCGCCGTCGGCGTCCTGGCCTTCAACGAGGACGAGTCCAACGGTGGTCGGAGTCATCGACAGTCCGAGCACCGCGTCCATCCGCACCCCCTCGGGACGCCTCTATATGGGCGTGGTCATGATCACTTGACGGGCTGAGACTACATGGATTTCGAGACGAGAACTCCGCCGGACCTTCGTCCTCGGCGCATATGCGATGCCGAGCAAATCGGCCCTTCCGGGTAGCCCATTGAGGATGCGGACGAATAAGGAATTAGCAAACCTAGAAAAGTTGCGGGGAGCTCAGCCGCTCACGATGGCGGCCAGCGCCGAAGGATCGACGTTGCCGCCGGACAACACGACCACGGTCGGGCCGGGCGGCGTCGTGCCGTGTCGATATGCGGCCAACGCCACCGCGCCGCTGGGCTCGCTGACGAGGCGGGCGGACAGCGCGAACTCTCGAACCGCGGCGCGAATCTCGTTCTCCGACACCGTGATCACGTCGTCAAGAACCTTTTGAAGGTGCGCGAACGTCAGCGCCGACGGCTGCGACCGCAAGCCGTCGGCGATGGTGCGGTTGCGGTCCTCGATCGGCCAGTCCACCCGCCTGCCCCGTCGGAGGCCTTCTGCGGTGTCGGCCGCCAGCTCGGGTTCGACGCCGAAGACCTTTGCCTGCGGGCACCTCGCTCGAATCGCGGTACCGACCCCGGACGCCAGACCGCCGCCGCTGACCGGTACCAGCACATTGGCCACCTCGGGAAGGTCGTCGGCGATCTCCAGGCCGATGGTGCCCTGCCCCGCGATGACGTCGGGATGGTCGAACGGCGGTATCAGCACGCCGTGCGTGTGTTTCAACACCTCGGCTGCCACCTCCTCACGCTCCCCCGGGCCGCACAGGACGACGTGGGCACCCTGGTCACGGGTGGCCGTGATCTTCACCTGCGGCGTCTCGCGCGGCATGACGATGTGGGCTTCGATGCCGTGCGCCGCCGCCGCATAGGCGACCGCCTGCGCGTGGTTGCCGCTGGAGTAGGTCACCACGCCGCGGGTCCGTTCGGCATCGGTCAGCGCTCCGATCGCGTTGAACGCGCCGCGGATCTTGAATGCCCCGACCGGCTGCAGGTTCTCCGGCTTGATCCACAACGGCCGCTCGGCGTCGGCCCACAGCGCCGGAATGAGCGGGGTTCGGATGACGTCGCCCGCAATGCGTTCGGCCGCCGCTTGAATGTCGGCATAGTCGATCAGCTGCACGGGTTCAGTGTGCTCGTCACGGCCGGTCGGCGTTGACGCCCAACAGCCCGCACACCAAGCGTCCCGCCATCATCTCGTCATGTGGGGCGCCCGCCAGATGAATGGCGAGCCCCTCGACGGCGGCGGTGACCGCTGCCCCCAGCGTCTTCGCGGGCGGACCCGGCGGTATGGAGCCGTCCCGTCTGCCGGCGGCGATGACGGCGCCGAATCTGGCCGCGAGGTCTTTACCGATGGCGGCGACCTTGGCGCCGACGGGGTGCTCGAGGCCGTCGAACTCCACCCGCAACGACATCATGACCCGGGCGATGTCGCGGCGGCAGAACACGATGTGACCGCGTCCAAGCTCGACGAGGACGTCGACGGGTGTCGTCATGCGCTGCGCGGGCTCCCACACTTCCCGCTCCCAGCGCTCGGCGACCCAGTCCACGACGGCGACCGCGAGCTCTTCTTTGCCCCTGAACAGGTGATACAGCGCTCCGCGGGTGTATCCGGCATCGGCCGCAACCTTCTCGAGCACGAGGTTGCCGTAGCCGTAGCGCGAAAAGCCCTTCGCTCCGGCTTCCAGTAGTGCGGCCCGGGTACGCGCGCGACGTTCGGCCTGCGTCCGCGGCCGGCTCTGAGATTCGCGCATAGATACGTGCATGTATGTATGTTAGCGTCGGTACTGGAGGAGGCGTGCGATGAAACTTCCCAGCGGCGCGCACATTTCACGGCCGTGGCGCATCCACGAGCTCACCCGGGATTTCCGGCTGGAGGACGTATGGGCCTTGCCGACACCCGGTGGCCGGGACGACTTCCCTCGGCTGCTGTCGGTGATGGAGTCGTTCGACGCGCAGCGGCGACGATTCTCACTAGTTTCAACACTATTCGCGATCCGGCAGGCCCTCGGCACGGTCTTGGGGTGGGATCGGCCCGCTGAGAATCCCACGAGACCGAGCCTGCGCCGGAGGTTGCCCGATGATCTGCGCGCCTGCCCCTCGATGGTGAGGCCGCCGATGGGCTTCACTCCCCTCTACCAACTCGAGGACGAGTGGGCCGCCGAACTCATCAACGAAACCGTGCACGGCGTCATCCACCTCGGCTGGGTACCGGACGACGATGGCGGCTACCGAGGCCAGATGGCGATCTTGGTGAAGCCCAACGGGATGCTCGGGCACGCCTACATGGCGTTCATCACGCCGTTTCGCTACGGGATCGTGTACCCGCAAATGCTGAAACGGATTGGCCGGCAATGGCTCTCGCGGACAGCCTATCGGTAGCCGGGGCGGCCACGACCTCGACGCGTTCGCATCGCAGACGAGAGACCCTTGACGGCCGCTCCGTAAGCTGATATCAACGGTAAGTGGTGACTTACGGAATGGTCCTGGACTCGCTCGCCGATTCGACTCGGCGGGACGTGCTGGACCTGGTGCGCCGCAAGCCGTCGTCGGTTCAGGAGATCGCCGACCGGCTGCCGATCAGCCGGCCGGCAGTCTCGCAGCACCTGAAGATCCTCAAAGACGCCGGCGTCGTGACGTGCCACGCCGAGGGCACCCGTCGCGTCTACACCGTGTCCACTGATGGCTTCGAGGTGCTACGGCAGTGGCTCGATGTCATGTGGCGCGATGCGCTGTCCTCCTTCGCCTCGTTTGTCGAACGCGAAGGCGCCTATACCCAGCCCAACGATGCAGGAGACGAAAAATGACCACGATCACCGATGTCCGCCGCGAGGTCACCGTTGCCACCACACCGGAGCGGGCGTTCGACCTCTTCACCAACCGCATGGTCGAATGGTGGCCCGAGGAGCACCATCTCGCGACATCTCCGGTTGTGGCGATGACCGTGGAACCACGAGTGGGCGGACGGATTTACGACAGCTGCGAAGACGGCAGCGAGTCGGTCTGGGGTCAGGTCACCGAATGGGATCCCCCTGCCGGCTTCACCTTTGCGTGGATGATCACCGGCACCTGGCAGTTGGAGACCGACGTCGACAAGGCGTCGCGGGTATCGGTGTCGTTCGCTCCGGACGGCGACGGAACACGAGTCACTGTGGTGCACAAGGATTTCTGGCGGCTCGGTGAGGGCGGTCAGGGCATGGCAGACGCAGTCGGCGCAGCGGAGGGCTGGGGCTCGGGGCTCAAGCGCTTCGCGGAGTTCGCCGCCGGGTAGCCGCGGTATCGCCCCAATCGCGCGCCGGACGGTACTGTCGCGCATATGGGCGATTGCGACGGCGAGCCGCAGCGGGATCTGCCGCCGGGCCTGGCCGAGCAGCTCGACCTGTCGTATTCGGGTCTGGCGTCGTTCGGCCACCGCCCCTTCCTGACCGAGGTTGAACAACTCGAATCCTGGCGGCCCGACGTCGCGATCGTCGGTGCACCGTTCGACGTGGCGACGACCAACCGGCCCGGCGCCCGGTTCGGACCACGGGCAATCAGGGCGACGGCCTACGAACCGGGCACCTATCACATGGATTACGGCCTGGAGATCTTCGACTGGCTGGAGGTAATCGACTTCGGTGACGCCTTTTGCCCCCACGGACTGACCGAGCTGTCGCACAAGAACATTCGCGAGCGCGTGCACGCGGTGGCCTCGCGCGGCATCGTGCCGGTCATACTGGGTGGCGACCATTCGATCAGCTGGCCCGCCGCCACGGCCGTCGCCGATGTGCACGGATACGGCAACATCGGGATCGTGCACTTCGATGCGCACGCCGACACCGCCGACATCATCGACGGCAATCTGGCCAGTCACGGCACCCCGATGCGCAGGCTGATCGAGTCGGGTGCGGTGCCCGGTACCCACTTCGTCCAGGTTGGCCTGCGCGGTTACTGGCCGCCGCAGGAAACCTTCGAGTGGATGCTCGAGCAGGGCATGACGTGGCACACCATGCAGGAGATCTGGGAACGCGGCTTCAAAGATGTCATGCGCGACGCGGTCGACGAAGCGCTGGCCAAGGCCGAGAAGCTATACGTGTCGGTTGATATCGACGTGCTCGACCCCGCACACGCCCCCGGCACCGGGACGCCCGAGCCGGGCGGTGTCACCAGCGCTGACCTGCTTCGAATGGTGCGTCAGCTCTGCTATGAGCACGACGTCGTTGGCGTCGACGTGGTCGAGGTCGCGCCCGCCTACGACCACGCCGAGCTCACCGTGAACGCCGCGCACCGCGTCGTCTTCGAGGCGCTCGCCGGCATGGCGGCGCGGCGCCGCGATGCCTCGCCAGACCCGCCGCCGCCAGGACCGCCCGCCTATGGGAAAGGAGCCAACAGATGAAAGGCGTGTTGTTCTTCGACGGCGCATGCGGGATGTGCACGCGCTCAAGAGATCTGCTGCTGAAGTTCAATCGCACGGGTGAGGTGACGACCGAAACCCTACAGCAGCCCGGGCTGGCGGAACGGCTGGGCATCTCGCGGGAACAGGTGATGACACAGATTTGGTGGCTGGACTCCTCCGGCCACGTGTACGGCGGGGCCGAGGCCGCGAACGCGGCGCTGTCGGCGGCCCTCGGGACCCGAATTCCGTTGCTTGTCTACCGGGTTCCCGGCCTCAGGGCTATCCAGAACGCCGTCTACCGCTGGGTGGCCGACCACCGTTACCGCTTTCCCGGCACGACGCCGTACTGCGAATCGCATCCGTCAGCCTGTTAACGCGCGGTGAGCGCGCACTCTCCAGTAAGCCTGCACCTCAGGTGATCTGATCGGTGATGTCGGTGAAGGCCGGGTTGTCGTTGCGGTGATCGCTGGTGTTGCGGCATTCCCCATAGAGGCGCATGGTTCCGAACCGCGAGTCGTCCAGGTTCTCGTGAAACGTCGCGGTGACACCATCTTTGATCAGCTTCGCACCGAAGTGCTCACCCATCGCCGGTGCCTTTTGCCAGCCGTGAGCCAGCATCGCGTTACCCACCTCGCGGATGTAGGCGGCGGGATTCTTCTCGGGCAGCGCGAAGTTGAGATAGACCGCGGCCTGGTACGGCGGGTCGTGCAGGCTCGTACAGGACAAGAACACCGACGTGCCGTTGACGCGTTTCAGTGCGGCAACGTCGACGACCTGCCGTGCCGAATCCATCACCTGGCCAGTCGCCTCCTCATCGGTCATCGGTGAGGCGGGCGCGCCGATACCGGGACTGTCCCCCGCCCCGACGACGACGAACACGACGCCCAGAACCAGCGACAGGCACAGCGCCGCGAGAATCAACGCCCTGGCAGCCGAGGACCGCAGCCATCCACCGTCTGCGCCCTCCATAGGGCGAAATCTACGCCGGTCTAAACGACCGAGGGCCTGGGTACTCCCCCGCCAGCGTGGTGGTGCGCTCGCGAGGAGGCGGCATGGGCGGCAAGGTTCAGACGGGCACGATCGAAACCCACATTCCTGCCCGACTGGACCGGTTGCCGTGGTCGCGGTTTCACTGGCGCGTTGTCGTCGGCCTCGGCGGCGTTTGGATCCTCGACGGGCTCGAGGTGACGATGGTCGGCAATGTGGCGTCTCGGCTGACCGAAGCGGGCAGCGGCATCGAACTCACCGCGAGCGAAATCGGCGTCGCCGCCGCCATATACGTCGCAGGCGCCTGCCTGGGCGCTCTGTTCTTCGGTCAGCTGACCGACCGGTTCGGCCGCAAGAAGTTGTTCATGCTCACGCTCATGGTGTACTTGGCGGCCACTGTTGCAACGGCTTTCGCGTTCGCGCCGTGGTACTTCTTCCTCGCCCGGTTCTTCACGGGCGCCGGAATCGGCGGTGAGTACGCCGCTATCAACTCGGCGATCGACGAATTGATCCCGGCGCGGGTGCGTGGCCGGGTCGACCTCATCATCAACGGGTCGTACTGGCTCGGCGCCGCCGTGGGAGCCGCCGGCGCGCTGCTTCTGCTGAACACGTCGCTCTTCGCGATGGACATGGGTTGGCGGTTCGCATTCGGCATCGGCGCGGTGTTCGGGCTCGTCGTTCTCGTTGTCCGACGCCACGTTCCGGAAAGCCCGCGGTGGCTGTTCATCCATGGGCGCGAAGAGGAAGCCGAACGCATCGTCACGCAGATCGAGCAGGAGGTCGAAGGCGAGACAGCCCAGGTGCTTCCGGAGCCGGAGGGGCGTCGCCTGACGATCCGGCAGCGCAAGAACATTCCGTTCCGGGAGATCGCCAAGGTCGCCTTCAGCCGCTACCCGAGGCGGGCCATATTGGGTCTGGCGTTGTTCATCGGGCAGGCGTTCTTGTACAACGGCGTCACCTTCAACCTGGGCACGCTGTTGAGCGGGTTCTACGCCGTTGCGTCCGGCACGGTGCCGATCTTCTACGCGCTGTGGGCGGCGAGCAACTTCCTCGGCCCGATCGTGCTGGGCCGGTTCTTCGACACCGTGGGCCGCAAGGCCATGATTTCCCTGTCCTACCTCGGATCCGCGGCCGTAGCTGTGGTGCTTTCGGCGGTGTTCGTGAGCGAAGCCGGTGGCCTCTGGTTGTTCATGGTGGTACTGGGTGTCTGCTTCTTCCTGGCGTCCGCCGGTGCGAGCGCGGCCTATCTCACCGTCAGCGAGATCTTCCCGATGGAGACGCGCGCGCTGGCGATCGCGTTCTTCTACGCGGTCGGCACGGCAGCCGGCGGCATCACCGGACCGCTGCTGTTCGGGCAGCTTATCGAATCCGGGGTCCGCACCACGTGCATGCTCTCCTTCCTGATCGGTGCGGCGGTGATGGCACTGGCTGGCGTCGTTGAACTGATCTGGGGAGTGAAGGCCGAGGGACAGCGGCTTGAAGACCTTGCCTTACCGCTGACCACAGTGGACCCCGTCGAGCAACAGCAACCCGAGCGGGCCGGTCAATGACGGTGGCGTGCAGAATCTTTGGGCACCGGCCGGCCTTCCGCGTCGACGGGCGCACGATGCGGTGGGAATGCGACCGCTGCGGAGAAGACGCGGGCGCCAAGGATTACGACAGCCCCGAGGATGCGCGGCGTTACGCCGCGGCTTTCAACCGTCGCGATGCAAACGATCTGGGCAAGCGGGCGCCGTTGATCGGGCTTCTGCCGCTGCGGTTGTGGCGCAGGTTCGGCCGCTGATTCGGCGGCTCGGGTTACCGAGCGGATCTAGCCTTTGGTCAGGGTGAACTGGCAGACGTCGGTGTAGCCCTCGCGGAAGAGGTCCGCGCAACCGGTCAGGTACTTCATGTACCGGTCGTAGACCTCCTGCGACTGGATCGCGATCGCTTCGTCCTTCCGCGATTCGAGCGCAGCTGACCAGTGGTCGAGCGTGCGCGCGTAGTGCAGCCGCAGCGGCTGGACCAGCTTCACGCCGAAGCCCGCCTTGGCGGCGTGATCCTCGACGACGTTCACCTGGGGCAGATCACCACCGGGGAAAATCTCGTCCATGATGAACTTGAAGAACCGCAGCTTGGTCATCGTGATCGGCAGCCCGCGCTCTTTGAACTCCTCGTCGCTGGGCTTGACGATGGTGTGCAGCATCATCAGCCCGTCGGCCGGCAGCGCGTCGTAGGCCATCTTGAAGAAGTCGTCGTAGCGGTCGCGGCCGAAATGCTCGAAGGCGCCGATCGACACGATGCGGTCCACCGGCTCGGCGAACTGCTCCCAGCCCTGCAGCAGCACCCGCTTGTTGCGGGGGCTGTCCAAGCCGTCGAGCACCTTCTGCACGTGGGCCTGCTGGTTGCGGCTCAGCGTCAGTCCGACGACGTTCACGTCGTACTTCTCGATCGCACGCTTGATCGTCGCGCCCCAGCCGCAGCCGACGTCGAGGAGCGTCATCCCGGGCTGCAGCCCGAGCTTGCCCAAGGACAGGTCGATCTTGGCGATCTGGGCTTCCTCGAGCGTCATGTCGTCGCGCTCGAAGTAGGCGCAGCTGTAGGTCTGGGTCGGATCGAGGAAGAGCCGGAAGAAGTCGTCGGACAGGTCGTAGTGCGCCTGGACGTCGTCGAAGTGCGGCTGCAGGTTGGGAGTGTCCGTCGGTGTTTCTGGCAAGGTGCTGCCTTTCGGCGATTTGGTGATTTCTCCAGGCACGGTCGGCACGGGCGCTCGGCCGACGGTGGCTGCGTCGAGGATAACGGGTCCGGCCGGAAATACCCTCGTCGGCATAATTGACAAAGTCAAGTAATTTGTTGACGCTGTCAACTATGGCCTTGTCGACCGTCACTGAAGTGCGGGGTTTCAACCGGTTCTACACACGCGTGCTCGGCCTCCTGCAACCGAAGCTGGCCGGCTCGGACTTCGGCCTGACCGAGGCCCGCGTCCTGTTCGAACTGGCGCAGAGCGGGCAGACGGCGGTGGCGGACCTGCGTCGCGTCCTCGACGTCGACGCCGGGTACCTGAGCCGGATTCTGTCCCGCTTCATCGCCGACGGCCTCGTCGAGCGGCGGCCGTCGCAGGACGACGCGCGCCGCAGGTTGGTGTCGCTTACCGAGGCAGGCAACGCGGCGTTCGCGACGCTGGACACGCTGCAGGCCGACGCCATCGACCAGCTGGTCGCTCCCCTCGACACCGACCAACGCAGTCAGCTGGTGACGGCGATGGGCCGCATTCGCCGGATGCTCGACGACAAGCACGCGCCGTCGGGTCTAGTGCTGCGCGCACCCGAACCCGGCGACCTCGGTTGGGTCGTCGAACGCCACGGCGCCCGCTACGCCGCCGAGTACGGCTGGGACGTGAAATTCGAGGCCCTGGTCGCCCGCGTCGTCGCCGACTTCGCAGACCGCCGCGACACTCCGCCGCAGGCCGCCTGGATCGCCGAACTCGACGGCGAGCGGGTCGGCTGTGTCTTCTGCACGGCCGCCGACGAGCCCGGCACCGCCCAGCTGCGTCTGCTGCTGGTCGAACCGCAGGCGCGAGGCGCAGGCGTGGGGACCCGCCTCGTCGACGAATGCCTGCGGTTCGCCCGGCGCTCCGGCTATGGGCGAATCGTGTTGTGGACCAACGATGTCCTGACCGCGGCCCGGCGGATCTATGAGCGGGCCGGTTTCCGGCTCGATCGACGTGAACCACACAACAGCTTCGGCGCCGATCTGGTCGGCGAGTACTGGTCGCGCGACCTGTAGATCAGGCGGCAGGCGCGGCCCCGAGCACCCGCTGAATGTCGGGCTTCATGGCCTGTAGCTGACCGCCCCAGTAGCCCCAGCTGTGGGTGCCGTTCGGCGGGAAGTTGAACACGCCATTGCGGCCGCCGGCGCGTTCGTAGCGGGCTTGAAAGGCCTTGTTGGTGTTGATCGTCAGCCCTTCGAGGAACTGAGCGGGGATCGCCGCGTTGCCCAGCCCGGCGTCGAGATCCGTCGGGTTGCCGTTGCCGCTGTAGACCCAGATGCGGGTGCCGTTGGCGACCAGTCGCCCGATCTGCAGCATCGGGTCGTTGCGCTGCCACGCCGGACCGCCGTACGGGCCCCACATGTCAAGAGCGTTGAAGCCGCCGGCATCGGCCATCGCTACGCCGATGAGCACCGGCCATAGCCGGTCTGAGGTGTTCAAGAATCCGGAAAGCGATCCGGCATAGACGAATTGGTTCGGATGGTATGCGGCGAGCACCAGGGCCGCTCCCCCGGACATCGACACTCCGACCACCGCGTTACCGGACGCGCTGACGCCCTTGTTGGCCGCCAACCACCCTGGAAGTTCCGATGTCAGGAACGTCTCCCACTTGTAGGTCTGCGTGGTGCCGTTGCCGACCGCGGGCCGGTACCAGTCGGTGTAGAAGCTCGACATCCCGCCTACGGGCATCACCACCGAGACTCCGGATCCGTCGAACCAGCCGAACGCGCCGGTTTCGATGTCCCAGCCGTTGCGGTCGTCCCGCGCGCGTAGCCCGTCGAGCAGATACACCGCGTGCGGGCCGCCGCCCTGGAACTGAACCTGGATGTCGCGTCCCATCGCGGCCGACGGAACTGCAAGCATCTCGGGTGCCGCGGTCGCTGTCGGGGAGCCACCGAAGGCGGCGACCAGGCCCGCGAGCAAGGTTGCCGCGCATGCGGCGGAGGAAAATCGGCGGAGGAATTTCATGGCGTTGCTTCCTGTCGTGCGTCCAGCCCCCGACAGAGGGACTATCGTGCGTCGGCAACCGCCAGTTACAGCCCCTCCACGGGAGGGGGGCGACGGCTAGTGAGTCAGGCCAGGGCGCCGGCTTTGGCGCGCTTGGCGTCGACTTGCTTCAGCAGGAGCCCGTAGCCGTTCTTCAGCAGGCTGATCCGCAACGGGCGTTGCGCCTCGTGAATCATCAGCCACGTGCCTAGGGCAACCCTCTGCTTCTCGACGCAGGCGTGAGCCATGCCGAGCTCTCTGAGAAGAACGCTCACCGTGGCGGGCTGGTTCGGCTCGCGGGTGTCGAACGCGCGATCTGAGAACGAGACGGTCATCGCGGTCTCCCGTCGTCTAGACCTGGGCGCCCGATGGCGTTTACTTCGGCGCCGGCGTTTTCGAGTCTAGGACGCTGTTGCTGTCGAGGCGTGGCGAATTCGCGAACTGGTGGTTGACCGCGAGCAGATGTTGCTGGCGCCTGCGTCAAATCCCGCCCGCCCGACACGTCGTATTCGGAAGCCGATGCTGAGGCGATCACGTCGAGCTGTCCGCTGTGCCGACCGTTTCCGCGAAAAGCCTCGACGGCGCGCTGGGAGTCCCACCGCTCGAAAATGTTGATGCGCGCCGGATCGAGCAACTGGGCCGAGATGGCGAAATCCAAGCAGCCGGGCGCCGTTCTGCCCTGCTCGACGACCACTGCGCGACCCGCCAGGTAGTCATCGCGCGCCCGCGGTTCGACAATGAGGTGTCCCGCGACGACACCCGGTCCAAACCCCACTACTCCACTGTGAGGCCGGACGTGGCCGAGATACTCATCGCTATCGCGGCAGCGGAAAGGACAGCAATGAAACTGGGAGACACGCTCGAATCGGTCGCCGACCCCGGCGCACAGGTTTACGGTCAACCCTTCGACACCGCGGATGGCGCGACGGTGGTGCCGGTCGCCAAAGTGCGCGGACGTTCCAGGCCGGGGGCCGACGACGCGCAGTTTCGGCTGAGCGCCAGACCGGTCGGCGTATTCGTCATCAAGGACGGCGAGGCGTCGTGGGTCCCTGCGGTCGACGCCACCCGGGTAGCGCTGATGGGCGAGTTGATCGGGCTGGTCACAGTCACCTTCGCGACGCTGGCTATGGTTCGCCGCCCGCCGTGGCCAGATCTCCGCGGGACTGTCTCGCTGTAGCGGCCCTCCGCCTGCGCCACGCCCAGATTGCGGTAACCACTAGGGCCACGACGAGTAACCCGATCCACGGCCAGGCCCCGTGGTGGTGGACCCATCCCGCGATCGCGCCCTGCAGCCGACCGGCGGCTGCCACGACGGGATCGTCGGCGCTGCCGCCCAGATGGAACAGCCGGACTTCGTAGTAGCCGTAATAGGCGACATACAGGCCGACCAGGATCAGGACCACGCCGCCGATTCGGTTGGCGTACGGCATGATTCGCCGCATCCGCTCGATGAGCGCTGACCCGGCCAACGCGACGGCCACGGCCAGCGCTCCCACGACCAGCGCGAAGCCCGCCGTGTACGCGAGATAGACCCACAACCTCGAGAGCGCGGTGGTCCCGCCCACCGCTGCACCCGTCACCGCGAGGAATGGGCCTACGGTGCACGACAGCGAAGCGATCGCATAGCCCACCCCATACCCGAACATCGATCCGAGCCTGCGGGTCGGGGCGCGGGAAGTGTTGCGGGACAGCCGGTTCGGCAGCAGAATCGAGAATTCGCGGCCTGCCAGCAACGCGATGCCGAGCACGACGAGCGCGACACCGACGACCACCGTCGCATACGGCGTGTACCGCTGCACGGTCGACGCCAGCGACACCGTCAGTAATCCGAACGCGCCGAACACGGCCAGAAACCCGAAAGACATTGCGACGGTTGCCGCGACGGCGCGACCGACGGCAACTGCCGCGTTGTCACGGGCGCCCGCGGCGCTCCCCCGCACCACCAGCGCGAGATACGCCGGGAGCATCGCAAAACCACACGGGTTCAGCGCGGCCACCAGCCCAGCCGCGAAGGCAAGCCCGATCAGATCCCGGTGCACTCGGCGGGCGGACTAGGTGGACAGCGCCGAGACCCGCTCCTGCAGTTCCTGCTGGGGCATCGCCGACGTCGGGTTGTTCACGAATGTCGACGTGCCGTCCGCGCGGTAGAACACGTATGCCGGCTGCCACGGCACGTTGTAGCGCGCCCAAATGGCGCCGTCGGCGTCGTTGAGGTTGGTGAAATTGAGGTTGTACTTCGACACGAACCCCTGCATGGCCGCGACGTCCGAGTGTGCGGCCACCCCGACGAACGTCACCTTCGGATTGGCGGCGGCCGCGCTGCTCACCGAGGGGGCCTCGGCGTTGCAGAACGGGCACCACGGCGTCCAGAACCACAACACGGCAGGCTTGCCCTGCAACGACGACCCGTTGAACGACGCCCCGCTCAACGTGGTGCCGGTGAAATCGAGACGGTCGTCGGCCAGCGCCGCCGGTGGGCCGCTCAGCGCAAGGGCGACTGTCGCCGCAGCCACGGCGATGGCCAGCGATCTGATCACACGGGGTAAACGACAGATCATGACGCTCCTCCCTGGGCCCGGTCTGCGCCGGACATACGTATGGTTTGACACTAGGTAGTACGGATGCGTTCGGTCTGCGGTTCAGCCCGATCCCATACAGGAGGACGACATGCAGGCATCGGTGACGGTTCCCATGGCAGCACCGGCGGACGAGATCTGGAACATCGTTGCCGATGTCCGCAACACCGGGAAGTTCTCGCCGGAGGTCATCGAGGCCGAATGGCTGGACGGTGTGACCGGTCCCGCGTTGGGAGCACGGTTTCGTGGACACGTGCGGCGCAACGAGATCGGTCCCGTCTACTGGACAACGTGCCGGGTCACCGCATGTGAACCGGGCCGGGAATTCGGCTTCGAGGTCCTCGTCGGCGAGCGGCCCGTCAACAACTGGCACTACCTGTTCACGCCCACCCAAAACGGCACCGACGTCACCGAGTCGTTCCGGATGAACGACAGCCTCTTCACCAAGCTGTTCGCGGTGCTCGGTGGCCAGCTTCGCACCCGTCGCAACAAGCGCGATATGCGCAAGACGCTGGAACGGATCAAGGCCGCTGTCGAGTCATCCACGTAGCCGGCAACCGGCCGCCCTGCGTGGCGCAGGGCGGCAGTCGTCGCATCGCATTCGACTGATCAGGTCACGCCGATCCCGATGATCGGGATCCACAGACCGAACAGCCAGATGCCCCACTGGTGGAACCCGATATTCCATTCCGGCGTGACGTCGTAGCCCCAGTAGTTGAACGGCCGCGGTGGACCACCTGGCCAGTGATAGGCCGGCGGCGGACCCCAGCCCCATGGCGGCGAACCCTTGCGGTCGTCCCACCAGTCGTGCCGGTTGTTGGCCCACCAGGGGCCCTTGTCCCAGTCGCCGCGGCCGGCGTGCTCGAAGTCGTTCCAGCCGCGGTTCTCACAGAACGGGAAGCACGGCTGGTCGAAATCGTGTCCTGGTTTGGCGGTTGCCACGCCCGTTCCCAGCCCGGCGGCCCCGAAACCGAGCGCTGCCACCACCATCGCGTTGACCAGTGACTTGGTGAGTTTCATCCTCAACTCCTCGCTGGGGTGACGCTGGCGCCGAATCGTTCCCACCTCATCGACGCCGGAGCGACACTGTTCATTCCCGTGCTTGCAGGACGCGCGTCGAGCGCAAGCCCTGACCCCAATCTCGTTATCGAGGAGAACTAACTGATCGTTACTTTCACCGACGCCTACAACGCGCGAAGCCGGCGGATGCGGTCGACCAAGGCGCGTCGGGACACATCAGCCCCACGCGCCACCGTCTCGAAGATGTGCGGGCAGCCCGGATGGACATGCAGCTCGGTGGGCACCCCCGCATCTGCGAGCCGGCGGGCGTAGGCGATGTCCTCATCACGGAAGAGGTCGAGGTCGCCGACGTCGATATAGGTGTCGGGCAACCCTTCGAGGTCGGAGGCGCGGGCCGGCGCGGCGTACGGCGAGACGCCCTCGCAGCCGGCCTGATCGCCCAGCAGTGCGCCCCAGGCGGTCAGATTGTCGTCGTAGGTCCAGGTGAGAAACGGCAGCAACAGCGGGTCGGGCACCGCCGGACGGTCGTCGAGCATCGGATAGATCAGCAGTTGCTGCGCGACCGCTGGCCCGCCGCGGTCGCGCGCCATCAGACAGATCGCGGCGGCCAACCCGCCGCCGGCGCTGTCGCCCATCACTGCCAGCCGGGTGGGATCGACGCCCAAGGCGGCAGCCTGCTCGGCCAGCCACGTCAGCGCCGCATAGCAGTCCTCGGCCGGGGTGGGGTGCGGGTGCTCGGGTGCGATGCGGTAATCGATGACAAGCATCGGCACGCCGGACGCCGCGACATAATCGCGCACGACGAGATCGGTTATCCCGCCGACGTGTTCGAGACCGAAGATCATCCCGCCGCCGTGGATGTACAGCGCGGCGCTTCCGGGTTGATCCGCTGTTGTGCGTCGGTACCACGTCGCAGGTCGCGCCGTGCCGTCACCCGCGGGTACCGAGAACGTTTGGGTGGCCACCCCGCCGGGCAGGGATGTCTTGGCCGCGACGAGATCCAGCATCCGATGGCCGCTCCTACGCCGGCCCTCGACATCGCCGACCGGCGAAACTTCCGTCTTTCCGAGAGCTTGCAGCACCGCCGTCAGCTCGGTGTAGACCGCAGGGTCGAGACGCAACGCCATGCAGTGACAGTATCGGGCGGCGCCGCAATCGAATTCACCCCACGTGACGAACGCGATTTGGTAGAACGAGTTCGGCGTTTGCGCTGCGAGCCGAAGGAGTCGGGCGATGGGTCAATGGTCACGCGCGGAGCTCGAGAAAGCCTTTCACGACTACGAGAAGGCCGTCGTCGAGATTGCCGAGTCATGGGACTGGGCGCGCTATGCCGACCAATTCACCGAGGACGCCTGTTATATCGAGCACGGGATGGGCAATCGCAGCGGGCGAGAGGAGATCCGCGAGTGGATCTCCTCGACGATGAACATGTTCCCCGGCAGCGAGATGCCGTTCTTTCCCTGCGAGTGGTATGCGATTGACGAGGAACTGGGCTGGGTCATCGCCAGGATCCCGAACCGGATGAGAGACCCCGGCGACGGCAGCATCTATGAGTCGCCCGTCATAACCGTTCTCAAATACGCGGGCGACGGCAAATGGAGTTATGAAGAGGACGCTTACAACCCGATGAACTTCATGGTGATGGTGCAGGAGTACGTCAAGCGAAGCCACGAGCTCGGCACGCTGTCTGACGACGGCCGCACCTTCGCCAACAACATGGGCTGGCAACTGGACTGATCTTCGCGAAACGGTTCAGCCGAAGACGAAGTCGGCGGGGTCCGGCGTGCGGGTCCAGCCCCAGTAGTCGACGAGACGCCACGGGCTCAGCGTGTGCACCTCGCCGTGCGAGTTCTTGAAATAGGAGTGCTTGATCGACGGCTGTGACCACACCAGCGTGCGCATCTCGGCCTGACTGCGTTCATGCCAGTCCTCGGTCTTCTCGGCTGTCGGCTCCATGGTGGTGTGCCCGCCGCGGATCAGCATTTCCAAACACTGTGTGATGTAACGCATCTGGCACTCGGAGTGAAAAATCAGGCTGCCGCCGCTGGCCAGCCAGGTGCCAGGGCCGTTCATGCAGAAAAAGTTCGGGTAGCCCGGAATCGTGATACCCAGATACGCCGACGGCCGCTCGCCCCAGCGCTCGGCGAGCAATTCTGCGTTGCGGCCGCGAATGGTCATGGGCCACAACAGCTTTGTGTGCTCGAATCCGGTGGCATACACGATGACGTCGGCCGGATACCGGGTCCCGTCGCGGGTGACGATCGCGTCGGACTCGATGTGGTCGATGCCGGTCCGAACCAGTTCCACGTTGTCACGGGTCAGCGTCTGCAGCCAACTCCCGTTGTCCTGCAACGTGCGCTTGCCGGTCGGCGGATAGTCGGGCACCACCTTGGCGCGCAAGTCGGGGTCGTCGCCGACCTTGCTGGTGATCCACTCGGTGAACATGATCCGCGCGGCGTCGCTGACCTCGTTGACGGCTCTCTGCTGATCTGGGTAGTCCGGGTCGACGCGGGCCACGTCGAACCCCTTGTCACACCACGGCCAGAACAACAGGAAGCGGTACCAGCGGCCGTAGAACGGCAAGTGCCGCAACGCCCATTGCACGCCGGGGCCCACTTCGTCGTGGTAACCCAAGTTCGGGAACATCCACTGCGCGGTGCGCTGGAACACGGTGAGCGCTTCGACGTCCGGTGCGATGGTGGGCGCGATCTGGAAGCCGCTGGCCCCCGCGCCGATCATCGCGACACGCTTGCCGCGGAGGTCCACCGAGTGGTCCCACGCGCTGGAATGGAACGACGGCCCAGCGAAGTCCTGCTGGCCCTCGATGGTCGGGATGTGGGCCCGGTCGAGTTGGCCCACAGCGGTGATCACCGCCCGCGCCGACAACTCGGTCGTCGTCCCGTTACGGTCGCGGGCCCGCACCGTCCACGTGGCGGTCTCGTCATCCCACAGCACCTCCGTCACCTCGGTTTCCCACCGCACGTGCGGGCGGATGCCGTGCTTGTCCATCACGCGTTCGAAATAGGCCTGGAGTTCGGGTTGTTCGGCGAAGAAGTGCGTCCACTGATCGGTGGGTTCGAAGCTGTAGCAGTAGAAGTGATTCGGCACGTCGACCCGCGCACCGGGGTACGTGTTCTGGTACCAGGTACCACCGACGCCGGCGTTCTTCTCGATGATGGTGAACGGGATCCCGCTCTCCTTCAGGCGAATTCCGGCCAGCAGGCCGGACTCGCCGCAGCCGATGACGACGACGGGGAACTCGTTTCGCGCCGCCGTCGCCAGCGGCGGCCGGGCCCTGGCGTCTCGGCCGTCGAGCTCCATCTCCTCGAGCAGCATCGGCACGTATTCCTCGGGGACGGGCTCACACACCAGCCACTGCATCATCTCGTGCAATAGTTCGGGGCTGACGGGTTCCGGGTCGGGGCAGCCGCGGTCGCGGTAGTCGGCGATGACCTCCAGCGCGATCTTGCGTACGGCGGCCTTGTCCTCCTCGGACATGAACCCCTGCACCTCGTTGAGGAAGATTCCGGCGGGACGCAGGTCGCCGCGGATCAACTCGGCGTCACCGGACATGTGCACCAGAGACAGCATCAGGGTCGGGATGCTGACGTCGAGCAGCGCCTCGGCGATCTGCTCGTCGGTGGTCGTAAACGGTTGGCCGGCATGTGGGTTGCGCACGAGGAAAGTGCTACCACGGCCGTCTTCGTGTGCGCAGGCGATTGTCGAGACGACCGGCGGTCGTAGACTTCCCGTGTGGGCATCGCGACCAGGCTGAACGGGACTCCCCCTCCCGATGTGCCGCTGGCCGACATCGACCTCAGCTCCTGGGATTTCTGGGGCCTGGACGACGATATCCGCGACGGCACGTTCGCGACGCTGCGGCGCGAGGCACCGGCGACCTACCACGAGTCGTTCGTCGGCGGCAATTTCACGCCCAGCGCCGGTCACTGGGCCGTAACCCGCCACGACGACGTCTTCTACGCCAGCAGGCACCCGGAAATCTTCAGCTCGGCCGCCGGCATCACGATCGGCGACCAGAACCCCGAGCTGGCCGAGTACTTCGGCTCGATGATCGCGATGGACGACCCGCGCCACACCCGGCTGCGCAACATCGTCCGCAGTGCGTTCACCCCCCGCGTGCTCGCGCTCATCGAGGATTCGGTGCGGGACCGGGCCCGGCGGCTGATTTCAGAGATGATCGACGCTCATCCCGACGGGAAAGGCGAGATCGTCGCCGACCTCGCCGGTCCCCTGCCGCTGCAGATCATCTGCGACATGATGGGCATCCCTGAGGAGGACCACGAGCGGGTCTTCCATTGGACCAACGTCATCCTTGGCTTCGGCGATCCCGACATCGCAACCGACTTCAAAGAGTTCTTCGAGGTGGCCGTCGACATCGGGGCGTATGCCACGGCGCTGGCCGAGGACCGGCGATCATCACCCGGCGACGATCTGACCACCAGCCTGGTGCAGGCCGAACTCGACGGTGAACGGCTCACCTCCGCCGAGGTGGCCTCGTTTTTCATCCTGCTGGTTGTCGCCGGCAACGAGACCACCCGCAACGCCATCAGCCACGGGGTGCTGGCGCTCAGCCGCTACCCGGAGCAGCGCGACGAGTGGTGGAGCAATTACGACGAGGTGGCGCCGACAGCGGTCGAGGAAATTGTGCGGTGGGCCTCGCCGGTGGCCTACATGCGCCGCACCACCACCCGCGACGTCGAGTTGGGCGGTGTGACGATGGCGGCCGGCGACAAGGTCACGCTGTGGTACGGGTCAGCCAACCGCGATGAATCGAAGTTCGCCGATCCGTGGCGCTTCGACGTGCGTCGCCATCCGAACCCGCACGTCGGGTTCGGCGGCGGCGGGGCCCACTTCTGTCTCGGCGCGAACCTGGCGCGGCGGGAGATCACCGTCGCATTCTCAGAACTGCACCGCAGGCTGCCCGACCTCACAGCGACCGAGGAACCCGACCGGCTGCAGTCGGCCTTCATCCACGGCATCAAACGGCTACCCGTCGCCTGGACACCCCCCTAGGCGGTCAACGCCGCGACGGAGGTGTCGTCCAGGTGGTCGGCCAGGTCCCCGGGATTCTCGAAAACCGCTTCGGCACCGGCCTTTTCGAGTTCGGCCGCGGATACGCCACCGCTGAGAAGCCCGATGGCGCGCACCCCGGCGCGGCCACAGGCGACGATGTCCCATACGGCGTCACCCACATACACCGCACGGTCGGCGTCCACGCCGGCACGGTCGAGTGCCACCTCGATGATGGTCGGCTCGGGCTTGGCGACATCGACGTCCTTCGACGACGTGGTGGCCGCCACCAGATCGTCGCAGTCAAGGACGGGTAGCGACAGCGCAAGCTCCTCCTCACTTGACGAACTAGCCAGCACCACCTGAAGTCCGCGCGACCGAATCTGTTCCAGAAGTTCGCGTGCGCCGGGAAGACGTCGCAGCAAGGGGGCGGACTCCTTCAGATAACGCAGATGCCGATCCTTGACCCGCTTCTGGGCGTCCTCGTCGGCATCCCCCGACAGCGACTGCAAGAGCTGGGTGCCATCCATGCCGATACAGCGGTGAATCCGCCAGGCCTCCACAGGGATTCCTTCCTCGGCGAACGCTCGTGTCCAGGCGTGGACGTGCAGATAGTTGGAATCGACCAGGGTGCCGTCGATGTCGAACAGCATCGCGGGAGCATCAGACACCGCTTCCGCATGCCCACGACAGACGTCGGTTAAACGCCACCGGGCCGGCGCCTACCGCGCGCCGAACGCTCCGAGCATGCCCGCCGCTGCCCTGGCCCAGGTGAACTGCTCGGCGCGGCGCCGGGCGTTGCTGCGCCGCAGCGGCTCCGGCTTCTCGATGACCGACGACACCGCGCGGGCGATCGCGTGCGGATCGTTGTCGGCCGTCGCGCCGCTGTCGGTGGTGAGGATCTCGGCCAGCGCCGAGGTCCGCGACACGACCGCGGGTGTGCCGCAGGCAAGAGCTTCTAACGCGGCGAGGCCGAATGTTTCGTGCGGGCCGGGGGCCAGCGCCACATCGGCGGACGCCAGGATGGTCGCCACCGTGTCGCGACAGCCGACGTAGCCGGTGAAGTGCACCGGCAGCCGGGCGGCCTGACGCTCCAACCGCGCCCGCAACGGCCCCTCCCCGACGACGACCAGGCGGGCGTCGACCCCTGAATCGCGCAGCGCCGCAACGGTGTCGATGCTGCGGTGGGCGTGCTTTTCCACTGAAAGGCGTCCGCAGTGGACCAGCAGGGTCTGTTCGTGGCGGGCCCACCGTTGCCGCACCGCTCGAGAGTGGCGGCGCGGGTGGAACTGCTCGAGGTCGACGCCGAGTGGCACGGTGAGCACGTTCGGTGCATGGATGCGGTCGAACTCGGCTCGGGCGAACGCCGTGGTGCACACCACCGCGTCGTAGTCCGCGGCGGTTCTCCGGTTTGCGAAGTCGGCGATGCTGCGGGCCACACGGCGCGGAAGGATCTGTCCGACAAGGCGATCAAGCCGCTCGTGCGAGATCATCACGGTGGCGACGTCGTGTCGCCTGCCCCACCGTCCGAGCGAGCGCAGGGTGAGCCGGTCGGACACCTCGATGGCGTCCGGGGCCAGGTGTTCGAGCAGGTGTGTCACCGGTCGCGGCAACACCGCGCGATATCCGCCGGTCAACGGAATCAGCCTGGCGGGCAGCGATATCCGCATGACGCCGGAGTGGAGGCCGACCCATTCGCGATGCTGGCCCGGCACGATGAGAAACACCTCGTGGCCGGCGGCGCTATATTCCGCCCCGAGGCGGTCGACGGCCGTGCGCAGGCCGCCTGAACGGGGGCCGTAGAAGTTGGCGACCTGAACTACGCGCATGCCTCGAATGAGAACCGGCACGTCTGTGCCATCAGCGACGCTCCCACGACTGGTGCCTTAACGGTCCGTGAACAACGCTGCGGTCACTGCTGGCGTGGTCAATCCGCGCGGCGTAGCTCAGCCGGCCGGTGGCGGGGTGGCCGCGGTGAACGGGAACGGCGGTTGTGGCGGCGGCGGAGCTGACGGGTCGTCGAGGTTCACCACGCCCATCGGAATGTTCGTTCCGGGCGGCGGTGCCGTACCCGGCAGCGGCTGACCGAGCTGGTCGGTGGTGAGCCTGCCCATGCCGTAGTTCCAGATGCCGTGCGCGCCCCTGGTGTTGTCGAAGAAGTTGGGAGGCGGCGCGTCAGCAGGGGCAGGCGTGTGGCTGTACATGGACTGCTGTCCCTGCCTGTCCAACGTGAAGTTGGTGGGTTTGAGAGCGTCGATGGCCTGCGTGTCCAGAATCGTCTGCTGGGGCGTGGGCCCGACTGGCTGTCCGTCAGCGCCGACCATCGCCGGGGTCGGTTGGCCGCCTTGTGCCGTTGGCATCGGTGCCTGCCCCAACAAGAAGTCGTAGCCCGACCCTGGAGCCATGCCGCCGGCCGGGAGGAAATTCTGCAGGGTCCCCGCGGGTGGGATCAGACCAGTCGGTGGCGCCGCGGGTGGCGCGGGGTCTGCGGGCGGCGGTGGATCCTCCGCGGCGGCGGTCGCCGCGGAGGCGACCGCCGCACCGACGGCCAGGAAGCCCGCTGCGATACCGACGATGAGGTGATCGCGAGTCATGCTGACTCAGAACACCTTTGTGACGCCGTAGTAGGCGACGACGTCGTCAGTGTCACCGTTAGAGCTCGTCAGAATCGCGTACGAGCGCAGCGACGACGCACCGACGCAGTTGTCGATTTTGATGTGAATGTCCTTGACCGTCACCCGGACCGAGTTGCCCTTGTACGTCTTCTTGTCCACGACGACATTGGTGACCGTGCCGGGCCTGGGCTCGACCTCGATTTGACCCTGAATTGGCACCGTGAGCGACGTGGGGCCGCCCAGTACACCTGCGGTGTTGAGGCCGAAGGCGCTCGTGCCGATGCCGATGCTGCCGTTGAGTTTGATCTTGTCCATCTCGATAGCACAGCCGATTTGGTAGCCGACTTCGAGCGATCCGCCTTTCGCAGATCCCATTCCCGAGCCGGTGAAGGTGGCGCCCACCAACCAGTCACGCGATGCGAGCGAGGTAGTCAACGGGGCGATCGGCAGTTGCGTCTCATCCTTGGCAAGCACGGTTATCGTCCGTCCTTCGGAGGCATGCGCGACTCCCGGAGGACCGGATGGGACAACGCCGTTGTCGGGCGGGGGGCCGACGGCGTCCGCGGCGGGGACTGCCGGAGGCGGATCGTCCGCCAAGGCGACCGCAGCTGGGCCGACCGGGACCAGCATGCAAACAGCAGCCACTGTTGCAAAACGATTCAACATGTCGTGTGGGCGCCTCTCGATCGTGTGAATCCCCGCGGGGATGTGTCTTGAGGAATCTTCAAGGGGGCGGATGTCCAAACGGTTAACGGAGCACCAACAATTCACGCCCGATTACCGACCACTAAGCGATCTTGGGTAAATCTCCGCGTCGTGCTTTCGCGCTGTGCGGATACCACACAAGCAAACTTTCCGTACGTCGTGCCGTGAAGATCACACGAGTCCGATTTGGTTGTCGCTGCCGCTTTGCCGCAGAAAGCCGCATGCCCCCACCGTTGGTGAGGGCATGCGGGCAGGAGCAGATGTCCACCGTCAACCTAAAGCAGGACGGCGAATGTGTGCATCACACCATCTTTGTGACGCCGACATAGGTGACGACGTCGTCGGTGTCATCGGTCGAGCTGGTCAGAGTCGCAAAGGACCGAATGAACGACGAACCCGCGCACTGGTCGAACTTGACGCGCAAACCGGTGACGTTGATCTTCGGACTCGTACCTTTGAACGTCTTCTTGTCGACAGGAACGATGTTGACCGTGCCAGGCTTCAGGACGATCTTCATTTGGTAGGACAGCGCCGGCTGAATGGTGATGGGCAGGATCGTGCCGCTGACGAGCGGTATACCGACGCTTGGCGTGATACCGGCCGAAATGATGTTCTCGATGTCATCTTGGGCGATACCGCAACCGATCTGATAGCCGGCCTCGAGGTTTCCGCCCGCGAGCTTGGGACCGCCGGATCCCGTCACCGATCCGGTAAAAGTGCCGTCTACCAGGTATTCCCGTGATGTGGGCGCGCCAGTCAGCGCAGCGACAGGCTCCATCGATTCGTTTTGTCCTTGGACAGTCAAGGTGTAGCCGTCAGGTGTCTTCAGGACCCCGGCGGGCGCGGAGGGCACGGGGCCGGCCGGTCCCGGACCGCCCGGGCCGCCCGGCGGTGGCGCGCCGGCGTTGCCAGCCGGCACGACCGGCGGCGCCGGCTCGTCCGCCAGCGCCAGAGGGGCTGTCCCGACTGGGACCAGCATGCAAGCTGCGGCCAGCATGGCAAAACGATTAATCATGTCGAGTTGGCGCCTCTCATCGTCCGAATCCCCGCGGGGTTGTCTTGAGGAATCTTCAAGGGGGCGAGTGTCCAGACGGTAAACACCGTGCTAACGCTCGGCGCCCTGTTCCCATCTACCCGGCATCCCGCGTCCTGTGGCGAAGGGGGCATCTGCGGGTCCCGTCACGGCAGACATGTAATGGATTGCTCTGCGGCACCGGCTGTTTCTCATCCGTTCACCAACAGTAAAGGTTGCACATCCACGATCGATGACGGTTGCCTTCGACAGAGCCGTGCATGGCGTACGGCCAGGTGATACACGATGCCACCAATCGTCGTGCACACTGACCACACGGTTTGAACCGACACCGAGCTGATCGCCGTGAACCAACGAGATCTGGAAGGAACGACGATGGTATTTCGCGTTTGCGGTCAGGCAATGACGACATTGATGGCTCTAGGCGTCAGCTTGACCGTCGTCCCCGTGGCATCCGCCGATCCCGCAGGCGTCGATCAGCCTCAACCGCCTCTCCCGGCTCCGGCCGCGGTATCACAGGAGGCAGGACCCGCCGATGCGCCGCCGGCGGCCGGCGAGGCCGGAACTATTTCCAACGGGCCGCTCGGGCCCACCGGCACACCGCAGGGTCAAGACCCGTCGACCGCACAGCCGCAGTCGTCTGGCGACCCCACCAGAGACGCGTGCGACTTGTTCAACAAGGCTGTGAATTATGCCGCTATCAACTACGAAGATTTCGCCGACTACAGCGCCGGCAGCGGCAATTACGTCGACTACAACAGCTCGACCGTCAGTAATGCGAACGTCGCGGGCAGAACTGCGCTACGGCAAGCCGCTGCCGCGTCGCTCGCGGCATCGACCATACCGGGAGCATCCCCCGCGGTGACGGCACCGATGCAGACGTGGTCGGTGAACGCGGCGAAGATGGTCCTCATCATGGGAGTCCGTGGTGGTGGTGACAGCCTGAACTCGACGGCAACAACTCTGAATCAGAGCGCGCACGACGCCCAAATGGCATGCGCGACATCTCAAATGCCCCAGAGTTGATTGAATAGACGTGGTCGGAAACCAACTGCGACCGGTTCCTGGCGTTTCAGGGCAAACTAGAGTGGCGCACACACTCGAGTTCCGATGCCGCCTGACCCGACCTCAATCCCTGACGTGAACAGTGCACGACTGCCACGCTGGCGAAGATCTTGAGCCAGCATGTGACGTCGGTCAAAACGGTGCAACCTTCGCCGATTCCGACCGCCCCATCAGAGCGCCCGATCCAAACACATTGGATCATCTGAAATTTGAATATTGCCAAGCGCATCGCGCAGGACTGATTGTCGCGCAGGAATGACCGCGACCTCCGCTGCCGCCGGTGATGGCTTAGCGTCACGTATTGGTCGCGATCTCGATACTTCGCGTTCATGTGATGCTTCGCGATTTTTCGGTGATGGCGTTTACGGTAATAGCGATGGATCAGCTCAACGTCACTCGACAGATTTAGCAAAGGGGGATTTCTGATGGCTTATGTGGGCAAGCACCGCGTCGGACAGGGCGGCCTCGGCCCGGCAAAGGTCGCCGGTCTGGCCGGAGTTGCTGCGACAACCGCTGCGATTTTGAGTGTCGGCTTCGGTGCAGGCCCGGCGCAAGCGCTTCCGGGATGGCACAAGCACGACTCGGACAAGAAGCCCGGCCAAAGCGCGCCGGCAGACAAGGCTCCCGCCAAAGACACCTCGTCGAACACTGCCGCGAGCACAGCAGAGAAGTCCGGCGAAACGGCAAAGAGCGTTTTGACGACGAACGCCGCGACCACAAACGCAACCACGCCAAGCCTTTTCGGCAACGGGTTCGGCCAAGTCATCATCGGTCAGCCCAAGGGCAATTACGGAATTTTCAACTACTTCGTTCCCGGTGCCAACGGCACTTTCATCAAGGGCCTGTGCCTCAATCCGTCCGGGTGCTCCTGAACTCACCCCGAACCTGACGTCGGCTTCTGCATAACCGGAGCCAGGAAACCGCTGAAAGTGGCGATGCGCGCATCTGAGCCTGTGAGCTCAGGTGTGCGTATCTCCAACGCACTTTCCTTGGCTTCTCCCAGCGCTTTTCAGCGATTGTAAGATGTCGCGACGTGAGGGTCTGGATTCTTCTCGCGGCTTTTGCTGTGGCAGGCTGCGACCTGCCCTCAGCACCCGTGGCTGGCCTCACTACGCCATTGGCCACTGCTCCGCTACCGCCGCCACCACCGCCTGCCCAATCGATCGATCGTGATGGCACGTATCGAGTGGGCCGCGACATCGCCGCAGGCATCTGGCACACCGAGGGCCCGGCCCGCCAAATCAGACAGTACGACGACAATGGAAACCCGATTCCGGTTCCCAGCTGTCACTGGGCGACAGGCAATCTCGGCGAGCAGAATGGGTCACCCACTGTCTTCGGAAACCTGAAGCACATCGCCACCGGCGACGAATCGGGCCCCCGAGACGTGACCGTCACTCTCGCCGACCACCAATTCACCACCGTCGGCTGCAAACCGTGGCATGTGCGTCCGGCGCCGCCCTCTCAGTAGCAGCGCTTCACGCCGCGAGGTACTTGCCGAACCAGTCCTGCACCCGGCGCCACGCGTCGGCGGCCGCGGACGCGTTGTAGCGCTCGCCGGTGTCGTTGAAGAACGCGTGGTTGGCGTCGGGCTCGGTGACCAGCTCATGCGTCAACCCGCCCTTCTCCAGAGCGGCCCGGACGGCAGGTTCGGTCTTGTTCACGCGTTCATCGAGCGCGCCGTAAAACCCGAGCACCGCAACGTTTTTAGATCCGGAGAAGTCCGGGTTGTCGGGCGCCGGGCCGTAGAACGGCACCGCGGCCGCCAGGTCCGGGACTCCCGCGGCGAGAAGACGCCACACCAGCCCTCCACCCATGCAGAAGCCGACGGCGGCGATCTTCTTGCCGGGCACACGGCGCTGTAACTCACCGACCGCAGACCTGAGGTTGGCGACGAACTCCTCGTTCGGGATCTTGCCCAGCGCCGCCGTCGCCTCGGCCGGATCGGTGAATTTCGCGGTACCGCCTTGCGGCGAAAGAAGATCGACGGCCAACGCCGAGTAGCCGATTCCGGCGAACCGGCCGGCTACCGAACGGACCCAGTCGTTGAGGCCCTTGTTCTCGTGGATCACCAGCACGCCGCCGCGGGCATTCGGCGCCTCCGCCCACGCCGCGGCGAGCTCCCCCTTCGGCCCCGGCCAGGTGGTCGGCCCGGTGGGCAGTGCCGTGCCGGATCCCGGCGGTGGTGCGCTCGCGGGCGCCGGCCCGCTGACTGTCACGGCGCCCGTCGATGTGGCGGGCGCTTCGGCGGTGGTCTTCTTGTTCTCGCCGCAGGCAGCGATCAGTGCCGAGGCGGCTGCAGTACCGACTCCGAGGAGCGCCAACCGGCGTAGCGCCTCGCGCCGGGTCAGCAGTCCGTCGACGTGGTCGGTGGCGATTTCTTCGGCGATGTAGCGCTGCAAGGGGGTCACGTTGGCGAGTATGCCGCCTGAATGCTGAAGCCGGGTAGAGCCCATTGTTTCCGCGCGATACTCAGATATGGGCGGCGATACCACACGTGGCGGTAAGGTCCTGCGCGACCGGGTGGCAGTGGTTGCCGGCGCAACGCGAGGCGCCGGTCGCGGCATCGCGGCAGCGCTCGGAGAGGCGGGAGCCACCGTGGTGTGCACTGGCCGCAGTTCGACCTCGGGGAACGAGAAGTCGGATTACGACCGACCCGAGACCATCGAGGAAACCGCCGCGCTCGTCGACGAACTCGGCGGCACAGGGGTTGCCATACAGGTCGATCATCTCGCAGTCGACGAGGTGCGGGCGCTGGCCCACCGGCTCCGCGGCGACTACGGGCGGATCGACATCTTGGTCAACGACATCTGGGGGGCGGAGATCCTCAAGGGTTCGCCACCCACGTGGAACCGGCCGATCTGGGAGCACGATCTTGCGGATGGGCTGCGCATCCTGCGTCTCGGTGTCGAGACGCACCTGATCACGTCGCACAGTCTGCACCCGCTGCTCATCGAGCGGCCCGGCGGACTGCTGATCGAGGTCACCGACGGGACCCGCCGATACAACGACGAGAACTTTCGGCTGTCAGTCTTCTACGACCTCGCCAAGACGGCGGTAAACCGGCTTGCCTTCGCACATGGTCACGAGTTGGCTCCGTACGGCGCGACGGCGGTGGCCGTGACCCCTGGGTGGCTGCGCTCAGAGATGATGCTCGACAACTGGGGTGTGACCGAGGCGAATTGGCGCACCGCCCTCGGTCCCCGCAGCGGTGCACTGCCGTCGGCCCCACCAGGCTTCGCCGAATCGGAGTCGCCACGGTTTGTCGGAAGGGGTATCGCCGCCGTCGCCGCCGACGAGAACCGCGCTCGGTGGAACCAGCAATCGGTGACGTCCGCCGAGTTGGCCCGCGAGTATGGCGTCACCGACATCGACGGCAGGCAGCCCGATGGCTGGGCTTCTGCCGTGCAGTAGACACATTTCGCAATGTGTTGACTTGCCAGCCTCTGGTCTGTTTCATGGCCTCGTGACGAAGGACTGGAGACGGGAAGTGTCCGTCGAGAAAATCGTGCTCGGCATGTGGAAGGCACTGTCTGATCGTGACTGGGATGCGGTGAAGACGTTTCTTGCCGACGACTGCATCTACCTGGATATGCCCGTCGGTCCAACTGCGGCGGCGCGCGGGCCCGACGACATCGTCAAACGGCTCAAGATCGGGCTCGAGCCGTTGGCGTCCTACGAGAACTTCACCGGCCTGATGATCGACAACGGCGCCGACGTGATGTATGAGCATCACGAGCAATGGCATTGGCCCACAGGCGAATCAGCGACGCTGAAGTTCGTCACCGTGCATCGCGTCGAGAACGGCAAGATCACGCTCTGGAAGGACTACTGGGACATGGGCGCACTGGCCAACCACGCCCCGCCCACATGGCTTGAGGACTTCGCGAATGCGGATATGTCGTGGGTGTACGACGCTACCGGTCTGGTGTGAGTCGCCTGAACCAGACGCTCTCAGAAACGCTCACAGACTCTCAAACACTCCAGGCCAGGCGGAACTTGATGGCGAGCTCCTCCTCGCCGAGGTGCCCGTAGGTCTCCTGCTCATAGCGGCGCACCGCGAGCGTCGCGTCGACAACCGCATCGCCCAGGATGCCCCGAACCAATGCCGAACCGTCGAGCAGGTCAAGGGCCTCGGCCTGGCTGGTCGGCAGCAGCGTCACGCCGATGTTTCCGCGCTGCTCGTCGGTCAGCGTCGCGGGGTCGACCGCTGTTTCCGGTGGCAGCGTCAAGTTCCGCTCGATGCCGTCACGCGCAAGCCCAAGGATGGTCGCCGTCGCGAGGTACGGGTTCGCTGACGGGTCGACGACCTTCACCTCGACGTTCGCGCCGAGCGGGTTGCTGTTGCCGCCGATGAGGAAACGCACTGCGGCTTCGCGGTTTTCGGTGCCCCAGCACACGAAGGCGCCGGCCCAGTGTCCTGGCTGCATCCGCAGACCCGAGACGATGGATCCGCACAAGATGCCCTCCGCTTCGGGCAGGCCCGCCACGACGCCGGCCACCGCGGACTCCCCCTCCGGCGTCATCCCCTGCGCACCGGTACCGCCCGAGAACAACGGGGTGTCACCCTTCTTCAGTGAGAAGTGTTGGTGTGCACCTGTTCCCACGCTCCCGGCGAACGGCACCGGCGACAGGGTGACCCGCAGGTCGTACCGCCTGGCGACCCTGCCGATGATCATCCGCATCAACAACAGCTGATCTGCGGCCGCGGTGGGTGGCTGAGGTGTCAGCGATATCTCGAACTGGTTCTGCCCGTACTCCGGATGGAACTGCTCGATGGAGACACCCGAGCCCGTTGCAGCATTGGTCACGTCACGGACGAAACCCTCGTACTCGAGCACCCCCGCAAGTCCGTACTGCGCCCACATGTGCGCGGGCAGGCGACCGCCGTCCGGCCCGACGAGAAGGAATTCCAGCTCGTGGCCGACGAGCGCGTCGATGCCCGCCTCGGCGAGCCTGTTCTCGACGCGCGACAGCGCACCCCGGCAGCAATACGGGTCCGGTTCGCCGTCTTGATCGAAGAAAGCCCCTGGCGCCCAAGCCAATCCGTCGCCGAGAATGCGCAACGCGCCCAGGTCGATCCTGATGCGCTGATCACCGACCACACCGAGGGCATCCCTGAACGCGATACCGATCTGGTCGATGGTGAAGACGTGCCACACCGGGCTCGCACCCAGTCCGGGATCGGCGAACGCGCCCATCTTGCGTAGCGGAATTGTTTTGGCGTGGGTCAGACCCGCCGGGTTGACGATCGTGCCGATGAGCGTCGCGACGCCGTCGGACTCCAGTTGGGCGATGGCCGCTGCGGCGAGGGGTTTGGCTGCCATGACAGCCATTCTGCGCTGTGGCGGTTGAGGCTACAGCGTGATCTTGCAGCTTTGGCCGATGTCCAGCGTGCGCAGCATCCGGCCCATGCCCAACCACATCGCACAGGACAGCGCCAGGTCGGCCATCAGCTCGTCGCTGAACTGCTCGCCGGCCCGCGCCCAGAAGTCCTCGTCGTCGCGAAGGGCGGTGTGGTCGCTGGCGAAACGCTCCGCGAACTCGGCGGCGATCCTCTCCTGCTCGCTGTACCCGGGCCACGTGCGCCATTGCGCGGCGTGGTCGTACAGATCCTCGTCGACTCCGGCAGCAACGCCCTCGCCGTCGCGGGTGTTCTGACACACCACGCATTCGTTGTTGAGCGCGATGACCATGCGGGCCAACTCGCGCACCCGCATCGGCAGCCGGTTCTTCTTGTAAACCGCATTGGTGAACGCGACCAACCCGGCACCGATGCCGGGCGATTTCACCGCCCATGCCGCGGCGTCGTCGTCAGGGAAGTCTCCGATCCGGCTCATAGCCGGAATCGTACGCGGTGGCCGCTATTCTGCGGTGCTGCCCGGCGGCCTCGAGACACACTGCGCGAGGTAGAGCTCCTCGCCGAGCTTGCTCATCAGCTCCAGCTGGGTCTCGAGGTAGTCGATGTGGTTCTCCTCGTCGGCGAGGATCTTCTCGAACAGGTTGGCCGTCGTCGCGTCCTGCTTCTCGCGGCACAGGATGATGCCGGGCTTCAGCCTCTCCATCACCTCGTACTCGATGGCGAGGTCGGCCTCGAACTGCTCACGCACCGTCTGCCCCACCCGCAACGAGAAAAGGCGTTGGTAATTCGGCAGGCCGTCGAGGAGCAATATCCGATCGGTAATTGCCTCCGCGTGCCGCATTTCATCGAACGATTCAGCGCGGGTGTGCGAGGCCAATTCGGTGAATCCCCAATTTTCCTGCATTTTAGCGTGCAGGAAATACTGATTGATTGCCGTCAATTCGCTCGTCAATTGCTCGTTGAGCAATTTCAAAACGTCGGGGTCCCCTTGCATGCTGGCTCCTAGCGCCGGTCGCGTCATCAGGTCGGTGGGCTGTGGTGAGGGCTACCAATCTAGTGCACGCCGCGCGCGGCTGTAACAACTACAGCAACCGTGCCACGCGTGTTTCTCGGTTTCCGGCAACGATCTTCGGCGCGGCGGATAATCATCAGGCGGGACCGGTGGACTGCCTGTCCTAACTAAGGATAGACTGCGCTAACATGCTTACCAGCGCAGCGCGACGAAGGAAAACGATGAGTGAGTACAACTTGCACTCACTGATTCTCGCGTGCGATTTTCGCGTCGACGATATCGACCGAATGTGGACGTGGCTCAAAAAGCATCGGGACGGTTTGGCGTCGGTCGGTGCGCATCATGTTGTTCTCTATACGTCGATATGGGAACCCCAGCGGGTATTGGTGACAATCGGCATCCGGCACGTGGTATCGCTGCGAGAGGTTTTGCGCTCCCCCGCGATATTCGAGTGGTTCGACATCTCCGGCGCCGACGACATTCCGCCGATCTTCGGCGGCGAGGTCGTCGAGAAGATCGATCTGTACGAGCCGTCGCCGGAAGACCACGTCGGCCGGATCGTCGTCGGGGTCATGTCGACCGTCGATGACGTGTCGGCGCTGATGGAGAAGGTGCACCAGGGCCTCGACCGGTTCAAGCGCGGCGGGGTCCGCAAGATCTGGGTTTACCGGGCACTCGACGACGGGCAGGAAGTGATGATCCTGCAGGAGATCGACAACGAGATCAACGCGCGGCAGTGGATCGACAACCCCGACACTGCCGCTGAGTGGATGTCGCACGCGGGTCTCGGCGCCTACCCGACCCATTTCGTGGGCAAGTTCGCTCACCTGATGAGCATCGGCAGTAAGAACTGATGGGCCGGTAAATGTTCGTCTGTCTGTGCGAAGGAGTCACCAGCCACGTGGTCAGCGAGGCCGTCGAGAAGGGCGCCTCGACCTCCAAGGAAGTCGCGGCTGCGTGCGGGGCCGGATCCGACTGCGGACGGTGTAGGCGCACAGTACGGGCGATCATCGAAGCGCACTTCGCCAACAACGGCAGGACGTCGGCAGCGCGGAGCTAGCCCGCCAGAGCCGCCCCGTTTGTGAATGTGACGACGCAAAATCGCGAAACGCGTCGGTGGATTCACAAACGAAAGTCACAACCTAACTACGTGCGCTTCCCCGCTTTCCGGTGAACGCGGCGAGGGCGTCAGCGTTGGCCGCGGCGCCCATCAACTCGACGAAGTGGGCGTTCTCCCGCTCGGTGGCGGCGGCGATTCCCGGCCGATAGGGCTCGGCGATGGTTTTCTTGACCGCGATCAGGCTGGGAATCGGTCGCGCAGCCAGGATTTCGGCGTGCCGACGCGCTTCGGGCAGTAGGTCCTCCGGGGCACATACCTTCCAAACCAAGCCCATTCGAAGCGCCTCGTCGGCGCCGACCCACTCCGACGACATCAACAACCACGCCGCGTTCTGCCGTCCGACCAACTGCGGCAGCAGATAGGACGACCCCGCCTCCGGCGCCACGCCGAGGCTGGTGAACGGGCACTTCAACCGCGCCTGCGACGACATGAACACCAGATCGGCATAGCCGAGGATCGTTGCCCCGATGCCGACTCCGAGCCCGTTGACGGCGCAGATCAGCGGCTTCGGGAACTCGGTCAACGCGTCGATCATCGTGCTGAAATGGCTGCCCTGTTTTGCCATCGACGGATCGGTGATGCGCGCCTGCATCTCCTTGAGATCATTGCCCGCGCTGAACGCCCGCCCGGTGGCTGTCAACAGGACGACGGCGACGTCACCGTCGTCGGCCGCCTCGCGGAGCGCGATCGCCGTCGCCTCGTAGAGCGCCTCGTTGAAGGCGTTGAGCGCATCGGGCCGGTCGAGTGTGAGCGTCCGTACCCGGTTGGCGTCGTCGATCTTGAGTGTCACCGCAGAAGCGTACGGCTCAGGCGTTGCTGTATACGCGAGTGGGTGCAACGAGGACCGCCGTGCGACGCTGCTCGGCCATCGTGCGGTCATAGGCATCCCAGTCGTCATGGGTGCCGCCTGCGGCCGTGAAAATCTCGCGCAGCAGCAGCCGAAGCCGATCGGGATCGGTGAGCCAGGGCTGCGGGTCGTCGGGTCCGGCGAGTTCGGCGACGCCTTCGACGGTCGCCCACTGCCACCCGTTGCGGAACGTTGCCGCCAGTTGCGGCCGGGCACGCAGGTTCCCGAGCTTCACCCGGCCGTAGGTGACAAAAGCCAGTACGGCACTGCGGCTTTCGGGGTGGGGCAGCACGCCGGCGTTGACGAGCGACGCTTGAATGGTGTGGTCGGCCCGCAGCGTCGAGACCACCGTCAGGCCGTTCTCGCCGGCGGCCAGCGCCACCGCCTCGTGGAGTGTGGTCATCGGCTCACCTTCTGTCGTCCATCGGAGAACGGGCTGCGGTAGACGTAGCGGCTGGTCGGCACCGTGTCGATGTTCTCGTTGGCGCCGAACGCGGCGGTGCTGGCGAGCATGCGCTCCATCCGGTGCCGCAGATCCTCGTCGTCGGCGGCGCCGAAGAACGCGTGTAGGTCGGATACGGCTTCGGCCGGAAACAGCTCTTCGACGATCGCCGCGACGGCCGGCGCGCCGTCGCTGAGCGCGCGCACCACTGTGTTCTGGGTGTAGCCGAACGTTGCTTGAGTTTCGATCGCCACCGGCGTGTGGTCGATGTGCCAGCGCGACAGCCATGTCGCTTCGTCGAGGTCCGCGGGACGCCGCAACAGGGCCACATTGGCCAGCCCGGAGGTGCGCTGACCGGGCACGGTCGACGGCGGCGGCAGCGGCACCGATTCCGTGACGAGGTATGCAGCGACCGTCTTGCACTCCTTGGTCAGCCGCTCGGTGACGGCCTGCACCTGCTTGCCGTATGACTGCTGGGTCCACACGCTGACCACGGCCACCACAGGCGGATCCAGTGTGGTCAGCGTCATCAACGAATCACGTACCTCGGCATCGCGGACATTGATCGCCAGGCCCGGCAGACCGATGTCGAGAAGGTCGGCGGCGACGTGTGCGCGCAGCCTGGCGCACCAGGCGTCGTCCGCGTCGGCGCCCCTCAGCGTGAGGATGACTTTCTCCACGATGGAGAACCTAGCGAAAACATGCGGAGCCCATCTTGTCGCGTCCACCTATTCCGCGTTCTTGACCCGTAATTGCCGGATCGTCGGATAGATTCATTACACGCTCGCAGCATCAGACTCGGTCAGGCAGTTGCGTTTTCACGCGTCAATTTCTGGAGGTATTGATGTCCCCACCACGCGGCTTTGACGAACTGTCGGGACGGGTTGCTGATCTAGCACCGGTTTTCCGTGAACCCCTGGACTCTCCCTACGAAATCTCCAACGAGCTGTACGCCGCGCTTCGTCACGTGCTGCACGACGTCGGCGGCCAGATCGACCTGCCATTGCCCTTCAAAGAGAAGGTCGAAGAGGAATGGGAGATGAACACCTATGTGACGTGCGAGTGCCTCGGGTGGCGCGGGGCATGGAACTCGGAGGAACGCCGACGTGCGGAGAACGACCTCGGCGCGACACTGTATTTCGGTTTGCCTTATTACGCCCGATGGGCGACGGTCGCAGCCAAGGTGCTCATCAACAAGGGGCTCATCAGGCCAGACGAATTGACGGCCAAAATCGACGAGGTGCGTGCGCGGTTGGAGAAGAAGGCGTGACCGAATACAAATACGCGATCGGCGACCGCGTCACGGTGAAGGACGGCACCACGTTGTTCCACACCCGCACGCAGGCTTTCACCCGCGGCAAGACGGGCGTCGTCGTCGAGTACCGGCCGGAGTGGATCATCCCCGAAGACGAAGCATGGGGTCGCGACGACGTGGACCGTGGTGGGCGGCTCGAGCCCTTCTATGTCGTGCGCTTCCGTCAGAAGGATCTGTGGCCGAACTACACCGGCTTCGAAATCGACACGTTGGAGACCGAGGTCTCCGAACACTGGCTCGAACCGGCCGGAGAGGAAGAGCAGTGAGCCACGACCACGATCACGATCACGGCGGCCATGATCCGATTCAGGCATCGGATCAGGTGAGCGAGTTCGAGATTCTTGAGCGGGCGGTACGCGAACTTGCCATCGAGAAGGGGCTGTTCTCCGAGGAGGATCACCGGCGCTTCTCTGAATGGGCGGAGTCGATCGGCCCCAGCGGCGGCTCGAAGCTGGTGGCCAAGGCGTGGACCGATCCCGACTTCAAGGCGCGACTGCTCGCCGACGGCACCGAAGCCTGCAAAGAGGTGGGCATCGATTGGCTCGACCCCACCGGTGTGGGAACGCCGAGTGACTACACCTATTTCTACGTGTTGGAGAACACGCCGAACGTGCACAACGTGATCGTGTGCACGTTGTGCTCCTGCTATCCCCGGCCGGTGCTCGGCATGTCACCCGACTGGTACCGCACCCCGAACTACCGTCGCCGGCTGGTGCGCTGGCCGCGAGAAGTGTTGGCGGAGTTCGGGTTGCACTTCGGTCCGGATGTCGAGGTTCGGGTGCACGACTCGAACCAGAAGTCGCGGTTCATGGTCATGCCGATGCGGCCCGAAGGCACCGAGGGGTGGACGGAGGAGCAGCTGGCGGCGATCGTCACCCGCGACACCATGATCGGAGTGGCGCTGCCGCAGGTCGACTGGACGGCTTCCGGGCCGCCATCGGGACGGGCCAGCGCATGAGCCGCGAGCCGTATGACGTGCTGCTCGATACCCTGGGCCCCGATGTTCGTCGCGAGGGCTCGCTTCCTGAGCTGGAGCGCAAGCCGGACCCGTGGGAGTCGGCGATGCAGGCGACATGCGAATGCCTGTCGTGGCGGGGCACTTTGGACAACCTCGAGCGCCGGCACGCCGAAGACGAGTTGGGTGAGACGACCTATCGGCACGTCCCGGTGCACGCCCGGTCGGCCGTGGTGACCGCGCACGAGTTGATGCAGCGGGGCGCGTTCACGCCCGAAGAGCTGCGGGAACGGATGAAAGCCGTGCGGGAGCGGTTCAACCGGGTTTAACGACAGATCGCCGAGCCGGCTTCGCCCCGATCCGAGCCCGCCGGGGTGAGAATGTTCAGGTGAGCAAGGGCCACGCGTTACGACTGCACCTGCCGGACAACGGCGCGGTGGCCCGCAGCCTGCTCGGGGTGTTCGTCGTGACAGCGGCGGCCCTGTTCTGGGGGCCGCACGGGTCGGCGATCTCTGCAGCCGCCGCCGGAGCGCTCGCGGGGGCCATCGCGCTGCAGGACAATCCGCTCGGACGCATCCCGATCGTGCTGGCCGTCTCGGTCGAGCTGGGCATCGCCGTGCTGGTGGGCGGGGTGTCCTCCGGCGTCAGCGTCGTGTTCGTCATTGTCATCGCGGTCTGGTGTTTCTTCGCCGGAATGCAATGGGCGGTCGGTGCACCCGCCGGGCTGCTGGCCGGCGCGTCGGGCCTGCTGTTGGTGATCCAGCAGCCGCAGCCTGCCCTCGGCGCCGTCGGCTCGGCGATGTTCGCCTTCTCGGCCGGGCTGATCCAGGCCGCGCTCATCGCGCTGTGGCCGCCGCAGCGTTGGCGGCTCGAGCGCGAAGCGCTGACCAAGGTGTACCGCTCGCTGAGTACAGACGCGCGGCGGCTGGCCGCCGAGCCGACGGCCGAAGTCGACTCGTCGCAACTGCTGGACTGCAAGGAAGCGTTCAGCAGCAACGAGGCACAGTCCGGCCGGCGCACCCCCGCTTACCGGGACTGGCACGCGCTGCCCGAACAAATCGCCAAGACCTTGACGGTGTCGCGCGGTAAGGCGGACGGTCAGGAGTCGATTCGCGACCTGTTGATCGCGGCGGCGGACACGCTTGCGGCGATCGCCGCGCAGAGCCGGACCGCGCGCAGAGACGCGCAGTACGCGCTCAAAGGCGTCGATGCTGCCGCCGCCACGGTAGAGTCAGCGGATACGCCTGTGGCACAGCGGCTGTCGCGGCAGCTGCACCGCGCCGACGCCCTGCGTTTCGGTCGTCGTCACGTCTCCGACTGGGCGGCTGCGGCCAAGGCGGGGTTCGACGTCGCCGTCGGACACCTCAACCTGACGTCGCCGATATTCCGCCACGCCGTCCGCCTTGCCGGGGCCGCGGCGTCCGGCACGGCGATCGCCCGCTTCGCCGGTGTCCCTGCGGGTTACTGGATCCCGTTGACGGTGCTGCTGGTGATGCGGCCCGAGACCGCGCACACCTACACCCGCTGTGTCGGCCGGATCGCGGGAATCTGCGGCGGCGTCGTGATCGCTTCTGCATTGACGATGTTGTGGCACCCCGGCGGCCTCGTCGCGGCGATCCTCGCCGTGGTTTTCCTCGGCATCACTTACACGGTGTCGGCCTTCGGCTACATCGCGGTCACCGCGGCGTTCGGTGCGACCATCGTGTTGCTGCTGGACATCACCGAGCCGTCTCCGTCGCTCAGCGACCTGTTGCTCGCGGTTATCATCGGCGGCGCCTTAGCCGTGCTGCTTCACGTGCTGGTGCCCGACGACGCGTTGATCCGGCTGCGGCAACGCGCCGGTGAACTGCTGAAGACCGAGATTGATTACGCCGCAACGGTTATCAAAGCGTTCGTGCATGACCTGGACCACCCCTCGGATGCGCTGGCCGCGGCGTGGCAACGCGCATTCCGGGCTCGTGCCGCCTTCGAAGCCGCCGCCGGCGCGACCAGGGTGGAGTCGCGGGAGCTGCGGCGGTGGCTGCGGTCGTTCCGCGCCGCGCTGAACGCCGTCACGAGTTCGTGTTCGGCGCTGGAACAGAGCCTTCCCCCGCATCCGTCCCCGACGCTGAGCCGCCGATTCGTGCTGGCGGTGGACGACTACGTCGAGGTGCTTCGTGGCGACCCGCCGACGCCGGCCACCCCGTGGGATGTCGATACCGTGCAGCTGTCAGTGGCCTATCAGCAATTGCGTGACGCCGCAACACATCTCACCTCAGATGACGGGGCGGCCCGTGTGCTCGTCGCCGAGATCGGCACGATTACCCGCAGCCTTGCGGGTATCGGTGCCGAGGCCCGCGACAGCGCGACGCCGTGAAGGGCGACTCAGTTTTCGCGCGCCCACCGCGGCGTGATGAACACGCCCTCCGCCTCGACGGTGATCCCCTCGTCGTCGGCGAGATGGCCGACGACGAAGGTCTTCACGCCCTCAGTGCGGTCGATTCTGGCCTCGGCGTGCAGCGGGCCCAGGCGGGTGGTGCGCAGATAGCGCATCGTGATGGTGCCCGTGAACCGCGGCGTGATCCCGTCGCTGGCCACCTCTCCGAGCAGATGGTCGAGGATGAGCGCCGACACTCCCCCGTGGACGTGTCCGGGCGGCCCCTCGTAGGCGGCGCCCATCACGAAATCGGTGAAGGCGCCGCCGTCACCGTCGCGATGGATTACCAGCGGCGGCGCGATGGGATTACGGATGCCCACGGCCGGGTTGCCCCACGCCATCCGCTCACCGGCGGTGGTATAGCGCACCCCGAAGGCACCGTCGATCTGCTGTGCGCGTAGCCGCGCGGTGACCGCATCGATCTCGGCTTGGGCTGCGGCGATGTCAGCGGCGCCGACCTCGGTCCTGATCGTCGCGTCGATCAGCTCGCGAACCGACTCGGCGAGCGGCTCGTACACCGCGCGCATTCGGTCGACGTCCTCGGAGGTCAGGTCCCCGATATGGGTGAACTCCAGCACCCCAAAACTAGAACACGTTTCTAGTCTGAAGTCGAATCGACCTCCCGGGGTGCCCGCGTCACGCCCGTCACACCAGCTCAGATAGGTGTCTTAGATTACCTAGCCTATCGTAGGCAAGTGTCTATGAAATCGGTTATGGTGCAGTCATGCCAACTCGCAGCAACAGCGTTGATCCCCGCGCCGAACGCGTCCGGGCGAAGCTTCGCGACGCTGCGCTCGCCCTGGTGCGCGAGCGGCCGGTCGACCAGCTGACCGTCGGTGACATCGTCAAGCGCGCGGGGGTCAGCAGGCAGGTCTTCTACCGGCATTTCATCGACCGCGACGACGCGATCGCCTACGCGTTCACGGCCGCCTTCGCGTCGGCCACCGCCGATATCGCCGGTGATGCGCGTGCGCGGATCGTAGCCCTGTTCGACTTCGCCGCCGACCAGCGGTCGATGTACCGCAACGTGGTGCCGAGCGCGGTCACGCTGCGGGTGGTCGCCGCATTCCGCGCCGAGCTCGCCCCCGCGTGCGACCAGATCGCCGCGGCGGCCGACGTCGCGGGCCCCACCACCGAATCGGTAAGCCGATTCCTGGTCGGCGGCCTGGTAGAGGTCCTGCGCTCCTGGATGGAAGACCCGACCGCGACAAATCTGCGCGGCAGAGTCACCGCCGCGCTGGACACCGTCGGCGCGCTGCTCGGCACCGCCAGCTCCTGAATCCGATTTCCGAGAAGGGTTTGTCCCATGCCACGACATGCCACCCCCGAGGCCACCAAATCCGGCATCCGCACGATGGTGCTTGTGATGCTGGGACTGACGGCGTTCGTCGTCGCGATGATCGCCAGCTACTCCGGTGCCTTCGCCAGGCCCACCCTGCACCACCTGACCGTCGCGGTGTCCGCCCCGCCCCCGGTTGTCGATGCGCTGCGTGAGCAAAACGCGTTGGAGGTCAACGAGGTCGGCGACGATGCCGCAGCACGCGAACTGGTCCGCGAGCGAGAGGCCGACTCCGCCTACGTCGTGAGCCCGACCGGTGATCTGACAATCTATGTGGCCGGCGGCGGCGGCAAGAGTGTGGCGACTGCAGCCGAAAATGTCGGCCGCGCAATCGCTTCCCGGGGTGGTTTCACCGCGACGGTCGAAGACCTGGCGCCCACGTCGGCGGCTGACCCGTCGGGCACCGTCGAGTTCTACGCGATCATCTTTGTGTCGATCGGCGCATCGGTGGGTGCGGCCGCCTTCGGCTACCTGATGGGCAAGGTGCACCGCCCCGCCACCTTCCTTCTGCGCACCCTGACTTTGACCGGCTACTCGGCGCTGCTGGCGGGTGTGGTGACGGTCTACATCGACGCGGTCCTTGGCGCGTTGCCCGGCCACACCTGGGCTGTGGTCGGGGTGCTGTGGCTGTATGCGATGGCAGTCGGCGGCGCGGTCACCGGCGTCGCGGCCGCGTTCGGGTCGGCGGCATCGGCGCTGCTCACCCTGTTCCTGGTGGTCGTCGGCAATGCGGCCGCCGCAGGACCCGTCGGCAGGCCGCTGCTGTCGCCGTTCTACGCCACGTTCACGGCGATCGTGCCGCAGGGATCCGGGGTCTCGCTGCTACGCAGCATCTCGTATTTCGGCGGTCACGGCGCTGCGGCGGCGCTGCTGACGCTGGTGATGTGGGCTGCCGCGGGGTGTCTGCTGGCGGCCCTCGCCACCGCATCCCGCGTGAATTATCGTGCCCTCCATGAGCGTTTCGCTGGCCGACGCCGAGCCGTATTACGACCTCGGCAGGTATCACCGGCCGATCGAGACGCCGTCGCCGCAGGCGCAGATCTGGGTTGACCGCGGGCTCGTCTGGGCCTACGCCTTCAACCACGACGAGGCCATCCGCTGCTTCGAGCGGGCTCTTCAATTGGATCCGGAGCTTGCCCTCGCCCGATGGGGCATCGCGTATTCCGTCGGCCCCAATTACAACAAGGCCTGGGAGGCGTTCGACCCGGTCGACCTCGCCGCGTCGCTGGCGCGGGCCCGAATGGAGCTCGGACTCGCCGAAAGCGGGCGGACCTCTGCCGTCGAGCTCGGTCTGATCGAGGCATTGCGCTCCCGCTTCCCCACCGACGACCCCGCCGACACCGATGCGTTGCAGGCCGGGCACGCCCGCTACGCCGACGCGATGGCCGCGCTGGCCAAGACCTATCCCAGCGACATCGACGTGCAGGCACTGGCTGCCGACGCTCTGGTGAATGTCACCGCATGGGCGTTGTGGGACACCAGAACCGGAGAGCCAGCGCCGGGTTCGAGGGTCGTCGAGGCCAAGCGCATCCTCGACGATGCGCTCGGCACGGCCGCGGGCCGGGAACACCCCGGTGTGCTGCACCTGTACCTGCACACCATGGAGATGTCGACGGCGCCGGAGGAGGCGCTGCCCGCCGCGGATCTGCTGCGCAACCTGGTACCCGACGCCGGACATCTGCAGCACATGGCCAGCCACATCGACGTGCTGTGCGGCGACTACCGCAATTCGGTGGTGTCGAATCTAACCGCGGTGAAAGCCGATCGGCTGTTCGTCGAACGCGAGGGTCCGCTGAATTTCTATTCGCTCTACCGAGCGCACAACCTGCACTTCGTGGTGTACTCGGCAATGTTCGAGGGCAGTTCGGCCGTCGCGCTCGCCGCCGCCGACGAACTGGCTGGACAGCTCACCCCTGAGCTGCTGGCCATCGAGTCACCGCCGATGGCTGACTGGCTGGAAGCCTTTGTGCCGCTGGGCATCCACGTGCTCGTCCGATTCGGCCGCTGGGACGACCTTATCGCCCGCCCCGTTCCCGACGATGTCGAGCTGTACTGCACGACGGCCGCCACCATCCACTACGGACGCGGCGTCGCCCACGCGGCCAAGGGGCAGCTAGCGCAGGCGCGCTCCGAGCGCGAGGCGTTCGTCGCTGCCTACGAGGCCATCCCAGATTCCCGATATCTGTTCAACAACACCGCACGCGACATCCTGGCGATCGCAGCGGCCATGCTGGACGGCGAAATCGCCTATCGGGAAGGGTATTTCGAGGACGCCTTCGCTCACCTACGGCGCGCCATCGCGCTCGACGACGCCTTGCCCTACGACGAACCGTGGGGATGGATGCAGCCGACACGGCACGCCTACGGCGCCCTGCTGCTGGAGCAGGGCCGCGTCGAAGAGGCCGCCGAGGTGTACGCCGCCGACCTGGGCCTGGACCCCACCCTGAGCCGGCCGTGCCAGCATCCCGGCAACGTGTGGAGCCTGCACGGCTACCACGAATGCCTGCGGCGGCTGGGCCGGACGGCGGAGGCGGCGATCATCGGCCAGCAGCTGGTGCTGGCCGCGGCACGTGCCGACGTGCCGATCGCGGCGTCCTGCGCGTGCCGGTTGGAGGTCGGCTGACCGAACGCCGTACGGTGCTGGCTATGACGGAACCGGCGTGGGTCCAGCATGCGATCTGGTGGCAGGTCTATCCGCTCGGTTTCGTCGGCGCGTTTCCCGCCGAGCCGCCGCCGGGCCCTGACGAGCACCGGCTGCGCCGGATCATCGAATGGTTCGACCACGCCGTTGAGCTCGGCGCCTCCGGTGTCGCCCTGGGACCGATATTCGTCTCGAAGACGCACGGCTACGACACCACCGACCACCGCCGCATCGACCCGCGCCTCGGGGACGACGGTGACTTCGACGAGTTGATCACCGAAGCTCACCGGCGCGGCCTGCGGGTGCTGCTCGACGGCGTCTTCAACCATGTTGGGACGGATTTCCCGCGCTACCGCGACGCCGTCGCCGGAGACGACACGTCGTGGTTCCTGCCGACCGGTAGCGGTGAATTCGAGACGTTCGAGGGACACGGCGAACTCGTCGCGCTCAACCACGACAATCCCGACGTTGTTGACTACACCGTCGATGTGATGACGCACTGGCTGGGCCGCGGAGCCGACGGCTGGCGCCTCGACGCGGCATACGCCGTTCCCGACCGGTTCTGGGCGCAGGTGCTGCCGCGCGTGCGTGCGGAATTCGGCGACGCATGGTTTGTCGCCGAGGTCATTCACGGCGACTACTCGGCGCATGTCCGCGAGGCGGGAGTCGACTCGGTCACCCAGTACGAACTGTGGAAGGCCATCTGGAGCAGCCTCAACGACGGCAATTTCCACGAGCTGGACTGGGCGCTGCAGCGGCACAACGACTTTCTGGACGTCTTTGTCCCGATGACCTTCATCGGCAACCACGATGTCACCCGGATCGCGAGCAAGCTGGAGAACACCCGCCACCTCGAACACGCGCTGGTGCTGCTTCTCACCATCGGCGGCACGCCGAGCATCTACGCCGGCGACGAGTCCGCATACCTTGGCGTCAAGGAGGAGCGCGTCGGCGGCGACGACGCCGTGCGTCCCGAATTCACCGCTCCCGGTACAGGAGTCGGCGATCGTGGACGTGACATCTACCGGCTGCACCAGTATCTGATCGGGCTACGCCGCCGCCACCCGTGGCTGCACACCGCCCGGACCTCGTCCGTTGCGCTAACCAACACCGGATATGTCTACCGGACGAGCTACGGGGCGGAGGCACTGGTGGTCGCACTCAACATCGACGACGCCTCGATGTCGTTGTCGTTGCGTGACGTCGGGCTCGCCGAAGGGCGCATCGTCGCGGGATCAGGAGCACCCCCACAGGATGTCCTCTCACAGGCCGAAATCGAGCCACACGGCTGGCTGATAGTCGCGCCGGGCTGACGTCACGTCAGCCGCGCAGCGGTGACGGGATCGGCTTCGCCGCCATAGAAATTGTCCAGGACCGCCACGAAGTCGGCGTTGTCGTCGGTCGCCTTCGCGAACAACGTCATCGACGACCGCAGCTTCATGTCGTCGGGCTGGCCGAAGACCTCCTGCGCCGTGCGGCCTTCGATCGCCGCTACCAGCCTGGCGCACTCCCGCAGGCGCGGGCCGAGCAGCACGTGGGCGAGGTAGGCGCGGGCCTCCTCGATCGAGGTGATCCCGAACCGAACGGCCGTCGGGCTGCTGCCCAGCCCACGCAATTGGGGAAACACGAACCACATCCAGTGACTGCGTTTGCGGCCGGCGCGGAGCTCAGCGAGCACGGCGTCATAGACGGGCGCCTGCGCGTCGACGAACCGCTGCAGGTCGAAAGGGTCGCCGGTCGCGTTTCCAAACCCGCCCACCACGATTTCCTCACTGTGCTGCTGGCCGTACGGCCGACACGTTAGTCTCGCCCGGCAGCCATTATCGCGAGAGGACGCCATGCCGCCTTTATCCACTGGCCGCAACGGTGCGCCTGCGACGACCCAGAGCGACGAACGAAACGACGAGGAGTCGGCGCCGAAGCTTGGCCGCTTCGCCCGCAGGAGGCATCCGTTGTCGCGGGTCAGCATCCAGTCCAAGCTCCTGGTCATGCTGCTGACCACCAGCATCTTGTCCGCTGCAGTGGTGGGTGCCATCGGCTTTCACTCCGGCCGGACATCTCTGCGGGCATCGGTGTTCGACCGGCTCACCGAGATACGTGCGTCGCAGTCGCGGCAGCTCGAGGCGAAATTCACCGATCTGCAAAGAGTCCTCATCAGCTACGCCCGCGGAACCACTCTGACCGAGGCTGTCCAGGCGTATTCCACGGCTTTCAACCAGCTGAACGCGGCGCCGACCAACCCGGCCCAATGGCAGTCGATCGTCGCCTACTACGACAACGAGTTCCGCAAGCGCGAGAAGGACCAGACCGGAGAGGATGTCGACGTCGACGCCCTGCTGCCGGTGTCCAATGCTCAGCGTTATTTGCAGGCCTACTACACGGCTCCATTCCGCGACTGGGACAAGGCGATTGAACTCGACGACGCCCGCGACGGCAGCGCGTGGTCAGCGGCCAACGCGCGATTCAACGACTTCTTCAGAACGATCGTGCTGCGGTTCCAGTTCGAGGACGCCCTCCTGCTCGACACCGCAGGGAACGTCGTCTACAGCGCATATAAGGGCGTCGACCTCGGCACCAATATCCTCACCGGGCCATATCGCGGCAGTTCCCTGCGGGGTGCGTACGAGAAGGCGATGAGCGCCAACACTGTGGACTATGTGGGCGTCACCGACTTCAGCGACTACCAGCCCGCAGACGAGCCGACCGCATGGCTGCTCGCGCCGGTCGGCAAACCGGGAACCGCGGAGGGCGTGCTTGCCCTGCAGTTCCCGATCTCCTCAATCAACCGGCTGATGACGGTCGACAAACAGTGGGAAGCAGCGGGGATGGGCAAGACCGGCGAGACCTTTCTTGTCGGTCCCGACGGGCTGATGCGGTCGGACTCCCGGTTGTTCCTCGAGGATCCCGACGCCTTCAAGCGCGCGGTGATCGACGAGGGCACGCCGCCCGAGGTCGCCGAAGAGTCGATCCGTCAGCACGGAACGACCCTGGTGCAGCCGGTCGAAAGCGAAGCCACCCGTTCGGCCCAGCGGGGCCAGACCGGCACCATCATCGGGGACGACTACCTGGGCCGCCGAACGCTACAGGCCTATGCACCGTTGAACCTGGACGGCCTGAACTGGTCGATCATCGCCAAGATCGACACATCAGAGGCGTTCGCGCCCGTGACCTCATTCACCCGCACGCTCGTGGTGTCGACCGCTGTGATCATCTTCTTGGTATCGCTCGGGGCGATGCTGCTGGCCCGGCTCTTCGTGCGGCCGATTCGTAGGCTCGAAGCGGGTGCCCAGCAGATAAGCGCCGGCGACTACCACGTGATCGTGCCGGTCGAGTCCCGCGACGAGTTCGGCGATCTCACCGTGGCGTTCAACGACATGAGCCGCAACCTCGCCATAAAGGAGGAGTTGCTCGCCGAGCAACGCCGCGAGAACGATCGGCTGTTGCGGTCGCTCATGCCCGAGCCTGTCGTGCAGCGCTACCGGGAGGGCGAGGAGACCATCGCGCAGGACCATCAGAACGTCACCGTGATCTTCGCCGACATCATGGGCCTGAACCAGCTGGGCGAAGAGATCAGCTCCGAGGAACTGCTGGCGATCGTGAACAAGCTGACGCGTCAATTCGACGCTGCCGCAGAAGATCTCGGTGTCGAACAGGTACGTACACTGCACGACGGTTACTTGGCCAGCTGCGGATTGTCGGTACCCAGGCTGGACAATGTTCGGCGCACGGTCGACTTCGCCGTCGAAATGCAACGCACCATTGAACGCTTCAACGCTGAGACAGGTCACAACCTCGGACTTCGGGCGGGAATCGATACGGGTGCGGTCACCAGTGGACTGGTGGGGCGGACGACGCTCGCTTACGACATGTGGGGCTCGGCTGTCGATCTCGCCTATCAGGTGCACCGGGGCGCGCCGCAGCCAGGAATTTACGTGAGTTCGGCGGTGTACGACGTCATGCGCGACAGCCGGGACTTCGCCGCAGCCGACGATGTAAGCGTCGACGGACAGCAACAACCGATCTGGCGGTTGATGGAGCATCCGTCATGATCAGCGTGCTGGAAGCGCCGTGGTTCTACTGGGCGGTGGGCATGGCGATCGGCTTTCCGGTCTGCCTGATTCTGCTGACGGAGTTGCACAGCGCGCTGCGCCGGAGGGGCAGCTTCCTCGCCCGGCCTGTGCACCTCATCCGCAACTACATCCTGCCGCTGGGCGCTCTGTTGGTTCTTCTCATCGGCGTCATGCAGATCTCCGGGACGGCGACGCCGGTGCGGGTCGTCGCCACGATGTTCGGCTTCGTGGTGTTGGTGCTTCTTCTATCCGGTACGAACGCCACGGTCTTCCAAGGGGCGCCGGAAGGCAGCTGGCGTAAGCGGATCCCGTCGATTTTCCTGGATGTGGCCCGCTTCGCCTTGATCGCGCTGGGCGTCGGGCTCATCCTCGCCTACATCTGGGGCGCGCACATCGGCGGCCTGTTCACTGCCCTCGGAGTCTCGTCGATCGTGCTCGGCTTGACCCTGCAGAACTCGGTCGGACAGATCATCGCCGGCCTGCTGGTCCTCTTTGAGCAGCCGTTCCAGCTCGGTGACTGGATCGAGACTCCGACCGCCAGGGGCCGCGTCGTCGAAGTCAACTGGCGCGCAACACATATCGACACCGGCGGTGGCCTTCTCATCATGCCCAATTCCGTCCTGGCTGCGGCATCGTTCACCAATTTCTCGCGTCCGCCCGGGGCGCATTCGCTCTCTGTGACAACGATCTTCTCTGTCGACGATCCCCCCGACGATGTCCGCAAGATGCTCAATCAAGTGGCAAGCGCGCTACCCCAACTGCGACCGGACGCCACGCCGTCGACCGTTCCGCTGGGCGGCTTGCAGTACAGCACCTCGATACCGTTGCGTTCGCCCGCCGACGATTTCGCGGCGCGATCGGTCTTTCTGCGGTGGGTGTGGTACGCATCGCGGCGCGCCGGGTTGAGCTTGGATGAGGCCGAAGACGACTTCGAAACGCCTGAGCGGCTGCAGCAGTCACTTCGTGTCGTCGCATCCACCCTCAGATTGACCGACACGGAACGCGAAGCGATGCAGACGCACTGCCGCGTCACCCGCTACGGCGCCGATGAATATCTGCAGTCTGCCGGCGAAATCCCCGACGGCATGACCTTCATCGTCGACGGACGCGTCCGCCTTGTGTTCAGCGACAGCGATGGCGCGCTGATTCCGCTGAGAACCTTGGAACCAGGTGACTTCCTCGGTCAGACCACTCTCACCCGCGAGCCGGTCACGGCGGGCGCATATGCGCTCGAAGAGGTGACGGTACTGCTGGTCGAACGCGAACACATCGAGGATCTCGTGGCCCGTAAACCGGTGCTGCTTCAGGAAATCGGCCGCGCTATCGAAGATCGGCGCGCCGATTTGCGCCGCGCAGTCGCTGCGGCGGCGGACTAGACGCGGGCGATGCACCGCCGAATACCACGGCCACGGGAGCTGGCTCCGCTCATCCAGTTCAAAAAACCGAGGCTGAACCCGACCACCCGCCGGCTGGCCGACGCACTGACGATCGCCGACCTGCGCCGAATCGCCAAGCGGCGCACACCCAAAGCGGCATTCGACTACACCGATGGCGCAGCCGAAGAGGAGCTGTCCCTGGCTCGGGCGCGCAAAGCATTCCACGACATCCAGTTTCACCCGACGATCCTGCGCAACGTCGCTGACGTCGACACCGGCTGGGATATTCTCGGCAGTCGGGTGGACCTTCCGTTCGGCATCGCGCCGACCGGTTTCACCCGCCTCATGCACACCGAAGGCGAGATCGCCGGCGCGCACGCGGCGGCGCGGCGAGGCATTCCGTTCTCGTTGTCGACGCTGGGCACCAGGTCGATTGAAGAGGTCAAGGCCGCGAACCCCCAGGGCCGCAACTGGTTTCAGCTCTACATGTGGAAAGACCGGGACCGGTCGATGGCGTTGGTCGAACGCGCCGCCGCGGCGGGATTCGACACCCTGCTCGTCACGGTGGACGTTCCCGTCGCCGGAGCCCGGCTTCGCGACACCCGCAACGGAATGTCCGTACCGCCGGCGCTCACCCTGCGGACGGTGCTCGACGCGGTGACCCACCCGCGGTGGTGGTTCGACCTGCTGACCACCGAGCCGTTGTCGTTCGCCTCACTGGATCGCTGGCCGGGCACTGTAGCCGAATACCTCGACACCATGTTCGACCCGACGGTGACGTTCGACGATTTGGCTTGGATCAAATCGCAGTGGCCGAACAACTTGGTGGTCAAGGGGATTCAGACACTCGACGATGCCAGATCGGTCGTCGACCTCGGCGTCGACGGTATCGTGCTGTCGAACCACGGCGGCAGGCAGCTGGACCGCGCGCCGGTGCCGCTGCACCTGCTGCCCGACGTCGCCCGTGAGGTGGGCGCCGACACCGAGATCCTGCTCGACACGGGAATCATGTCCGGCGCCGACGTCGTCGCCGCCATCGCGCTGGGCGCAAGGTTCACCCTCGTTGGGCGCGCCTATCTCTACGGTCTGATGGCCGGCGGTGAGGCCGGCGTCCACCGCGCCATCACAATTCTGGCAGAGCAGGTCCTGCGCACCATGCGACTGCTCGGTGTGACGTGCCTGGAGGAGTTGACGCCGCGGCACGTCACCCTGCTGGACTCCTAACGGTTGGCCAGCAGTACGTACTGCGCCGCCGCCATCTGTTGCGCTTTGGTCGCCGAATCGGCGCGAACCTCGGTGTAGACGGCGTCGTAGACCACCCGGCAGGCGAAAGCGGGCATGGCCACGGTCGGCGGGTCGGTCTGAAAGCATTGGGTGTCAGGCAGATTCGCATCGTTGTCGATGCGGTGTTCGCGGTTGGATACCTCGGCGATGACCGCCGCGGCCATGTCCTTGGCCGCCTGGTGGTCGCGCAACCGGTACAGGCGTTGGTGACCCGACACGGCGAACCGCTCGACACCCCAGGCGTCGAAGAGGCTGTCCCGACGAAAGGTCGCCGGCTGGTCATGCAAAGCGCCCGTCGGCCCGTAGACGGCGAACGTGGGCGACGGCGGCGGCGCGGCGGTTGGATCGGTGGCCACCATCCGGGCGAGAAGACCGTCGGGATCGCGTGGCAGCGCAGGAATGTCGGCCATCGGCGTCGGTGTGAAGGCCTGCAGCAACGCGTGTTCTTCGTCGACCGCGGCGTCGAGTTCACCGATGTGCTTCTCGATTCCATCGGGCGCCGCGTCGAGCGTCAGGTGCAGAGCGAACGGCCCGATCGCAGTGTCCAGCAGCAGCTTTCTCATGCCGGGCGTGTACCGGGCGGCGATTTCGGGGCGGGTGGGCAGCGGCGTGGCGATCGTCTTGTCGAAGTCCTCCCAGTTGGCTACCTCGAGAACAGACGCAGCCGACTGTGCGGCCGCGTCGATCGGGAAACGCGACACCATGATCGACAACTCGGCATGCGGCGTACGGCCGTCCGGGGCATCGGCGTAGGTGGCGCGGTAACCGGCGACCCAACCGCGACGGTCGAGGATCCGTGCAGCCGTTTCGCCGACGACCGCAGACAGGCTGGCGGGGTCGGAAATCGGGCCCGCCTGCCGCAGGTGGATCAACGGGGATCCGAACTGCGACGTATCGGCTACCGCGTCGGCCATCCGAATGCCCTCCAGCGCCGTGCCCACCGGCAGCGACTGCGGATTCGGGATCATGCGCGGCGCGGTCGAATACGGCCCGGGGTCCAGGCTGCTCGGGTCGACTTCGCGGGTGCCGCCGCAGCCTGCGACAACCGCACACGCCGTCGTCACCGTCACGAACCACCGCAGCCACGCCACCGCGACGACGGTAATCGATGCCTGTTTGGCCAGCTCAACAAGTAGATATCGGCGCCGAGTCGCAATCGTTAGCGGTTCGCGACATCCAAATGCCGTGTTGGTACGCAAGTGACTGATGTGGCGGATGTTCACTGGCCCACGCAAAGCAACGGCAATTGCTTGAAGGCAAGTAATTGGAAAGGTGGGTTGTTGCCGTTATGAAGTGGTCAGAGAGGTTTCGAGAAACTCGAAGCACATGGATGCGCCGGCTTGCGGCCAGTGCCCTCGTGGCGGCGGCCCTGCCCGGCGCGATCGGGTTCGCCGGGGGGTCGGCGACGGCAAACGCGTTCTCGCGGCCGGGGCTACCGGTCGAGTATCTGAATGTGCACTCGGCGGCGATGAACCGCGACATCCGAGTGCAATTCCAGGGCGGCGGACCGCACGCGGTCTATCTGCTCGACGGCCTGCGTGCGCAGGACGACTACAACGGCTGGGACATCAACACCCCGGCGTTCGAGTGGTACTACCGCTCGGGCCTGTCGACGGTGATGCCCGTCGGCGGCATGTCCAGCTTCTACACCGACTGGTATCAGCCGTCGAAAGGCAACGGGCAGGACTACACCTACAAGTGGGAGACGTTCCTGACCCAGGAGCTACCGGCCTACCTGGAGGCCAACCAGGGTGTGTCGCAGAACGGCAATGCGGTCGTTGGCATCTCCATGGCGGGCAGCACCGCGCTGACGTACTCGATCTACTACCCGCAGAAGTTCATCTATGCCGCCTCGCTGTCGGGCTTCCTGAACCCCTCCGAGGGCTGGTGGCCAATGCTGATCGGTCTCGCGATGAACGACGCGGGCGGATACAACGCCGAGAGCATGTGGGGCCCGTCGACGGATCCCGCGTGGAAACGCAACGACCCGATGGTCAACATCCATCAGCTGATCGCCAACAACACCAGGTTGTGGATCTACTGCGGCAACGGAACGCCTGCGGATCTCGACGTGGCCAGTGACGGCGGCAACCTGATGGCGGCGCAGTTCCTGGAAGGGTTCACTCTCCGTACGAACGAGACCTTCCGGGACACCTACGTGGCCGCTGGTGGGCAGAACGCCGTGTTCAACTTCCCGCCCAACGGGACACACAGCTGGGGCTACTGGGGACAGCAGCTGCAGCAGATGAAGCCCGACCTCCAACGGGTGCTGGGCGCGTCCCCCACCTCCGCGTAACAGCACCTCCCTCCAGTGGGCCTGCCGCTACCCCAGCGGCAGGCCCACTGCCTTGGCGTCAGGGACGCTATTCCGGTGGGAACAAAGGCGGCCGCAACAAGGTTGAGTGCATCAGGCTTAACTTTGGAGGATAAATGCCGCAACCTTTCTCAGTGCCGGTGCTGTTTGTCAGCGAGCCGATCGTGCTGCCGACAATGGTGGTGCCCATCGAGCTCGACGACGCCGCCCGCGCTGCCGTCGACGCCGCGCAAGCCAGCGACAGCGGGAAGCTGCTGATCGCGCCCCGGCTCGATGACCGCTACCCCACTTACGGCGTGCTCGCCTCGATCGTGCAGGTCGGCCGCGTCGCCGGTGGGTCGGCTTCGGCCGCGGTGGTCCGCGGTGAGCGTCGCGCCCACATCGGCGCCGGTACCACCGGGCCCGGCGCGGCGTTGTGGGTCGAGGTGACCGAGGTGAACGAGGAACCGGCTTCGCCGGCGACGCTGGCGCTGGCCGCAGAGTACAAGAAGCTGCTGCTGGCGATGCTGCAGCGGCGCGACGCGTGGCAGATCATCGATTTCGTCAACAAGCTGACCGATCCGTCGCAGCTGGCCGACACCGCCGGCTATGCCTCATATCTCACCGATGTGCAGAAGCGGCAGCTGCTGGAGACACCCGGTGTCGCCGAACGGTTGAGGGCGTTGATCGACTGGACCAGCGGCCACCTGGCCGAGGTCGAGGTCACCGACAAGATCGCCGAAGACGTCCGCGCCGGCATGGACAAGCAGCAGAAGGAGTTCTTGCTGCGCCAGCAGCTCAACGCGATCCGCAAGGAACTCGGCGAGAGTGAACCGGACGGTTCCGACGACTACCGTGCCCGCATCGACGCCGCCGACCTGCCCGAGAAGGTCCGCGAGGCGGCGCTGCGCGAGGTCGGCAAGCTGGAGCGCTCCAGCGAGCAGAGCCCCGAGGGCGGGTGGATCCGCACCTGGCTGGACACCGTGCTGGATCTGCCGTGGAACATCACCACCGAAGACTCCACCGACTTGACGGCCGCTCGCGAAATCCTCGACGCCGACCACCACGGTCTGGAGGACGTCAAGGACCGCATCGTCGAATACCTGGCGGTGCGGGCGCGGCGGGCCCAGCGCGGCATGGCCGTCGTCGGGGGCCGGGGTTCCGGTGCGGTAATGGTGCTGGCCGGTCCCCCTGGCGTCGGCAAGACCTCGCTCGGCGAGAGCGTGGCACGGGCGTTGGGTCGCAAGTTCGTTCGCGTCGCCCTGGGCGGTGTGCGCGACGAGGCCGAGATCCGCGGACATCGGCGCACCTATGTCGGTGCGCTGCCGGGCCGGATTGTGCGCGCGATCGGTGAGGCGGGTTCGATGAACCCCGTCGTGCTACTCGACGAGATCGACAAGGTCGGCTCCGACTACCGCGGCGACCCCTCGGCGGCCCTGCTGGAGGTCTTGGACCCGGCCCAGAACCACACGTTCCGCGACCACTACCTCGACCTCGATCTTGACCTGTCCGACGTCGTGTTCCTCGCCACCGCCAACGTCATCGAGAACATCGCATCGGCGCTGCTGGACCGGATGGAGCTCGTGCAGATCGACGGCTACACCGAGGACGACAAAGTCGCCATCGCGCGCGACTTCCTGCTGCCGCGGCAGCGCGAGCGGGCGGCGCTGACCGAAGACGAGGTTGTCGTCACCGAGGCGGCGCTGCGCAAGATCGCCGCGGACTACACCCGCGAACCGGGTGTGCGGCAGTTCGAGCGGCTGCTGGCCAAAGCGCTGCGGAAGGTCACCACCAAACTCGACTCGCGGACGCGAGGAGCGCAAGGAGGTGAGGTCGCGGCCCCGATTCGGATCGACGAGCCGGATCTCGTTGAGTTCCTGGGTCGTCCGCGGTTCACGCCGGAGTCCGCCGAGCGGACCGCCGTGCCGGGAGTGGCTACGGGCCTTGCCGTCACCGGCCTCGGCGGCGATGTCCTGTACATCGAAGCGGGCTCCACCGACGGTGAGGCGGGCCTGCAGTTGACGGGTCAGCTCGGCGACGTCATGAAGGAGTCGGCGCAGATCGCGTTGTCCTACGTTCGCTCGCACGCCGGGCAGCTCGGCGTCGACCCCGCGGCGTTGGACCGCAAGATCCACGTGCACGTGCCCGCGGGCGCGGTTCCCAAGGACGGCCCGTCGGCGGGCGTCACGATGGTCACCGCGCTGGTGTCGATGGCCACCGGTCGGCAGGTGCGCTCCGACGTCGGCATGACCGGTGAGGTCACGCTGAACGGCCGAGTGCTGCCGATCGGCGGAGTCAAGCAGAAGCTGCTTGCGGCCCAACGTGCCGGGCTGACAACGGTTTTCATCCCGCAGCGCAACGAGCCGGATCTCGACGATGTTCCTGCCGAGGTGCTCGAGGCGCTCGAGGTGCGGCCGATGACCGACGTGGCCGATATCGTCGCGCAGGCACTCGCGCCGGTGGACTCCGTCGTGACCGAAGCCGCCTGACACCCGCCCGGCGAGCAGACGCAAAAGCTTCCGACACGCCGACGTGGAGCGAGCTTTTGCGTCTGCTCGGCATAGGTTGGTGGGTTACATGGCCTACGACGAGGACCTCGCCAACCGAATCCGCGAACTCCTCGGGCCCCAGAAGGGGCTTGAGGAGAAGCGGATGTTCGGCGGCCTGGCATTCCTGCTCAACGGCAACATGGCGGTGGCGGTCAGCGGGCGCGGCGGTCTGATGGTGCGCGTGCCCGCAGCCGAGACGGCCGAACTGCTGACCCGCAAGCACGTCGAACCGATGGTGATGGCCGGCAGGGAGACCCGGGGCTGGCTGCGGGTTTCCATCGACGGCGTGAAGACCAAACGCCAGCTGCAATCGTGGGTGGCCCGCGGCGTCGATTACGCGAAATCCCTGCCACGAAGTGAGCCCCACGTTTCGGAGATCCGCGCAACGGGCAAGTCACCTCGCGTGATCCGGATCGGCACGTCGGGCTGGTCGTATGACCATTGGACCGACGTGCTCTACCCACCGAAGACCCCGGCGTCGAAGCGGCTCGCGATTTATATCGAGGAGTTCGACACCGTTGAGCTCAACGCAAGCTTTTACCGCTGGCCACGCGACGCCGCCTTCGCCGGTTGGCGGCAGCGGCTCCCTGACGGCTTCACGATGGCCGTCAAGGCGCATCGCGGGCTGACGCACTTCCGTCGGCTCAACAGCCCGGAACCGTGGGTGGAGCGCTTCGAGCGGTGTTGGAAGGCTCTCGGCGACCGCGCCGAGGCCCTACTCGTGCAAGTGCACCCCGAACTGGAGCGCGACGACGCCCGCCTCGACCACTTCCTCGGCCTGATGCCGCGATGGATTCCGGTAGCGATGGAACTACGGCACCCATCATGGAACGATCCCGCCGTCTTCGAACTGCTGGAACGACACGGCGCCGCCTATGTCGTGATGAGCGGTGCCAAGCTCGCCTGCGTGCCGGTCGCCACCAGCGAACTGGTCTACATCCGGATGCACGGCCCAGAACCGGCGTCGCTGTACACCGGCTCCTATTCCGACGACGATTTGCGGCGCTGGGCCGACCGCATCACGGCCTGGCACGAAGAAGGTAGGCGGGTTGACGTCTACTTCAACAACGACCTCGGCGGCCACGCTGTGCGCAACGCGCGGCTACTGCGCAATTTTCTGACCCCCACGTAACGGCAGACGCTTTGCTCCCCTAGGCTGTTGCGCGACATGAGGACCATTGCCCTGACCTCCGCGGCATTGCTGGCTGTCACCGGTTGCACCGCCGAGCGCGTCGTCAACACCGGCGAATGGGCGACAGCTACCGCGACGAGTACGTCCGTGGCGCCGTCGCTGCCGCCCACCAACCCCGCGCTCCTGCCGGACGCCCATGACTTCGCCCAAGATCTCAACGGGCAAGCGGCCTACTATTTTTCGACGCCCAGCGGCCGGTGGCAGTGCGCAATCCTGCCCCGCGACAAAGCGGGCTGTGTGGCCGCCGCCGGCGCCCTGGCGATTACCGGCGCGCCCGACATGGTGGCGGACGCCACCGGTCAAGAGGTGCCCCCGAACGCGGTCGTCATCGAACCTCAGGGCGACCCCCACTTCGCGGCGCTGGACGCGGCCCAGTTCGAGCCGCCCGCACCGGCGCCCATGCTGCCGTTCAACCGAACGCTGATCGTGGCCCGGTTCCGGTGCAACATCCAGCAAGCCACCGGCGTGTCGTGCCTCAGCGAGGAAAGCGGCAACGGCTTCACGTTCAGCGCCGACGGGTACCTGCCGCACTACAGCGAAGTCCCGCTCGACGCGCCCTAGCTCAACTGAGGTTCGCCGTGCCGTCGGGGTGCACCGTGATCGCGGCGCCCGCGATGTCCTCGGCTACCGTTGCCGCCGCCTCGGCGGGGTCGGTGATCACCGCGAGCGCACGGGAACCATCGGGTGTGCGGACGGCCACGAACGCCTTCTCGGGCGATCCACCGCGGTCGAACGGTGTGGTCCAGGATTCGATGGCGCCCACGCCGGACCACTGCGGGTCGGCCGCTCTGGTCGGTTCCGCGTCCACGGCAGATTGCACGTCTTCCCAGCGAAATTCGTGCCTCGGCGGTTGCGATCCGTACACGCCGAAGCTGTGCTTGGTGAGGTAACCGCCGTTGGCCGTGATCAGCCCGAGCCGACCGTCGCTGCCCGCCAATCGTTGCGCCATGGTCGCGATCGAATGCGTCACGTAGTTGTTCCATGGACCGCCCGCGAACGTCAGCCCGCCGGTGACCGTCAATGGTCGCGCCGGATCGGCCAGCGGCAAGCCCAACTCGGCGGCGGCCACCTGAACCGCCGACGGGAAGCAGGAGTACACGTCGATGAGGTCGATGTCGTCGATGCCGACCTCGGCCAGGTCCAGCACCCGCCGGCCGCCGATCCTGATCGCAGGCGAGCTGCTGAGCTCCCACCGTTCGCCGATCGCATACGTGTCGTGCGAATCCGTCCCCGCATACGGGAAAACCCAATGCTCGGACGGGATCTGGAGGTCGGTGGCCTTCTCCACCGATGCGACGACGATCGCCGCGCCCTGATCGACCATGTTGTTGGAGTTCATCAGCTTGGTGTAGGGCCAGCTGATCATCCGGTTGCCCTCGTTCGGCTGCCATATCTGCTCGGCGGTCAGCGGGGTGCGGCTCCACGCATGCGGATTGCGGTGCGCGACAGCGCTGAACTGCGACCACAGTTCGCCGATGCGTTCCCGATGATTCTGCGGTGACTCGCCCGCTTCGATGCGGAGAGCCTGCTCGAACAACGGGTAGACGTGGGCGGGCCGGTCCAGCTTGATTCGAAGTTCCGCGGGTCCGACCATCGGCAGGTTCTCGTTGGCGCCCTCGGCGAACGGCACCGACTCGTCCTGGCTGGTCCACCGCGGCTTCTGTCCGCGGTTCCGCAACCGCGTGCGGGTGCGGAATGCTTCGGCGCCCGCTATCAGCACCAGGTCGGCGCGGCCCTGCTGAATGTCTAGGCATGCCTGGTTCACCAGCGTCTGCGGCACGTTGCCGCCCACGCCGGTGTACCGGGTGGCGGCGTCGTCGGCCTCGATGCGCTGCGCGAGAAGACGTCCGGGGTCACGGTAGCGCCACGACAGGATGTTGACGATGCGCACCGAGTCGACGGCGCGTAGCACGCGGGGGTCGGCCGCCGCGCGGGTGGCGGCCTCCATCAGGTCGATCGGTTCCACGTCGGGGTTCTCGTCGAACTGGTTGGTCTGGCCGTAGCCGACCAGCACCGGTGTGCGTGGGTTAGTCATGATCGGGTCCTCGAGGCGTTGTCGGGCGTGGACGAGGTGAACAACACGCCGTCGGCGATCAGGCGGTCGACCTCCTCGGTGTCCAGGGACAGCAGCTTGTGGCAGATTTCGCGGGTGTGCTCGCCCGGCATCGGGGCGGGCCGCAACTCCGCCCGCGGGATGTGGGCGAACCGTGCGGGGCTGGTCTCGGATGGCATGGGATGGTCGAACAGCGGATGCACCATGCTGGTGAACGATGTCCTGTGCACCAGAACGGGGTCGGCCAACACGTCGACCGCCCGGTTCATCGGTGCGGCGGGCACGCCCGCGCGCTGCAGCGTTTCGGCGACGGTGTTCTTGTCCCGTCGCGATGTCCATTCCTGCACCGCGTCGAGGAGGCCGGTATTCTCGACGGGCAGCTCTGCGGTGCCGATCACGTCCGCCAGCGCCCGCCGGTCAGCCTCGGTCCGCAGGGAGATCGCGCACCACTCGTCCTCCCCCGCGCACGCATACACTCCGTGCAGGACAGGACCGTGGTCGACGGCGAGCCCGGCGGCCCGCGCGGCGTCAATGACGTAGCTTGTCGCGAGCTGGTTGACGGCGCATTCGGTCTGGGAAATGTGAACGTGCGCAGCGGTTCCGGTCCATTCGCGGGCGATCAGCGACGCCAGCGCGGCGACCGCTGTGATGCGGGCGGCCACATGATCGGGAAAGATCGTCGTCGCGTCATAGAAGCCCGGCGCGTCGTCAGAGGTCCACAGCTTTGTGACGCCGGCCGTGGCCCGAACCAGCGGACCGTAACCCATGCGTTCGCTCCACGGTCCCGTTGCGCCGAACGCACTGCTTTCGGCCAAGACCAGCCGCGGGTTCAAGTCACGCAACCGCTCGAGCGGAAAGCCAAGGGAGGCAAGGGTGCCCGGTTTGAAGTTGGCGAACACCGCGTCGGCTCCGGTGACCAGCTGTGCGAAGATCTCCGCGCCCCTGGGCTCGCGCAGGTTCAGGCCGAGGCCGTACTCGTTGCGGTGGGCGAGTGCCCACGAGCGGCTCATCACCTGGCCCGGGGGGGTCTGGCGTAGCCCGTCCGGGTAGGCGGCGCTCTCGATCTTGATCACCTCGGCGCCGAGGTCGGCGAAGAGCCGCCCGAGCTCACCGCCGGCAACGATCACGCCGAGGTCGAGAATGCGCAGACCGTCGAACGGGCGCCCGGAACTCCTCGCCTCGGGCGTGGGACGGTCGAAACCCGGACCGGCCCAAGCGGCTTCGTCAGCACCCGTCGAGGGCGCCGGCCGCGTGTACCCGCGGTGGACTCCGTCGACGACGAATGCGCCTACCGGTCCGGTGACCGCCACTTCCGGACTGATCGCCGCCTCGGTAAGCGCCCCCACCGACCGAAAATGCTCCGAGGACAAGGTTTCCGCCGGGCTGAGCACCGCCGCGATCGGCACACCACGTGACTGCCCTTCGGCGACCAGTTCGTCCATGGTCGCTGCTGCACACAGCTCGGCCATCAGTTCGTTGAGCTCCCGCGACTTTGCGTATCGCGCCGCGATCGTGTCGAACTTCGGGTCCGCAAACTGCTCGGGTTCACCCAGCCATGCCCGCATGCCGCGCCACTGCCGCGGCGACAGCAGGCAGATCCTGACGTGGCCGTCGCGGCAGCCGAAGATCGGGTAGATCTGCTGGTTGCGTGGCCTACCGCGCCACAACTCGTGCGAGCGCTTCAGGCCGACGGCCGCCTGCCCTTCGGTGCCAAACGGCGGGTCCAACGACTGCACCACCGCCTCAAAACGGCTGAAGTCAATGTAATCGCCTGTGCCGTAACGCAATCGGTGGTAGTAGGCGACGAGGACGGCCCATGCGGCCTGCGTTGCGGCGGCCGAGGAGGCGATGCCGTCGGGCGGCAGCACCGGCCGGCCGGTCGTCGGGCCCGAGCGGGACAGGGCCGTCGACAGCGCGTATAACACCGCGTCGGTGGCAGACCATGACACCCGAGGGCCGTCCACGCCGAAGTCGGTCACCGACATCGCGACCAGGTGGGGATGCCGGCGCCACAGCTGCGCGCAGGTCATGCCGAACCCCTCGACGCCATCGGGCGCGCCACTGTCGACCACGACGTCGGCGGCCGCGACCAGCTCGAGGAAGCGGTCGCGGTCGTTGGCCTCGACGGGGTCGAGCACGCAACTGCGCTTGTTGGCGTTGTTCAACGCGAACGGGACACTGCCGCCCGCCACAAGCGGTGCCTGCGAGCGGCCGGCCGTGCCCCCGGGCGGCTCAACCTTCAGCACGTCGGCCCCGAGGTCGGCCAACAGCCGCGTGACCGCGTCGGCGTCGCCGTCGCACAGGTCCAGCACCCGAAGCTCCGACAGCAGCACGACGGACACGTTAGTGCTTAGCTCTGTGTGAGCCGGGTACCACTACCGCACTCGTTGTTCACCCAGCACGACAACCATGGTTTCGATGAGCATCCCCATGAGCGCTGATACTGACGCACCGACCGCGCCGCGGCTGTCCGACGATGAGCTTGCCAAGATCGACGCCTACTGGCGCGCCGCGAACTATCTCTCCGTCGGCCAGATCTACCTGCTGGACAATCCCCTTCTGCGGGAGCCGCTGGCACCTGAGCACGTCAAGCCGCGTCTGCTCGGGCACTGGGGCACCACCCCGGGTCTCAACCTGCTCTACGCCCACCTCAACCGCGTCATCCGCAAGCGCGACGCCGACGTCATCTACATCACCGGACCCGGCCACGGCGGCCCCGGCCTGGTCGCCAACGCCTACCTCGAGGGCACCTACAGCGAGGTGTACTCCGGTATCGAAGAGAACGTCGACGGTATGCGAAAGTTGTTCCGCCAGTTCTCGTTTCCCGGCGGAATCCCCAGCCATGTGGCCGCCGAAACGCCGGGGTCGATCCATGAAGGCGGCGAGCTGGGCTATGCGTTGGTGCACGCATACGGCGCGGCCTTCGACAACCCCGACCTCGTCGTGGCGTGCGTGATCGGTGACGGCGAGGCCGAAACGGGGCCGCTGGCGGCCAGCTGGCATTCCAACAAGTTCCTCAACCCGGCCACCGACGGGGCGGTGCTGCCGATCCTGCACCTCAACGGGTACAAGATCGCCAACCCCTCCGTGTTGGCCCGGCTACCGCACCACGAACTCGAATCGTTGCTGATCGGCTACGGCTACCGGCCGATCACCGTGGCAGGCGACGATCCGGCCAATGTCCACCAGCAGCTCGCCATCGCGCTCGACGAGGCCTTCGACCAGATCGCGGCCATCCAACAGGCCGCGCGTGTTGACGGCGTGACTGCACGGCCGGCATGGCCGATGCTGGTGTTGCGCACACCGAAGGGGTGGACGGGACCGCGCAAGGTCGACGGCAAGCTGGTCGAAGGCACGTGGCGGTCACATCAGGTGCCGCTGGCCGAAACCCGGACCAACAAGGAGCACCTGGCACAGCTCGAAGAATGGCTGCACAGCTACCGCCCCGAGGAGTTGTTCGACGACGACGGCGCGCTGCGCGCCGAGCTGCGCGCCCTCGCACCTGCCGGCACCCGCCGGATGAGCGACAACCCGCACACCAACGGCGTGCTGCTGCGTGACCTGGACCTGCCCGACTTCCGCGACTACGCCGTCACGGTGGACAAGCCCGCCACCGACACCGCCGAGGCCACCAAGGTGCTCGGCACCTTCCTCCGCGACGTGATCACGCGCAATCCCGACCGGTTCCGGTTGATGGGTCCCGACGAGACGGCGTCGAACCGGCTGAGCGCCGTGTTCGAAGCGACCGACAAGGTGTGGCTGGCCGACGAAGAGCCCGGCGACGAGGACCTCGCGGCGGACGGTCGCGTGATGGAGGTGCTCTCGGAGCATTTGTGCCAGGGCTGGCTGGAGGGCTATCTGCTGACGGGCCGGCACGGCCTGTTCAACTGCTACGAGGCGTTCGTGCACATCGTCGACTCGATGCTCAACCAGCATGCGAAGTGGCTTTCCAGCAGCTCGCATCTGACGTGGCGTCGACCCATCGCATCGCTGAATTACCTACTGACATCCCATGTTTGGCGCCAGGACCACAACGGTGCATCGCATCAAGACCCGGGGTTCATCGACCACGTGGCCAACAAACGGCCGGAGGTGGTGCGGGTCTACCTGCCACCGGACGCCAACACGTTGCTGTCGGTCGCCGACCATTGTCTGCGCAGCCGCCACTACGTCAACGTCGTCGTCGCCGGCAAGCAGCCCGCGCTGACGTATCTGGACATGGACTCGGCGATCGCGCACTGCACGCGTGGGCTGGGGATCTGGGAGTGGGCGAGCACTGACCCGGGAATCTACTCGGGCGACCCTGACGTGGTGTTGGCCTGCGCCGGCGACGTCCCGACCCTCGAGACACTTGGCGCAGCCGACATCCTGCGGCGCGAACTGCCCGACGTCGCCGTCCGCGTCGTCAACGTCGTCGACATCATGCGTCTGCAACCCGACTCCGAACATCCGCACGGCCTGTCCGACCGCGAGTTCAACGCTCTGTTCACCACTGACAAGCCGGTGATCTTCGCTTACCACGGCTATCCCTGGCTGATCCACCGGCTGACCTACCGCAGGACCAATCACGCGCAGATGCATGTGCGGGGGTTCAAGGAGCGGGGCACGACGACCACCCCGTTCGACATGGTGATGCTCAACGACCTCGACCGGTTCCATCTGGTCACCGACGTCATCGACCGGGTCGAGGGCCTGGCGACGCGGGCCGCCGGGCTGCGACAGCGGATGCTCGACGCGCGGCTGGCCGCCCGCATCTTCACCCGTGAGCACGGCGAGGACGACCCGGCGATCTCGGGTTGGACGTGGGATTCGGGCTTCCAGCCCTCGGGCCGGCAATCGATGGCGCAGGACACCGCTGACAACGAATGACCGCAACAACCGTCGGTACACTCGGCGACGTGTCCGAGCAGTCAGGAGGCCCCCACCCCGCGGTGGCCCAGCTATCGGCGCTGCACCACTTCCACACCTATGTCGACATCGCGGTGGTCGTGGTGGTGCTGGCCATCACCAACCTGATCGCGCACTTCACCACGTCGTGGGCCAGCGTGGCGACGGTGCCCGCGGCCGCCGTCGGCTTGTTGGTGCTGATGCGCTCGCGTGGCGTGGGCTGGTCGGAACTGGGCCTGTCCCGCGAGCACTGGAGATCGGGCGCCGGCTATGCGCTGGCGGCGGTGGGCGTGGTCTTGACCGTCATCGCCATCGGATTGGCGCTGCCGTGGACACGGCCGATGTTCCTGAACAACAACTACGCCACGGTGTCCGGCGCGCTGATCGCGTCGATGATCATCATCCCGCTGCAGACCGTGATTCCCGAAGAGCTGGCGTTTCGCGGGGTACTGCACGGCGCGCTGAATCGGGCCTGGGGTTTCCGGGGGGTGGCGGCGGCGGGCTCGCTGCTGTTCGGGCTCTGGCACATCGCCACCTCGCTGGGTCTGACCAGCAGCAACGTTGGCTTCACCCGCGTGCTCGGCGGCGGCATCCTTGGCACCGTCGCTGGCGTGGTGCTCGCTGTGGCTGCTACCGGCGCGGCCGGGTTCGTCTTCACCTGGCTCCGTCGGCGAAGCGGCAGCCTGTTGGCGCCGATCGCCCTGCACTGGTCGCTCAACGGGCTGGGGGCGCTGGCCGCCGCCCTGGTGTGGCACCTGTCGACATAGCGTCGGGCTACACCGTCAGCACGGCCGCTCCTGAGACCCGTCCGGCGCTGAGGTCGGCGAGTGCGTCGGCGGCGCGGTCGAGCGGATATTCGGGCGTCGTCACCGCGATGTGGTGATCGCCGGCGAAGGCCAGAAACTCCCGCGCATCGGCGCGGGTGTTGGACGTCACCGAGCGCACCTGGCGTTCGTAGAACAGGTGGCGCTCGTAGTTCAGTTCCGGGATGTCGCTGAGATAGATGCCGGCGATCGCCAGCGTGCCGCCGCGGTCGAGCGCCTCGAGGGCGGGCGGCACGAGATCGCCCACCGGCGCGAAAAGGATCGCCGCATCCAACGTCACCGGCGGTGGTTCGCCTGCGCCCTGCGCGGACGCCGCGCCGAGCGCGAGCGCCAACTCGCGCGCGGCCTCCCCGCGCGTCATGACATGTACCTCGGCGCCTTTCGCCAGCGCCACCTGCGCGGTGATGTGGGCGCTGCCGCCGAAGCCGTAGATGCCCAGCCGCCCGCCTGTGGGCAGGTCGGCGCGCAGCAGCGACCGATAACCGATGATGCCCGCGCACAGTAGCGGTGCCAGCTCGGTGTCGGAATACCCGGCAGGCAGCGGATGAGCGAAATCCGCTGGGACCGTGGTGAATTCGGCGTATCCACCGTCGGCATCCCAGCCCGTGTAGCGCGACTGCGGGCACAGGTTCTCCTGCCCGCGCAGGCAGAATGTGCACTGGCCGCACGTGTGGCGCAACCAGGCGACACCCACCCGATCGCCGACGCTGAACTCCTCACCGGCGTCCTCGCCGACCGCTTCCCCTACTTGAACGACTTCGGCCACCACCTCGTGTCCAGGGACTACGTTGTGCCGGTGCACCGGCAGATCGCCCTCGGCGACATGCAGATCGGTGCGGCATACCCCGCAGGCACGCACTGCCACCAGCAACTCATCCGCCGCGGGTGTGGGCACCGCAACGGTGACCTGCTGCAGGGGGCGGGTGCTCATCGGGCCAGGGCGTTGCACCTGCCAAGCGGTCATCACTGTGTCGGCCATACGTCGGGGAGTCGAAGTGGGCTAGTTCTTGCGCTGCACCAGCCCGACGATCCACAACAGGATCACCGATCCGAGGATGGCGGTGAAAAGCGTGAACCACCATCCACCCCCCGCGGTGTCGAGGAAGAAGCTAAGCAGAAAGCCGCCGATCAGCGCACCGACGATGCCGACCACGATATTCATCAAGATGCCCGAACCGCTGCCCTTGACGATCTTTCCGGCGATCCATCCGGCGATTGCGCCGATGATGATGTACCCGATCCAGCCGACGCTGGTGAGTGTGGTCGACCGAGCGAGGAACTCAGTCGCTGCAATGGCATCCATCTCGCGAACTCCTGCCTGTCGGCGTCCGACGCGGTCGTCGGACCATCTTCGGTATACGCCCGCAGGGTAACGATTCGGCGGTGGAATTGGATACGAACAAGATCAAACAACCGATGAACAAAAGCGGCCGCCCCGCAACTGGGGGTCGGCCGCTTTAGGCTCTCGAACCTCAGCCGGCGGGCATCATTCCGGGTGCGGTGGCCGGGTCGACCGGCACGCCGACTCCGACCGGCGGGCGGCCGGGCGCGTTGGCCGGCGCGGGCGCCGCGTTCTGATCGGGCGCCGGTGCACTCGCCTCCGCCGGCGCCGGTGCCGCGTTCGGGTCGGTCGGCGGCGCCGCAGGCGGGCTCCATGGCCGGATCGAGCTGGCCAGCGACGCGGCCGCGCCCTTGTCGACGGGGTTGTTGGCGGTCCCCAGCCACACGACGAACCACCGCTCGTTCCGCTGCCCGCGCGGGGTGATGGGCTGGCCTGGCGCCACGGTCGGTGTGGCATTGCCCACCACGCCCGCCCAGATCTGGCCGTTCGGCTTGTTGGTGTCGGTGAACTTCACGTCATAGGCGGAGAAGGCGCCCGGCAGGTCACCCGCGGAAAGTGACCCGTTCGCCTGGTTGACGCGGGTGCCGGGGTACGGCATGAAGAACTCGCCCATATCGGACGCCAGCCGGGTGGCCGCTTTCGCGTTGTCGGGCTCGGCGCCTGCGAACAACTTCATGTCCAGCCTGCCGAGCAGGATGCTGGTGTCGTTCGCCGGCTGAGGAGCCTGCTGTCCGGGCTGCGTCGGTGCCGTCGACTCCGGCGTGGCCTTGGTCAGCAGCGCCTGGCCATAGGACAACTGGGTGGCGTCTGAAACTTTCCATCCCGCCGGTACCACATAGCTGAATCCGCCCGCGGCATTGTTGACGCGGCCCGCTTCCGGTGCAGGGGCGGGCGCCGGTGCGTTCGGGCCCGCGGCCGCGGGTGCCGGGCCGGGGGCACTGGGATCGGCAGGCGCCGCTGCAGGCGCGGCCGGATCGGCAGGGGCGGGAGCAGGAGCCTGCGGCGCGTTCGGGTCGGGCGGCGTACCCTGCAGGAAGGTGTTGCCTGAGGGGGGCGGCGGCGCGGGCGACGGCGACGGCTCGGGATCGGCGTGCGCCGAGGGCAGCGCGAGAGCCACCATCGTGGCACTGGCCGCGGCGATCGCCATTGCCTTCGCGCGGCGCTTGCGGTGTTCCAGGATCGCTTCAGGCTCGTGCATGGAGACGAAACTACAGTGTTGCTGGCGTGACGCAAGTGTGCGGCGGTCACAGAGTGTTTATCTGTGAAATTGCTGGCAGATGTATAAGGGCTGCTAGCGCGATCGGTGTTCATTGCTGGCACGACGAGCTCCCCCGCGGGGTCACGCGGGGTTCGTCCATGAGATCGACCCGCGTCGACCGGTTGTTACGCCACCGATGAACGGCGACCTCCTGCGCCTTGACCGAGAAATACACCCGCTCCCCCGGCGCAACACCGATTTCGGCGGCCGCCTGCGCCGTGATGTCGGCGGCCAGCCCGGGCGCGCCGTCGGGTTGCTCGTCGGCGCGCACGCGAAGTGTCGTCGTGCCGCCGCTGCGCTCGACTTCGGCGACCACCACCTCGACGGTGTTCCTGGGGCTGCCGTGCGGCTGGTCGCGGTAGACCGCCACCGCGGCGGGTGAGAACACGGCCACTGCGGCCTGCCCGACGACGACATCGTCGCCGGGAACGCCATGCCAGGCCGTGCCCCACGCGGTGCTGAGTGCGCCGTCGGGCGCCGCGGTCCCGTTGACGAGGTTGACGCCGGCCAGCCGTGCCCCGAAGGCGCTCCGTGGTGCGGCGAGTACCGTTGCGGCAGAACCAGTTTCGGCGACGCGACCGGACTCCAGGACCAGCACGCGGTCGGCGAGGGTGAGCACGTCCACGATGTCGTGGGTGATCAGCACCGCGGATCGACCTTCGCGGGTAAGCGTGTCCCGCAACAGTTTTCGCATCGCAGAGGCGGCCGAGACGTCCAGACCCGCCAGTGGTTCGTCGAGCAGCAGGACCGCAGGTTCTGCCGCCAGGGCGCGGGCCAGCGCCACCCGCTGTGCCTGGCCGCCGGAGAGCTGGCGCGGCATGCGGGGAGCGAGGTCAGCGGCACCGACCTGCGCCAGCCAGTCGATGGCGGCGGCCCGGGCCTCGCGCCGAGACCGTCTGCGATGGCCGGTACGCGGAGCGAACGCCACATTCGCCGCCACGTTCAGGTGCGGAAACAGCAGCGCGTCCTGCATCAGCATGCCGACCCGCCGCGCGTGCGTCGGCACGAACACCCCGGATACCGCGTCAGTGAGCAGCCGTTCGCCGAGTCGCACCATCCCCGAGTCCGGTCGGACCAGGCCGGCGATCACCTGCAGGGCGGTCGACTTGCCCGCGCCATTGGGACCCAGTACGGCCAGCACTTCGCCCGCGGCGACGGACAATTCGATGTCGATGCCCCGGTCGACGACGACGGCGCGCATCTCGACCGAGGTCACGCGCGGGCTCCCGCCAACACCGAACCGGCCCGCAAAGTGCGCGCCCCGACTGCGAGCACGACGACGGCGGCGACCGCAACCAGCAACACTGACAGTGCGACCGCGGCGTCGGCGTCGGATTCCCGCTGAAGGTAGATCTCAAGCGGCAGTGTCCGGGTGACGCCCTCGCGCGAGCCGGCGAACGTCAGCGTCGCCCCGAACTCTCCCAGCGAGCGGGCGAATGCCAAAACCGCGCCCGAGGTCAGGCCCGGCGCCAGAAGAGGCATGGACACCCGCCACCACACCGTGGTCGGCCGCGCCCCCAGAGTGGCCGCAACGACGTCGTAGTCGCGCCCGAGCGTGCGCGCCGCACCTTCGAGCGCGATGACGAGAAAGGGCAGCGACACAAAGGTCTGCGCCAACACCACCGCCGTGGTGGTGAACGCGATCCGGATGCCCGCGGCGTCGAGGTACTGGCCGATCAAACCGAGGCGGCCGAATGCATACAGCAGCGCGAGGCCGCCCACCACGGGCGGCAGCACGAGCGGTAGCAGCAGCACCGGACGGATCAGACGCACCACCCGGCCGTCGTTGCGGGCCAGCACGAGTGCCATCGGGATGCCAAGCAGCACGCACAGCGCGGTGCTGGCAGCCGCGGTCTGCAGGCTCAAAACCAGTGCGGTTCGCGAGGATTCACTGCTGATGAGCGACCAGAACCGTGGCCAGTCGACCTTCGTCACGACCGCGATCAACGGCAGCACCACGAACAGCGCCCCGACCGCGGCGGGGAGGTAGATCCAGCGCGGCAGCGCGGGCCCGGGCGCAGTTCTCAAGGCTTGGCGAAGCCCGCCTCGGACAGCACCTTCTGGCCGTACTCCCCCGTGACCAGGTCGACGAACTTCTTCGCCAGATCTGGCTTCGGGGCGTCCTTCAGCACCGCGATCGGATAGGTGTTCACCGCCGCTACGGATTCGACGAAGTTCACCGTCGCCACCTTGTCGCCTGCGGCGAGCGCATCGGTGACGTATACGACGCCCGCGTCGGCCTGCCCGCTGGTCACCTTGTTCAGCACGTCGGTCACCGACGTCTCCTCGCTGACAGGTCGCAACTCGATCTTGGTGACGTTCTCGACCCTGTCGGTCGCCGACCCGCACGGCACCTCGGACGCGCAGACCACGACCGATACTCCTGGCGTGGTGAGGTCGGCGAACGAGGCCACCCGCTTGGGATTCCCCGGCGCGGTGACGATGGTCAGCCTGTTGGACGCGAAATTCACCGGCTTGCCTGCGACCAGTTCGGCCTGCTCGGCCTTGACCATGTTCTTGGTGTCGGCGGAGGCGAACACGTCGGCCTTGGCGCCCTGGGCCAACTGCGTGACCAGATCGGCGGAGCCGGCGAAGTTGAAGTCGACGGAGCTGCTCGGGTTACCGGCCTTGAACCGCTCGCCGATCTCGGTGAACGACTTCTTCAGCGAGGCGGCCGCGAATACGACGATCGACTGCTTGTCCTGGTCCGACGAGCCGCAGCCGGCGAGTCCGAGCGCGAGCAGCAGGCAGAGCACCACGGAAAGGCGGGCTGATTTCGTCACGGCCAAACCCTAGGTCACCACGGCATCACGGGTGGAAATCGCTGCACAACCGATATGCGCGCCGAGTTTCGTCGAATAGCTACCCTCCAGTAACATCGTCGGCGGACCGGCGCCACGGCGGCGGCGGTTCCGCGCTAAACAGGAGGTCATGGCGATGGAGGTGCTGGTCACCGGCGGTGATACGGATCTGGGCCGCACGATTGCGGAGAGCTTCCGCGATGCAGGCCACAAAGTGGTGATCACCGGTGCCCGTCGCGAAGACCTCGAGGTGGCGGCCAAGGAGCTGGACGTCGATGCGATTGTCTGCGACAACACCGACCCGGCCAGCATGGAAGACGCCCGCGGTCTGTTCCCGCACCATCTCGACACCATCGTCAATGTGCCGGCCCCATTGTGGGAGGCGGGTGATCCGCGTACCTACACGCTGGCCGACCATGCGACCGCATGGCGCAACGCGCTGGCCTCGACCCTGCTCTCGACCGTGTTGACCGTCCAGGTCGTCGGCGACCACCTGCGCTCGGGCGGTTCGATCATCAGCGTTGTGCCGGAGAACCCGCGTGAGGGCAGCGCGGATGCCGCCATCAAGGCCGCCGTGTCGAACTGGACTGAGGGCCAGGCCACGCACTTCGGCACGCGTGGCATCACGGTCAACGCGGTGGCCTCGGGCCGCAGCGCGCAGGAAGGCTACGCCGGCCTCGGCAGCCCGGCCCCCGTCGCGGCCGAAATCGCCCGGCTGGCGCTCTTTTTGAGCACGCCCGCCGCCCGCCACATCACCGGGCAGACCATGCACGTCAGCAACGGCGCGCTGGCTCACCGGTAGCTGATATCGCGGCGCCGAAACGCGCCTCGGCAGGGTTAAACACCTTCTAACGTGGCAAATCTCACCTAGTTGCTCGCTCTCGCTGGGATGGGGGCGACTACGGTAGATGCTGAAGAGGACGTAAAGCCGTTCGAGGAGCAGCAGCTGATGAGCCACCCCGGAGCTACCCCGTCTGACCGGCACAAAGTTGTCGTCGTCGGTTCGGGCTTCGGCGGCTTGACCGCAACCAAAGCGCTCAAGCGCGCTGACGTCGACATCAAGATGATCGCCCGCACCCAGCATCACCTGTTCCAGCCGCTGCTGTACCAAGTGGCGACCGGCATCATCTCCGAGGGCGAGATCGCGCCGGCTACCAGGGTGATCCTGCGCAAGCAGAAGAACGCCCAGGTGTTGCTGGGCGACGTGACGGGCATCGACCTGGCGAACCGGACCGTGAAGTCCGAGCTGCTGGGACACACGTACATCACCCCCTACGACACGCTCATCGTCGCCGCGGGCGCGGGCCAGTCGTATTTCGGCAACGACCACTTCGCGGAGTGGGCGCCCGGCATGAAGTCCATCGACGACGCGCTGGAGCTGCGCGGGCGGATCCTCGGCGCCTTCGAACAGGCCGAGCGGTCCAGCGATCCCAAGCGGCGCGAGAAGCTGCTCACGTTCGTCGTCGTCGGCGCTGGGCCGACCGGCGTGGAGATGGCAGGGCAGATCGCCGAGCTTGCCGACCACACCCTCAAGGGCGCGTTCCGGCACATCGACTCAACCAAGGCGCGGGTGATCCTGTTGGACGCCGCTCCTGCCGTGCTGCCGCCGATGGGCGAGAAACTCGGTAAGAAGGCCCAGGCCCGGCTCGAGAAAATGGGCGTCGAGATCCAGCTCAACGCGATGGTCACCGACGTCGACCGCAACGGCATCACCGTCAAGGACCCCGACGGCACGACCCGGCGCATCGAATCTGCCTGCAAGGTGTGGTCCGCCGGGGTGTCGGCAAGCCCGCTGGGCAAGCAGATCGCCGATCAGTCCACCGCTGAGGTGGACCGCGCCGGCCGGGTGAAGGTCAACCCCGACTTGTCCGTTCCCGGCTACCCCAACGTCTTCGTGATCGGCGACATGGCCGCGGTCGAAGGCGTCCCCGGCATGGCGCAGGGCGCGATCCAGGGCGGCAAGTACGTCGCCAACACCATCAAGGCCGAGCTACGCGGTGCCGACCCGTTCGAGCGTGAACCGTTCGAGTACTTCGACAAGGGTTCGATGGCCACGGTGTCGCGCAACAGCGCGGTGGCAAAGATCGGCCCGCTGGAGTTCGGCGGCTATATCGCTTGGCTCGCATGGCTTTTCCTGCACCTGGTCTACTTGGTCGGCTTCCGGCGCAAGATCACCACGCTGATCTCCTGGATCGCCACGTTCCTCAGTAACAAGCGCGGTCAGCTGACGATTACCGAGCAGCAGGCGTACGCCCGCATCCGGCTCGAGGAACTCGAGGAAATCGCCGCGGCCGTCGAAGGCGAGAAAGCCGCCAGCTAGCGCGCCTTGGCCGGGGTGGGCTCACGGTTTATGTGTTGGTCACACGTCGACACCTAGAAGAAACACAGGCGACCTAACGTTTCGGATCAGCACCAACTCCGGTGTCTCGTGTGCTGAGCTCTGCCGAAAAAGAAAGGCCGCCAATGCGACAAGCCGCCCCACGGTCCACGTTGAGAAGATCGGCTCTGGCTGCCGGAAGTGTCGTGGCCGCGATCAGCCTGTTGCTGACCGGTTGTGGCAGCAAGGCGACTGAATCGGATTCGACGGACGCGAAGGCGTGCGTGGATACGTCTGGCCCGGCGATCAAGGTCGGTGCGCTGAACTCGTTGTCGGGCACGATGGCGATATCCGAAGTGACCGTGCGCCATGCGATCGACCTTGCCGTCGAACAGATCAACGCCACCGGTGGCGTGCTGGGCAAGCAGATCCAGCTCGTCGGAGAGGACGGCGCATCGGAACCGACGGTCTTCGCAGAGAAGGCCGAGAAGCTGATCAGCAGTGATTGTGTGGCAGCGGTTTTCGGCGGCTGGACGTCATCGAGCCGCAAAGCGATGCTGCCGGTCTTCGAGGGCGCGAACTCGCTGCTCTACTACCCGGTGCAGTACGAGGGTCTGGAGTCATCGAAGAACATCTTCTACACCGGTGCGACCACCAACCAGCAGATCGTCCCCGCGCTGGATTACCTGAAGCAGAAGGGCATCACGTCCCTGTATTTGGTGGGAAGCGACTACGTGTTCCCACAGACCGCGAACCGCATCATCAAGGCGTACGCGGGTGCCAACGGTATCGAGATCAAGGGTGAGGACTACACGCCGCTGGGCTCGACGGACTTCTCCACGATCGTCAACAAGGTGCGTGGCTCCAATGCAGCAGCGGTCTTCAACACGCTCAACGGTGACTCCAACGTCGCGTTTTTCAAGGAGTACACCAATGCGGGTCTGACCCCGCAGAAGATGCCGGTGGTCTCGGTCTCCATCGCCGAGGAAGAGGTCACCGGAATCGGCGCCCGCAATATCGAGGGCCAGCTCACGGCCTGGAACTACTACCAGACCGTCGACAACCCGGTGAACAAGGCGTTCGTCAAGGCCTACAAGGACAAGTTCGGCGCCGACAAGCCGACCTCGGATCCGATGGAGGCCGCCTACGTCTCGGTCTATCTGTGGAAGAACACGGTCGAGAAGGCAAAGTCGTTCGACGTCAAGGCAATTCAAGACAACGCCGGCGGCGTGACGTTCGACGCCCCGGAGGGGCTGGTGACCATCGACGGCGAGAACCACCACATCACCAAGACCGCGCGCATCGGCGAAATCCATCCCGACGGCCTGATCTACACGATCTGGGAGTCACCGGGGCCGATCAAGCCGGATCCCTACTTGAAGACCTACCCGTGGGCAGCGGGCCTGTCCAGCTGATTCGGGGATGAACGTCCTAATTGGGCAGCTGGCAACGGGTTTGAGCCTCGGTTCGATCCTGTTGCTGGCGGCGCTGGGGTTGTCGCTGACCTTCGGTCAGATGGGCGTCATCAACATGGCGCACGGCGAGTTCATCATGGCTGGCTGCTACACCACCTTCGTCGTTCAGAAGATGGTGTCCAACGCCGGTGTGTCACTGCTTCTTTCATTGGTGATCGGGTTCCTCGTCGGCGGCGCCATGGGGGCACTGCTCGAGGTGACGTTGATCCGGAGAATGTATGACCGGCCACTGGACACGTTGCTGGTGACGTTCGGTGTCGGGCTGATCCTGCAACAGGTCGCCAGAGACATCTTCGGGGCGCCGGCAGTGAACGTTGCCGCACCCACGTGGCTGTCCGGCGGCGTGGAGATCCTCGGTGCGGTCGTGCCGAGAACACGGATTTTCATCCTGGCGCTGGCCATCATCTGCGTGGTGGCGCTGGCCGTGGTGCTGAAGGTCAGCCCGATGGGGCGCCGGATCCGGGCCGTCGTGCAAAACCGCGACCTCGCCGAAACCAGCGGCATTTCGTCGCGCAGAACCGACATCACGACCTTCTTCATCGGTTCCGGCCTGGCCGCGATCGCGGGCGTCGCGTTGACGCTGATCGGTTCGACCAGCCCGACCATCGGGCAGAGTTACCTGATCGATGCGTTCCTCGTTGTCGTCGTCGGTGGCCTCGGGCAGATCAAGGGCACCGTAATCGCGGCGTTCGCGTTGGGCTTTATGAACTCGTTCATCGAATACAACACCACTGCATCGCTGGCAAAGGTGATCCTCTTCGTCATCATCGTGATCTTCCTGCAGGTGCGTCCGCAGGGCCTGTTCACGGTTCGCACAAGGAGTCTCGCATGAGGGCTCATCTCGGTCGATGGCAGACATGGGCGGGCTTCGGTGTGGCGGCCGTGCTGCTGTTCGGGCTGGCCCCTGTGGCACTGTCGGACTTCCGGCTCAGCCTGCTGGGCAAGTTCCTGTGCTTTGCGATAGTCGCCGTCGGGATCGGATTGGCATGGGGCCGCGGCGGAATGCTGGTGCTGGGCCAGGGCGTGTTCTTCGGGCTCGGCGGCTACATCATGGGCATGCACCTCAAGGTCGCCGACGCGCAACTGCGCGGCGACGACGTGCCCGACTTCATGCAGATTGCGGGCGTGCGTGAGCTGCCGTCGTATTGGCAGCCGTTCGCCTCCCCCGCTTTCACCCTGTTGGCCATCGTGGTGGTGCCGACCGCCATTGCGGCCGCACTGGGTCTGGCTGTCTTCAAGCGGCGGGTCAAGGGCGCCTATTTCGCGATCCTGTCGCAGGCGCTCGCCGCCGCGCTGGCGATCCTGCTGGTTGGGCAGACCGGGCTTGGAGGCAGCAACGGGCTCAACAGGTTTCGCACGTTCTTCGGGTTCACGCTCAACGACCCGGCGAACCGGCGGATGCTGTACTTCATCGCGGCGGCCGTCCTGCTCATCGCCGTCGCCGTGGCCCGCCAGCTGATGCAGAGCCGCTACGGTGAACTGCTGGTCGCGGTGCGCGACGGTGAGGAGCGGGTGCGGTTTCTCGGCTACGACCCGGCCAACATCAAGGTGGTTGCCTACACTGCCGCAGCGCTGTTCGCCGCCATCGCCGGCGCCCTGTTCGCACCGATCGTGGGGTTCATCGCGCCGTCGCAGGTCGGTATCGTGCCATCGATCGCCTTCCTGATCGGTGTGGCTATCGGCGGGCGCACTACGCTGCTGGGTCCGGTGCTGGGCGCCATCGGTGTCGCGTGGGCGCAATCGCTGTTCTCCGAACGCTTTCCGTCGGAATGGACGTACGCACAGGGACTGTTGTTCATCGTCGTCGTCGGATTCTTTCCGGCCGGTTTGGCCGGCCTCGGCGGGCTCATCAAGCGGCGGCGGCCCCGCACTCAAGCGCCACCGCCGCATCCCGAGTCCGTCGTCGATCCGGACCCCGACACAGTGGGGGTAACGTCATGACGTCACCGGAGCCGAAGGCGGGCGGCAACGCCGGGATGGGCACCGAATACCTTGAAGTGCGCAACCTGACAGTCGATTTCGACGGCTTCAAGGCCGTCAATGACGTCGACCTCACACTGTTCCAGGGTGATCTGCGCTTCCTCATCGGGCCCAATGGTGCGGGCAAGACAACGGTGATCGACGCGATCACCGGGCTGGTGCCGGCCACTGGGTCGGTGAACAAGTCGGGCAAAGAGTTGCTCGGTAAGAGGGTGCACCAGATCGCCAGGAGCGGCGTAGGGCGAACGTTCCAGACCGCCAGTGTTTTCGAACGGCTCACCGTGTTGCAGAACCTCGACATCGCCGCGGGCGCCGGCCGGTCGGTGTGGACGCTGATGCGTCGCCGCCACGGAGTCTTGCCCTTGATCGAAGAGGTGCTCGACACCGTCGGGTTGGCCGAGCTGGCCGACAAACCCGCCGGTGTGCTGGCGCACGGGCAGAAGCAGTGGCTGGAGATCGGCATGCTGCTGGTGCAGAACGCCGACGTGCTGTTGCTCGACGAACCGGTGGCCGGAATGAGCACCGAAGAGCGTGCCGAAACCGGAAACCTGTTGCGCCGCATAGGCGCAGAACGCACGGTGGTGGTCGTCGAACACGATATGGACTTCATGCGGGCGTTCGCGACATCGGTGACGGTGCTGGCCCGCGGGCGGGTGATCGCCGAGGGTTCGGTCGCCGAGGTGCAGGCCAACCCGAAGGTGCAGGAGGTCTATTTGGGCACCGCGGCAGCGGGCGCAGCAGGCCTGCAGAAGGGTGACTGATGCTCGAACTCATTGACGTGCACACCGGTTACGGTCGTTCCGAGGTCATCCACGGCGCCAGCCTGACGGTGCCGCCCGACGGGGTCGCCGCGGTGATGGGTCATAACGGCGCAGGAAAGACGACACTGCTGCGCGCCGCCGTCGGGTTGTTGAAATGCAGTGCGGGAAAGGTGATCTTCGACGGCGACGACATCACCCGGCTGCGGCCCAGTGCACGCGTCGCCCGCGGCCTGGCGTATGTGCCGCAGGGTCAGCAGTGTTTCGGCCAGTTGACCACGGCCGAGAACCTCCAGGTGGTTGCCGACGGGCGTAAGAATGGCAAGCAACTGATCGACGAGCAACTCGATCTGTTTCCCGCGCTGAAGGAACTGCTCGGCCGGCGGGCCGGGCTGTTGTCGGGCGGCCAGCGCCAACAGCTGGCGATCGCACGCACGCTGATCACCGAACCCAGGTGCCTGATCCTCGACGAGCCGACCGAGGGCATTCAGCCGTCGGTGGTGGCCGAGATCGAGGCCGCCATCACCACGCTGACCGCCCGCGGTGATCTGGGCGTGTTGCTGGTCGAACAACACATCGGGTTCGCCCTGCAATCGTCGCAGCGCTACTTCATCCTCGAAGCGGGCCGAATCACGTCCAGCGGTGTCGGCGGTTCTTCCTCGGAGGCGGATGTGCGTGCGGCGTTGGCTATTTAACGGGGCTATCTAACGCCCGAGGGCAAGACGCTGACCTTGCCAGGTAGCCAGGCAGCCGCCGCCGGCCAGGGCGAGTGCGACGCCGGCGGTCGCCACGTCGGCGTCCGGATAGTGCAATTCGCTGATGCACGCCGACGGCGTACCGAGTTCGTCGTCGGCCACCGATCCCCTGCCGAGCTCGATGCGGTGCCGCAACAGCGCCGAACCGTCAACATCGGCGTGCAATGCCCCGGACCAAAACCCCTGCCGCTCATCCGATCTACCGATCTGGATGCGTTCCCGCAGTCGAACACGACCCGCTGCGCCGATCTGTAACCGCGTTGACGTGAGATGACGGGAAGCCGCCGCGACGACGGTCGGTTGCGGATCGATGTCGAGCTCGCCCGCCGCCTCCAGGAACCACCAGGCATGCGATTCCGGGGTGAGCGGTCCCGGAAGCGTGATGGTCGCCGCCGTGCTTCGCAACCGCAGACACGCTCCCGCCTCCACCACGATGCGGACACGGGTTGCGTCGCCACCGAGCGGGATGGCCGCCGTCGAGATCAGATGGACGGTGTCGGGTCCCGTATGGCGGGCCGCCAGACCGCCCGAGCACGCGATGCGGGGCGGTCGGTCGCGGTAGGCGACGATCTCGACTGCGGAACGCACCTACTCCGCGCCCTGCAGCTGTTCGCGAATCCAGGCGAGCACAGGAGTTGCGCCCGGATCGTCGGTCAACGAGATCAACAGCGTCGGCCGTTCTCCCCGGACAACCGCGGCGTCGCGGCGCATCACCTCGAGGTCCGCGCCGACCAGCGGTGCCAGATCGGTCTTGTTGATCACCAGGAGATCCGAATACGTTACGCCCGGCCCGCCCTTGCGTGGAACTTTGTCTCCCCCAGCCACATCCACCACGAAGATCTGCGCATCGACCAGTCCCGAGGAGAAGGTGGCGGTGAGGTTGTCGCCGCCGGACTCGACCAGGATCAGATCGAGCCGGTCGTTGGCCGCGATGAGGTCGTCGACGGCGTCGAGGTTGGCCGTGATGTCATCGCGAATCGCCGTGTGCGGACAGCCACCCGTCTGCACCGCGGCGATCCGCTCGTCGGGCAAAACGGCGTGGCGGCGTAGGAAGTCGGCGTCCTCGGTGGTGTAGATGTCGTTGGTTAGGACCGCCAGCGACAGCTCGCCGCGAAGCTGCCGGCACAGCGCCGCCACCAGTGCCGTCTTTCCGGAACCGACTGGGCCGCCGATCCCGATGCGCAGCGGTTCTCCCGGCCGGCGGACCCGCCTGGGACGTTCGGTGTGCGTGTGCGGCGCGCCGTCGATGAAATGGGGTGGCATGGTCTTTGTGGGCCCCTTCAGGAGACGAACAGTGGACGCTCGCGTTCGCTGTGGCGTTGAGCCAGCACGTCGAGCAGTGGGTCGGACAGATCGGTGAGCCCCTTGCACGCCGACTCGGCGGTCCGGTCACACAGCGGGGACAGCTCGAATGTCAGCGCGGCGACGTCGCCGGGGTCGAGCGCCAGCAGCCGTTGTGCGGCCGTCGCCGATCCGGTCATCGTGGTGTAGACGACCGAAAGCGCGGTGTGCGGTGCGTCCACGCCGGAGGCTGCGCCGACGGCGCCGGCCGCGACCGACAGGTGTGGGGTGGCTCCGAGCGCGTCCCAGCCGGCGTCGGGCCATACCCGGCGCGCCAGCCTGGCCAGGCCGCGCCCCTGCGCGCGAGAGGCCCGTCGGGCGGCGGGCGCCGGTGTGCGGGCATCGGCTTCGTGGTCGGCCTCTGCGAAGGACAGCGAGCCGCTGTGCACCGCAGCGGCCACCGATGCCGTCACCGATCCCGAGGTGACGATGCGGCGAGACAGGAATGCCCGCAGCGTTGAGAGATCGGCGACCAGTCCGCTGGTCACCGCTTCCTCGATGCCACCCGAGTGGACGTGTCCGCCGGTCGGCAACCGGGAGTCGGACAATGCCAACAGTGTTGTCAGGCTCGTCATCAAAACAAGAAATATCGTTGTGCCATCGGCAACTCGACGGCGGGCTGTTCCTGCCACACCTCACCGTCGATGCGCACGGTGAACGTGTCGGGTTCCACGTCGATACGCGGCAACGCATCATTGCGCGGCATATCGGCCTTGCCGACACTGCGCACGTTGCCGACCGGCACCAGTCGCCGATTGACCGCAAGCCGATCGGCGAGCTTGTCCTCGATTGCCTGCGGCGCAACGAAATGCACCGAGGTCGCGGCGGCGGCGGCAGGCGCCGCACCGAACATCGGCCGCGGCAGCACGGGTTGCGGGGTGGGGATCGACGCGTTGGCATCGCCCATCGCGGCCCAGGCGATCATGCCGCCCTTGAGCACCGCGTGCGGCCGGACACCGAAGAACGCGGGCTCCCACAACACCAGGTCGGCGAGCTTGCCCACCTCGACCGAACCGATTTCGGCGTCCAATCCGTGCGTAATCGCCGGGCAGATGGTGTACTTCGCGACGTAGCGTCGGACACGGTTGTTATCGGCCGCCCCGTCGCCCTCCAGTGCACCGCGGCGGCGCTTCATCACATGCGCGGTCTGCCAGGTGCGCAGCACCACCTCGCCGATGCGGCCCATGGCCTGAGCGTCACTGCCGATCATCGAGATGGCGCCGATGTCGTGCAGCAGATCCTCCGCGGCGATGGTTGACGGCCGGATACGGCTTTCGGCGAAGGCAAGATCCTCTGGCACACCGGGATTCAGATGGTGACACACCATGAGCATGTCCAGGTGTTCGTCGAGGGTGTTGACGGTGTGCGGCCGCGTCGGGTTAGTCGAGCTGGGCAGCACATGCGCTTCGCCGGCGACGGTGATGATGTCGGGAGCGTGTCCACCGCCTGCGCCCTCAGTGTGATAGGCGTGGATGGACCGGCCGCCGATCGCGCTCAATGTGTCCTCGACGAAGCCCATTTCGTTGAGTGTGTCGGTGTGGATGTTGACCTGGACACCGGCCGCTTCCGCGACCGTCAGGCAGGCGTCGATCGCCGCGGGGGTGGTTCCCCAGTCCTCGTGGAGTTTGAAACCCGCTGCGCCGCCGCGTAATTGTTCCCACATCGCCTCGGCGCTGACCGTGTTGCCCTTGCCGAGCAGGGCCACGTTGAGCGGCCAGCCGTCCGTCGATTCCAGGATGCGGGCCAGGTGCCATGCGCCCGGGGTCACAGTGGTGGCCTTGCTGCCTTCCGCCGGACCTGTCCCGCCCGCGACGATGGTGGTAATGCCGGCGCCGAGCGCCTCGTCCATGATCTGCGGGCAGATCAGATGCACGTGACAGTCGATGGCGCCCGCGGTCAGGATCCGGCCGTTGCCCGCGATGATCTCCGTCGACGGGCCCACCACCAGGTCGGGATGCACTCCGGTCATGGTGTCCGGGTTGCCTGCCTTCCCGATGGCTGCGATACGGCCGTCGCGTATTCCGATGTCGGCCTTGATGACTCCCCAGTAGTCGATGATCACCGCACCGGTGATGACGGTGTCGGGCGCGCCATCGGCGCGGGTGGCGCGACCCTGCCCCATGGATTCGCGCAGCACCTTGCCACCACCGAAAACCGCCTCGTCGCCGGCCAGCCCGGGACCGCCGCTGCGGTCTTGGGTGATCTCGACGAACAGGTCGGTGTCGGCCAGCCGGAGGCGGTCGCCGGTGGTCGGTCCGAACAGCGTGGCGTAGCGCGCCCGCGATAGGTCGGTCATCACGCGTCCAGCCGGCCCGGCGGGTCAAGGGTCAGCCCGTGGACTTCGCGATTCCCGCTCAGCGGGACCAGCGAAACTTGATGCAGCACACCGGGTTCGAAGCGCACCGCGGTGCCCGCGGGGATGTCGAGCCGGTGCCCGTGGGCGGCAACGCGATCGAAGTCGAGCGCCCTGTTGGCCTGGGGCAGGTGGACATGGCTGCCGACCTGCACCGGACGGTCACCGGTGTTGACCACATCCATCGTCAGCCGCTGCAGGCCGGCATTGATGGCGATATCCCCCTCGCCGTAGAGGATCTGTCCCGGTGCCCAGGATGCGTCGTCTGCCTCGGTCATGGAATCGGGTGATGGACGGTGACGAGCTTGGTGCCGTCAGGGAACGTCGCTTCGACCTGCACGTCGTGCAGCATCTCGGGGACGCCGGCCATGACGTCCTCACGGGTGAGCACCTCGCGTCCGCTCACCATCAGTTCGGCGACCGTGCGTCCGTCGCGGGCGCCCTCGAGAAGGTGGTCGGTGAGCACCGCGACGGCTTCGGGGTGGTTCAGTTGCAAGCCTCTCGCCTGGCGGCGCCGGGCGAGTTCAGCCGCATAGGAAATCAGCAGGCGGTCCCGTTCGTGCGGGGTCAGACGCATAGTTGGCGATGCTGCCACGCCTCAGGCGACTCCGCAGCACGCTGCATTACTCGTCCGGGAGGTTCTGCAGCCGCACCTGGCCACGTGCCACCACGCGGTCCTCGTCGTTGGTGATCGTGATCAGCCACAGCTGCTGGCGTCGGCCCCGGTGTATCGGGGCGGACACCGCGGTGACCGTGCCCGTTCTGATCGCCCGCAGGAAGTCGGTGTTGTTGTTGACGCCCACAACTGTGCCGCCACCGTTCTCGTTGAGCCAGATGGCCCCCGACACACTGGCCAGGCTTTCGATGATCGAGCAGTAGACGCCGCCGTGCACAATGCCCCACGGCTGCAACAGCTTGTCGGTGATCTCGAGGCGGGCGGTGCCACCGTCGGGTGTGAGTTCGAGGTAATGCAGACCGAGTTCGTTGTCGAAGCCCTTACCCAGATCCGACGGTGGCGCAGTTGACACGTCCATGTGTCTACACTCCTGAAGTCCCAACGCCCGCAGCGGGCCTCGCGTTACCGTCGGGCATGGGAAAAAGTGTCAAGGATCTGGTGGCGGCAGCCGACGCCGTCGTGCCCCGCATCACGCCTGACGAAGCCCGGCAGAAGATGGAGGCGGGGGCGCTCGTTGTCGACGTGCGCGACGTCACCGAGGTCGACAACAGCGGCAAGGTTGCGGGTGCCCTGCACATCCCCCGCGGGATGGTCGAATTCCGCGCCGACCCCGATACGCCGTACTACGACAAGAACTTCGACAAGGACCGGCCGGTCGTCCTCTACTGCGCGTCGGGCGGCCGGGCGGCGCTGGCCGGACAGGCTCTCAAGGAGATGGGCTACACCGAGGTGTACAACCTCGGCGGGTTCAGCGACTGGGCGGACGCCGGCGGGGCGACAGAACGCCCCTGAGACAGTGAGCGGGCCCCGTGCCAGTGGCACGGGACCCGCTCGAAGTGGACCGCGGGTCCTGCAGCCCTCAGGAATACCGCTCGGTCCGGTCGATCTATTTATAGGATAGGCAAGCCTGCCCTAATTGAGCAAGGCCTCCCTTTCTCGCCCCTCGCGCGCGCGGGATCCGCGCACCGGCAGACCGAACCCGACCAGCGCGTCGAGCACGGCCTGCGCACGGCGCATGCTGGTCGCCTCGCTGGACCTGGCCAACAGCGGAACGTGGGTAGCGACGCCGACGACGGCCGCGCCGACGATGTGCCACATGGCGGCCTGGGAGATCGCGCCGTCGCTCACCTCGGCGATCTTGGCGAACAGCGGCCCGAGCGCCCGGTGACTGCGGTGGGCGATCCAGGTCGTCAACGCCGCCTCGCTGGGCAGCCCGACGATGCCGTCGCGGACGAAATGTCCCGCGCCGACGCCGCGAGATCTTCGACCCTGGAAAAACGGATCATCGGGCAGCGCGCGCACTGTCGGATCGACGACGCCGACCCAGTCGATCGCGCCCTCGGAGTCGACGTGGACCCAGAGGTTCTCCAGGCCGGCGTCCCAAGCCCGGCCTTCCAACACAAGAAGCGGTATCACCCGCCCGATGACGACGTGGGCCATTGTCGTGGCCAGCTGCTGAGCGGCGGCCGCCGGGCTGTCCATCTCCAGCGCGCCGAGGCTGAACATCTCTGCGAGCCGGTCGGTGGTGAGCGCCTCCTGCAGTGGCCACCATCGGCGCCGGCTCAAGTCGGACATCACCGCGACGCCGTACACCCGCGGGCACTCGGGGTAGAGCTGGCGCAGCCGCATGCTCGACTCGTGCAAAGGCAGCGTCCGGGCGATGGCCATTCCCGCGATCAGGGGGTCGTCGACCACGACCGTCATGAGCACCTCCGCTAGAGTTAGGTTAGCCTTACTATAGCTGCGGCGTGGGGAGTGGCCAGTCCCTGTGACCGGACTCACATTCAGGTAACCGGAGGGCTATGCGGGGTGCTTGGGTGCCGGGCACGGCCGTAAAACGAAAGAGTCCGATTTGGATACGACGCACGGTAGTAACGCCGTAGTACCCTGTATGAATCGCTCGTGTGGAGATGAACGGAAAGTGGCCAAGTTGACGCGTCTAGGCGACCTCGAACGCGCGGTGATGGACCATCTGTGGGCATCGCACGAGCCGCAAACCGTGCGCCAGGTACACGAGGCGTTGTCGGCCCAGCGGGATCTGGCCTACACCACGATCATGACCGTGCTCCAGCGGCTGGCCAAAAAGAACCTCGTCATTCAGCACCGTGACGACCGTGCCCATCGGTATGCGCCGACGCACGGCCGCGACGAGCTCGTCGCGGGGCTCATGGTCGACGCCCTGGACCAGGCCGCGGATTCCGGCAGCCGTGAGGCCGCGCTGGTGCATTTCGTCGAGCGGGTCGGCGCCGGGGAGGCCGCCGCGCTCCGGCGCGCGCTGGCCGAGTTGGAGACCAAGCACCAAATGCCCCCACCTAGTGGCGGTCCGGCCGGTCACTGAGGGACACTAACAGCGTGTCCGCCCTGGCCTTCACCGTCGTCGCGCTGCTGTTGGTCGGACCCGTTCCGGCAGTGCTGGCCCGGGCCACATGGCCGATGCGGGCGCCCCGAGCGGCCATCGTGTTGTGGCAGTCCATCGCGCTGGCCGCGGTGCTCTCGGCGTTCAGCGCCGGTATCGCGATCGCCAGCCGGCTGTTCGTGCCCGGTTCCGACGGCAGGCCGACGGCGACCATCACCAGCGAGATAGAAGTGCTCGGCTGGCCGCTGTGGATCACCTATGTCCTGGTCTTCGCCCTAACCCTGCTGATCGGCGCCCGGCTGATGATCGCCGTCATCCAGGTCGCGATCGCGACGCGACGCCGCAGGGCGCACCACCGCATGGTGGTCGATCTCGTTGGCAGGTCGCAGAAAAGCTGGCTGCGCATCCTCGACGTGGACCTGCCCTTGGCCTACTGCCTGCCCGGTGTGCGCAGCCGCGTCGTGGTGAGCCAGGGGGCGCTCACCGCGCTGGCGGACAGCGAGGTGACGGCCATCCTGTCCCACGAACGCGCCCATCTGCGGGCCCGTCACGACCTGGTGCTCGAGATGTTCACCGCGGTGCACGCGGCCTTCCCGCGGTTCGTCCGCAGCGCCAGCGCATTGGACGCGGTGCGGCTGCTCATCGAACTGCTCGCCGACGACGCCGCGGTGCGCGCCGCAGGCCCCACTCCCCTGGCCCGCGCCCTGGTCACATGCGCCGAAGGTCGCGCCCCCGCAGGTGCGCTGGCCGCCGGCGGGCCGACGACCGTGCTGCGGGTACGTCGCCTCGGCGGCCGCGGCAACAGCATCGCGGTGGCCATCGGTGCGTATCTCGCGGCGGCGGCCGTGCTCGTCGTGCCCACGGTCGCGCTGGCGGTGCCGTGGCTGACCGAACTCCATCGACTGTTCATCGCGTAGGCCCTGGCCGTTCGGTTACCGAAATTCCCTGCGTCACAACAAAACAACGAAAGGCTCTAGTCTGTGAGCTCGTCCGAATCAACCAATGGCACCGCTGCGATCGGCGTCACCGGCCTGGCCGTGATGGGATCCAACATCGCGAGGAACTTCGCCCGTCACGGCTACACCGTCGCTCTGCACAACCGCTCGGTGGCCAAGACCGACGCGCTGCTCGATGAACACGGCTCCGAGGGCAAGTTCGTGCGCTCCGAGACGATCGCCGAGTTCGCGGCCGCGCTGCAGAAGCCGCGACGCGCGCTGATCATGGTCAAGGCCGGCGACCCCACCGACGCCGTTATCAACGAGCTCGCCGACGCCTTCGAAGAGGGCGACATCATCATCGACGGCGGAAATGCGTTGTACACCGACACGATTCGCCGTGAGAAGGCGATGCGCGAGCGCGGCCTGCACTTCGTCGGGGCGGGCATTTCCGGCGGCGAGGAGGGCGCGCTGAACGGCCCGTCGATCATGCCGGGCGGACCGGCCGAGTCGTACGAGTCGCTGGGTCCGCTGCTCGAGGAGATCTCCGCGCACGTGGACGGCGTGCCGTGCTGCACCCACATCGGACCCGACGGTGCAGGCCACTTCGTGAAGATGGTGCACAACGGCATCGAGTACTCGGACATGCAGCTCATCGGCGAGGCCTATCAGCTGCTGCGCGACGGCCTCGGCAAGTCCGCCGGTGAGATCGCCGATGTCTTCGACGAGTGGAACAAAGGCGATCTCGACAGCTTTCTGGTCGAGATCACCGCGAAGGTGCTGCGCCAGACCGACGCGCGTACCGGAAAGCCGCTCGTCGACGTGATTCTCGACGAGGCCGAGCAGAAAGGCACCGGTCGCTGGACGGTGAAGTCGGCGCTCGACCTCGGTGTGCCGGTGACGGGCATCGCGGAAGCGGTGTTCGCGCGTGCACTGTCCGGATCGGTGACACAGCGCGAAGCCACCACCGGCCTGGCATCGGGTGATCTCGGTGAAAAACCCAGCGACGCAGGGAAATTCATTGAAGACGTCCGACAGGCGCTGTACGCCTCCAAGATCATCGCCTACGCACAGGGCTTCAACCAGATCCAGGCCGGCAGCGCCGAGTACGACTGGGGCATCACGCCGGGCGACCTTGCCACCATCTGGCGCGGCGGTTGCATCATCCGGGCGAAGTTCCTCAATCGCATCAAGGAGGCGTTCGATGAGAACCCGGACCTGCCGACGCTGATCGTCGCGCCTTACTTCCGCAGCGCCATCGAGTCGGCGATCGACGGCTGGCGTCGCGTCGTGGTGTCCGCGACCCAGCTCGGTATCCCGATTCCGGGGTTCAGCTCGGCGCTCTCGTACTACGACGCGCTGCGCACCGAGCGGCTGCCTGCGGCACTGACCCAAGGGCTGCGCGACTACTTCGGCGCCCACACCTACGGCCGGATCGACGCCGACCGCGACAAGAAGTTCCACACGCTGTGGAGCGGCGACCGCAGCGAAGTCGAAGCCTGACCAAACCTCGAGTCTGCGGTGAGATCGCGAAACAAGCCCGCAAAGCGATCTGACCGCAGGCTCTGGTAAGAAAACTAGACTGGTCGGCGATGAAATTTCTCGATGGCCAGAAGCCCCTTTACGACCTGACCTACGACGATGTCTTCATCGTCCCCGGCCGGTCGGATGTGGCCTCGCGGTTCGACGTCGACCTGTCGACGTCGGACGGCTCCGGCACCACCATTCCCGTCGTCGTGGCGAACATGACCGCGGTCGCAGGCCGCCGGATGGCCGAGACGGTGGCCCGCCGCGGCGGCATCGTCGTTCTACCGCAAGACCTTCCGATCTCGGCGGTCAAGGAGACCGTCGGCTTCGTCAAGAGCCGCGATCTCGTCGTCGACACCCCGGTGACCCTGGTCCCCGACGACTCGGTATCCGACGCGACCGCGCTGATCCACAAACGTGCCCACGGCGCGGCGGTGGTGGTCTTCGAGGGCCGCCCCATCGGTTTGGTCACCGAAGCCAACTGCGTCGGGGTCGACCGGTTCACCCGCGTGCGCGACATCGCAATCACCGATTTCGTCACCGCCCCCGTCGGCACTGATTCACGCACGGTGTTCAACCTGCTCGAACACGCCGCGGTCGACGTGGCGGTGATGACCGCGGCGGACGGCACCCTGGCCGGTGTGCTGACCCGCACCGCGACGATCAGGGCCGGCATCTACACCCCCGCCACCGACGCGCAGGGCCGGTTGCGGGTGGCGGCGGCGATCGGCATCAACGGCGACGTCGGGGCCAAGGCCCGCGCGCTGGCCGAGGCCGGCATCGACCTGCTCGTGATCGACACCGCCCACGGGCATCAGGTCAAGATGCTCGATGCGATCAAGGTGGTGGCCTCGCTCGACCTGGGTGTGCCGCTGGCTGCGGGCAACGTGGTGTCAGCCGAAGGCACCCGGGACCTGATCAGCGCCGGCGCGTCCATCGTCAAGGTCGGCGTCGGGCCCGGCGCGATGTGCACTACCCGGATGATGACCGGCGTCGGCCGCCCCCAGTTCTCAGCAGTGCTCGAATGTGCTTCGGCGGCAAGACAGTTCGGCGCCCACGTGTGGGCCGACGGTGGCGTCCGTCATCCCCGCGACGTCGCGCTGGCGCTGGCGGCAGGCGCGTCCAACGTGATGATCGGGTCATGGTTCGCCGGCACCTACGAATCCCCCGGCGACCTCATGCGTGACCGCGAGAACCAGCCGTACAAGGAGAGCTACGGGATGGCCTCCAAGCGCGCCGTGGCCGCGCGTACCGCGGGCGACAGCGCGTTCGACCGGGCCCGCAAAGCGCTGTTCGAGGAAGGGATCTCCACGTCGCGGATGGGCCTCGATCCGTCCCGCGGCGGGGTGGAGGATCTGCTCGACCACATCACCTCAGGCGTGCGCAGCACCTGCACCTACGTCGGCGCAGCGACCCTCGCCGAGCTGCATGACAAGGCCGTGCTGGGCGTGCAGTCGGCATCTGGCTTCGCCGAGGGACACCCGCTGCCGACCGGCTGGTGAGTTAGCCGATCGGGGCCGACCGGCTAACATGAGACTTTCACCGGTCGTGGATCAGAAAGGCAACCTGTGCCGCAGGCACCCGTTGAGGCCGTGAGCTTTCGGGCCGAGGGGCCAGCCCCGGCAATGCCAGGAAACCCGACCGGAGCCGACCCCGAAGCCGGAGCCGAGCCCTCTTCTAGCTGGCCGGGCCTGCTGCCCGGCGACCCTTCCACGAGGACGCGATGAGCGTCGTCTACACCCTGCTGGCGCTGCTCGCCTTCATCGTCCTCACCGCGGGCACAGCGGTGTTCGTAGCCGCGGAGTTCTCGCTGACCGCCCTCGAGCGCAGCACGGTCGACGCCAACGCCCGCGCCGGCGGAACCCGCGACCACCTGGTCAAGCGGGCCCACAAGACCCTGTCGTTCCAGCTGTCCGGCGCGCAGGTCGGGATCTCGCTTACCACGCTGATCACCGGCTACCTCGCTGAGCCGCTCATCGCGCGCCTGCTCGAACCCGTCTTCGCCTCGGTGGCCCTGACCGAGAACATCGCCGCCGGCCTCGCGCTGGTGTTGTCGCTGCTGATCGCCACGTCGGTTTCGATGGTCTTCGGCGAGTTGGTCGCGCAGTACCTCGCCGTGGCCAAACCGGTGGAGACCGCTCGCATGGTGGCAGGCCCGCAGGTGCTGTTCTCGATGTTGTTCACCCCGGTCATCAAGCTGACCAACGGCACCGCCAACTGGATCCTGCGCCGGCTGGGCATCGAACCCGCCGAGGAGCTGCGGTCGGCGCGATCTCCTCAGGAGCTCGGGTCCCTGGTGCGTAACTCTGCGCGGCGCGGGGCGCTCGACCCGATCACGGCCGCGCTGGTGGACCGTTCGCTGCAATTCGGGTCGCGCACCGCAGAGGAGCTGATGACACCCCGATCCAAGATCGAGGTGCTCCAGGCAGAGCAGAACGTCGCCGATCTCATCGAGTTGGCGATGGAGACCGGCCTGTCGCGGTTTCCGATCGTCGAGGGCGACCTTGACGAGACCATTGGGCTGGTGCACGTCAAAGGCGTGTTCGAGGTGCCGCCGCAGGACCGGCCGCGCACTCAGCTCGCGGGTCTGGCCATACCGGTGCCGGTGGTGCCCTCGACGCTCGACGGGGACGACGTCATGGCCGAGATCCGGTCCAGCGGGCTGCAGACGGTGCTGGTGGCCGACGAATACGGCGGCACCGCGGGGATGGTGACCATGGAGGACCTGATCGAGGAGATCGTCGGTGACGTGCGCGACGAGCACGACGACGTCACCCCCGACGTGTTGCGGATGAGCCGCGACAGTTGGCGTGTTTCGGGGCTGCTGCGCACCGACGAGGTGGCCGGAACGGTCGGGTTCCGCGCTCCCGAAGGCGAATACGAGACCATCGGCGGCCTGGTGATGCAGGAGCTGGGGCACATCCCCAAACCCGGTGAAGCGGTCGAGTTGACGGCGTTCGATCCCGACAGTCCGATCGACGACCCGGTGCGCTGGCAGGCCGCGGTCGTGCGGATGGACGGCAGGCGCATCGACCTGCTCGAGCTGACCAAGCTCGGCCGCCGCAGCGACCTCGACGAGCAGGGCGGTAGGCGCTGATGGGCGGCGACATCTTCGGCGTGCTGTTCACGGTGTTGCTGCTCGCGGCGAACGCGTTCTTCGTCGGCGCCGAGTTTGCGCTGATATCCGCGCGCCGCGACCGCCTCGAAGCCCTCGCCGAGCAGGGCAAGCGCCGTGCGGTCATCGTGATCCGCGCCGGCCAGAACCTGTCGCTGATGCTGGCCGGCGCGCAGTTGGGCATCACGATCTGCTCGATCCTGCTCGGTCGCGTCGGCGAACCGGCGGTGGCGCACCTGCTCGAGAAGCCGTTCGACCTCCTCGGCGTGCCTGACGCGGTGCTGCACACCGTGTCGTTCGTCATCGCGATCACCGTCGTGGTGGTGTTGCACGTGCTGCTCGGCGAAATGGTGCCGAAGAACATCGCGATCGCGGGGCCCGAATCGGCTGCCATGCTGCTGGTGCCGCCGTATCTGGCCTGGGTCCGAATGGCGCGCCCCGTCATCGCGGTCTACGACTGGTGTGCGCACGTGACGCTGCGCGCGGTGGGCATCAAGGCGAAACCCGAACTGGAGAACACCGTTTCGACCGTCGAGCTGTCCGAGATGATCGCCGAGTCGTTGAGCGAGGGACTGCTCGACCCCGAGGAGCACAACCGGTTGTCGCGCGCGCTGCAGATCCGCACCCGGGCCGTGTCGGACGTGGCGATCCCGCTGCGTGAGGTGCACGCCGTGGCGGCGGCCGCCGACGGCCGCGGGCCCCGCGTGAGCGCGATCCAACAGGCGTTGCAGGACAGCGGCTACTCGCGTTTCCCGGTGGTCGGCAGCGATGACCAGTTCATCGGCTACGTGCACATCAAGGACGTGCTGAGCCTGGTCGCCGACGCCGACGCCGTCGTCGACCTGTCGATGGTCCGCCCGCTGCCCCAGGTGCCTGCCTCCACCCCGCTGCCCGATGCGCTGTCACGGTTGCGCCGCAGCAACAGCCACCTGGCCCTGGTCACCGCCGACGACGGCAGCGTGACGGCGATCGTGGCACTCGAGGACCTGGTGGAAGACCTCGTCGGGACGATGCGGCATCGGAGCCACGATGATTGACACCGTGCTCGCCGAGGTCGACTGGATCGCGCGGCGGGAGACATACCGTCGACGGGTCGAGCGGTTCCTCGCGCCCCATCTGCAACGCGCTCACGCCGGCGAGGCACATTCGGTGTGGGACTTCCGCTTTCGCCACTACAGCCTGCGACCGCGCCAACTGCGCGTGTGGCATCCCGGCTTCGGCACATTGCTCGACGGAGGCGACAGCGCCGCGGCGCGGCGCTACCTCGGCCGCACCGGATACGGCGCCCACCCGGCGGGTGTGACGGTGACCGCCGAGTACCTGCGAGCGCGGGTGGACACTATGCGGTTCATCGCAGACGTTGCCGTGGGTTAAAAGCGTCGCGGAGGTCAGGCCGCAACACGAAGATGGTGGGTTCTACTCGCCCACGCCGACTGTGGCTCTTCGGCACCCGCGGGACTCGTATCTGTGCTTGCGCCTGGCCAAGCGACGTTTTCAATGCATTGATCGATCTGATCACTAGCACCATAAAACCGACCTGAACATGAGTATTAGGCGTCGGTCCGAACGATGGCGTCAATAAATCTCGTCGACCCGGGTTTAAACCGCTAGTTAGTGGCTAGCCCCATTCCCGGGGATGGGAAGCGTGTCCCACAGGGGGGTCAGGGTTCGGTCCTATGGGCTGCGCTGCGACGGCGCAGGCCCGGTCATCTGGAATCGGAATCTGAAAAGGGAGAAAAGGCATGTCACGACTAATAAGGCTGCTCATCCTTGCGGTGAGCGCCGCAATGATCGCGTGCATGGGCGCCCTCGGCGCCGCGAGCACCGCTACGGCCGCACCGCCTGGCGTGGGCGCGAAGAACACCGTCAAGGTGACTGGAACGGGCCCGAACGGGGAGAAGTTCAACGGCCAGTTTACGGCGAGTAGTGCCCAGGCCTCGTCTGCTCCGAAGGGAGCGGACGTCGTCGGCCAACTTACCGGTACCCTCATGACGCCGGGCCAAGGCCAAGGCAATAACCCACGGCAGGTCGACCAGCAGGTCGCGTTGCCCGTCACCGACGTCCAGCAGGCGACTTGTCAGGTCCTCAACCTGACACTGGGACCGCTCGACCTGACTCTGCTAGGACTGAACGTCCATCTTGACCAGGTTCACTTGGTTATCACAGCGACCCCAGGTGGCGGGATCCTAGGCGACCTGCTATGTAGTCTCGCCGGTGGACCAGGAGTGCCAGGGACGCTGGGTCAGGTTATCGACCTGCTCAACCGGATCCTGGCGGCGCTCGGAGGACTTTAAACTCCGCTAGTGTGGCACGTCACCGCCCGTATCCCGCTCGGGGTACGGGCGGTGATCTGCTGCGTGTGGCGGACCGCCAGCAGGTCGGGTCGTGCTACTCCGCTCATCGGCGACGGCTAACCAGTTAGTCGCGGAAGCGTGCGCCGTAGCACAAGCCAATTGCACTCATTTCGAGCGAGCCCGCTGTAGCTCTTGGCATCGGGTGAGTAGCTTGGCCCGGACAGCGGCAGCGCGGCGCGCTAACCCGGTCTGCTGCCGCACGTACGCCGCCCGGCCCTCCCCCGTTTCGACCGGCACTGGCGTATATCCGAAGGCGCTCAGGTCGTACGGGGAGGCCCGCATGTCGAGTTCCCTTGCCTGGAAAGCCAACTCGAACGCGTCCCATAACAGGTCAGATCCCACTAGTGGGAGCAGCTTGCCCGCGAACTTGTACAGATCCATTCCGGCATGAAGACAGCCCGGCTGTTCGTTCGCCATCTGCGTTTCGCGGCTCAGCATTCGCGTGTTGCGGCGCACGGCCGGGTCGGTGAAAAACCGGAAGGCGTCGAAATGGGTACACCGCAGCGGCAATGACTCCACGACGGCATCGGTGCCGCCATCGCCTAAGCGGAGGGGCAACCCGTGGCGGAGTTCACCGGGTCGGGCCCGATAGACCATCGCCCACTCGTGCAACCCGAAGCAGCCGAAATTTGGAGGCCTGTTCGCCGTCTGCTCCAGCAGATGGATGATGTATTCGACTGTGCCCCAGCGCTTTTCGAGGTGCGCGGGATCGACAGCGACACCGGAGGGAGTTCGTCGGTAGCCGCGAAGGTTCGCATACTCCTCTGATTCCTGACCGGCCAGCGTGACCCCGTACCCGGGGTGCCATCGCCGCAGCTGTCCAGGCGTGAGGGTGTAGTAAGTGAACAGGAAGTCGATGACCGGATGCGGTTGGCCAGCTTTGCGCAGCCGCAGGTATGGGTCGAGCAGCGCCCGGACCCTTCTCCGGTGGTGGTCCCGGCGCGGCAACCATTCTTCCGGGTCGAGCATCGCACGGATATTACTCTGGCAGTGAGCAATTGCGCCGACGGGCCTGGCTATTTTGCCGTCCTGTCGCCGGGTCGATCTATCCGGCAGCCCTACTCTCCTACGGCTGCCGTGCCGGGTCGCCGGCAGTTGGAGCTAACCTCAAATCTCTAGGAACCTAGATGGATTGGGCGCAATGCGCTGGGTGAATAACCGGACTGGCGGCTTCGTATATTCGAATGAAACCGTAGGGACCTGTACAAGTGGTGCTACAAACTCGGTCCGCTGATCGAGTCCGAATTGCTGTTCGACGCGCTGGCGCTGGCCGCCGACGCCCGCGAACTCGACATGCGTGCGAGCCCCTATGACCTCGTCGGGTACGGTTTCGACCCGATCGCGATCGAATCTCCTGCCGGACGGGCCGCCTACATCCGCGAGCAGCAGGACATCGCCGTGCGGGCCGCCCCGCTGCGGGCCGCGATCGCCGATCGCTGTCAGCAACTGCTGGAGGCCGCCATGGCCGCCGCGGGGAGTTAGCCCAGCTACTCGCGGGTAAGCTGGACAAACGGCAGGTGCCGCGTGGCGCCATACCGCCGAGGGAGGAACGAGATGACCGAGCGTGTGACGGTAGGGAACCTACGCGTCGCCCAGACGTTGTATGACTTCATCAACAACGAGGCGCTGCCGGGGACCGAAATCGATCCCGACACGTTCTGGTCGGGCGTCGACAAGGTCGTCGCCGATCTGACCCCCAAGAACCAGGAGTTGTTGGCCCGCCGCGACGAGCTGCAGGCCCAGATCGACAAGTGGCACCGGCACCGGGTCATCGAGCCGCTCGACCCCGAGGCCTACAAGCAGTTCCTCACCGAAATCGGCTACCTGCTGCCCGAGCCCGAAGATTTCACGATCACCACCTCCGGCGTCGACGACGAGATCACCAGGACAGCGGGTCCGCAGCTGGTGGTGCCCGTGCTCAACGCACGGTTTGCGCTCAACGCCGCAAACGCCCGTTGGGGCTCGCTGTACGACGCGCTGTACGGCACCGACGTGATATCAGAGGAGGACGGCGCCGAGAAGGGCACGAGCTATAACAAGGTGCGCGGTGACAAGGTCATCGCCTACGCCCGCAACTTCCTCGACGAAGCGGTGCCGTTGGAGTCCGGGTCATGGGCCGACGCCACCGGCCTCAGCCTCGAGGACGGCCGCCTGCAGATCTCCACCGCCGACGGCGAGGTGAACCTGGCCAACCCGGAGAAGTTCGTCGGTTACACCGGTGAGCTCGGCTCCCCCCAGTGGTCGGTGCTGCTGGTCAACAACGGGCTGCACATCGAGATCCTGATCGACCCGCAGTCGCCCGTCGGCAAGACCGATAAGGCCGGCATCAAGGACGTCGTGTTGGAGTCGGCCGTTACCACGATCTTCGACTTCGAGGACTCAGTGGCCGCCGTCGACGCCGACGACAAGGTCCTCGGCTACCGCAACTGGCTGGGGCTGAACCGCGGCGATCTCTCCGAGGAGGTCACCAAGGGCGACAAGACTTTCACCCGGGTGCTCAACTCCGATCGCACCTACAAGACGCCCGACGGCGGAGAACTCACGCTGCCGGGCCGCAGTCTGCTGTTCGTTCGCAACGTCGGGCACCTGATGACCAACGACGCCATCGTGTTCAACGAGGACGGGGCTGACGGCAACGAGGTGCCCGAGGGCATCCAGGACGCCCTGTTCACCAGCCTGATCGCGATGCACGGGCTGAAGGCGGACGACGACGGTGCCGCCAAGAATGGGCCGCTGCTCGCCAGCCGCACCGGTTCGATCTACATCGTCAAGCCGAAGATGCACGGACCCGACGAGGTGGCGTTCACCTGCGAGCTGTTCGCCCGTGTCGAGGACGTGCTTGGCCTGCCGCCGACCACCCTCAAGGTCGGCATCATGGACGAGGAGCGCCGCACCACCCTCAACCTGAAGGCCTGCATCAAGGCCGCCGCCGATCGCGTGGTGTTCATCAACACCGGCTTCCTCGACCGCACCGGTGACGAGATCCACACCTCGATGGAAGCCGGCCCGATGATCCGCAAGGGCGCGATGAAGAGCACGACGTGGATCAAGGCCTACGAGGACGCCAACGTCGATGTCGGCCTGGCCGCGGGTTTCTCCGGCAAGGCGCAGATCGGGAAGGGCATGTGGGCCATGACCGACCTGATGGCCGACATGGTCGAGCAGAAGATCGGCCAGCCGAAGGCCGGCGCCACCACGGCGTGGGTGCCCTCGCCCACCGCGGCCACCCTGCACGCGATGCACTACCACCAGGTCGACGTGTTCGCGGTGCAGGAGGAGTTGCAGGGCAAGACCAGGACCACGGTCGATGAGCTGCTCACCATCCCGCTGGCCAAGGAGCTGGCGTGGGCGCCGGAAGAGATCCGAGAAGAGGTCGACAACAACTGCCAGTCGATCCTGGGCTACGTGGTGCGCTGGATCGACGCGGGTGTCGGCTGCTCGAAGGTGCCCGACATCCACGACGTTGCGCTGATGGAGGACCGCGCCACGCTGCGGATCTCGAGCCAGTTGCTGGCGAACTGGCTGCGCCACGGCGTCATCACCGAGGAAGACGTCAAGGCGAGCCTGCGCCGGATGGCAGCCAAGGTCGACGAGCAGAACGCCGCCGACCCGGAGTTCCGGCCGATGGCGCCCGACCCGGACGGCAGCATCGCGTTCCAGGCTGCGCAGGAGTTGATCCTGTCGGGGACCCAGCAGCCCAATGGATACACCGAGCCGATCCTGCACAGGCGCAGGCGCGAGTTCAAAGCAGCAAACCCCGGGAACGCCGGCTGACCGGGTTGTTCCGCAAGCTCGATAGACTTCGCCCGTGGCGGGTGACCTGCCAGTAGTGGTCGACGAACGGAGAGGACGCAGGCGCAGGAGTGGGTAGGCACAGCATTCCCGACCCTGAGGAGTCCTCAGGCGGTGTCCCCGAAGGGGCAGGCGATGCCACCGAGTCGTTCGACCAACCGCTGGTGTCGCCAGACGACTATCGCGGTGGTTTCGAAGAAGACAGCTATCCGGACGCCGTCTACTCCGATGGATACTCCGATCTGCCCGAGTATCTGCAGCCCGGCGACGATGACGAAGGCGACGACGAGCCGGATTACCACAGCTCCACCGAAAGCCTCTCGTTCACCGGGCGTACACCCCCGCCGAGGCCTTCCCGAGGGCAGCACTCCGGTGAGTGGGAGGGCGGCGAGTGGACCGGCAGCCACCGGGCGGTTCAGACGGGGCGCCGGGGCGTCAGCTGGGGAGTCATCGGCGCGCTGATTGCGGTCGTTGTGGTGGTGGCTGCTTTCATCCTGTGGCGCTTCTTCGGTGACGCGCTGTCCGACCGGTCGACGCTGGCTTCGGCGCGGTGCGTCGACGGGCAGAAGGCGGTTCCCGTCGTCGCCGATCAGTCCATCGCGGACGCCATCTCCTCGCTGGCCAAGAAATTCAACGAGACGGCCAACCCGGTCGGCGACAGCTGTGTGGCGCTGGACGTCAAGCCGGCCGATTCCGACCAGGTGGTCAACGGGTTCGTCGGAAGCTGGCCGGCCGGGCTCGGCGAACGCCCCGCGTTGTGGATCCCCGGCAGTTCGGTCTCGCAGGCCCGCCTCGAAGCGGTGGCCGGCGAGCAAGCGGTCGACGACAGCCGCTCACTGGTCACCTCCCCGGTGGTGCTTGTCGTCCGCCCACAGCTCAAAAACGTTCTTGCGCAACAGAACTGGGGCACACTGCCAGGACTGCAGAGCAACCCGAACTCGCTCAACGACCTGAACATGCCCGGTTGGGGGTCGCTGCGGCTGGCGCTTCCGCGAAGCGGGAACAGCGACGCGTCCTACCTCGCCGCCGAGGCGGTCGCTGCGGCATCCGCGCCCGCCGGCGCGGCCCCGACTGCGGGCACGGGCGCAGTCAACACGCTGATGTCGGCGCAGCCCAAGCTCGCCGACACCACGGCGAAAACGGCGATGGACGCACTGCTCACCGCGAACGATCCGGCCGCGGCGCCGGTGCACGCGGTGGTCACCACCGAGCAGCAGCTCTATCAGCGCAGCACCTCGCTCCCCGATGCGAAAAACGTTGTGGCGTCGTGGCTGCCGCCGGGTCCGACCGCGATAGCCGACTATCCGACGGTTCTACTCAAGGGCTCGTGGCTGTCGCAGGAACAGGTCGCCGCCGCCAGCGAGTTCTCACGCTTCCTACGCAAGCCCGAGCAGCTCACCGAACTGGCCAAGCTCGGCTTCCGCACCGAGGGCGGCGACATGCCCAAGAGCGACGTCACGAACTTCGCGCCGGTGTCGGCGCCGTTGTCGGTGGGTGACTCGGCGATGAGGGCCACCCTGGCCAACGCGCTGACCGCGCCGGCGGGCAACCCGGCGGTCACCATCATGCTCGACCAGTCGATGAATAACCAGGAAGGCGGCAAGACCCGGCTGGCCAACGTAGTCGCGGCACTCGGCGCCCGGCTGCAGGCGATGCCGCCCACCGCCGCGGTCGGGTTGTGGACCTTCGACGGCGTCGAAGGCCGACCGGAGGTCACCACGGGTCCGCTGTCCGATCCCGTCGACGGCAAGCCGCGCTCGGCCGCGCTGGCCGCCGCGCTGGACCAGCAGACGGCCTCGGGCGGCGGAGCGGTGTCGTTTACCACGCTGCGGATGATCTACGACGAGGCGCTTGCGAAATACCGTCAAGGGCAGACGAATTCGATTCTGGTGATCACGGCGGGCCCGCACACCGATCAGACCCTGGACGGCGGTGGCCTGCAGGACTACGTCCGGCGCACCGTCGATCCCGCGCGACCGATCGCGATCAACGTGATCGACTTCGGCACCGACAGCGACCGCGCAGCGTGGGAGGCGGTCGCGCAGGCCAGCGGCGGCCGCTACCAGAACCTGTCGACGTCGGATTCCCCAGACCTGACGACAGCGATCACCACGTTCCTCAGCTAGCCAGACGAGGCGAGGAGTCGCAATGCGCCACGGGCGAACTCGTCAGGCACCTCCACTTGGGGGTAGTGTCCGACGCCCGCCAGCTCGATGACCTCCGCGTGTGGCCGAAGCTCACGTAACCCGTCGAGCACGGCCGCGGTCGCGACCGGGTCCCGCAGGCCCCACAGGAAACTCAACGGCTTGGGCCAATCACGCACCGCGCCATGCCATCTCGCGGCATGCTTGACCCGCTCCTCGAGATAGGAGATGAGCAGATGCGCGATCGCTGCGCCGTCGTTGTAGGACAACAACGCCCACTGCGCCTCGGCTTCCACGGCCGATAGCGGGTGGTCGTCGCTGAACAGCCGGCCGAAGCCGCGGATAAACCCGCCGCGGTTGACGAAACGCGCGATCAGGGGGCCGAGTGGGCCGCGCAGGAGTTTCTGACTGGGCCGAAGACTGGCGCGCTCCAGGATGACGCTGCCATTGGTGATCACGGCCCGCTGCAACTCAAACGGCAAGCGGCCGTCGGTGTCTCGCGCGAACAACTCCGTCGCCACCGACGTACCCATGTCGTGTGCGATCAACTGCACCGGTCCGCCGCCGGCGTCTGCCACTACCTGCTGCACGATGTCGGCCTGCTCGAACAGGCTGTAGCGGTGGGGCCGCGGCTTGTCTGACAGCCCGAATCCCAGGAAGTCGAGCGTCAGCCACGCGCGGCCCTCCAACCGTGGGACCACCGAGCGGTAGTCAAACGAGCTCGACGGATAGCCGTGCAGCAGAAGAATTATGGGGTCGTCTCCGTCGCCTGACCGCACGAAGATGGAGCCGACGGCGGTATCGACGTATCGACCCGCCCGCCGCCACGCCACCACCTCCGGTGGGATCATGGCTTGGAGATTATCAACCGCCGGCGGGTGCGGCGCCGCCTCCGATGAGACTGCCCAGCGAGCCCAGCACTTCGCCGGGATTCGGCCTAGCCGGCGGCGGGGCGTCGGTCTTCTGCCAGTCCTGGCATTGGCTGGTCTTGAAGGTGGTGTCGCCTGCCTGGATCTGCACGGTCTGCGGCTGTTTGCTCATGGCGTTGGCGAGGGTGCCCTGACCATTCGTGCGCTTCCAGTAACAGACGCCGCCCTCGACCGGCCCGGCCGATTGGTACACGCCGGGCAGGATCTGGGTGCCGACCTGATAGGTGCCGTCACCGAAGCTCGTCAGCGGACCGGGCGGCGGCGCGGCTTCCGCGCCGGGTTGTGCCGGGCCCGGCGCTCCACCCCCGCCGTGGGGCGAAGGCGTCGGCGACGGGTCGGGCTCGGCGTGGGCCACAGACGTCGATGCCGACCAGCCGATGACGAGCAAGGCCGCCGCGACTGCAATTCGGGACATCAGGCGAAAGCCTCCACTGGTGGACATGAACAGATTAGGTTTCTATCACCATACGCGCCATCGATCCGTCGCACGGGCGGCCACACCTTGGGTCGGAAGGCATTCCCGAGCGGATATGCGGCCTGCTGGCGCGTATACGGGTGCGACCAATCGTCAACCAGCAGGCTTTCGGCGGTGTGCGGGGCGCCACGCAGCGGATTGTCGTCGGCGGGCCATCGGCCGCTGCCGACCTGATCGATTTCGGCGCGGATCGCGATCATCGCCTCGCAGAACGCATCCACTTCGGCGAGGCTCTCGCTTTCCGTTGGCTCGACCATGAGCGTTCCCGCCACCGGGAAGCTCATCGTCGGCGCGTGGAAGCCGTAGTCCGCCAACCGCTTCGCGACATCGTCGACCGTGACACCGGTGGCCTTCGTGATTCCCCGCAGGTCGAGGATGCACTCGTGGGCGACCATGCCGTTCTCGCCGGTGTAGAGCACCGGGTAGTACTCGTGGAGGCGTCGGGCGATGTAGTTGGCCGACGCGATCGCGGTCAGCGACGCCGCACGTAGTCCCTCGGGGCCCATCATCCTGATGTAGGCCCAGGTGATGGGCAGGATCGAGGCCGACCCGTACGGCGCCGACGACACCGTGTGCTCGTCGGGCAATTCGTCGGCCAGCGGGTGGCCGGGCAGGTAGGACTGCAGGTGTGCCCGGACCGCGACCGGTCCCACGCCCGGGCCGCCGCCGCCATGCGGGATGCAGAACGTCTTGTGCAGGTTCAGATGGCTGACGTCGCCGCCGAACTTGCCGGGCCGCGCCAACCCCACCAACGCGTTGAGGTTCGCGCCGTCGACGTATACCTGGCCGCCGGCGTCGTGCACCGCCGCGCAGATGTCGGCGATGTCGTGCTCGTAGACACCGTGGGTGGACGGATAGGTGATCATCAAGGCGGACAACCGGTCTGAGTGTTCGGCAACCTTGGCGCGCAGATCATCGAGATCGACGTCACCGTTACCCCGGCAGGCGACCACTACTACGCGCATGCCTGCCAGCGCCGCCGACGCCGCATTGGTGCCGTGCGCGCTCGACGGGATCAGGCAGACGTCGCGGTGTGCCCCACCGCGCGCGGCGTGATAGGCCTGAATTGCCAGCAGCCCGGCGTATTCGCCCTGCGAACCCGCATTGGGCTGCAGCGACACTGCGTCATAGCCCGTCAGCTGCGCCAACCAGGCCTCCAAGTCCGCGATCAGCTTGCGCAGCCCGGGCGCGTCGGAGTGCGGCGCGAACGGGTGCTGGCGGGCGAACTCGGGCCAGGTGATCGGCTCCATCTCCGCGGCGGCGTTGAGCTTCATGGTGCACGAGCCGAGCGGAATCATGCTGCGGTCCAAGGCGATATCTTTGTCGGCCAGCGAACGCAAGTAGCGCATCATCTCGGTTTCGGTGCGGTACCGGGTGAACGCGGGATGGGTCAGGAAGTTCGAGGTGCGCGTCGCGATGTCGGAGCCGTCGAACTCACCGCTTCCGCGGGCGCCGAATGCGGCCAGCACGCGCTCGACGTGCTCCAGCGTGGTGGCCTCGTCGCAGGACACGGAGAGGTGGTTGTCGTCGACGAGCCAGACGTTGACGCCGCGCGATTTGGCCTCGTCGCGCACCGCCGCGGCGCGGCCGGGAACCCGCGCAAGCACGGTGTCGAAGAACCGGTCGTGCACCACCTCGACAGCGGCGGTCGACAACCCGGCCGCCACGGTGCGGGCGTGGTCATGGACCCGCCGGGCAATGCCGGTCAGCCCGTCGGCGCCGTGGTAGCTGGCGTACATGGCGGCGATCACCGCGAGCAGCACCTGCGCGGTGCAGATGTTGCTGGTCGCCTTGTCGCGGCGGATGTGCTGTTCTCGGGTTTGCAGCGACAGCCGGTAGGCCGGTGACCCGTCGGCGTCCACCGAGACCCCGACCAGCCGGCCAGGCAACTGCCGGGCGTGGCTGGTGTGCACGGCCAGATAGCCCGCGTGTGGTCCGCCGAAACCCATTGGTACACCGAAGCGTTGGGTGCTGCCGAACCCCACGTCGGCCCCAATCTCGCCGGGCGGCGTGATGAGCGTCAGCCCGAGCAGGTCGGCGCCGATCGCCACCAGTGCACCCCGCTGGTGCGCCTGGTTCACCAGCTCGGTCCAGTCGACCACTTCCCCACTGGCGCCGGGCAGTTGGGTGATCACCCCGAAGAAGTCGCCGTCGGGCAGGCCCGCACGCAGATCGGCGGTGATGATCTCGATGCCGAGCGGCTCGGCCCTGGTGGCGATCACGGCGGCGGTCTGGCGGAACAGGTCGCGGTCGACGGCCAATCGGTTCGACTTTCCTTTGGCAGCGCGGTGCATGAGCGTCATCGCCTCGGCGGCCGCCGTGCCCTCGTCGAGCATCGACGCGTTGGCGACCTCGAGGCCGGTCAGGTCGGCGACCATGGTCTGGAAGTTCAGCAGCGCCTCCAGCCGGCCCTGGCTGATCTCCGGCTGATAGGGGGTGTAAGCGGTGTACCAGGCCGGGTTCTCCAGGATGTTGCGCCGCAAGACGGGCGGGGTCATCGTCTCGTAGTAGCCCTGGCCGATCATCGACACCGCAACGGTGTTCGCATCCGCGAGCGCGCGGAGTTCGGCGAGCGCCTGCTCTTCGGTGGCGGCCTGCGGCAGCCGGTCGAGGCCCGGCGCGATGCCGTCGACACCCAACGTGTCGAGAATCCCTGCAGGAAGCGCTTTGTCGGCGAGTTCGTCGAGCGAGCCCACGCCGATGGTCTTGAGGATGGTCGCGACGGCATCGGCGTCGGGTCCGATGTGGCGGTCGGCGAAGGTGGGTGATTCGGGCATCCCGGGACCTCTCCTGACGGTAGGTCCTCTCCCTCTGTCGTCGGTGCCTGAGAGATTCGGCGGATACGCCTTTCCCCATGGGCGGGTACGCGGTCCCCGACGGGGCTGCTTACCGCTTTCCAGAGGCATCGTGACCCTGCGCGGTCCGGGTGCCTGAGAGGTTGACGGAGAGGTGTTGCTCCTTCGGCGTCCGTGGCTGGCGGTCACGGAACTCTCCCGCACAAGGGCGATACGGGCTCGAGTTTACCGGGCGGCGCATCCTATCGAGGAGCCGAGGCAAAATGCCGGCTCAACCGCGGAACTAGCCGATCTTGCGGTCGCGGTGCTTGCGCCGGGTAGCCAGTTCGTCCTCCGGCGCGCTGATGGACTCGCCGCCGTCGGCGCGTTCGCCGGGGAAATCGGCGATCGCACCGGTGAGCTCGCGCATCGCACCGGAGACGGCGATGCCGAACACGCCCTGGCCGCCTTGCAGGAGATCGACGACCTCCTCGGCGGAGGTGCATTCGTAGACGGTAGTGCCGTCGGAGAACAGCGTGATGTTGGCCAGATCACGGACGCCGCGCTGACGCAGGTGATCGACGGCCACGCGGATGTTGTGCAACGAGATGCCGGTGTCCAGCAGGCGTTTCACGATCTTGAGAACGAGGATGTCCTTGAACGAGTACAGCCGCTGGCTGCCAGATCCGGCGGCGCTGCGGATCGACGGCACGACGAGTGAGGTCCGCGCCCAGTAGTCGAGCTGGCGGTAGGTGATGCCGGCGATCTGGCAGGCGCTCGGCCCGCGGTAGCCGACGAGTTCGTCTGGCACCGAGTCGTCGGGGAACAGGCCGGCCTGCACGGGTTCGCTGGCGACCGGGGCAGACGCGGGGGGTGCATCGTCGGTCGAAAGGTCCAGCTGCTCTTGACGTGGTGTGTCTTCCACTCTCGAATCCTCTCACCGACCGAACTCGCGTCTGTGACCTGCACCGCGGCACGTTTGCCCAAGCTCGAATGTGTCGAGCATACGCTTCCCGACGAACCCTGACTGCCCGTCGCGACCATCAAAGTATGGCTGCCCTGATCATGGTTGTCGGAAACTCGCGCCGCGTGTCGAGCGCGGATGCGTCAGTTGAGACGCATCCGTGATGTTTGGCCCCTCAGGTCGCCTTGAAGTCGTCGGGCGACACGCTGTCGAGGAACTCCTTGAACTTCTCGACCTCGTCCTCGCGCACCGCGCCGGCGGCCTCATCGTCGTTTTCGTCGGGAATCAGCAGGCCTGCCTCGGCGAGCACCGCCTCCTCGACGTAGATCGGCACTCCGACGCGCAGCGCGATGGCCACCGAGTCCGACGGTCGCGCCGACACCTTGATATCGCGATCGAAGATCAGATCGGCGTAGAAGGTGCCTTCTTGCAGATCCACGATCCGCACCTCTTTGAGCGAATGGCCAAGCGCGGCAATCAGATCGCGGATCAGATCGTGGGTCAACGGACGCGCGGGCTCGACGCCCTGCTGCTCGAGGGCGATCGCCGCGGCTTCCGACTGGCCGATCCAGATCGGTAGATAGCGGTCACCGTTGGCTTCGCGCAGCAGCAACACAGGTTGGTTCTGGGGCTGCTCCACGCGAATGCCGACCACACGAACCTCACCCATCTGTGCCTGCCCTCCGCACGCCGAAGCCTCTTGCGACGAGTCTAATCCTCACCTGTCGAGTACGTCGCGCACGGCCGATTTGATCAACGACGTGTGCAATGTGATCGCCAACGCCGCAACCTCGCGCGCCAGGTCGTCGGCGCGGTCACGCGCACCCGCCTTACCGGCCTTGACCACGGGCCCGGCGATTTGCGCGATCAGATCTGACTGCCGGTCGGCGGCCGACCGGAAGGCCCGCAGATGCCGCGGCTCCACCCCGTAGTCGGACAGCGCACGCGCGCACTGGGCGATCACCACGGAGTGCTCGTCGAAAAACCCCGCGGGCCCCGTCGTGATCACGCCCTCTTTGATCAACGCGGTGAGCAGTTTGTCGTCCACACCGGAGCGCGCCACCAAGTCTTCGCGGCTCACCCGCACCTGGGTCCGCGTCGCGGCCGTGTCGACCTCGACGGGTTCACCGTCCACCGGCACCAAACGCGGTACGCCGTACGGGGATCCGGCCTGCGGCAGCTCACCGTCGGGTTGGGCGTCCAGCTGAGCCTTGATCACCTTCAACGGCAGGTACTGGTCGCGTTGAGCGGTCAGAATGAAGCGCAGCCGAGCGCAGTCATATGCGGTGAACCGCCGATATCCTGAGGCCGTCCGCTCGGGCGTCACCAATCCCTCGGCCTCCAGGAAGCGGATCTTGGAGATGGTCACGTCCGGGAAGTCCGGCCGCAACGAGTCGAGAACCGCTCCGATCGACATCCCGGCCAGCGCGGGCGTGTCGGGCTGGGTCATCGGCTCTCTCCCTGCGCCGTGCGCGGGAGGCGCCCCACGCTCAAGCGCTCGTCGGCGTTGCTACGTGCTCGAACCGCTGTCGTCGGTCTTGGGCCCGGTGAGGAACACCAGGCGGAATTTGCCGATCTGCACCTCGTCGCCGTTGGCCAGCACCGCGGAATCGACCGGCTCCCTGTTGACGTAAGTGCCGTTGAGGCTACCCACGTCGACCACTTGGAACTCCCCGTTTTCGAGACGGAACTCTGCATGGCGGCGGCTCACCGTCACGTCGTCTAGAAAGATGTCGCTGTCGGGGTGTCGACCCGCCGAAGTGGTCGGCTGGTCGAGCAGGAACCGCGAGCCCGCGTTGGGGCCGCGTTTGACCACGAGCAAGGCCGACCCGGCCGGCAGCCCCTCAACCCCCGAGACGGCCCCCTCGGCACCCGCGGCGGCAGGCGCGTCCAGCTCGTTGAGGAAGTCGGCGCGGAATACCGATGTCGTTTCTACGGTGAGATCGTCAGACGTCTGGTCAGTCCCAGAATTCTGATCCTTGTCCGTCACCCGCTGCTCCTCACTGGCTGCTGTGGCGATATCTCGGCCGGACCCCCTGTGGGCCCCTCTCCAGCCGTCATTCGTCTCCGTCGACCGTACCGCGCTGCGGTCGCCGTTGGGTCCACCCCCGCCGGATAAAACGCCTGCGCCTCACGCGGGACATCTCGTGGGCGGCGGGTGGAACCGATCGCTGGCACCCTAACAAGATCTCACTCGGTGACAAGAGCCTGGTAGCCCTCGGCGTCCAGCAGCGCGTCGAGTTCTCCGGCCAGCGCGCCGGCGTCGGCCTGCAGCTCGATGAGCCACCCCGCGCCGTAGGGATCGGAGTTGACCAAGTCGGGGCTGCCCTCGAGATCGCTGTTGACCGCAACGACTTTCGCCGTGACCGGTGAATACAGGTCGGATACCGACTTGGTCGACTCGACCTCTCCGAACGACTCGCCCGCGGTCACGTCGCTGCCGACGTCGGGCAACTGGACGAACACCACGTCGCCGAGGGAGGACTGGGCGAAATCGGTGATGCCGACCCTTACGGTGTCGTCACCGATGCGCTGCACCCACTCATGCTCGGAGGTGTAGGACAGGTCGGGCGGGATTTCGCTCACAGGGCTCCTATGGCAGGTCGGCTCACTTCACGGGCTGAGCGTATTGGCGGGCTTTCGGTTGCCGCAAGGCGGTCACGTCCACCCGGTCGGACTGTTGTACCACCATCGATCCGCCCACGCGTTCGACGCTGTCCATCGCGCCGCCGGGAATGTTCATCGCGGCCGCCAACGTGGGCGGATCACCAATGGCCACAACGGTATACGGCGGGTTGAGGGTTTGACCGTCGATCTGCAGGGCCCCCGGTGCGCCGACGACCCAGGTGTCCACCCCGACGCGAACGGTCACCTTCGGATCGCCGTTCCCGCCGCGCACCTCCATCGCTTCGGCGCCGGCGTTGCGCAGTTCATTGATGACGTCGAGCATGGTTTCGGGTGCCACCCCCGGGGCGGCGTCGTCGATGGTCAGGGTCACCCCCGGGCCCATCGCAGGCACCGTCCCGATCAGGATCGACAGCGCAGCCAGCCGAGCCCTGGCATTCTCGATCGCCGCCTGGTCGCTGTTGCCTGACGCCTGCAGTGACGCCAGCGTCCGCTGCAGGTCGGCGACCTCGGTGTTGAGCGCGGCTTCTCGCTGCTGCAGCGAGTCGAGCAGCACCAGCAGGTCGGCCGGCCGGGCCGTTTCCAGCGAATCGCCCGACTCATTCTGGCGGACCTGCGTGACGATCGCGATGCCGAGCAGCACGCAAAGCAGGGCGCCGAGGGCCCCGAACAGCAGCTGCGAGCGCCCGCGCCGCGCCGCGCCCCGCAGACGGGCTATGAGACCGCCTGCTTCGGTCGGTTGGTCGGGCGGCACTTCGTGGCGGCCCGCGTGGTCCGCCTCGTGTGCGCCGTGGCCGTCGTCGGTCATGTCATGCGCCGAACAGTCTGCGCCGCAGCGCGGCGGCGTTGCCGAAGATGCGGATGCCGAGCACCACGATGATCGCCGTCGACAATTGCGTACCGACGCCGAGCTGGTCGCCGACGTAGACGATGAGAGCGGCGACGAGGACGTTGAAGACGAACGACACGACGAAAACCTTCGAGTCGAAGATCCGCTCCAGATACGCCCGCAGTCCGCCGAACACCGCGTCGAGTGCGGCGACCACGGCGATGGGCAGATAGGGCTCGACGAATTCCGGCACGCTGGGGTGGAAGACCAGGCCGAGGACGATGCCGATGACGAGGGCAGCGATTCCTATCATCTGTCTCCGATTTCTCTGGCGAAGTTGACATCTCGCACCGAGCCCGCGGGCACGGTCAGGGAGTCGGTCGAGCTGACCGTCACGACGACGCCGTAGCTGGCCTCCAGCAGCCGGAGCCGGTGCAGGCCGGGGCTGCGGTCGAACACGTCGGCCATGCCGTGTGGCGGACCGACGGCGAGGATCACGTATGGGCTGCTGATCGGTCGATTGTCGACCAGGATGCCGCCGCCTGCCTGCCGGATGGTCACGTTCGGCCCGATCCGCACCCCGCCCACCGAGATCGCTTCGGCGCCGCTGGCCCACAGCGAGTTCACCACAATCTGCAGGTCCCGATCGAGGATGACCTGCCGGCTGCCCTCGACGCGCTGCTTCGACACGTCGCTGAGGTCCTTGGAGACGCCGGGATCGGTGACGGTCACTATCAGCCCCGGGCCTCTCACAGCGGTGGCCGCCGCGGAGAAGTTGGCACCGTCGAGTTCGCTGAGCAGCCCCCTGCCGCGCTCGTCGCCTTCGAGGCGGCTGCGGCGCTCGGCGTCGACCTGGGCAGCTAGCGCGTCGCGGCGGGAGGTCGCGGAATCGGCGGCCTCCTCGGCGGAACGCACGCTGCCCGACAGCACCCGTTGGGTCTCGCGCACGCCAGGGGCGGTGGCCTGCGCCTGGCCGACCGCGAAAGCGAACACGGTCGCGACCGCCACCGCGGCCAGCACCTGCCAGCCGGCCGAAACCACCCGGCTGCGGGGGTGGCCGGCGGCGCGCTCGGCGGCCGCGGCCGCATAACCGGGGTCGAGGTGGTCGGACAACAATGACCGCAGCAGCGACGGCACGGGAATCAGCGTCGGGGCGCCCGCTTCGTGCTGATTGCGTCCGGCTTCGGGGTCGTAGCCACCAAGGGCCCGGTGGTCGTCAGCCATTGGAGGGCACCTTCGGCATCTGCCGCAGCACCAGGCCGACCTGCATGAGGTACAGGACGCCCGACCACAGATAGAGCATCAGTCCCCAGATCAGAAACGCCCAGCCGCAGGCCAGAATCACCCTGCTCCACAACGCATCCCATTGCCCCAGCAGAACCAGCGGGAACCCCGACATGAGCGCGAACGTCGCGCCCTTACCGATGTAGGTGACCGGCAGCGCCGTCAGCCCGCGGGTGCGCAGCAGCGGAAGGGTGGCCGCCAGCACGGCGTCGCGACCGATCAAGGTCGCCACGATCCACCACGGCACGATGTGGGCGAACCCGAACGCCAGCGGCACGGTCAGCATGTAGATCCGGTCGACGGCCGGATCGAGCAGTTCACCCAGCCGCGACGATTGGTTGTCCACCATCCGGGCGATCTTGCCGTCGGCCCAGTCCGAGGCGCCGCTGAACATCAGGATGGCCACCGCCCAGCCGTTGGCGTGCACGACCAGTAGGAGATACAGGAAGACCGGGACGAGCACCAGACGCAGCACTGAGAGCGCGTTGGGCACCGTCACCACGCGGTCCCGCTCCCCCGGCCCGCGGTTCATGGAATAAACCTAGCGGAAGATACCCGGCAGGCTCAGTGCTGACATCGAGTCTTCTGCCAGCGGATTGTCATGAACCATGTAGGTCCACGTCGACGTCGGCCTGGCGAGCTTGGACAGGTCCAGGCCCTGCTCCTCGTCGAGCACGTTCGCCGTCTCGAAGGTCTGCTGGGCGGCCTCGATGGCGTCGGCGGCCAGCGAGGCGAACGCGTCGACGGCCATCCGATGGAACTCGTCGATCGGTTTCTGGTGACCCAGGGCGCGCAGATGGATGCTCTCCCGGATGTCGGCGAGGTAGGCCAGGTGATCGGCCCAGCCGCGGTCGAGGTGGTACAGCATGATCTGCCTGCAGATCCGCTCCAGCTGTTCCTCGCTGAGCTGCTCGGCCAACTCCTCGTAGCGCTCCGGGCTTTTCTTCTCCAGTTCCTCGCGCGCAGTCGCCGTGCGCAGCAACGCGTTTCGGCGTTCCACCAGGATCGCCCGCTGCTGGGCGATCAACTCGTTGAACTGCCAGGTGGTGGCGTGCACCGACAGCAGCCTGCCCTCGGCGACGCGCTGTGCGTGGTCGAGCAGACCGACGGCCTTCTTGTTGACGACGCGGCCGTCCTCGTCGGTTTCGGTGGGCAGCTTGCTGAGCTTCTCGGGCTCGAGGTGGGCCACCACCACGTCGTCTTCCCAGCTGGAGAAGAACACCGACGAGCCGGGATCGCCCTGGCGGCCGGCGCGGCCACGCAGTTGATTGTCCAGCCGCTGGGTGCTGTGCCGCCCGGTGCCGATGACGTGTAGGCCGCCCAGTTCGGCCACCTCATCTTTTTCGGCGGCATGATCGCCGACGTCGGACCCGCCCAGCCGGATGTCGGTGCCGCGGCCCGCCATCTGCGTGGAGACCGTCACCGAGCCCAGCTTGCCCGCCTCGGCGATGACGCGGGCCTCCTCCTCGTCGTTCTTTGCGTTCAGCACGACGGCGGGTACGCCGGCCTTGACCAGCTTCTCGTGCAGCTCTTCGGACTCGGCGACGTCGCGGGTACCGACCAGGATCGGCTGCTTGGTCTTGTGCACCTCGGCGATGTGGTCGACGATCGCGTCGAACTTCGCGGCGGCGGTGATGTAGACGCGGTCCGGCTCGTCCTCGCGGATGTTGGGGGTGTTCGGCGGAATCGGTGAGACGCCGAGCTTGTAGAACTGCCGCAGCTGCTCGCCTGCCGCCAGCGCCGTGCCGGTCATGCCGCACACCGTCGGATAGCGGCTGATCAACGCCTGCACCGTGATGGTGTCGAGCACCTCACCGGTTTCGGTGGTCTCGATGCCTTCCTTGGCCTCGACCGCGGCCTGCAGCCCGTCCGGCCAGCGCTGCAGCTGCGCGATGCGGCCGCGGCTGGCGTTGATCAGGTGCACGGCGTCGTCGCGGACGATGTAGTGCACGTCGCGGTGCAACAGCACGTGCGCGTGCAAGGCGACGTTCACCTCGGTCAAGGTGGTGCCGACGTGTTCCTCGGCGTACAGGTCGATGCCGCCGAGCTTGGCCTCGACCTTCTGTGCGCCGCGCTCGGTGAGGTGGACGTTGCGGTTGTCGGCGTCGGTGTCGTAATCCTCGCCGGCGATCAATTCGCCTACCAGCCGGATGATTTCGAGCTTCGGGGTCTCCCGGTGTGAGGTGCCCGCCAGCACGAGCGGCACCAGCGCCTCGTCGACGAGCACCGAGTCGGCCTCGTCGATCAGCGCGACATCCGGGTTCGGGGAGACGAGATCGTGGACATCGGTGACGAGCTGGTCGCGCAACACGTCGAAGCCGATCTCGTTGACCGAGGCGTAGGTGATGTTGCACTTGTAGGCGGCCCGACGCTCGTCGGCGGTCGATTCGGCGGTCACCCAGCCGACGCTGAGGCCCATCGCCTCCAGCAGTGGGCCCATCCATTCGGCGTCGCGCTTGGCCAGGTAGTCGTTGATGGTGACGACGTGGACATGCCGGCCCGCCAGTGCGTAGCCTGCCGCCGCGATCGCGCCCGACAGCGTCTTGCCCTCACCGGTGGCCATCTCGATGACGTCGCCTGCGAGCATCCGCAGCGCGCCGAGCAGTTGGACGTCGAACGGCCGCAGTCCGGTCGTGCGTTCGGCGGCTTCGCGGGCGATGGCGAGGAATTGCGGGATGTCGCTGGAGTCGGCAAGGTCGTCGAGCTCCAGCAGCTGTGCGGCCTTGTTGAGTTGCTCGTCGTCGAGGTCGGCGGCCTTCTTCTGGAACCCCTCGGAGGCGCTGACCTGCGACATCGAGCGGGCCTGGTCGCGTTCGGTGCTTGCGCCCAGCAGTTTCCAGAACCGGTTGCTGACACGACCTGAGGTGCGGGTCTTCGTCTTCGCCACGAGAGATACGGTACGCGGCCGCCCGATCCGCCAACCCGGCACGGCGAGCTGCCGCCCCCTCCCCGCGAGCGTGCGCGTCTGCTGCGCGACACGCCGCCGCAACTGCGCATTCTGCGCACGCCCGCGGCGCACGAGTGTCAGCCGGACGACGACGACGACGTGAAATCGACCCGCACCGAGTCGATGACGGCCTCGAATCCGATGCGCTGATAGATGGCGTTCGACATGGGGTTGGTCAGGTCGGCGAACAGCACCACCTCGTTGACACCGCTGCCGAGCGCGAGCACCGATGCAGCCGCGGTCACCGCCGACCCGTAGCCGCGACCACGTAAGGCGCGCGGCGTGAAGACCGGGCCGATACGAGACACGCCTGCCGCGGGCGCCCTTAGCATCGCCATGCTCACCGGCGTGCGGTCGATCTCCCAGAGGACGAAGCGGTCGCCGACCGCGTGGGCGTTGTCGAGGAATCGCCGACCGGCGGCGTCGTCGCGCTGATGGCTGAAGGTTTCGACGAAGAATCGCTCGACCCAGTCGAGGAGCACCGCGGTGTCGTCGCGACTCGCCTGACGTGGCTCGCCGGCGACACCACTCGGCGGCTGCAGCATGCCCAATCGGTAGAGCCGCTCGTGCATCGTCACCGCGCCGCGGCGACCGGTGATCGCCTGCCAGGCGTCGGCGAATGCCAGCGCATTGTCGCGGGCGCCGCGCACGCCGGTGAAGTCGGGACGGATATGCGCCAGCTCCAGTGCGGCCTGGCGGCGGCCTTTTACGGGTAAGCCGTTGCAGGCCAACGGATAGGGCGGTGTTTGCAGCGCGGCGCCGATGGCCGTGCTGCCGTCCCAGACGGACAGCAGCAGTGTGTCGTCACCGAACCTGGCGCCCTGCAGAACCGTCAGTTCGATCGTGTTGCCGACGGGATCGCGGCGGTACAACGGTTCGGCGATTTCACGGAACTCCTCCACCGAGTCGTGTACACGCACGGACATGCTCACCAGGATGGCCATCGAATGTTTTGGGCGTCCAGCGATTTACCGGCGCGGCCGTGCACCGTCAGGCGAGGTTCGACCGACGCGGGTATGCGACCTGTGGGTCGGTCAGCGTATTGACCACCGCGGGCACGCCCGCCGCGAACGCCCGCTCCAGCGCGGGCCGTAGCTCGGCGGGCGCCGCCACCAGCTCGCCGTGGCCGCCGAGCGCGGTGACAACCTCGTCGTAGCGGGTGCCCGGCCGCAACTCGGCCACCACCGAATAGCCGTACAACGCCTCCATCGGGTGCTTCTCCAGCGCCCAGATCCCGTTGTTGCCGATCACCGAAACGACGTGAATACCGTGTCGCACCAACGTATCCCACTCCATGCCGCTGAATCCGAACGCACCGTCGCCCTGCAGCAGCACCACCTGACGGTCGGGCCTGGCCATCTTGGCGGCCAGCGCATAGCCCGGCCCCGACCCCAGGCAACCGAACGGCCCACTGTCCAGCCACGCACCCGGTACGTAACTGTCGATGACCCGCCCTGCGTACGAGCCGAAGTCGCCGGCGTCGATCACCACGATCGCGTCGCGGTCCAGCAGCGGCTTCAGCTCGGCGTACACCCGCATCGGGTGCAGCGGGCTGCGGTCGTCGGTCAGCTCGGCGTCCTCGGCGGCGCGGGCCGCAGATTCGGTCGCCCGCAGATCGCCGATCCAGCTCTCGTGGTCGCCCGCCTTGCCAGCCGCAAGGGCCGACAGCGTCGACGTCAGGTCGCCGTACAGCTCTGCGGCCACCGCGCGCGGATGGGGCCGCTGCGGTAACACCCGGTCGGCGACGATCAGCGTCGTCTGCTCGCCGAACACGCCGCCGAAGCCCAACCGGAAGTCCATCGGCACACCGATCACCAGCGCAACATCGGCCTCCCGCAACCCTTTTGACCGAGCCCGCGAGAACGCCAGGTCGTGGTCGGCGGGCACCGTTCCGCGCGCCATACCGTTCATCAGCACCGGAATGCGGTGCGCCTCGGCCAGTTCCAGCAGAGCGGCTTCGGCGTGGCCCCACCACACGTTGGTGCCCGCCATGATCACTGGGCGCTCCGCTCCGGCAAGCGCGGCGGCTGCGATCTCCATCGCTCCGCCGTCGGCCCGCACCGGGTCCGGCGGAAGCGTGAGAGCGCCCGGTTCCCCTGAATCGCCTGCCTCGCCGAAGACGTGATCCATCGGGAAGTCGACGAAGGCCACACCGGTCGGTGCGTTCCCGAAGCCCATCGCAGCCCTCAGCGCATCATCTATGAGTCCGCCGACCGCGTCGGCCGACGGTGCCGTCACGGCGAACCGGGCCAGCGGCGCCACGAACGGCACGTGATCGATTTCCTGAAGTGACCCCTGACCCCAGCGCAGCGCGGGTGCGCGCCCGCCGAGTACCAGCAGCGGCGACTGGTTCTGCTGGGCGGCGCCCATCGCGCTCATCCCGTTGGTGACACCGGGACCGGCGGTCAACGCCGCCACCCCAGGCACGCGGGTGACCTTCGACCACCCCTCGGCGGCGAAGGCCGCGGTCTGTTCGTGCCTGGTGTCTATCAACCGGACCCCCTCGGCACGGCAACCGTCATAGATCGAGAACAGGTGGCCGCCCGACAGGGTGAAAACCGTGTCGATGCCGCTGGCCCGCAGCCGCCGCGCGATCAAATGGCCGGCGCCGATCCTGCCGCCGGACTGGGCTTCGATGCTCATGGCCGCAGCTTAGCCAGCGGTCTTGGCGTGGCTGGTCGCGCGCAGCACAACCCAGCCACGCCGAAATCACCGGCGATGCGGTGTCCCATCGCCAGCGTGTCGGCCACGGCGGCGCCCGACCTGCGGTAGCTTCGCCGCAGATCGGCTCCGGCGGGGAGGAGGTGTCGTGGCGTGAATACCGGCACTTTCCGGTCCTCGATCGAGTGGAGCCACGAACTTTTCCACTCGACGGTGTGGGTGCTGGTGGCCTTCGCGATCGCTGCGCCGTGCCTCATCGTGATCCTCGTCGTGATCCGGCGGACGACTGAGTGGGGACGGCAGTTCTGGCGGATCACTGGACCGTATTTCACCGGCGCGCAGAGCCGGCTGGTGTGGACAATGCTCGCGGGGCTGCTGTTGTCGACGATAATCGCGGTTCGCATCACGGTGCTCATCAGCTACTACACCAACGACGTCTTCACCTCCCTGCAGGTTGCCCTGCAGGGAATCGCCTCGGGCAGAACCGAAATCACCGATTCGGGCATCCACGGGTTCTGGGTGAGCATCGGCATCTTCCTCATCCTTGCGGTGGTGCATGTCGTGTTGAATCTGGTGGACCTGTACCTGACACAGCGGTTCATTATGCGATGGCGAATCTGGTTGAGCCGCAGACTGATCGACGACTGGCTCGGCGACTTCGCCTACTACCGCCGCCAGTTCCTGCGCAGGCCCAACGACAATCCCGACCAACGCATCCAGCAGGACATCGACATCTTCACGACGGGGGTTGGCGGCCAGACGAACAATCCGGCCTACGGCTCGAGCAGCACACTATTGTTCGGAGCGGTCGGGGCGGTGCTGTCGGTGATCGCGTTCGGCGCCATCCTGTGGCAGCTGTCCGGCTCGCTGACGCTGGGTGACTTCACGCTTCCGCGCGCGCTGTTCTGGATAGTTATCGGCTATGTACTCGCAGCCACCCTGATCGCATTCGTCATCGGCAGGCCGCTGATCCGTTTGAGCTATCTCAACGAACTGCGCAACGCCGGTTTCCGGTACGCGCTGGTGCGCGTGCGCGACGCCAGCGCAGCCATCGGCCTCTACCGCGGCGAAAACGTCGAGCGCAGGCTGCTGGGCGGCAGGCTTTCGGAAGTGATGTCGAACTACGGCCACTGGCTCAACCGCATGGTGCGTTTCACCGGCTGGAATCTCACGGTTAGCCAGGCGATCAACCCGCTGCCCTACGTCGTGCAGGCGCCGCGGCTGTTCGCCCGTGAGATTTCCTTCGGCGACGTCATCCAGTCGGCCACCGCGTTCGTCACGATCCATAACGCGCTGTCGTTCTTCCGGGAGGCCTACGACGAGTTCGCCGGCTACCGCGCGGCGGTGATCCGCCTCGACGGGCTGATCGAGGAGAACATGCGCGCCCGCAAGTTCAGCCAGGTGACGACGGCCGGCTCAGCCGACGGTGAGCTGGCCGTCGACGGGGTCGAAGTGCACACCCCTGACGGCGCCAACCTCATTCGCGCACTTGACATTCGCCTTCAGCCCGGCGACACGCTGCTGGTCAGCGGGCCGTCCGGAATCGGAAAGACGGTGCTGCTGCAGAGCCTCGCCGGACTCTGGCCGTTCGTCACCGGGCGCGTGGAGCTGCCCGCGGGAAGGCAGGCCGCGATGTTCGTGCCGCAGCTGCCGTACCTTCCGCTGGGTGATTTGCGCGCCGTCGCGTCCTACCCCAATGACGATGGCGCGGTCGGCGACCGCGAGATCCAGCAGGCACTGGTCAAGGTTGCGCTGCCGCAGCTGGCGATCCGGCTCAACGAGGTCGGCGAGTGGGGCAAGGTGCTCTCCGTCGGTGAGCAGCAGCGAATCGCCTTCGCCCGCATCCTGTTGACCAAGCCGAAGGCGGTGTTCCTCGACGAATCGACCTCTGCGCTCGATGAGGGCCTCGAGCTGACCCTGTATGAACTGATCCGCAGCGAGCTGCCGGAGATGATTGTGGTCAGCGTGAGCCATCGGGCAACGCTCGCGCGGTTCCACGCCCGCCAGCTCGAGCTTGTAGGCGCCGGTGAATGGCGGCTGGAGCCACTGGCCGCGCGTAGTTGATGTGTCTTCCGGCGCTGGTTCCAGCTACTCAAGGTACGTTGCCCGCATGGAGATGTTCACCCCCACGCTGGACTGGGGCAATGAGCTGGGCACGTCGCTGGTGTGGGTGATCAAAGGCTGGGCGATCGCGGCGGTCGCCACGCTGGTGATCTGTGTCCTGATCGCACGGTTCACCACCTGGGGCAGGCAGTTCTGGCGAATCACCGGCGACTACTTCACCGGCGCCGAGAGCGTCCGCGTCTGGGTTTGGCTCGGCGCGATCCTGTTCCTGGTGATCGTCGGCGTACGCCTCGACGTCCTGCTGAGCTTCCAGAGCAACGACATGCTGACCAGCTTCCAGACCGTCGAAGGAGGCCGCAGCGCGGGCAACGAAGCGGTGAAGGCCTCGGGCGCCCATGGCTTCTGGGTATCGATCGGCGTCTTCTCGATTCTCGCGGCGATCTTCATCGCCCGCCTGCTCTTGGACATGTTCCTGATCCAGCGCTTCTGCCTGGCGTGGCGCGCGTGGTTGACCGACCGGCTCACCGGGGATTGGCTGGACGGCAAGGCCTATTACCGCGCCCGGTTCATCGACGACAAGATCGACAACCCCGATCAGCGCATTCAGGGTGACATCGACATCTTCACCGCCTGCAACGGGCCGCTGCCTAACGTGCCGTACTACTACTCCCAGAACACCCTGCTGTTCGGGGCGATCAGCGCGGTTGCCTCGATGCTGTCATTCACCGCGATCCTGTGGAGCCTGTCGGGCCCGCTGACGATCCCGCTGATCGGCTACGAACTGCCCAGAGCAATGTTCTGGATAGGAATCGTGTTCGTGCTGTTCGCATCCGTGATCGCCTTCTGGATCGGCAGGCCCATCATCTGGTTGTCCTTCCGCAACGAGAAGTTCAACGCGGCCTTCCGTTATGCGCTGGTCCGCCTGCGCGACGCGTCCGAGGCCGTCGCTTTCTACCGCGGCGAGGCCGCCGAACGCACCGGATTACGCGGAATGTTCGACTCCGTCGTCGGCAACTACAAGCGGTATGTCGCCCGTTCTCTGGGCTTCAACGGCTGGAACTGGTCGATGGGCCAACTCATCGTGCCGCTGCCCTACCTGCTGCAGTTCCCGCGGTTCTTCAACGGCGAGATCCTGCTCGGCGCGATGACGCAGTCCGCGTCGGCGTTCGGCTCGATCCAGAGCGGGCTGTCGTGGTTTCGCAATGCTTACGACATGTTCGCCGGCTATCGCGCCGCGATCATCCGCCTCCATGGCCTGGTCACGGCCAACGAGGAAGGCCGCGCACTGCCCGAGATCACCACCACACCGTGCGTCGACGGCACCGTCGTCCTCAGCGACGTCGAGGTGCGCACCCCCGACGGCAAGCAGCTTCTCAACCCGCTCGATCTGCGGCTGGAGGTCGGCGACACCTGCGTCGTCACCGGGTCGTCGGGTGTGGGCAAAACGACGTTGCTGCGCAGCCTCGCCGAGCTGTGGCCGTTCACCTCCGGAACGCTGACGCGCCCGTGCGGGCCCAACGAGACGATGTTCCTGTCGCAGCTGCCGTACGTCCCTCTCGGCGATCTGCGCGCCGTCGTGAGCTACCCGAACGAAGTAGGCGCGATCGACGATCAAAAGCTCAAGCGCACATTGGAAAAGGTGGCGCTGTCACACCTCACCGAGCGGCTCGACGAGGTGCTGGATTGGGCCAAGGTGCTCTCCCCCGGCGAGCAGCAGCGCATTGCGTTCGCCCGCATCCTGCTGACCAAACCGAAAGCGGCGTTCCTCGACGAGTCGACCTCTGCGCTCGACGAAGGACTGGAATATCTTCTCTACTCCCTGGTGCGTACCGAGCTGCCGGACACGATCCTGGTCAGCGTCAGCCACCGCAGCACGGTCGAGCAGCATCACACCCACGAACTCGAACTCCTCGGCGGCGGCGAATGGCGCTTCGGTCGGGTGCAGGGCAGGGAGTCCGCACCCGCGCCCGTGTGACCGCCGGGGCAGCCGCTCGGCACGGAACGTTTACGTCGTCGCCCGACGAGCTCATCGCCTCGGCGATGTCAAGAAGCTGGGCCGTGAAGCCTCGCGCAGTAACGCTCGTAGGTACGGGTACCGGCCAGTCGCCACATCAGTCTGGCGGCCGGCGGTGTACCGGCAAGGAAGCGGTCCTTGTCTTCCTGCGATACCCCTTCGAGGATGCAGCCCCCGAAGACCAGTCCCAACCTGGGATGAGTGCGCAGAAACGACGCGCCACGCACAGTCGCCTTCTTCCACTCGGCCTCGGTGAGGTACTCGTCGATCAACGGTACGACGTCGCGTTCCTCTTCCTCGAGGTGCGCGTCGACGCATCGGACCAAGTCATCGACTGCCGTCCGCAACCGTTCTGCCGCCGAGAGTGCACCTGATTTCGCCCATGCCGAGCCCTCGGCTTTTGCCCTGTCGACGGCCGCCGCAATGGTGCGGTGCGCATCCTCCATGCGGTAGATATCGCTGTCGTGCAAGGGCGCCCGGGCATGCAGCTTCGGCCAGATGAGGTCGTCTTCGGCTGAATGATGGTGGTGCAGCACGGCAACGACAAACTTCAAGTGCGCGTCGACCACCGCAGCGCGTCTGGCATCGCCTTCACGGACGCAATCGATCAGTTCCGGGAGGCGGTGTAGCTCGTTTCGGAACGCGCGATGAACGATTGCCATCTCGAATGCGGCAGGTGAGGTCATCGTCGGCTCCTTACCGTCGGTTGGGCAACTGGTGCGGGTCGAGCAGAACGCAAACGGCGGGGCGGCGCAGGATCCGCAGCGGGACCGGCAGTCGCGGTTTCAGCGGCGCGAAATGTCGCATCGAGGATCCCGATGAGATCGCCATCGTCAGTCCGCGCCCAAGTTTCCAGGGCGGCCACGAAGACGGCGACGGCGATCGCCGCGTGAACGGTCACCTCGAAATCGTCGGGGGCTCGCCGGTTGCGTCGCGTGAGCGAACGCGCGAACAGGTCGCGCGTCTCATCCATGGCGATCATCTGTCGCATACGTAATTCCGGAGTGCTGACCATGAGCCGAACGCGGTCGTAAATCCGCGGTCCATCGATCGGAAGGATTGTCGCGAAGCTGCTTGACAATGCGGCTTTGATTGCAGCCAGGGGTGACTCGTGCAGTGGTCGGGCGATGATGTGCGCTTCGATCATCGCATCGTATTCACGTGTTCCCACCACGTCTTCTTTGCGGGGGAAGTAGCGGAAGAACGTCATGTGTGACACACCCGCGGCCGCGGCGATGTCTTCGACCGTGGTGTTGTTGTACCCGTTGGCGGCGAACAGGCGGAGTGCGTGTTCCTGAATCGACCTTCGGGTGGCCGCTTTCTTACGGCTGCGCCAGTCGTCTGTCATCGCCGCACCGCTTTCACGGGGTCTTGACGACCCAACGTGCTGTCAAGCCATTCCGAAAGGTTGCGCGGATCTCTTCCGCGCCAGGCGATATGACCATCTGGCCGCACAAGAAGGGCGTCGCCGTCGGCGGGCAAGACCGTGACATTGCCGAGTCGAGTCTGCGCGACCGCACCCAGTGATTCTCGGCCAAGCAGTGCCCAACCAGGGCCCAGCGCGGTGAACAGCCGCACCACATCTCCATTCTCACAGGTGAATTCGGCGTCCGGCACTCTGTCACCCGGACCCCGTCTCGGTGCACGGATGCCCCACGTCCGTGGTCGCGGTGCACTACCCAGCGGCCCCTTGCGATAGGTCACCGACAGCTGCGAAGCCCTGTCCGAGATGCGTCGCTGCACCCAGCGACGGCGCAACGTCGGCAGCATGATGTGATCACGGATCAGCCGTGACACGAGCTCGCTGCCGGCCAGGATCTCGGTGACGTCGGAAGTGCCAGACAGCACGTCGGCGGCGATCGGCCGCCGCTCGGCCTCGTAGGTATCGAGCAGTGCCTCGTGTGCACGGCCACTCACCACGAGGGCGAGCTTCCAGGCGAGGTTCTCGGCGTCACCGATTCCAGTGTTCAACCCCTGAGCACCTACCGGACTGTGGACGTGGGCGGCGTCTCCGACTAGCAGCAGCCTGCCTCGCCGGTAGGCGTCGGCCAGTCGGGGGTGTATGCGAAACGATGATGCCCATACCACCGATTTCACAGCAGCGCCAGTGTGCTGCACCAAAGCGGCCGCGAGCTCGTCGACGATCTCCTCGGGCGCCGGATCGGCGCGATTTGCATCGGTCGCCGGAGCCATCAGCCGCCATACGTTCTCACCCGGCAGAGGAAAGGCGCCCAGCAGACCCGTCGGACCGGCGAAGAACACCACAGCCTCTCGCGGGCTCTCGAAGTGCGCACACACATCGGCGATGAACATTCGTTCCGCCCGCGGCACACCAGGGAAACTGATACCCGCGGCTTTGCGCACCACGCTATGCGCGCCATCGGCGCTATCACCCAGTCGGCCGCGATGACCGTTCCATCGGCGAGTTGCACGCAGGCATGCGCGCCGCAATCTTCGACGCTCACCACCCGCTGGTCCCACTCGACGGCCCCACCAGCGGCGGCGAGACGGTTGCGCAGCGATGCTTCGATGTCGGCCTGCGAGATGATCAACGGATTGGTGGGTCCCGACCGGCTGGTGTTGACCCATGACAATTCCCCGACGCGCTTACCGTTGATTCGAAATATCGAGCGCGACAACGGCACAGAGCTCTCTCGCAGGGGTTCAAAGGCGCCGATTCTGTCCAGGACTTCGATGCCGCGTGGCTGCAAACCCAATGCTCGTGATGTGGTCGCCGGTTTCGATGCGGCATCGAGCGTTCGAACGTCGACACCGGCCGCGCGGAGCGCCGTTGAAGCCACTAACCCGCTGGGACCCGCCCCGACGACGACGACCGGCGCGCGTCGCACTAACATGTTATTAAACTAACATGTTAGTAGACTAACTGCAGGGTTTTCGCGCGACTTCAGGTTCGGGCCGCATGGGTTCCGGCGCGACGGCCGAAGAACGAACCCTCACCCAGCTGGGTGCCGCTGGCGTAACCCTTGCCGTCCTGCGCGATGTTGGAGGCGCAGGCGCCAGCGGCGTATAGGCCACCGATGACGCTGCCGTCTTCGCGGATCACCTGCCCGTCGAGGGTCACCGCCAGCCCGCCCATGGTGAAGCCCGAGTACATCGCCCGTCCCAGGGACAGATCGAACGCCGCCCACGGGCCCTTGGTCTGCGCCGCAACGTATTCCGGCTGCTTGTGGAAGTCGGGATCTTCCCCGCGCGTCGCGTACTCGTTGTACCGATCGAGGGTCTTGACCAGGTTGCCGTTGGGAATGCCCAGCGCCTTCTCCATCTCCTCGACGGTCTCCCAGCCGTCGATGAACTTGATCAGCGGCATCTCGGGCATCTGCATGTGTTCTTCGTCGACGATCAGATACGCGATTTGATCGGGCTGCTCGAGCACGAAGGCAGACGTGCGGGAGTGGTAGGAGTCCTCGGCGACGAACCGCTGACCGTCCTTGTTGACGATGACCCCGGTGAGCAGGATCTCCGGCGGATACGCGGCAGCCGTAATAAACAGCCCGTCAAGGTTTTTCGCCACGCCCCCGGCGGAAATCCCCAGCCGGATGCCGAGGCCGTCGTCGTTCGGATTGCCCAGAATGTAGGGCTCCACGACACCGTGGTGCTTCGTGCGTCGCTTGTGTCCCAACGCCGGAGTGTGCTCGGCGACCATCTCGGGGTTCATCGCGAACCCGCCGGCGGCGATGATGACGGCCTTGGCTTTGACCTCACCGGTCTCGCCGAAGTGTTTCCAGCGCACCCCGACAATGCGGCCACCGTCGGGGCCGTGCTCGACGACGAGGTTCGTCGCCCCGGTCTCGTAGCGGGTCTGCACACCGAGCTCCTCGGCACGCTTGACGAGCAGATCGATCACCATCGCGGCCCCACCCAGCTCGCCGGGCACCGGCACGGAGTGGCCGCGCGGCGCCGGCTTGGCCTTCTCGATGAACGGATAGACCTTCTCGTTGCCGGTGTAGGACAACCCTTCTGTGCCCGGCGGGACGACGATCTTGCCCGGGTAGAAGCTGCGCTCGAACTGAAAGCCCAGATCCTCCAGCCAGTTGAAGTGTTCGACGCTGCCCTCGCAGTACGCGCGGATCTTCTCGTGGTCGGGCTCGGGTGACACCGCGACGAGGTAGGAGTACATCTCCTCGGGCGAATCGTCATAGCCGGTCGCCTTCTGCACCGCGGTGCCGCCGCCTAGGTAGAAGTGGCCGCCCGCCATCGACGTGGTACCGCCGGCGGCCGCGGCCTTTTCCAGCACGAGCACCGACGCGCCCGCCGCGGCCGCGCTGACCGCCGCGCAGCCGCCGGCGATGCCGAAGCCGATGACGACGACGTCGACCTCGTCCGACCAGTTCGTCACCTCGGCCGCGTCGACGGTTTCGGGGATCTGCGAGGACGTCATTGCTGCTCCTGTTTGATGAGGTTGAAGAAGGCCTTGATGTCCGGCGGTATACGCGCGATCTCGATGTAGGGCACGCCGGCAGACTCTGCACTGACGTAGGCGAATTCCATTCCGCCGGGCATGGTTCCGCGCTGCACGACTTCTGCCGAGCCGACGGCGGCTTCGACGTCGTCGACTTCGACGCAGATGTGGTGCAGGCCCGGGCCGCCCCGATCGAGGAATTCGGTGTAGACGCTGTCGCCCGTCACCGGCGCGATCAGTTCGAGCTGGGTGTCGCCGGCGTAGCTGAACGAGATATGCGCGGTGAAGTCGGCAGGCGCACCCCGATAGGTACAGGTGTCGGGACCGAAGTGGACATCGGGCACCCGAACCCACTTCTTGGCGCCCAATAACGAGGTCAGGGCCTTCTCGGTGGCCTCGAGGTCCTTCGTCACCCACGCTATCTGGACAGGTGTCTGGTCAGGCATCGCATCGAGGATATCTCCGGGCCGTCCCGCTGGCTAGAACGTGTTCTAGTTATCGCCTCTCCGGGAACACATCGCCGAGTTCTGCGCGAAGGTCGCTGGATTCGCCGAAGCGCGACCCTGCCGCAGAACTCGACGCGCCGAGCCCCGAGACTTCAGCGAGGCAGGCTCGCCGACGCGGATTGCACGATGTCCTCGCGCGCTTGCTGGCTGGCGGTCTGCCACGACACCGCGGCCGGATAGTTGCCCCAGGTGCTGTTGAACATCCCGACGATCGCCGCGCGCCCGTCGGAGGTCACGACGTAGACCGGCCCTCCGGAGTCGCCCTTCTGGCTCACCACGCCGTTGGCCATAGTGAACCAGCCGTTGTTGACCGCTTCGATGATGCCGCAGCTCTCACCGGTGACCACGCCGAAATGGCAGACGGCAAGCCCGTTCGTCGGCACGATGGCCGGGTCGTAAATCAACACGCGTCCTCCGGGCAGTACATCGTTCAGCGCGACGTCCGGCGCCAAGTTGATGCTCTCCCAGTCGGAGATCATGTGGTCGGTGGCGACCGTGGCCCCGTCGGGGGTGTTGTCGCGGAACATCGCCAGCGCCCCAATCGGATTACCGACCTTGTCGACCACCACGCCTTCCCCGCGGCAATGGCCGGCGGTGTACGCGATGCGCGCAGTGGGGTCGACGAACCCGAGCGTGCACACGTTGGTGCCCTGGTGGATTTCCATCCCGGGGAAGACCAAGACGCCGGGTGTGGCCTGTGCCGACACCGCGGTGAGACTCAGCGCAAGGATCGAGGTGGCCGCTGCCGCGGCGAGCGAGCGCAACCATTGTCGGCGCACGGTCATCTCCGATTCCTAGGGGTCAATGGGCTTCTACCCTACCGTCGCGGGTGCACACAGCAAGGCAGACCGGACATTTCGGTCCGGAAGGCCCCATGTCGATCAGGAATCGAAGCCCAGGCCCAGCGCATCGAGCGTGCGCAACAGGAAATTGCGTCGTCCCGCGGAATGGTCGGCGCGGTCGAGCGACCATCTGGTGGCCTGTATTCCGATGCTCGCCAACGGCTCCGGCGGGAACGGCAGCGGCTTGGTGCGGACCATCTCCACGGCGGTGCGCTTGGTCGCATTTCCATCGAGAAGGTCGAGGCAGACGTCGGCGCCGAACCGCGCCGCGCCCACACCAAGACCGGTGAATCCGTTGACGTATGCCACCCGGCCGCCGTGCGCCAGACCCCAGTGGGCACAGAACCGGGTATTGGTGTCGATCGCACCGGCCCAGCGGTGGCTGAACGTGACGTCGTCGAGTTGCGGGAACGTGATGAAGAAGTGTCGAGCCAATCTCCGAAAGCTCGCCGGCCGGTCCTCATAGGCGGGGTCGACCTGGCGGCCGAAGTGGTAGACGGCGTCATAGCCGCCCCACACGATGCGGTTGTCCGCGCTGAGCCGGTAGTAGTGAAACTGGTTGGCGCAGTCGCTGATTCCCTGCCGGTTGGCCCATCCTATGCGGTCGAGCTGGGCGTCGGTGAGCGGCTCGGTGGCCAGCACGTAGTCGTATACCGGCACGGTGTGCAGCCGGTTGCGGGCCACCAGGCTCGGAAAGGCGTTGGTGGCCAGGACGGCCCGGCCGGCGATGATCGAAGCATCACCCGTCGAAAACCGAATGCTCCCGCCGTACCGGCTCATCGAGGTGACGTTGGTTCGCTCGAAAATGTCGACACCCGTCTCCTCGCAGGCGCGCGCCAGTTCGACCGCGAGCTTGGCGGGATGCACGATCGCTGTTGTTTCCGGATTGAGCAGGCCGGCGAGATAAGTCGGCGAGGCCACATCGGCACGGACCGCTTCCTGCGGAAGAAATTCTCCTTCGCCGGCGTCGGCGGCGTCGCGCAGCCAGGCGACCTGATGCGCTTCGGTCGCCACCGTCAGCATCCCCGTGCGCTGCCACTCGACGTCCAGGCCCAGGCGCGTGATCTCGGCCTGCATACCCTCGAGGTTCTCTCGCCCCATCGCCTCGAGCGTGTCGATCTCGTTGGGCCAGCGCGCCTTGCCGTTCGCGGCGCCGTGGGTGAGGCTGGCATCGACGAAGCCGCCGTTACGGCCTGACGCGGCCCAACCGACGCGATGGGCGTCGACCAGAACGATTCTGGCGCCCGGATCACGTTGTGCCGCATGCAGAGCCGTCCACAGACCGGTATAGCCGGCGCCGACCACCAGCAGGTCGGCGGTGATCGAACCGGAGAGCGTGTGGTAGCGGGGCCGTGGGATGTTCAGCCACATCGAGCCGAAGGCGGTTGCCTCCAGCGACCGTTCGACGAGCTCGGGGTCGACCGGCGAATCGAACACCGTCTGCACGGTTGAACCCTACGGCCGGGCCGCCGTCGCCCCTAGGCGTTACGGGGCAGCGGTGATCGGCGCCGGGATGTCGGGTTGCACCGATTGACGCGGCATCCAGCCTGGCGGACCGAAGATGTAGCCGAGCCGGTCACGCCACCGGGCCGCCGCGCGGACGTCACGGGCGATCGCCACGTATTCGTGGGTCTGCAGCTTCCAGATGTTGAAGGTGTTCACCTGTTTGGTCAGCCCGTAGTGCGGCCGGAACTGCTCGTCGCAGAAACTGCCGAACAGCCGGTCGAAGATGATCAGGATGCCGCCGTAGTTCTTGTCGAGGTAGATCGCGTCCATCCCGTGGTGCACGCGATGATGCGACGGGGTATTGAAGACGAATTCGACTGGCCGCCAGAGCTTCCCGATGCGCTCGGTGTGGATCCAGTACTGGTAGATCAGGTTGATCGAGAAGCTGGCGAACACCATCCACGGCGGTACACCCAGCAGCGGCAGCAACGCGCGCAGGAACACGTCACCGCTGATGTTCCACTTCTGGCGCAGGGCGGTGGCAAGGTTGAAATACTGGCTGGAGTGGTGCGCCTGGTGCGTCGCCCAGAACAGCCGCACGCGATGCGCCATGCGGTGATACCAGTAGTAGAGGAAGTCAACGCCGACGATCGCGATCACCCAGGTGTACCAGGCGTTCGACGGCAGCTGCCACGGCGCGACATACACATAGAGGGCGGCGTAGAGAAACAGCGCAATGCCGTTCATCAGCGCACTGGTGCCGATCGACACCGTGCCCATCCAGATGCTGGCCCAGGCGTCCGGCCGCAGATAGGCCCCGGACGGTGGCCGGTCCTCCTCGATGTGCGCGAGCTTGCGCGCGGCCACCCACTCGATGACGAGCAGGATCAAGAAGAACGGGACGGCGAACGTCACCGGGTCATGCATCAGCGGCGGGAGGACGTGCTCCCATGCCTTAGCCCAGTCCACAGCGGCACCTCCTGGACGAGTTTAGCCAGCAGAGTGTCCGCTACCGAAAATTGAGGACTTCGGTGCCCCAGGTGGCCCGGATGTCGGCGTCGATGTCATTGACGACGGTGTCCTGCCGGTCGATGAGCAGGCTCGACCGGTCTGGCTCCTGATAGGGCAGCCATTCCGGTTCCCCGGGCAGACCCGTCGGCTTGGCCTGGATCGCGAAGTTCGTCCAGCGGGCCCGCACCCGCGCCGATACCACCCTGCCGGTCTTCAAGCCGCCCAGCTTGAAGGTCGGGTCTTTGGAACTGGTCACCAGGTTCCCCCAGACGAACGGCAGCTCGGTGGCGTGGGCGGCGGCGATGCGCAGCAGGCGCAGCATGGGCGTCGCGAAATCGAAGCGATACAGGTAGACCGGCGCCACGGCGCTGTGCCCTTCGGCCAGCCATACCGAAGGCATTCTGAAACCGATGTCTCGGGCGACACTCATGCCGCGTGCTTTCCCCCGCAGCCGGGCGTACGCGGTGCCCGCGAAATCGCGGGTCGGCAGCTGCACGTGCGGCTGCTCCGCGGCGATCTGGGTGAACATCGCGTTGATCGCCTCGGGGGTAATCGGCATCAGCGGGGACTTCATCCATTTGAACAGCGCCGCCTCGTGCTTGTTGGTGCCGATGACCAGCGGCACGGGATGGGCGCGGCCGTCCCTGGCGACCTTGACCGGGTAGTCCGGCACCAGTTGGCCGTCGACGTTGGGTGCGAACGCCAGCGTGCCCGGGCTGCTCACGGGCGTCTCGTAGAACACGTCGGTGGACGCCGCGACGATCGCCTCGACGGGAACATCCGGCAGCCGGTGAATGTCGGAGGGAGTGAGCCCCAACCGGTCCAGCACCTGCCGTGCGACCCTACGGGCCCGGCTGATGTCGTACACCGAGGTGGCCGGCGAACTCTGGGCGATTGCGCCCGCGAAGAGCCCCTCAGCGGCCGGCATGGTCAGCAGCGTGGTGATGATGCCTGCGCCCGCCGACTCGCCGAACAGGGTGACGCGGTCCGGGTCGCCGCCGAACGCGGCGACGTTGTCGCGCACCCACTGAAGCGCCGCGAGCACGTCACGCAGGCCGAGGTTCGAGTCGAAATGGCGCCGCGCGCTGTCGAACTCGGAGAGGTCGAGGAAGCCCAGTGCACCGAGCCGGTAGTTCACGGTGACGACCACCACACCGCCGCCGCCGGCCAACACCCGGCCGTCGTAGAGCGGTTGGCTGGCCGAGCCGATGATGTATGCCCCGCCGTGTATCCAGACCATGACCGGCTTGCGGTCACCCGCGGCCGTGTCCGACGATGCCCACACGTTGAGGGTCAGACAGTCTTCGCCCTGCGGCGCACCAAGCTCGATCGGAATCCGGGGGTCGACGGGCTGCGGGCAGACGAACCCGTAGCGGGTGGCGTCGGCGACGGTCTTCCAGGGTGTGACGGGCTGCGGGGCGCGCCACCTCAGGTCGCCGATCGGCGGCGCCGCGTAGCGCACACCTTTCCACGCGGTGACCCGGCCGTCGTCGACGCCGCGAACCGGGCCGTCGACGGTTTCTACCAGGGCGAAGCTATCCGTCATCACCTTCCAGATTACCGGCGGGTAGCGGCTGCGGCCGCGCAGCGCAACGCCGTCGATTAGCTTGTTAGCCGTGCGGAAGTGGGTGCTGCTCGGCGCGGCGATCGCGGTCGAGGTGGCTGCCACCCTGTCGTTGCGCGCCTCCCAGGATCATTCGGGGTGGCTGGTCGTCGTCGTGTCCGGTTACGTTGGCGCCTTTGCGCTGTTGACGCTGGTGCTTCGGGCGGGGTTGTCCATCGGCGTGGCCTACGGCATCTGGGGCGCGCTGGGCACGGCGGCAACCGCGGTTCTGGCCGCCGCGATCTTCGGGGACCCGCTCACCTGGCCCATCGCCGTCGGCATCGGGCTGATCATCGCGGGCGTCCTGCTCGTCGAGCTGGGTGCACGGCACCACGACGAGGCCGCGCCGTGATGTGGGCGGCGCTGATCGGCGCCATCGCCTCGGAGGTGCTCGCCACCCTCGCGCTGCGGGCATCGGAAGGGTTCAAAAAGAAACTCTGGATCATCCCCGTGACGCTCGGGTACCCGGCGTCGTTCTATCTGCTGTGGCTGACGCTGCGGCTCGGCATGCACGTCGGCATCGCATACGGCGTATGGACCGCCTGCGGCGTGGCGCTGGTGGCGGTGGCCGCCCGTGTCCTCTTTCGCGAACCGCTGACGTGGCTGATGGCCGTCGGCATCGCGCTGATCGTGGCCGGCGTGCTGACTATCGAGATGGCCGGCGCCGCGGGCTGAGTGCGCCAGCCAGCAGCATCACCGCCAGGCCGGCGACCGGCACGATCGACAGGCCGACCCGCAGGCTCGTCGCGTCGGCGATCAGACCGATGACCGGCGGCGACGCCACGAAGCCGATCCGCATCAGCCACGTCACGGCCGTCAGGCCGGTGCCCGCCCGCAGGCCGGGCAGCTGATCGGCACCGTGCATGGCGGCAGGCACCAGCGTCGCCACGCCGAAACCGGCCGCGGCGAACCCCGCCACGGTGGCCGGCACGGTCGGAAATGCCAGCGCCGCACCCATGCCCGCGACGGTGACGAAGCCCCCCGCCCGCGCGACGGCCCGTTCGCCGAACCGGTCGACGAGCCGGTCACCGATGATGCGGCCGATGAACTGACACCCCACCATCGCGATGTAACCGAGCACCGCTATCGCACCCGGCGCACCCAGGCTGTCACGCAAATAGACTGTGGCCCAAGAACTTCCGGTGTCTTCAACCAGAGCGCCTGCGATCGCGAGGAACACCAACGCAACCAACGTCGCGTAGACGACGACACCGGGCCGCCGGGACGACGCCGCACGCGCCGAGCGGTGCCCATCCTCGTCGGGCCCGTGGAGCAGAAACGGATAGGCGGTCAGCACAACCAGCACGAACAGCACCGCGGACACCGCCAGGTGCGTGGTGCGCGGTATCTGCAGCGCGATCGCGACCGCACCCATCGCACCGCCCAGCACCGCGCCGGCCGACCACACTGCATGGAACGAGTTGATGATCGACCGGCCGTAGGTTCGCTGCAGACGCAGCCCCTGCGCGTTCTGCGCGACATCTGTCACCGCGTCGCAGCCCCCGGCGAGGAGCAGCGCCGCGGCGAGCGTGACGGCCGACGGAGCGAACGCGGCCACGAGCATGAATATCGCCAGGCCGACGCTGCCCACCACCGCCACCCGGGCGGAGCGGTAACGGCGAATGAGGGCCGCCGCGGTCAACCCGGCGCACAGCGCGCCGCCGGAGAACGCGGCGATCGCGAAGCCGTACTGTGCGTTGGACAGCGCGAGGTCCGCCTTGATCTCGGGATAACGCGGAAGCAGGTTGGCGAACAACGCCCCGTTGGTCAGGAACAACGCCGCGACGGCGGCCCTGGCTCGACGGTTGCGCAGCGCGATGCCGTCGGCGAACGGTTGGGGTGGCATTGATGCCGACGTTACCGACGACTCGCTCACTACCCGATTAGCGCAGCCGATTACCGGGCAAGATAACCCGCATGGTCGAGACCCCGTCGTCGCTCGGCGACCTTGCCCGCCGCTACGGCGTGGCCACGCAGTACCAGGACTGGACAGGGCGCGACGTCGATGTGGCGGAGTCCACGCTGATCGCGGTGCTTGCCGCGCTCGGCGTGTCGGCCGCCACCGAGAACGAACGGGCGGCGGCGCTGGCCGCCCACGATCGTGACTACTGGAGTCGACCGCTGCCCCCGGCGATCGTCACGCGCGCAGGCCGGGAATCGTCATTCTGGGTTCACGTCACCCATGGCAACCCGGTCGGCTTGTGGATCCGGCTCGAGGACGGCAGCGTCCGCACCGGCCTACGTCAACTCGAAAACAATACTCCCCCATACGATCTCGGTGGCCGGCTGGCCGGCGAGGCCACCTTCGAGCTACCCCGCGACCTCCCTCTCGGTTACCACCGGCTGCATCTCCAAGAGGGCTCCACCGAGGCCAGCACACCGCTGATCGTCGCGCCCGCCAAGCTCGAGCTGCCTCCTCGGCTGGGCGCCAAGCGAGCCTGGGGTCTGGCCACCCAGCTCTACAGCGTGATCTCCGAAAAGTCCTGGGGCATCGGCGATTTGACGGACCTATCCGATCTTGCCGTGTGGTCGGCGGCGTTGCACGGCGCGGGATACATTCTGGTGAATCCCTTACACGCCGCCGCCCCGGTCGCCCCGATGGAGCCCTCGCCGTACCTGCCCACATCGCGGCGCTACGTCAACCCGCTGTATCTGCGTCCAGAAGCGGTCGTCGAGTACGCCGACGTCCGCCAACGCGGCCGCATCCGCAAGGCGCGCACGGAGTTGCAGACCAAGACCCGACGCGCCGAGCTCATCGACCGCGACGCCGCGTGGAAGGCCAAGCGCGCCGCGCTGGAGACCGTGTACCGCGTCAAACGCTCTGCCGGTAGGCAATTGGCCTACAACGTGTTTCGCGAACGCGAGGGCCACAGCCTGCGAGACTTCGCGATCTGGTGTGCGCTCGCCGAGGTCCATGGCCCCGACTGGCACGACTGGCCCCAACCGCTCACCCACCCGGCCAGCCCGGCGGTCGCCGAGTTCGCCGCCAAGCACGCCGACGCCGTGGACTTCCACTGCTGGTTGCAGTGGCAGCTCGACGAACAGCTGGCCACCGCGCAGTCCACCGCCGAGCGGGCCGGCATGGAACTCGGCGTCATGCACGACCTCGCGGTCGGCGTCGATCCCAACGGCGCCGACGCGTGGGCTCTTCAGGATGTGCTCGCCCTGGGGGTGACCGCCGGTGCACCGCCGGATGAGTTCAACCAGCTCGGCCAGGACTGGTCCCAGCCGCCGTGGCGGCCCGATCAGCTCGTCGAGCAGGGTTACGAGCCCTTTCGGGCCATGGTCAACGCGGTGCTGCGGCACGCAGGCGGTGTCCGCATCGACCACATCATCGGGCTGTTCCGGTTGTGGTGGATCCCCAAGGGATCACCGCCGACCGACGGCACCTACGTACGCTACGACCACGAGGCGATGATCGGCATCCTGGCGCTGGAGGCCCACCGTGCCGAGGCCGTCGTCGTCGGTGAGGACCTCGGCACGGTCGAACCGTGGGTGCGGGACTATCTGTCGGATCGGCGGCTGCTCGGCACATCGATCCTCTGGTTCGAGGCCGACCGCGACGGCCCCGACGCCACCGGCGGACCGCTGCCGGCGCAGCGCTGGCGCGAGCTCTGCCTTTCCTCGGTCACCACCCACGATCTGCCGCCGACGGCGGGGTATCTCGCGGGTAAACACGTGCGGCTGCGTCAGGAGCTGGGATTGCTCACCCGTCCTGCCGATGAGGAATTGGCCGACGACCGAGCCCAGCAGGCGGCCTGGCTCGAGGAATTGCGACGGGCCGATCTCCTGGGCGACGACCCCGACGTCGACGACATCGTGCTGGCGCTCTACCGGTACCTGGGCCGCACGCCGTCACGGCTGCTCGGGCTGTCGTTGGCCGACGCCGTGGGTGATCGCAGAACCCAGAACCAGCCGGGCACCACCGACGAATATCCGAACTGGCGCGTCCCGCTGAGCGGCCCAAAGGGGCGTCGCCTGCTGCTCGAGGACGTGTTCGTCGACCCCCGCGCGGCGGCGCTCTGCGAAGCGCTGCGGGAGGCGGTTAACCCCGCGGTGTAACGCCCGGCCTTTCGTCACCGGTTTCACATTCGTCACCGCTGCGATATGTTCGCAGGCGCACCGACACCAGGAGAGTCACGTGAAAAAGCTCGTCGTCCTCACTGCAGGCGCGGTCGCCGCGGGCACGGTCGGCTTGCTCAGCGCGGGCAGCACCGGTGCCGACCCGATGAACCCCAACCAGGCCAATGTCATCGGCGAGCCCTACTACAAGGCCGTCAGGATCCTCAAGGGCATGGGCTTCGGCACTGGCTTCGGCGGTTCGGTGGGCAGTGCTCTGCCGCAGGCGCAGTGCATGGTGTCCAGCCAGAAGCTCGCCGGCAACAACAGGATGCTGCTGAACCTCGACTGCACCGAGGAAGCGGCCCAGCAGATGGCCGAACAAGGAAGCCTCGGTACGGGCGCGGCCCCGGTGCCGGGCAGGCCCAACGACGGAACGTTGCGGCCGCCGCAGATCCCGATCGCGCCCGCTCCGGCACCTGCCGGTTAGGACTCGGCCAACCGGCGCAGGTTCTCCAGCGTCTCCTTCATGGTCCGGCCGACCTGGCGCGCCGCCACCCGGTCAGCGATCAGGCCGAGCAGGCCGCCGGGCGCCTCGTAGGACATCCGGAACGACACCTTGACCTTGCCGTCGGGGCAGTCGCGCAGTCGGAACCGGCCGCGTTGGGTGACTCCGGTGATACTGGTCCAGGCCAGGTCGCGGCCCTCGTCGAACTCCACCACCTCGATCACGCCGCCGACCGGCACCGAACCAATCTTCCAATGCCCCCGGTAGCGTGACCCCTCTCCGGGCGGGCCGTCGGTGATGGCATCCCAGCGCTCGAGGTTGGTCATGAAGTCGGGATACGACGACGGGTCGCTGACCCGCTTCCAGATCGTGTCGCGGTCGGCATCGATGACCACTCGCCGTTGCAGTCTCATTAGCCGATCACCGGGAACCGTCGTTCGGCCGCAAGGCGGTCCACCCCACCCTGAAGGCTGCTCAGCACCTTTTTATTAATGACGTCGTCGTCGCTGGAGGCGATGTCGGCAGCGTCGATCGGCTCCTGGACCTCGATTGCGATCTTCGTCGGCAGCGGCAGGCGCGGCACGAAGTCGCTGACCGCCAGCCCCCACGGCGGCGCAAGCAGAATCGGCACACTCTTCAACCGGGCCAGTTTGTCGACCATCAGAAGCTTGGCCAGCCACTGGCCGCGGTCGAGGAACAGCGCCGCTTCCTGGCCGCCCACGCTGGCGATCGGCACAATCGGCACGCCGGCCTCGCGGGCCAGTTTCACGTAGCCCTTGCGGCCGCCGAAGTCGACCTCGTGGCGCTTCCACGACGGCCGGAACACCTCATAATCGCCGCCGGGGTACACCAGCAGCGCGCCGCCGGACTTCAGCGCCAGCGTGGCGTTCTCGTGGTTGGCGGCGACGGTGCCGAACTTACGCAGCGATCCCAGCCCCGGCATCGATACCACGAGGTTGTGCGCCAATTGGTAGAACGGCCGCTCGACGCCGAAGTACGTGCAGAACGCCAGCGTGAAAACGAAGGTGTCCGGCGGCAGATTGCCGCCGCTGTGGTTGCCGACCAGCAGCACCGGGCCGTCGGCGGGAATCCGGTCGAGTCCGCGCACGTCGGCCCGGAAGTATAGCGATGCCAACAGCCAGAGGCCCGGCAGCTGCTCGCGGATGTAGTCCGGATCACGCTGGTCGAGATCGGCTTTCGGGACCCGGGAACCGACCTGGTGTTTGGCCCAATCGAGGACGTCGTTCAACCCCGCCATGTCGGTTCATATTGACAGTGCCCAACTATCTGAAACCTGTGTTCCCACCTACTGGTCGTAGACTCACCCCACGAGATCGAGAGGAACACGCAATGTTGCGTCCACGACGTTTCGATCAGGAAGTCGATCCGGGACCGGTCCAGATTCAGGCACGCAAAGTGCACTTCGACGCCGCCGGTGTCCCGTTGCATTGGATCCCGGGCCACCCCGTCGCCTCGAATGTTGTCAGCCTGCTCAACGTGGTCCTGCCCGCGGCCGAGCGCTGGTTCGTCGAGACCTTAAACGAGGCCCTGCCACTGGTGAAGGATCCGAAGCTCGCCGACGACATGCGAGGGTTCATCGGTCAGGAAGCGACCCATGCCGAGGTGCACGACCAGATGCTGCGCGACTATCTCGTCGTCAACGGCATCGACCCCAAGCCGATGCTGGACCAAGTCGACTTCCTGTTCTCCAAAGTGCTCGCACCGTCAACCTCCCCTGACCCAAGGCGCCGGCTCAACCACCTCTGCGACCGGCTGTGGTTCATCGCCGCGATCGAGCACTACACCGCGGTGCTGGGCGACTTCGCGCTCAACTGCGCGTGGGACGACCACGGCGCCGACCCGACGATGGTCGACCTGTTTAGGTGGCACGGCAGCGAGGAAGTCGAGCACCGCAGCGTCGCCCACGACGTGGCCGTGTATTTCCATGACAGCTACGTCGACCGGATCCGCGCGATGACGATGGCGGTGGTGGCGATTTTCATCTTCTTCCAGCGGGCGGCCTGGTTCCTGGTGAAGAACGATCCCAATACCGACATCGGCTGGTGGCGGTTCAACCGGCTGCGGATGGCCGACTCGAAACTCGGCCTCCTTCCCAGGTACCGCAAGCTGTTTGGGTCCAACACGGCGATGTACTTCCGACGCAATTTCACCCCGGCCGAGATGGGCTCGACGGCGCAGGCCGTGGCCTACTTGGCCAGCTCGCCCGCGGCACGGGCCGCGCACGCCTGATGAGACTGCGCGACCGCTACCGGTCGACCCCGCCGAGTGTCTCAGGGCGTTTGCGCCACGACGTCGTGCTCAACATCGCGGATGCGGCGGTGAGCGCGCTGTGGGCGCTGTCGGGCGCCACCAGAAAGCTCAATCTCCCGCCCGCCACAGAAGGGCTGCTCGGGTTGACCGTGATCGAACGCCGTGTGGTGGCCCACGATCAGGACGTGGTGGCACTGCGGCTGGCATCCACCGACGGCGAGCCGCTGCCGCGCTGGCACCCCGGCTCCCACTTGGACATCCACCTGCCCAGCGGCAAGGTGCGACAGTACTCGCTGTCCGGTGACCCCGACGACAGGGACAGCTACCGCATCGCCGTGCGCCGCATCGCCGACGGGGGCGGCGGTTCGATCGAGATGCACGAGCTGCCTGTCGGCGCCCGCGTGACCACCCACGGCCCCCGGAACGCGTTTCCGCTGACCGTCCCCGGCTACGGCTCCCCCGCCCGGCGCTGCCGGTTCATCGCCGGCGGTATCGGCATCACGCCGATCTTGCCCATGCTGGCCTATGCCGAGCGGCTCGGCGTGGATTGGTCGATGGTGTACACCGGCCGCAGCCGCGACACCCTGCCGTTCCTCGACGAGCTGAGCCGGTTCGGCCACCGCGTCGAGGTGCGCACCGACGACGTCAGCGGAATCCCGACCGCCGCCGCGTTGCTCGGCGATTGCCCCGAGGGCACCACGGTGTACGCCTGCGGGCCCGCGCCCATGCTGACGGCTATCCGTGCGGAGCTGGCGGGACGCGACGACGTCGAGCTGCACTTCGAACGGTTCGCCGAGCCGCCCGTGGTCGACGGCGAGGAATTCACGGTGACCGTCGCCTCCACCGGCAAAGAGGTGGTCGTCGGTGCCGCGGAGACGCTGCTGGCGGCGCTGCAGCGGTCAGGTGTCGCCACGCCGTATTCGTGCCGACAGGGTTTCTGCGGTACCTGCCGCACCCGCGTCCTCGCCGGTGCCGTCGATCATCGCGACACGCTGCTGACCACGCCGGAACGCGAGAACGGCCTGATGCTGGTGTGCGTCTCCAGGGCGCAGAACGGCGAGAGGATCATCCTGGATCTCTGATCCGTCTGTACTATTCGGCCATGCCATTAGCCGCTGGTCAGACCTTCGCGGGCTATACCATCGTGCGGCTTCTGGGCTCCGGGGGCATGGGTGAGGTCTACCTTGCCGAGCATCCTCGGCTGCCCCGGCGGGACGCGTTGAAGGTGCTGCCGGCCGACGTCTGCGCCGACCACGAATATCGCGAGCGGTTCAACCGCGAGGCCGACCTCGCCGCCACCCTGTGGCACCCGCATATCGTCGGGGTGCACGACCGCGGCGACGTCGACGGCCAGATCTGGATCTCGATGGACTACGTGGATGGGACGGACGCCGCAGAGTTGCTGCGCGAACGGTATCCCGACGGCATGCCCAAGGAAGAAGTCCTCGACATCATGACGTCGGTCGGTGGTGCCCTCGACTATGCGCATCAACAGGGCCTGCTGCACCGCGACGTCAAACCCGCCAACATCATGCTGACCGACGCAGCCGCAGGCGAGCAGCGAATCTTGTTGGGCGACTTCGGTATTGCTCGACGGGTCGACGACACCAGCAACCTCACCGCGACCAACATGACCGTGGGCACGGTCTTTTACGCCGCGCCCGAACAGCTGATGGGTGAGGCGATCGACGGGCGCGCGGACCAGTACGCGCTGGCCGCTACCGCGTTCCATCTGCTGACCGGGTCGCCCCCGTTTCACCACTCGAATCCGACGGTCGTCATCAGCCAGCACCTCACCGCCTCGCCGCCGCCCATCGCCGACCGTCGCCCCGAGCTGTCGGCGCTGGACCCCGTCTTGAGCAAGGCGCTGTCGAAGGATCCGAAGGACCGGTTCAACAGCTGCATGGACTTCGCGCGGGCGCTGGCCCACCGGCTGGGTGTGGAGCCGAACGCCGACAACGAGCTGACTGCAGCCTCGGTGCCCATCGCCACGAGGGCTCGCGGGGGCAAGCACGAGGCGCAGGGGGGCCGAGGAAAGTACCTGCGCCCGGTGTACATCGTGCTCGCCGTCCTTGCGGTCTTGCTGGTGATCGCGATCGCGCTGGTGCTGATCCAGTTCCACGAGATCGAGCGGCTGCTCAACGATCAGTACACTCCGCCGCCGTCGCCCGCCGTTACCGCTCCGCGGGCCCCAGCGCCGTGACGGCGACATGAGCCTCGCCGTCGCCGACCGGTTGGCGCTGACCGATCTCGTCCACCTCTACGCGGCGGCGGTCGATGACCGCCGGTTCGGCGATGTCGTCGAATTGTTCACCGAAACAGCCGAATTGCGGCTACCCGATCCGCCCCGCTCGCTTGATCCCGTCCGTCATCACCAAGGCCGCGGGGGTGTCCGCACGGCGATGGCGGCGTTGTCGAACGTGGCGCGCACCGAGCATGCGATCGTCGGCGAGGTCTACGCCCCTGGCACGGACGCCGACTACGCACTGGGCCGGATCACCTGCGTCGCACACCATTTCACCACCGGCAACGAGCCCTCCGATCTGGTGTGGCACCTGCGCTACGACGACGAGTATCTGCGAACGCGTTCGGGCTGGCGCATACACGGCCGGGCGCTGACGATCAATGCTATTGAGGCGAGGCCGATTCGGCGGCTGCGACCGCATCGGTCAGCCGATCGAGAAGCGGGCGCTGACCCTTCAGCAGCTTCGACCGCGCCGCAGGCACGGAGAACCAGCCCACCCGGTCGATCTCCGGGTACTCCCTGACGTTCCCCGACCCCTTCGGCCACTCCAGGGTGAACGTGTTGCTGACGGTGCCGTCCAGGTCGAGGTCGCCGCGCACCGCGAACGCGATGATGATCTTCCCGCTGGGCTGCTTCAGCGGCGGGAAATCGATGCGCGGGCCCTGCGGCGGCGGCTTGCCCAGCTCCTCTTCGAACTCCCGGCACGCGGCCAGCCAGGGATCTTCACCCTCGAGGTACTCGCCCTTGGGGATGGACCAGGCCCCATCGTCTTTTTTGGCCCAGAACGGGCCGCCCGGATGGCCGAGCAGCACCTCGAGAGACCCGCCCATCAGGCGGTAGAGCAGGAGGCCCGCACTCAATTTCGGCATTGTGGCCCGAGCCTAGTTAACGTTTTGATTAAGCGAGGATAAGGTTCGTCTGTGCACAAGATTAATCGCCGCAACCTGATGCTCATGACCGGCGCCGCCGCGCTGGGAGCCGCCGTTACCTCGCCCTCTGCGTCAGCCGAGCCGCTCCCGCCAGGTCAGCCCGAAAATCCGAGCGCGCCCGCGCCCAACGCCAACCCGGCACCCGTCGACTACATCTTCGCCGACGACTTCGACGGACCGGCGGGCGCTGCACCCGATTTGTCGAGGTGGACGGTGGTGGGCTGGAACGAACCGGTGACCCCGCCGATCCTCGGTCTGTTCCGCGACGACCGGCGCAACGTGTGCCTCGACGGCAACGGCAATCTGGCGCTGCGCGCGACCCGGGAGGGCGACACGTACTTCAGCGGCCGGGTGGAGAGCCGGATGAAGATCGGCATCGGGCACACCTGGGAAGCCCGGATCAAGCTGAACTGCCTGGTCCCGGGCTGCTGGCCGGCCTATTGGCTGGTCAATCGGGAGCCGACCCCGGACGGACGGGGCCCGTTGCCCGACGGTGAAGTTGACATCCTCGAGTGGTACGGCAACGGCAAGTGGGCCCCGGGCACCGCAGTCCACGCACGCTCGGACGGCAGGACCTGGAAGGAGAACAGGTGGCCCGTCGACGGCGACTGGCACACCTACCGGGTCCGGTGGGACGACGCCGGTTTCCGGTTCTGGCGCGACGACGTCAACGGCGCCCCGTTCTTCACAGTCCCTGCGGCGCCGATCAACGGGGTATGGCCGTTCAACGCACCCGACTATCTGCTGTTCACGATCTTCAACCTTGCGGTCGGCGGTCCCGGCGGCGGTGATCCGCAGTTCGGCCCGTTCGAAACCCCGGAGATGCTTGTCGACTACGTGCGCGTCTGGTAACGGTGAATTCGTGAATACGGCGCTGGTGGTAGCCGCAGCGGGCGTAGTGCTGGCCGGTGCGGGAGCCGCGTCGGCACAGGCCGATCCTGTGACCTACGGCAGCAACGGCGTGTTCGGCGTCGGTGCCAAGCCGCCGGAGGGCTGGGCCACCGCCAGCATCCCGCCGGGCAGGTACCGCGTGGACCAGTCCCCCAGCATGTACCCCTATCTGAGCCCGCCCGGTTTCTGGCTGCGCTGCAACAACTTCCCGTGCGCGGGGAATTTCCCTGCCCATATCATCGCCAGCGGCGAAGCCATCCGGGACCAGCCGACGTTCGTCGACATCTTGCCGACCGACGTCGCGATATCCCTGAACAATGTCACCCTGACTATCGCGTGATGAGATGAGCGACAACCACTTCGAACCGCGCTGGCGGCTCAACGTCGACGACGACGTCACCGTCGCGTTCGACTCGACGACAGCGACCATCACCAAGATCACCACCGGCGAGAGTTGCTGTCTAGGTGACTATCCGTCGTTCATGGTCGAAGAGCCCGGGCTTCTGCGTGTCCGCAGCAGCCACGCGCCGCCGATCGGCAAGTGGTACGTCACCGGCGAGGAGTGAGGCGCTACTTCCGGTCACCCTCGGTATCGTCGAAGAAAGCCCAGTGGCCGTCGTCGGCCTTGACTTCCATGCGCCAGCCGAGTTCGGAATTGTCGGCCTTTTGGTCGACGAACCAGGCGTGCGCGTCGTCCGCGCTCTCGATGTCCTTGGTGTCGACGACATCGCCCTTCGGGTTCAATACGCGATAGGTAGCCATGCCCAACGGGGTTCCCGATTGGCGGTCTTTCACACGTCAATTGGCCTTCGGCAGCGGGATCCCTTCGCTGGTGGAAAACCTCGCGTCGTCCTGACTGGACAGACCCACCGAGACGACTGAGCGATCGAAGAACACGTCGGTCAAATACGCCAGCGACACCGCCCAGCGGTTGACGAAGCGCGGCATGGCGTAGAGGTGATAGGTCCGGGTGACGAACTTGGCGGGATATCCGGACAGATGGATGTTGAGGGGGTTGGCCACCGCGTAGTGCGGACCGAGGTCGACGACCAGGCCCATGTTGCGGTGCCGATAGTCTTTGGGCTTGCCGTAACCGAGGCTGGCGGCAACATTGCGGCCCAACACTTTCCCCTGCCGCATCGCATGTTGCGCCGTGGGCGGGGTGATCTTGCCGGGCTGCGTCAGATCCGGCACCGCGGCGGCATCCCCGGCGGCGAACACATCGGGATGACCTGGGACCTGCAGGTTGGCCTGCACCTTCAGTCGGCCCCGCTCGGTTTCGAGGCCGAGCTTTTCGATCAACGGCGCGCCGGTGACGCCGGTGACCCAGGCCACGGTATGGGTGTCGACGCGCGAATCATCGCTCAGCACAACGTGATCGGGGTAGACCTCCTTCAAGGTGACGCCCAGCCGCACGTCGATGCCCCGTTTGCGCAATACCCGCTGCACGCTTTCGCCGAGTTTGTCCCCGACCTCGGGCATCACCTGCTCGGCGAGGTCGAGCAGTAGGAACTTCACCTCCGCGGGATCGAAGCCCATCTGCCTGCCCGCGGCGTCGGCCAATGCCTGCAGCTGCACCACCAGTTCGGTGCCCGAGTACGAGGCGCCGACGACGACGATCGTTCGCCTGGCCCTAATGCGGGCCTCGTCGTCGTCGCTGTTGGCCAGCTCGAGCTGTTCGAGCACGTGATCGCGCAGATAAGCCGCCTCTGCCGGCGACTTCAGCCCCCGGGCGCAGTCGGCGAGGCCGGGTATGTCGAACAGCCGAGTGACCGAACCCGGCGTCAGTACCAGCCGGTCCCAGGTCAGGGTGTGCGACCTCTGCTCCGGATCGCAGTAGGTCAGGCTGTGGCCGTCCAAGTCGACGCTGTCGACCCGCCCGCGCATGGCGCGAACGCCGCGCAGCGTGTTCGCCAACGGAACCGTCACGAACCGGACGTCGACAAGACCGCCCGCGACGTCGGGCAACAGCGGGGTGTAGAGCATGTAGTCGACCGGCGACACGATCTTGATATCCACGTTCGCGTCGTGCTTGCGCACTATCCGCGACAGGCGACGGGCGCACTCGAATCCGGTGAAACCACTGCCAACGATGACGACCGATGTCTTAGAACTCACGGTACGGGTCTACCCACTATCGGCCGGAATCAGCGTGGTGATTCTCGGCCACTTCCGACGCGGTCACGTGGTCGTCGGTTTGGCCCGCTAGTCGAACGCGAGTCGGCGGCCCCGCTTCAGCGCGGCGATGAGCTCATCGAGAAGACGTTGTAACTCCGCTAACCGACCGTGCGCGCTCAATCCGGCCGATCGCAAGCCCATCTCTAATTCGGCGAACCAGTTGGACAAACGCGACTCGTAGATCTCGACGAAGGTGGCGAAACCAATCGTCGCGACTGTTCCTGAAGTTTCGGCTGAACGCATTAGTTCTGCGATCCCGCGCTGTTCCTCCCGCCAAACCATCAGACTGCGACCTTCGTGGTCTGGCGCGTCGCTGCCGAAGGTGTTCTTGATAGCAGTCACTAGAGCGGCAACGGCCTTGGTCTCGTCCTCCGTCTCGAACCGGAGCTGGTTGACCGCTTGAGCCAGTTGTTCCACGACGCTCCAGTAGCTACCGAATCGGTAGAGCGTTCCCAGCATCGCGATACGGGTGCGCCATTCGTCATCCCGAAGATTGAAATAGATCTGGCCGAACCCTCTCGTGCGAAGATTCTCGATCCTGTACTTCAGGCCCTCGGCAGCGGCGATGAGCGGTTCGCGATACTTGTCGAGTTGTTCTCGTGCGGCATACTGGCGCTCCTCGACGCGTGATCGCATGTCGAGTCGGTGCTGCACCTCCGCCAGGGCCTGCCGCGACTGATGTTGGCGTTGCAAGGTCCAGATCGACGAGAGGAGGCTGGTCATCGCTGCGATCAGGGCGAGCGCTATGGAAGTATCCACAACGCGATGATCCGATAGGTTACGTTGGTGTCGCGGGCGAACCGCATAGTTCGGTCACCAGGTCGCTAAAGCGAGGAGAGTGGCTTTCATGACGGGGCCGCGCCCGCTGCGCCGATGGGATGTGTTCCGGCCTCTCGACATGCTGATGTCGGTGTGGTCGACGGCTGCGACGGCACCGCTGAGCACCGGCGCGACGGCGGCCTACCGGACGCTCTTGCTGACCCTGCGCCGGATGGTGGTGGGGCGGGAACTGTCGGTCCGTCTGGACGAGGGCGACATCACCCTGACGGTCACCGAGTTCGACTCCCGGGTGGACGTGCGCGGGCTGACGGTCGGCCAGCTCAGCGATGTTCGGCTGGCGGCACGCGATATCCGTTGGGACACAAATAGATTGGATCGCGCCACTGCTGTGCTGCACAATGTGCAGCTGCGGCCGTCGGCGCTGGTGGCAGCGCCGGTCGACCTGACCGTCGAGCTGCCCGCCGAGACACTCGACGACCTGTTCCGCCTGGTCGCGCCACGGCTGGTTGGCGAGATCGACCAGGACGGCATCGCACGGCTGCGGCTGGCGCGCCGGCCGTCGCTGGGACATCTCGAGGTCGACGCGCACCTGGACGATTCCACGCTGTGGCTAAAACCCCGCGCCCTGGTGCTGCGCCGCAAGCGGTTGCGCCTACCCCCGCGTACGCCGGCCTACCGCGTCCAGCTGCCAGACCTGCCCCACGGACTTCGGTTGACCGACATCAGCTTTCAGCCCGACACGCTATGTCTGGCAGGCACGTTGACGGAGTGGCGCATCGACGCCCCCCGCACGCGCCTGGAAGACGTGATCAACCAGCTCAGCATGGTGGGTCGGCCGCTGAACCTGTCGCGGCTGGCCCGCGGGTAGCGCACGGCGTGTACACCCGCTACGTCGCCATGGGCGACAGCCAGACCGAAGGTTTGTGGGACGGAGATGATTGCCAGGGCATCGTCGGCTTCGCCGACCGGTTGGCCGCCATGCTGGACGACCTGAATCCTGGCCTACGGTATGCCAACCTGGCGATCCGCGGCCGTCGGATCCGCGACGTCCTCGACGACCAACTCCCTCATTCGCTCGCAATGTGTCCCGACCTGGTCAGCGTGTGCGTCGGAATGAACGACATCACCCAACCCGGACTGCAATTCGATCGGGCGTTGGCCGATCTCGCGCTCGTGCACGAACGGCTCGCCCAGTCTGGCGCGACCGTGCTGACCACAACGTTCCCCGACATCGAGCAGATCGTGCCGATCGGAAGAGTGATGTCGTCGCGGCTGCACCGCGCAAACGACGCCATCACCGCGGCGGCCGACCGCTACGGCTTCAGGCTCGTCGACCTGTATCACGCGCCGTCGATGGTTGAGCCCGACGTATGGAGCGCCGACCGCGTGCACGGGTCCACGAAGGGCCACATCCTTTTCGCCGCCGCGGCCGCTGAGGCCCTGGAACTGCCTGGCAGCAGCCATGATTGGGCATATCCCGACCCCGGTGCGGAACGTCCGATGGTCCGGTCGCGCGCCTACTCGCAGCTGTTGTGGACCAAGAACATGCTGGCGCCGTGGCTGTGGCACCACGCCCGAGGCATCTCCAGCGGCGACGGCCGGGCGCCCAAAAGGCCCAGCATGGAGAGCCTGTCTCGAAGCCGCTAAAAACCCAGGAGACCCAGCGGAATCGGTGACTGCCCGTTGGCCACCGAGTCGATCACCCGTGGGCAGAGGAAGGAGATCGCCAGCCCGGTGAACATGTTCGCCCCACCGACCGACATGCCCGTCGAGTCCGCGACCTTCGCCGCGACGTCGGCCGCGTTCTGGCCGGGGTCCGACAGCATCGGGCAGACCGATTGGCCTGCTGCCACCAGGCTTGACGGATCAGTGCCCGCGCCCAGGCCGGCGCTGGTCACCGCGTTGAGGAACGCGTCGGTATCTGGCTCGGCCTGCGCCGGAGCCGCGAGAAGGGAAGCCGTCGCGGCGAGCCCAGCCAGGACGGGGATCACCCGGACGGGGCGAGAAAATCTGCGCACCTGCAGCAGCGTAATGGAGCACACGCGCCGGCACTAACCAGCACGTCACCGCGCCAGAGCTAGACGCCCGTCCAGGTTTCGTCGAGTTGTTGGGCCACATCGATGACCTTGGCCTTGACCGACTCAGGGCTGTCGATCTCCCCCGCCACGTGCGCGGCGATGAACCGGCGGACCTCGGCGTCCACACCCGCGACGATCCGGAGCAGCTCCGCCCGCAGCGACTTCGACGTCACGTGGATCGCGATATCGGACGGCCGCGGTTTCTGCACATCGAGGATGAGCAGCAGCGGCGTGGCCGCCCGCGCGGTGGCGCCAAGGGCGATCTCGCCGTAGACCATGAACTTCGGCCGGTCGATCTTCAGGTCGATGACCATGTCGATCTCCAGCGGGATGCGGATCGAGAACGTGATCAGCTCACCCACCTCGCGGGTGACCCGAGGCTCCTGGATCCTGACCTTGGCGGTGACCTTGGCGATCTTGCCCGGTCCTTGTCCCATCGGCCCCATCTCGAACTCGTCGCCGGCGATCGAGGCGATCGCATCGCCGACGCGCTCCTCGCTCACCGCGACATCGAAGAACCTGCGGCCGAATTCCTCGTAGGACACGTACTCGTAGCCATCCATAGGTGTCTACCGTCTCATGCCCGATGCCATAACTCGTCCATTGCTCCCGAACGGCGGCCCCGGTCAGCTGTTGTTCTCGCTGCGGGCCTCGGCTCCCGTCTCGCCTGCATCGATGGCGTCGTCGGAGGACGTTTCCCCGACGTAGCTGCCGTCGTCGCCGTCCTTGCCGGCCCGCGAGCTCGCGACCTTGCGGTCGTTCTGAACGTCTTCTTCGCTCTTTTCGTCGTCACCTGAGGTCATGACGCCGTATCTACCACTTAGCGGAGCGACCCAAACTCTCGCGTTGACCCGCGCTGGACCGATAGGCTTCTCCTTCGAGAAAGGTGGGACAATGATCCGCGAAGCAGTCATCGCCGCCGCACTGGCATGCACCGCAGTCGGTAGTGCACCTGTCGCCCTGGCCGACCCGAACGACAACCTGTACTTCGACAAGCCAGGCCGCTACGCCTCAGACGTGCCGTTCATGAACTATGAGGCGCGCCTGTCCGCCCCGTGCGACAACTTCGAGATCAATACGTTCGGCCGCGGGCCCGGCGGCGAACCGCTGCAGTGCCACTGGATCCCCAACCAGTGGCCGCCGGTGTACACCGGCTTCTGGCAGATCTCACCGGAGATTCACGGCGTGCAGGAGATCGGCACGCCGTGCCCCAGCGATCAGGCCGCCGCGCAGGCCCCCGACGGTCGCCCGCTGCTCTGCCTCGGTGAGCAGGGCTGGCAGCCCGGCTTCTTCACCGGCACCGGGTACTGGCCGACATAAAGCCCACTAGCTCGACGCGGTGGCGAATCGCCGACGAATGCCGGCGAGCATCGCCGTGTGCGCCTCGACGGCCTTGCGGGTGGTGAGCGCCGCGAGCGGGCGCGGCGCCTCGATCACAATTCGCTCGACGACGCGCGTCCCCGCGGCGGTGGGTTCGAACGACACAGTGCTGCGCAGCCGTACCCGCGGAAACTGCCTGGCCTCGGAGCGCACCTCGCCTGCCGCCGGAACATGAAGCCGCGCAACATAGCTGGTGCGCAGCCGCAGCCGCCCGACTGGGATTCGGTCGCCGACGAGATAGGTCTGCACATACCCGCCCGCGGTCTGCGTGCGGTCGAGCGACCGCACCGACACCACGAGCGGGTGCACCAGCCTGATGTTGTCGAGGTCGACGTAGAACGCGCGGACGTCGCCCGGCGGAGCCGGAACGTCTTCGGTGAACGTGTGCTCCGATTCGGTGATCCAGCGGCCCACTCGGCCAATGTAGACGACAACTGCAGACGCTTGATCCTGCCCGGAACGCGCCCGAGAATGTCATATGCTCAATAGCGAGAATCGCGTATCCGGTAGGCTCGCTGAGCAACTGCTTAGCAGCCTGTTGGGGGTCCCCACCGACGACGGAATGGAGCGTTCGCCATGACCGAGACCGTCGCCGCCCGGTATGCCGGGGCGCGCGTTCCTCGAGTCGAGGACACCCGCCTGCTCACCGGCCATGGCACGTTCGTCGACGACATCTCGCGGCCAGGCATGCTGCACGCCTGTTTCGTCCGGAGCCCGTTTGCCAGGGCCCGCATCAACGGCATCGACGCGGCCGCGGCCCTTGCGTTGCCGGGGGTGCACGCGGTGTTAGTGGCCGCGGACCTGAACCCGGAGGTGAAGGAAGCCTGGCACGCCGTCGCGGGCAAGGACATCCCCGACACGCCACGCCCGCCGCTGGCCGAGGGCGAGGTGAAGTTCGTCGGCGATCCCGTCGCGCTCGTCGTAGCCGAATCGCGGTACGTCGCCGAGGATGCCGTCGAGCTGGTCGATGTGGATTACGACCCGCTGCCCGCCGTCGCCGACTTCACCAAAGCCGTGGGCGGCTCCGAGGCCGGGATTCCCGTCGTGCACGACGCGTATCCCGACAATGTGGCGGGCGGGATGGGCGGTGCGCCGCCCGACGAGGAGACCTTCGCGGCGGCCGCACACGTCGCGTCGGCGCATGTCTACCAGCAGATCTACGCTCCGGTCCCGATCGAGACACGCGGCCTTGTCGCCGAGTGGGAAGCCGCGTCCCGCGAACTGACGATGTGGGCGTCCACGCAGACCCCGCACGAGCTGCGCGCGTTTGCCGCCCGCCTGCTCGGAATCCCGGCCCAGAACGTTCGGGTCATCATGCGCGACACCGGCGGCGGATTCGGCCAGAAGGTCGTCCCGATGCGCGAAGACATGTGCATCATGCTGGCCGCACGGAAAGTTTCCGCCGCGCTGAAGTGGATCGAGGACCGCCGCGAAAACCTGATGTCGGCCGGACAGGCCCGTCACGTCGACGGAGACGCGCGGATGGCGTTCGACGGCGATGGCAACATCCTGGCCGCCGACATCGACTTCATGCAGGACATCGGCGCCTACCCGACGCCGTATCCGGTGCTGACCACAGCCGCCATCGGCATGTTCTTCCCCGGCCCGTACCGCGTGCCGAAGGCCAGCTTCAACTACAAGACGGTGTTCTCCAACACGGCGGGGCTGGCGGCCTATCGCGGTCCGTGGCAGTACGAAACCCTCACGCGCGAAATACTTCTCGACATCGCGGCCCGGCAGATGGACATGGACCCGGTGGAGCTGCGTAGGCGCAACATCCTGCGCGGTGACGAGATGCCCTACTTCAACGCCAACGGCATGCCCTATGAACACGTCGCGCCGGCGGACACGTTCGAGCAGGCGGTCAAGATCCTCGACCACGAGGGCTTCCGCAAGGAGCAGAAGGACGCGCTGGAGCAGGGCCGCTATCTCGGCCTCGGATTCTCGGCCTACATCGAGCCGACCGGCGCCGCGACCGGTCACCTCGCCACCGAGGGCGCGACCATCCGGATGGAGCCCACCGGAAAGATCAATGTCTACGTCAACGGCGGATCGACCGGTAACAGCATCGAGACGACGGTGGTCCAGCTGACCGCCGACGCGCTGGGTGCGGACATCGAGGACGTGTCAACGATCCAGGGCGACACCGCGGTTACGCCCTACGGCGCCGGCACCCAGGGCAGCCGCAGCGGACCGATGACCGCAGGTGCGGTCAACGAGGCGGCTGCGATCCTGCGTAAGCAGATCGTCGCGATGGCGGCCCATCGGCTGGAGGTCGAGGAGTCCGACATCGAGTTGGCCCACTCCCGGGCCAGCGTCCGCGACGACCCGGACAAGAGCGTCAGCTTCGCCGACATCGCCTACCGCTCCTACTACGAGCCGGCGCAGCTGCCGCCAGGAACGGCGGCGACGCTCGAGGCGACCGCGCGGTTCACGTCGCAGGCAATGATCCACTGGGCCAACGCGACCCACGCGTGCACCTGTGAGGTCGACGTCGAGACCGGCCACGTGACGCTGACCAGATACATCGTCAGCGAGGACGTGGGACCGATGATCAACCCCAACGTCGTCGAGGGGCAGATCGCCGGCGGTACCGTCCAGGGCATCGGCGGTGCGCTGCTGGAGAGCATGGTCTACGACGACGACGGCAACCCACTGTCGTCGACGTTCGTCGACTATCTGCTGCCGACCGCCACCGAGGTGCCGCCGATTGAGTACGGCCACGTCGAAATTCCCGGCCCCGGTGTCGGCGGATACAAGGGCTGCGGCGAAGGCGGTGCGATCGGCTCGACGCCCGCGGTCATCAACGCCATCAACGACGCGCTGGCCCCGTTGGGTGTGACGCTCACCCGGCTGCCGGCCAGCCCCGCCGCGATCGTCGAACTCATCGAAGAGGCCAGAGCCGCCGCAGCCGGAAAGGACCACTAGAGATGGAGCTGAACAACGAATTCCGAGTCGCGGTGCCCGCGGCGAAAACATGGCAGGTGCTCACCGATGTGGAGCGGGTGGCGCCGTGTATCCCAGGGGCCCAATTGCTTTCGGTCGACGGTGACGACTTCACCGGCGCGGTGAAGGTGAAGGTCGGTCCGATCACGGTGTCCTATAAGGGAGAGGCCGCCTTCCAGGAGAAGGATGCTGCCGCGCAGCGGGTGGTCATCAAGGCCAGCGGCAAGGAGACCAGGGGCAGCGGTAACGCCGCCGCGCTCGTCACCGCCCAGCTCAAGGACGAGGGGTCCGCGACCCGCGTGGTGATCACCACCGACCTCACCATCTCCGGTAAAGCCGCCCAGTTCGGCCGCGGCGTCCTTGCCGACGTGTCGACGAACTTGATCGGCCAGTTCGCCCGCAACCTCGAGGCGGAACTTCTCGGCGGCGCGGCACCGTCGGGCGCAGCGCCGTTTTCGACGGAGGCTGCCACGGCCGCGGCAGCTCCGACCGGCACAGGCGAATCGGTGGATCTGCTGAAAGTCGTTGCGGTGCCGGTAGCCAAGCGGTACGCGCCGGCGCTCGCCGCCGTGGCGGCTGGTCTGGCGGTCGGCTTCCTGCTGGGCCGGCGCAAGCGGTCGCACCCCGCTGCCGACCTCGCCGACGAGCTCCAGACGGCTCTCGCGCGGCTGTTGTCATGAAGGCTGCAGCGTTCGCCTATCACCGACCCGCCACGGTGTCGGAGGCCGTCCAGATGCTCGCCGAGTTCGGCGACGACGCCAAGATCTTGGCCGGCGGCCAGAGCCTGGTCCCGATGCTCGCCATGCGGCTGACCCACTTCGACAACCTGATCGACATCTCGCGTATTGAGGAACTGAAGAACATCGAGTTACGCGGGGACGAGCTGTCGGTCGCGGCGGGTACCCCGCATGTGTTCGTCGGCATGGACGACGAGGTCGCCGATTCCGTTCCGCTGCTGACGCTCTCGACGCCGCACATCGGCCACTTTCAGATTCGGACCAGGGGCACGCTGGGCGGGGCGATCGCACACGCCGATCCCGCCGCCGAGTACGCGGCGGTCGCGCTCGCGCTCGACGCGACGATCGAGGCGGCGTCGGCGCGGGGGCGACGCGAGATTCCCGCTGCCGACTTTTTTACCGGCCTGTGGGAGACGTCGTTGGCGCCCGACGAGATCCTGACCGCCGTCCGGTTCCCCGTGTGGGGCGGACGGTCGGGCTTCGCGGTGGAGGAATTCGCTCGGCGGCACGGAGATTTCGCCATCGCCGGAGCCACCGTCGCGGTCGAGCTCGACGGCGACGACCGGGTGGCGCGCTGCGGCATCGGCCTGCTGGGCCTTGGCTCGACGCCACTGCGCGGCTCGGCCGCCGAGGAGGCCGTCGTCGGCCAGCCTGTCGATGCCGTCACCGCCGACGAGATCGGGAGGATTGCGATGGGTGGGCTCAGTGAGATTCCCGCCGACCTACAGGGATCTGCCGAATACCGGTCCCGCGTCGGCGCCACGATGGTGGCGCGCGCGTGGGCCGCGGCCGCGCGGCAGGCGCAGACATCCGAAACGGAGGCTGTTCATGCATGAGGTGCCGGTCGAGCTGACCGTCAACGGACGCGCGCACCGGCACGTCGTCGAGCCCCGGCTGACGCTGGCCGACTTCCTGCGCGACAAATGCGGGCTCACCGGTACCCACCTTGGGTGTGAGCACGGCGCGTGCGGCGCGTGCACGGTGCTGCTCGACGGCCAGGCCGTGCGGGGCTGCCTGATCTTCGCCGTGCAGGTGGACGGCCAGGAGGTCACCACGGTCGAAGGCATCTCGGGCGATGACGGTGAGCTGTCACCGGTGCAGGCCGCGCTGCGCGAATGCCACGGACTGCAATGTGGCTTCTGCACACCGGGTTTCGTCACCTCGATCACCGCACTGCTGCGCGACAACCCGCAGCCCACCGATGAGGAGATCCGGGAGGGTCTGTCCGGCAACTTCTGCCGGTGCACCGGGTATCAGGGGATCATCAATGCGGTGCACCGCGCGGCGCAAACGCCCGCTGGTTAGGACGCGGGCGCGTATCCCAGCGTGCCCTTGATCTCCAGGTACTCGTCGAATCCGAACTCGCTCCATTCGCGGCCGTTGCCGCTGCGCTTGTATCCGCCGAACGGAGTGTTCAGGTCGAACGCATGGTTGATGGCGATCTGGCCCGCCCGGATCCGGCGCGCCAGTGAACGCGCGGCCTCCAGGTCAGCAGCCGAAACATAGCCCGCCAGACCGTAATCCGTGTCGTTGGCGATGTCGACGGCCTGATCGATGTCGTCGTACGCCAGGATGCACAGCACCGGTCCGAAGATCTCCTCGCGGGCGATTGTCATGTCGTTGGTGACGTCGGAGAACACCGTCGGCTTGACGTAGTAGCCGCTGTCGAGCCCGTCCGGCCGTCCCGGACCGCCCACCACCAGCGTCGCGCCCTCATCGATGCCCTTCTGGATCAACCCCTGGACCTTGTCGAACTGCGCCTTGGAAGCCACCGGGCCGATCGCGCGCTTGTCCTCCAGATTCCCCACCACCACCGACTCGGCCACACCGCGCGCGATCTGGGCGGCCTCGGCCATGCGGCTGCGCGGAACGAGCATGCGCGACGGCGCATTACAGCTCTGGCCGGTGTTGAGCATCATCGCGGTCACGCCAGCGGCGACGCTGTCGGCGAACTTCTCGTCGTCGAGCACGATGTTCGGGCTCTTGCCGCCGAGTTCCTGGGTCACCCGCTTGACGGTGGCGGCCGCGTTCTTGGCGACGTCGACGCCGGCGCGGGTCGAGCCGGTGAACGACACCAGATCGATGTCGGGGTGGCTCGAGATCGCCGCGCCGACACCGGGACCATCACCGAACACCATGTTGTAGACACCGGCGGGCACACCGGCAGTATCCATCACCTCGGTGAAGATCTGGCCCGAATACGGGGCGACCTCCGACGGCTTGAGCACCATCGTGCAGCCGGTGGCCAGCGCCGGAAACACCTTGCACGCAATCTGATTTATGGGCCAGTTCCATGGAGTGATCAGACCGCAGACGCCGATGGGTTCCTTGGCGATCAACGATGACCCGCGCTGCTCTTCGAACGAGAAGTTCTTCAACGCGTCGATGGCGCCCATCAGATGGCCCAACCCCATCATCACCTGCGGGCCCGAGGCCAGCGACGGTGGCGCGCCCATCTCCTCGTGCACCGCGTCTGCCAGATCACCCGACCGCTTCTGGTACTCCGCGGCAATCGCGCCCAGCAGGTCCAGCCGCTCCTCGCGGGTGGTAACCGCCCACGTCCCGAACGCTTTCCGTGCCGCCTTGACCGCCTTGTCCACGTCGGCGGCCGAGCCGATCGCGATCTTTCCCGACACCTGCTCGGTGGTCGGGTTGTCGACGTCGAGCGTCCTGGGCTCGGTCGGGTCAACCCATTGGCCGTCGATGTAGAACTTCAGATAATCACGCATGGCTCTACCTTCTCTTAAATCGTCGCGTGCCGGGGCCTTACTGGGTTCCTTCTGCATACCAGGTACGGAATCGGTCGTACTTGGGCATCTCCTCGGAGTTGGCTTTGGGATCGATGCACACGTGCACCACGGCGGTCTTGCCGCTGGCGAAGGCCCGCTGGATCGCCGGGCCGATCTCGTCGTCCTTCTCGACGAACTCGCCGTGGCAACCGAAGCCCTCGGCGATCTTGTCCATCCGGACGTCCTTGCTCCAATGCACCCCCGGCTGTGGCGACGGCTGGGCGAAAGTGCGTTTGTAGACACCGACCTCGAGGCCCCACTGGTGGTCCACCCCGACGACACAGACCAACGGCAGGTTCTCCCGCGCGGCGGTCTCCAGTTCGGCGATGTGGAACAGGAACGCTGAATCACTGGTCAGCAGCATGACGGGGCGCTTGCGGCCCTCGGCGACCGACGCACCGACGGCGTACGGCAACCCAGTGCCCAGGTGACCGAAGTTCTGGTTCCAGATCACGTCGCGCGGCTTTGTCTGTGAGTAGGTCCACTGGAAGATCACGGTCGCGCCGCCGTCGCGCACCATGATGCCGTCTTCGGTGAATTCGTTGAACGCCTTGGTGGCCTCGACGACGAAGCGGGCGGGGTGTATCGGGGTGCGCCCGCTCGGAGCTTCTTCGGCCACCCGCGCGAGCTCGGCGGCGTCGGCCTTGACCAAGGTCTCGAGGTCGGGCGACGCGGCGCGCGGCGTGTCGCGCAGCGCCTCGACGAGCTGAGGCACAACACCGCGCAGATCGCCCACCAGCGGCACGTCGATCGGGCGGTTGACGCCGATGGCAGTGGGGTCCTGCTCGACCATCACCCACTTGCGGTTGGCGTCGTTGCCGGCCCAGTGCTGGGTCCGGCCGTAATGCATCGGCTCACCGAGTTCGGTGCCCAGCGCCACGCAGAGATCCGATTGCTCCACGGCCTCGTTCGCGGCGGGCGAGAACAAGTAGGGGAAGGTGCGGTCCTCCAGGCCGGGGATGAAAGAGGTGCCGCCGGAGGTCTGGATGACGGGACAGTTCATCAGCTCGGCAAGCTGCTTCACCTCCCGCTGCGTCCGGGAGGTGTGTACGCCGTGGCCCACCAGCAGGATCGGGCTCTTCGCCTCGCGGATCAGCTTGGCCGCCTCGGCGACCTCGCGGCTGCCGGCGCCCTGGTTGACGAGGCGGTAGCGGTGCGGCGGTAACGGATCCGCCACGTCGAGCTCTTCGAGGATGACGTGCGACGGGTATTCGACGTAGGTCGGTCCCGGCGTGCCCGACATCGCTTTGCGGATCGCTTCGTGGATGATCTCGTCGGTCTGGTCGGCGTACTCGATGGAGCTGCTGTACTTCACCGATGCGGCGAAAAGGGGCTCCTGCTGCACGAATTGGATGCGTCCGCGGCGCACTCGGCGCTCGGTGACGCGGGCCCGCTGGCCGCCAAGGAAGACGACGGGTGAGTTCTCGACGAGCGCGCACTGGATGGCGCCGGCGATGTTGGCCATGCCCGGTCCGAGCGTGCCGATGCACAGCCCCGGCTTTCCCGTCATGCGTGACGCCGCCTCGGCCATGAACCCGGCGCTCAGCTCGTGATGCGGCGCCACAACCGACCAGCCGCGCGCTTCGGCCTCGGTGAACATGTGCACGAAGTTGGGGTCGGGGATACCGAACAGCGTGTTGACGCCCTCGGCCTCGAAGAGGTCGAGGATGCGTTTGTAGACGGGCACACCCATGGTGAAACTCCTTTTAGACGTAGCGTTTTGCGAGCTGAAGACGATGTGATGCGGGAGAGCCGAACAACGAGCGATTGAGCGCGGCGCGCTTCAGGTACACGTGGATGCCGCTCTCCCACGTGTAGCCGATGCCGCCGTGCAGCTGCATGGCCTTGCCGGCGATGTCGACGGCAGTACTGCACGTGTGAGATTTGGCCATGGCTGCCGCCACATCCGCATCCGGTCGGTTCTCCGCAACGGCGGCGACCGCGGCCGTGACGAGTTGGCGGGACACCGAAATCGTCGTGAGCATGTCTGCACACGCGTGCTTGACGGCCTGGAATGACCCTATGGGACGGCCGAATTGGTGGCGGACCTTCGCGTATGCGACGGTCGCTGAGAGCATCGCGTCGGATAACCCGAGGCTGTCGCACGCGACCGCGATCGCGGCACGGTGGCGCAGTCGGCGCACTGCGGCGCCCGGGTCGCCGTCGAACCGGAGCACCTCCGTCGCCTCAACGCCCTCCGCCGACACCGTGGCAAGCCTGCGGGTCACGTCGAGCACGGGTTGCGGCGTCACGGTCGGCTTCGCAACCGTGACCCGATCGTGGGCGACCAACAGCACCGCGTCCGCCCCTTCGGCGTCGGGAACGAACTCCGGCGAGTCCAGCGCGACAGCGAGCCGCACGGCACCGGAGGCCACGTCGGTCAGCAATCGATCGCGGGTATCGCTGGGCTGCACGGCAATCAAGGTCCCGACGGCCAGTACGGCGCTGCCGAGGTAGCTGGTGGCGCTGGCCGCGCGACCCATCTCCTCGCAGACGACGGCCACCTCGGCGAAGGTCGCCCCGGCTCCCCCGAACTGCTCGGGCACTTCCAGCCCGACCCAGCCCGCGTCGACGAGCACCGGCCACTCCACCGAGCGGTCCTTGGCCAGCAGATCGCCTGCAACGGATCTGAGCTCGGCGTGGAACTCTTCGAATTCGCGTGCGGTCATGCCACGCTCGGCTCTCGCGGCAGCCCCAGTCCGCGTTCGGCGATGATCGTGCGTTGGATTTCGCTCGATCCGCCGGGGATCGTCCACTCCCACGAGCCGATGAAATCCAGCATCCACGAACCGGATTCCCATCCGCTGGAGGCCGACTTCACCAGCTCGGTGTGCGCGGGCAGGCCGCCGACCTCGGCGCCGAAGCCCGTCATTCGCTGAAGCAGCTCGCTGTAGTAGAGCTTGACGATCGATGCATCCGCCGGCCCCACCGTGCCGGCCTCGCTGCTGACCACCAGCTGGCGGCAGAGGCCGCGCAACCCGGTGATCTCGGTTTCGAATTGTGCCAATCGGTCGGCCACCAACGGATCGTCGACGGGACACGACTGCACCAGCCAGCGAAAGCCCGCATTGCCCAGGCGTTCGGCCAATTCCAGCATCGTCATGCCGCGCTCGGCACCCAGCGTCGACTGGGCGACCTGCCAGCCGGCGTTCTCCTCGCCCACCAGATTCGCGGCGGGAATCTCGACATCGTTGAGAAAGATCTCGCAGAAGTGTGAGTCACCGATAGCGTTGCGGATCGGCCGCACCTCGATGCCGGGGGTGGTCATGTCCAGCAGAAAATAGGAGATGCCTTTGCGCTTGGCGGCGTCCGGATCAGTGCGCGCAAGCAGCAGGCACCAATCGGCGTGCATTCCTCCGCTGGCCCATAGCTTTTGGCCGTTGACGACGTAGCGGTCGCTGTGCCTTCGCGCCGTGGTACGCAGGCTCGCGAGGTCTGATCCCGCCTCGGGCTCGGAGAAACCCTGCACCCAGATCTCCCCGTCGAGGATCGCGGGCAGATGCCTGCGACGCTGCTCCTCGGTGCCCGCTGCCAGCAGAGTGGACGCGGCGTGGTGGATGCCCACGAACGCCAGCACCAGCCGCGGCGCATCGTGAGCGGCAAGCTCTTGATACAACACGATCTGTTCGGCGACCGGCAGCCCACCACCCCACTCGCTGGGCCAGTGCGGCACGGCGTAACCGGCGGCATGCAACCGGGCGAACCACTCCTTCTGAAAGCGCACGAATTCCTCGTCGCTGACCCAGGTTTGAGTCGCCCGCCAGTCGGCCGGGATATTGTCCTCGCACCACGCCTGCACGGTGGCGCGGAACTCGTCGAGATCGGCCGTCACGCGTACAACCCCGTCAGACCCGCTCTACCCGCGCGGCGGGTCAACTCGTCGCGGGTGGCCGACAACCCGAGCGGCAGCCGCCGCAACGGCTGGCTATAGCGCGACAGCCACGACAGGGTGGTCTCGTCGCAGAAGCCGACAGCGCCGTGCAGCTGATGGCACACCCGGAAGACCACCTCGGCGGCCTCGATCGCCGCCATGCGCAGCGCCAGCGCGTCCACCAGGGCCTCCGGCTTGCCCGAACCCGCGCTCCACAGCGCGTATTTGGCGAGGATATCGAGCCCGCTGCGCTCGACCTCGGCGTCGGTCAGCTGGAACTGCACACCCTGGAACGCTGCCAGCGTCTGCCCGAACTGCTTACGCAGGCTGACGTGTGCGATCGTCAACTCGAGCGCACGATCGAGCATGCCCAGCAGTGTCCAGCACGGCAGCACGAGCGCCAGCGCCACGTCGGCGGCCCCGGCCCCGTCGATCTCGGCGAGCTCGAGCGGCGTGACGAACGCGGGACCCGTGGCGCCGTGGCCGACGACGGTGCTGCGGACGCCATCCAACGTCACTGCCGCCCAGCGTGATTCGACACCCCCGACCGCCGCGACCTGCTGATTCGGTGTCACGGTGATCAGGCCGTCGACCTCCAGATCGGTCGGCCGGGCCAGCCGTTCCGCGACGGGATAGGGCACTGCCCAATAACCGGCACTGCGGCACAGCGCTGCGGCGGCTTCCAAACCATCGGCATCGGTGCGGGCGTCGAGGTCCCAGGCCCCGAGCTCATCGAGCACTCCACCGCACACGTCGTCACGGGTATCCGGCTTGGCCTCGGCCTGCTGGACGAGCTGATCGCCACCGGCCGACTCGAACGCCCGAAGCGCCTGCCGCCCATATTCTTTGGCGTCGTCGCCGAGATCGAGGATCATTTCTTGCTCCTCGCGTGCGCACCCAGCATCGCCCTCGACAGCAGAATGCGCTGCATCTCGATGCTGCCCGACGACACTGTGGACGCCTGGCTGTAGCGCCAGTGGTCTTCGGTCTCGTCGAGGAACCATCGCCCGCCCGGATCGTCGGGTGACACCTCGGCAGCGATTTCCATCAGCACCTCGGCGCTGTCCTGATCCAACTTCGTCACCGCGATGCGGTAGGCCGCGGCGTCGCCCGGCTGGACCCGGCCGCTACTTTGCAAGGACACAACGCGATACGCGAGCAGGCGGGCGCGTCGACAGTGGGTCAGCATCCGTATCCAGCGTCCCCTCAACTCGGCGGGCAGCTCCTCCCACCGGTCGCCCAGCACCGACGGCGCCGCAGCCAGCAGCCGCTCGCACCGCGCGTAGCGGGCGATGCCGACACGTTCGAACGACGTCACCTCACCTACGATCGACCAGCCCTGGTCGACCTCCCCGAGCACGTCGTCGCGGGTTACCCGCAAGTTGTCGAAGAACACCTCGTTGAGGTGATGCGGACCCAGCATGGTGCGGATTGGTCGCACCTGGATCGCCGGATCATCCATCGGGACCAGAAAAATCGTCAGGCCCTGCTGCTTCTTCTCGCCCTTGTGCGTGCGCGCCAGCAGGAAACACCATTGCGCCATCGTGGCGTACGACGTCCAGATCTTCTGACCGCTGACCAACCAACCGTCGCCGTCGGGGCGCGCGGTGGTGCGCAGCGAGGCCAGGTCCGAGCCGGCCTCCGGTTCCGAGAAGCCCTGACACCAGATGACTTCACCGCGCGCGATCGGCGGTAGGTGCTTGCGCCGCTGCCCATCGGTGCCGTGCCGCATGATGATCGGCCCAACCCAGTTGACGCCCATGTACTGGGCGCCGCGCGGCTCGTGATGGGCCCACATCTCCTCGCGGACGACGGTCTGCTCCCACACCGACGCACCGCCCCCGCCGAACTCCTCCGGCCACGACAGGCACAGCAGGTTTTCCTCGGCCAGCGTGCGGCAGAACCGCTGGGCCGTCTCGAGGTCCTTCGGGTCGTCGGTAAAGGCACCCAGAAAGCCCTCCGGCACATAATCTTTCACTAGTTCACGCAGCCGGCCACGCAGCTCGTCGGCGGTTGGCCCCATCTCAAAGTCCACAGGCGTCCCTGTCCAGTCCGAGCTCGTGCAGCACCTCGGCGGTGTCGGCCCCAAGCTCGCGGGTGGGCCCCGCGATCCGGCCGGGGGTGCGCGAAAACCATGTCGGCACCCCGGGCATTCTCACCGGCCCGTACGCGGTGTCCACCGTTTCGAACAACCCGACCGCGTTGAGGTGCGGATGGTCGAACAGCACATCAGGGGTGTTGATCGGCGCCGCCGGAATCTCGAGTTCACGGAACAATGCCATCCACTCGTCGGTCGTCCGTTCCAACATGGTCTGGGCGACAAGGCCATAGACGGCGTCGATGTCGTTGGCACGCTGTTCCAGCGTGGCGTACGACTCGTTCACCCAGGCCGGACGGACCGCGTTCACGAACGCGTTCCAGTGTTTGTCGTTGTAGATCAATGCCGCGATATGCCCGTCCTTGGTCGGGTACGGGCGCCGGTTCGGAGCCACCGTGCGCGGATACACCGCCGGGCCCAGCGGGGGGTCGAACATGGCGCCGTTGGCATGCTCGACGAGCATGAACGAGGCCATCGTCTCGAACATGCTCACCTCGACCTCCTGACCTTCACCGGATTTCTCGCGGTGAAAGAGCGCCATCATCGTGGCGTAGAGGGCGGTGAGCCCGGCGACTTTGTCGGCCATGATGGTTCCGACGTAGTTCGCTTCACCCGTCAGCTGTTCCTGCACGGCGGGTAGACCGCATTCGGCCTGAATGGTGTCGTCGTAGGCGGGCCGGTCCCGGTCCGGACCCCGCCTGCCGTACCCGTAGCAGTTGGTGTAGACGATCGACGGGTTGATCGCGGCCACGTCGTCGTAGCCGAAGCCCAGCTTGCAGACGGCCTTTGACCGCATCGAGTGGATGAACACGTCGGCTGTCCGGATAAGGGCCTGCAGTGCGGTTCGGCCCGAACCGGTCGTCAGGTCCAGCACGATCGCGCGTTTGCCGCGGTTGACGTTCATGTATACCCCGCTCATGCCGGGCGCTGGTCCGACCGAGATGTAGCGGGTGTTGTCACCCGCGGGCGGCTCGACCTTGATGACGTCGGCCCCCATGTCGGCCATGATCTGGGTGCAGTACGGCCCCATCACCATCGCGGTGAGGTCGACGACCCGCACGCCGGTCAGCGGCCCGCTACCCATGGAGAACTCCTTGCTGTGCCATCGCGAAGCTGTATCGGATGTGGTCCCCGTGGCCGTCGGGCACGACGGGAAACACCATCGGCTTCGACATGTCGCGGATGGCGCCGAGGTGCTCAGCGACATCCGCGATCGTCCACGACGGCCGGTACACCCCCGGCGTCTCGACCAGCACTGCCCTAGCCACTCGCCCTGCGAGCGCGATCACGACTTCACCGGTGATGGAACAGGATTCGTGTGACAACCAGCCGACTGCTGGCGCGACCAGGTCGGGCCCCATCGGCGGGTAGGCCGACGTGTCGATACCCTCGGCCATCCTGGTCACGGCGGCCGGCACGATCACGTTGCTCATCACCCCGTGCGCCGCACCCTCGATCGCCGCGACGTTGGACAGCCCGATCACCCCCGCCTTGGCGACCGCGTAGTTGGCGACGTCGTGATTGCCGTACAGTCCGCCGATCGACGACGTCAGCACGATGCGGCCGTAGCCGGCGTCACACATCGGCTGGAACGCCGGTCGCACCACGTGGAACGCGCCGCGCAGGTGAACGTCGATGACGGCCTCGAAGTCCTCGTAGGTCATCTCCTTGAGAGATCCTCGCCGGACGATGCCCGCGTTGTGGATGAGGACGTCGATGCGGCCGTAGCGGTCGAGGGCGGTATCGATGACCGCCTTACCGCCGTCGGGTGTCGCCACCGAGTCGGCGCTGACGACGGCTTCCCCACCGGCCGAGGTGATCTCGCGCACCACCTCGTCGGCGGGCGTGGAATCTGTCCCGTCACCGCTGAGACTGCCGCCGGCATCGTTGACGACGACCTTGGCACCCTGCGCCGCCAGCAGCAGGGCGTACGAGCGGCCCAATCCCCGACCGGCTCCCGTCACGACCGCGACGCGGCCGTCGAACCTCAGGTCACCCATCTAGGTCCCAAGCACCAGGCCGTCCAGATCACCCTTGTCACGCCACTCCTTGAGCAGGTCGCCGAAGGCGTAGAAGCCGGGGCCGTAGGGCTCACCGAGGTGGGAGCGGATGCCCTCACCGCCGCCACCGCCTTCGTTGTTGTAGTAGCCCGGCGTGCACGAGGCGTCGAAAGCCGAGTTGTCGACAGCGGATTCACGGATGGTCTTGATCCAGTCGTCCTGGGCTTCCTGGGTGGGCTCCACCGTGGTGGCGCCGCGCTTGAGCGCCTCGGCGACGATGTAGGCGATGTGCTCACCCTGCAGCTCGTAGTTGGCCGCGATGTTGGCCGAGATGCCGACCTGGGTGAAACCGGTGAAGAATTGGTTGGGGAAGCCCCTGCTGGTCATCCCGTGCAGCGTCTTGTAGCTGTCGTGCCAGTAGTCGTACAGCGACAGCCCGTCGCGGCCTTCGATCGCGTCAATCGAGTACCGCCTGCTGATCTCGGTCGTGATCTCGAAACCGCTGGCGTAGATGATGCAGTCGACCTCGTATTGCTGACCGTTGGCAACGATCCCCTTCTCGCTGATCCGTTCCACGCCTTTGGAATCCGACACATCCACCAACGTCACGTTCGACCGGTTGAATGTGGGCAGGTAGTCGTCGTTGGACAGCGGGCGCTTACACAGGAAGCGGTAGTACGGTTTGAGCGTCTCGGCGGTCGCGGGATCGTCGACGATCTCGGCGATGCGGCGCCGCAGCCGCTCCATGATCTTGTAGTCCTCTTCCTCGCGGATCGCCATGAACTGTTCCGGCGTCAGCGAGGCGGGGTCCTCCAGCGCCATCACGCGCGCGGCGGTGTTGCGGCCGAGCTCGGTCCAGAAATCGCAGACGAGGTCGGGCTGGCCCAGCGCCATGCCTTCGAACGTCCACGAGTGGAAGTTGCGTTGCCGTTCCTTCTGCCAGCCGGGCTGCAGGGTCTTGACCCACTCGGGGTTGGTCGGTGTGTTGTTACGCGTGTCGACCGACGAGGGAGTGCGCTGGAATACGTAGAGGTGCTGGGCATCTCGCGCCAGGAAGGGCACCACCTGAATGGCGGTGGCGCCCGTTCCGATGATCGCGACCCGCTTGTCGGCGAGCTTGTCCATGCCGCCGGTGAAGTCGCCACCGGTGTAGTCGTAATCCCACCGTGACGAGTGGAAGCTGTGTCCCTCGAAGTCCTTCATTCCCGGGATGCCGGGCAGCTTCGGACGGTGGAACGGACCGGAGGCCAGCACGACGAAGCGGGCCCGGATGTCGTCACCGCGGTTGGTGGCGAGGCGCCAGCGCTTGATGTCGTCGTCCCAACGCATCTCCCGCACCTGCGTGGAGAAGATCGCCGAGTCGTACAGCCCGAAATGCTTGCCGATGCGCTTGCAGTGCTCGTAGATCTCGGGGCCATCGGCGAACTTCTTGCTTGGTATGTAGTCGAGCTCTTCCAGAAGCGGTATGTAGCAGTAGGACTCGTTGTCGCACTGAATTCCGGGGTAGCGGTTCCAGTACCACACGCCGCCGAAGTCACCACCGAGCTCGATGATCCGGACGTCCTCGACGCCGGCCTTCTTCAGATGGGCCGCCGACAGCAGGCCACCGAAACCGCCGCCGAGCACCGCGACGTCGATGTCCTCGTTGATCGGATCACGGGGCGCGACAGGGGTGTACGGGTCCACCTCGTAGTAGCCGGCGAAGTCGTCGGTCAATTCGACGTACTGCTTGGATCCCTCGGGGCGCAACCGCTTGGCACGCTCCTGTGCGTACTTCTCCCGCAACGCATCGATGTCGATGTCGTCGGGCGTGTCGGTGGGTGCGCAGGGTGTGCTTGACGCCGGATCAAGAACAGTCATTCGCTAGAGCTCCTGTGGTTCGCCGGTGCCCATGTACTTGGACAGTTGGTAGTGGAGGTTGACCGTGCTGCGTTCGCGGTACGGGTTCGGTTTGGTGCCCGGGAAGCCTAGCGATTTCATGCCCTGCTGGACGGCCGCCATGTTCGAGAAGTCCTGCGGCAGGACCGACAGCCAGTTCGGGCTGTCCTTGGGTGTGTACTCCCACTCGGTCTGCGGCTCTTGGCCTTTGGGATACAGCTCGAACACCGCAACCTCGAAGATGCACTTGTCCGGGTTGTAGCCCGGGTCGGGCCGGGCGCTGTAGCACAGCGCGCTGGTCAAGCCCTGGCCGATCTGGAAGTTCGGGAAGATCTGCCACGCCGTGCCAGCCTGTCCGAGAATGTCGGCCGGGATCGTCGGCCAGATCACGCCGCGGGCTTCGTCATCACGGCGCGCCGACGACAACCAATGCTCGAGCACCTTGTCGGCCGGCGTGCCTTCCGGCAGTTCGTCGACCAGTCGTTTGGCGGCGTTGACCAATGTCTCGGTGGTGGTCGCGTTGGTCTGCTCCCACGTGTACATCTGCATCTCTGCGGTGGAGACGCGCGGATCGTCACCGATGCCGAGTCGGATCTTCGACTTGGTGGCCTCCATCTCCTTCGGCGCGTCGTAGCCGATGTTGCTGTGCTTGCCCTGCGCCTTGGCCCAGCCCTTGAACTCGCCGAACCTGTTGAATTCGGGGTGGGTGGTGAACACGTGGTAGGTCTCGTTGAACGCCTCCAGGGCGACCTTCCAGTTGCAGTCGAAGTACAGCCACTTGCGCCACTTGTAGCGCATGTTCTCCAGCCCGAACGGGTCGAGGATCTTCGCGGCCGGGAACAGGTAATCGGCCAGCGGCTCGCAGTCGGGGTCCATGTTGATGAAAAGCCAACCACCCCAAGTGTCGACCTGGACGGGCACCAGGTGGGTGTTCTGGGTGGTCAATGCGCCCTTCCAATCGTCCTGCTCGCGGATGTGCGTGCAGGCACCGTCCAAACCGTATGTCCAGCCGTGGAATCCGCATACGAACGACTTACGGGCGCGTCCGAGGGCGTTCTTCGCCCCCTCCAGGGTGTCGACCAGACGACGACCGCGGTGCATGCAGACGTTGTGGTGGGCCCTGAATTCGTTTGGGCCGGTACGTACCACGATGATCGAGTCATCGAGGATGTCGTAGGTGAGATAGCTACCGACGTCCGGCAATTCCTCGACGCGGCCGACCTGCTGCCATACCTTGCGCCACAGCCTGTCCCGCTCGGCGCGCGCATAGTCCTCCGAGATGTAGGCCTCCACCCCGATCGTCACCGGTTCGGAAAGCTCCTCAGCGGCAGATGTTTCGATATTTTCGGTATCGGTCATCACATCTCCTTGATCGCTGCGCGGAAGGTCTCGTCCTTTAAGAACAGCGAGGTGTTGTCGGCGCCGAGGTGCGTCCACTTGAGGTTCAGCCCGCCGTCGACGAGCAGTGTCTGACCGGTGATGTAGCTCGACAGGTCGGACAGCAGGAACAGAATTGCGCCCGCCTGTTCCTCCGGACTTCCCCGGCGACCCATGGCGATCGCCTGGCGATCGCGTTGCGGATCGTGGCCCGTGTAGGTAAGCGAGGCGGCGGTCGCGGTGACGCCCGGCGCGACCGCGTTGACCCGAATGTTGTCCTGGGCGAGCTCGACCGCCATCGTGCGGGTCATCGCGACGATCGCAGCTTTGGCCGTTCCGTAGGCGATGTGAAACGGAGCGGTGTTCATGCCGGAGATCGACGAGATCGACACGATCGAACCCGGTCTACCGGTGGGGCGGATCTCGCCTGCGACGGCTTGGCTCATGAAGAACGCGGTTTCGAGGTTCGCCGTGAACAGCGACCGCCAGTCGGCGCGGCTCACCCTGGTCGAGGGCATCCACGTGGCCGGCTCTGCGCCGCCGGCGACATTCACCAGACCGTAGAGCTCGCCGTCGGCGCCCCGGGCCGCTTCGACGGCGGCGGCGATGCCGTCATCGGTGGACGCGTCCGCGGCCACCGGAATCACCGACAGTCCGCGGTCGGCCAGCGGCGCGACGTGTTCGTCGAGGTTCTGCTTGGACCTGCTCACGGCGACGACGGTCGCGCCTGCTTCGGCGGCCATGCGGGTCACTGTCGTGCCGATCCCGCCGCCGCCTGCACCCGAGACCACCACGATGCGGCCGTCGAGCTTCAGTAAGTCGGTCATGAACCTATTTGTCCGGACAATATACGGTGCTCTGCATATTGCAGAACACTATTCCCCAGCATTTATCGAGCCGTCAAGGGTCGACACGTGCTTCGTTAGGCCTATTGTCTGGACTATTCGAGCTTGATAGCGTCCGTGGCCATGAGCTCGTCGCGCACCGACGCCCGCTACGCTGCACCCACCCCCAATGTCGCCGACGGATGGCGGCTCGAACGCCTCACGGCACCCAGCCGGTTGTTCGGCGCCAACGGTCTGCGCACCGGCCCGGACGGCCGCGTCTACATCGCCCAGGTGACCGGCAGTCAGATCAGCGCGCTGGACGTCGCCACCGGCCGGCTCGACACCGTCAGCGCTAAAGGCGGCGACATCATTGCGCCCGACGACGTGGCGTTCGACCCCGACGGCGTCCTCTACGCCACGGAGGTGATGGACGGCCGGGTCAGCGCGCTCGGCGCCGACGGGCGCAGCCGGGTTCTGCGCGACGACCTGCCCTGTGCCAACGGCATCACCGTGCACCAGGGGCGGTTGTTCATCAACGAGTGCCGTGACGGCGGACGGCTGATGGAGCTTGACAGGGCCACCGGATCGCAACGGATCCTGCTGGAGAACCTGCCCTCACCCAACGCCATGGAGGTGGGCCCCGACGGGCTGTTGTATTACCCGCTGATGACGGCCAATGAGATCTGGCGAATCGATCCCAACGGCGGTGAACCGCAACGGGTTGTGGGCGATCTCGGCGTGCCCGACGCGGTGAAGTTCGACGCGGAGGGTTACCTCGTGTCGACCCAGGTCGCCAGCGGGCAGGTTCTTCGTATCGACCCGCGCAACGGCGAGAAGACGGTGTTGGCTCAGCTGACCCCCGGCCTGGACAACCTCACCATCGTCGGTGGCCGGGTGCTGGTCTCGAACTTCACCGGAGAGATCACCGAGATCGTCGACGGTGACGCCAGCACAGTGCTGGCCGGCGGGCTCAACTGGCCGCTCGATCTCGCGGTCGGCGACGACGGTCGGCTGTACGTGGCCGACGGCACCTACTTCTACGCGGTGACCACCGACGGCTCACTGGAAACGGTGGGGATGCTGTTCTCGCCGGGTTATCCAGGCTTCCTGCGCGGCCTGGCCCCGGCAGGCAACGGTGAGTTCGTCGTGACCACGTCGGGCGGCCAGGTCGCCCGATACCGACCCGCCGCCAACGAAACCGACTATCTCGCCACCGATTTCGATCAGCTGTACGGCGTGGCCATCGGGCCGGGCGGGGTGATCGTGTTCGCCGAACTCGGCACCGGCAAGTTGCACGCGCTGCAGTCGGGCGGTGTCGAGACACTGGCTTCGGGACTGGACGGCCCCGTCGGCGTCACGTTCGACGCCGACGGTCAAGCCCTCGTCGCCGAGTCGGGCGCCGGCCGGGTGGTGAAACTGCGGGGCTCGGTTTCCGACGTCCTCGTCGATGGTCTGCAGAAACCGCAGGGCATTCTCGCCCGGGGTGGCCAGCTGTTCATCGTCGACGCCGGCGCCAAGGAACTCATCTCGGTTGATGTGGCCAGCGGCGCGCGCACCACCATCGCCGCCGGCCTTCCGGTCGGGGCACCACCGGGAGTGGAGCCCAAGCCGCTCAAGGGCATGCCGCCGTTCTCCGGTCCGCAGGGCCCGTTCGCCGGCATCACCGCGGGACCCGATGGCAGCCTGTATCTTTCGGCCGATGCGGACGGCAGCGTGCTGGCGCTGCGGCCCGCCTTTTGACGGACCGCGGAATGACCGAGACTTCGTCTGCTGACCACCGCTACATCCAGGTGGCGCGGGCGCTGCGCAAGGACATCGTGGACGGTGTGTATCCCGTGGGATCACAGCTGCCCACCGAACACGAACTGTGCGAACGTTTCTCAGTCAGCCGCTACACCGTGCGCGAGGCGCTGCGCAGGCTGCGCGAGGACAACCTGGTCTCGTCGCGCCCGCGCACCGGCACGATGGTGGTGCCCCGGTCCACCTCGGATGCGTACGACGTCATGTCGATCAACGATCTCGTGGCGTTCGCGACCGAGGCCCGGTTCGCGATCGAATCGATCAGCATGATCACGCTCGACGACGAGGTGGCCGCCAGGACCGGGCTCGCCGGCGGCGAGCAATGGCTGGCCGTCCGCGGTTTCCGTCAGTCCGAGGGCGCCGACTACGCGTTGTGCCGGACCGAGTACTACATCAATCGCGCCTTCGCGGCGGTCGGCAGGCTGCTGCAACGCCACACTGGGCCGATCTTCCCGTTGATCGAGGACCTGTTCGGCGTCAGCATCACCGAAGTCCAGCAGCAGATCGCTGCGGTTTTGATCGCACCCAGCCTCGCCGACGGGCTCAAGGTCGACCCCGGCTCCCCTGCGCTGGAAGTTCAGCGCACGTACAAGACGTCTGACGGCGAAATCGCCCAGCTCACCGTCAACACCCATCCAGCGTCGCGCTTCCGGCATTCGATGACGATGCGGCGGGTCCGGGGCTAGGGACATGCCGACACTGGCCGACTCACTCGCCGAAGCCGCGCGGCTCACTCCCGAGCGCGTGCTCCTCGTCGACGGCGACGTCCGGCTCGACAGCCGAACGCTGTGTGCCCGGGCCGCGGCGCTGGCGCAAGAGCTGCTGTCGCGAGCACCGACCGGCAGCGTCGTGTCGTTCATGCTGCCGAACTGGCATGAAGCCGCCGTGGTGTACCTGGCCGCGACGATGGCGGGCATGGCCGTCAACCCGATACTGCCGTCCCTGCGCGACCGCGAGGTGAGCTTCATCCTGGCCGACGCCCAAAGCCGGATCATGTTCGTGCCAAGCCAATTCAGGGGGCATGACTATCGCGCGATGATGGACCGGGTGACGGGTTCGATGGCCTCGCCGCCGGAGGTGGTCGTCGTTCGCGGTGATCACGGTGACCACACCCCCTACGAATCATTGGTCACAGGCGAGGTGAGCTCTGTGGAGTTTCCGACCGTCGATTCGACAGCGGTGCGGATGATCCTCTACACCTCCGGCACGACAGGCCGCCCGAAAGGCGTTCTGCACAGCCACGACTCGATTCACGCACTGATCTGCCAGATCCGCGATCATTGGTCGGTGGAGCCTGGCGACTCGTTCCTGGTGCCATCGCCGATCGCACACATCGGCGGCTCCATCTACGCCTTCGAGTGTCCTCTGCTGCTGGGCGCCACGGCCGTGCTGATGGAGCGTTGGGATCCCGACGAGGCGGTGACGCTCATGACCGCACACCGTTGCACCCACATGGCCGGTGCGACACCGTTTCTCGAGGGTCTGTTGGCCGCCGCCGAACGCGCCGACACCCGCCTGCCCGACCTCAAGGTGTTCATCTGCGGCGGCGCCTCGGTGCCGCCGTCGTTGATCCGCAGGGCGGCCGCGTACTTCCAGAGTGCGGTGGTGACACGGGTCTACGGCTCGACGGAGGTGCCTGTCACCACGGTCGGCTCCCCTACCGACCCTGACCGGGCCGCCGACACCGATGGCCGGCCCGGCATCGCGTCCGTCAAGCTGGTCGCCCACGACAGCGCACCGCCGGGCTCGGGCGGGATCCACGCCAGAGGACCGCAAATGCTGGTCGGCTACCGCAATCCCGACGACGAGCGCGACGCCTTCGACGACGAAGGCTACTTCCGTACCGGCGACCTCGCGCGGTGGGTGGACGACGACTACCTGGTGGTGACGGGACGGGCGAAGGACATCATCATCCGCAGCGGCGAGAACATCGCGCCGAAGGAGGTCGAGGACATCCTGGCCGGTCATCCCGACATCATCGAGATCGCCATCGTCGGGCTGCCGGATGCGAGGACCGGAGAGCGGGCTTGTGCGGTGATCGTGCCGAAGGCGCCGCCGGGACCCAATGTGAGTGAGCTGCGCGACTTCCTCGCCGACTCCGGGGTTGCGAAGTTCAAAGTCCCTGAGCAGGTGGAGATTTGGGACAGTTTGCCCAAGAACGACGCAGGCAAGGTAGTGAAACATCAGATCCGGGCGACCTTGATGAAAGCGGACGGGTGACATGCAGATTGCGATCGTGACAGGAGCCAGCAGCGGTATCGGTTTCGGCTGCGCGACCAAACTGGCGCAGATGGGCATGGCCGTGGTCGGCGTGGGCCGCGACGCGGATAGGCTCGGCGAGTTGGAGGACGCCGTCGGCGATCCGGACCGGGTGGCCACCATCGCTGTCGACCTGACCGCCGACGACGCGCCAGCCCGCATCGTCGATCTCGCCGTGCAGCGGTGGGGCCACGTCGATTTTCTGGTCAACAACGCTGGTGTCGGTAGCCCGAAGCCGTTACACGAGACCGACGACGACTCGCTGGACTACTTTCTCGGCCTGATGTTGCGCGCGCCGTTCCGGCTCGCACGCGACGTGATTCCGCATATGGGGCCGGGCTCGGCGATCATCAACGTCACCTCGACGTTCGCGGTGGTCGGCGGCCTGCGCGGCGGCGCCTACTCGGCCGCCAAGGGCGGGCTGACGGCGTTGACGATGCACATCGCCTGCCAATACGGACCGCAGGGAATTCGTTGCAATGCAGTCGCTCCCGGGGTGACGCTGACACCGATGGTCGCCACCCGCCTCGAGGACGAGCGGTTTCGCAAAATCAACACGGAGATGACGCCGCACCAGCGGCTGGGACGGGTCGACGACATCGCCAGCACCGTGGCCTTCCTGTGTTCGGATGGCGCCGAGTTCATCAACGGCCAGACGATCGTGGTCGATGGAGGGTGGAGTTCGACCAAGTACCTGTCGGATTTCGCGCTCAACTCGGAATGGGTGGCGAGGTGAACCTTTTCGTCCTCCTCGACCAGGCCGCGTCCCGATTCGGCGGTCGCGGGGCGGTCTATGTCGGTGAGCACCAACAGCTCACCTGGGCCGAACTGCGTGACCGGGCGCTGCGGCTGGCGGGTTCTCTGTGCACCCTGGGGCCGGGGGCGCGCGTCGCGATCGTCAGCGAGAACCGGCCCGAGATCATCGAGCTCATGTTCGGCGTGTGGGCGGCCGAGTGCGTCTACCTGCCGATCAACTACAAGTTGCACCCCAGGGAGATGCAGCAGATCCTCGACGATGCCGGGGCCGCACTGGTTTTCGCGTCGCCGAAGATCGCCGCCGAGCTGAGCCCGGTCACCGACGTGCCCCTCGAGATCATCGCGGGCGACGACTACGCGTCGAGATTCAGCGCCGAACCGGTCCCCGTGCCCAACACCGACGCGGCCGAGCTGGCGTGGCTTTTCTACACCAGCGGAACCACAGGAAGGTCGAAGGGTGCGATGCTGTCGCACCGCAACCTGATGGCGATGACCGTCGCGCACCTCGCCGACTTCGATTCGCCGGACGAGGACTGCAGCCTGGTGCACGGCGCACCGATGTCGCACGGGTCAGGCCTCTACGTCCCGCCGTACGTGTTACGCGCAGCCCGCCAAGTGATCCCGGCGTCGGCGGGGTTCGAGCCCGCGGAATTCCTCGACCTCTGTGAGCACCATCCTGGATGCAGCGCTTTCCTGGCCCCCACGATGGTTGCTCGCCTCGTCCAGACGGGTCGCCCACGGCCGCGCAACCTGCGCACGGTGGTCTACGGCGGCGGCCCGATGTACGTCGACAGCCTGAAGAAGGCCATGGCCGCATTCGGCCCGGTCTTCACCCAGCTCTACGGCCAGGGTGAAGCGCCGATGACCATCACCGGTCTCCGCCAGCGCGACCACCTCGCCGCAGACGGATGGGCCGACGACGCCGTGCTGGGTTCGGTGGGATACGCCCGCTCCGGGGTTGATGTCGCGGTGCTGCGCGACGACGGCAGCCCGGCAGACATCGGCGAAATCGGCGAAATCGTCTGTCGCGGCGACGTGGTGATGTCCGGCTACTGGAAAAACCCCGAGGCCACCGCGGCCACACTGCAGGACGGCTGGCTGCACACCGGCGACATGGGCTCGTTCGACGAACGCGGCTTTCTGACGCTGCGTGACCGGTCCAAGGACGTGGTGATCAGCGGCGGGAGCAACATCTACCCGCGGGAAGTGGAAGAGGCGCTGCTGCAACACCCCGCGGTGGTGGAGGCCGGCGTGGTGGGCGCCAAGGACGAGGAGTGGGGCGAGATCGTGGTGGCCTTCATCGTGGGCGACGCCGCGCCGGCCGACCTCGATGCCCACTTGCTCGACCGCATCGCCCGCTTCAAGCGCCCCAAGCGCTACGAGTTCATCGACGAACTGCCTAAGAACAGCTACGGCAAGGTGCTCAAACGCGAACTGCGCGAACGCTTGTCGTGATCATGCCGTCGCTGTGGCGCCCAGTGTGCGCTGAATGTCGGGTTTCATCTGCTGCAGCTGCTGACCGGAATAGCCCCAGCTGTGGATGCCTTCGGGAAAGTTGAACGTCGCGTTGTGTCCGCCGGCGGCCACGTAGGCGTCGGCGAAGGCGCGGTTGGTGTTGATCGCGAACCCTTCCAGGAACCCGAGTCCGGCGATCGGCGCGTCCGGGCTGGCCAACGCCGGGTCGGTGGGTGTGCCGTTGCCGCAGTAGATCCACAGGCGGGTGCCGTTGGCGGCCAGCCGACCGGCCTGCACGGTGGGATCATTGCGCGCCCAGGCCGGATCGCCCGGCGGGCCCCACATGGCGTCGGGGTTGAAACCGCCGTTCCACATCATCGCGATGCCGACCTGGCCCTGCTGGCTGGGCGCCGACAGGTTGAGGAAGCCCGACAATGACCCGGCGTAAATGAACTGCTGCGGATGGTAGGCGGCCAACACAAGGGCCGACGAACCGCCCATGGAGAACCCCACGATCGCGTTTCCCGTCAACGGCACGTTCTTGTTGGCCGTCAGGTAAGACGGCAGTTCTTGGGTCAGGAACGTCTCCCACTTGTACGTCGACGTCCCGGCGTTGCCGGTCGCTGGCCCGTACCAGTCGCTGTAGAAGCTGGATTTGCCGCCGACCGGCATGACCACCGATATCCCTGAGCCCTTGTACCAGTCGAAGGCCGACGTGTTGATATCCCAGCCATTGAAGTCGTCGCCGGCTTCCATGCTGTCCAGTAGGTACAGGGCGTGGGCGCCCGGCCCGGCGCTGAGAAACTCGACGCGGATGTCGCGGCCCATGGCTGCCGACGGCACGTTCAGCTGTTCGACGGGCACACTCGAGAAGGCGCCCGCGGTTGGCGCGCTGCAGAGCGCCCAGCCCAGCGCCGCCGTGACCGCCGCAACGGCCCATCGCCGCAAAGTTCCGTCCGGGCCTTTCCTGGCTGTACTGACGGTGGCCACCGTTGCCTCCCCTACGCAAGCCTGGTGCTTTCAGCCGGAGAGTACGACCATTTACGGGGATTTACGGCGAAATCGCCAGGTCGGCCGATCGCCGCAACCGGGGGGCACACTGAATCGGCGATTCAGCCGCCGATATTTCGGCCAGCATCTTGCGCCAACAGAAGTTATATGGGCTAAGTTAAGCACGGGTCGATTCTGAGGAGACGTGGATGGGTCGGGCGGCGTTCAGGGGGCGGAGCATGCGGTGTTGAAGCTGCTCAAGCGCGTCTGGATCCCCCTGCTGGTGGTGTTCGTTGTCGCGCTCGGCATGTTCATGGTCGACCGGCTGCGCGGTGTTTTCGGCAAGACCGAGCTGACGCGGCCCGGCGCCGGCCTGGTCAACGACCCTGAGCCGTTCAATCCCAAAGAAGTGAAGTACGAGATCTTCGGCGACCCCGGCGCCACGGCAACCATCAACTACCTGGACCTCGATGCGCAACCGCAGAAGGCGGTGAGCGTGCCGCTACCCTGGTCGCTCACGCTGACCACCACCGCCCCGGCTGCCAGCGCCAACATCGTCGCCCAGGGTGACGGTTCCAGCATCAGCTGCCGGATCACGGTCGACGGTGTGGTGAAGGACGAGAAGACGACCAACGGCCTCAACGCCCAGACCTTCTGTTTGGTGAAGTCCGCATGAGCCGCGCTTGCCAGGTGATCGCGTGAGCAACACCCACGTCGGCGCCCACCCGATGATCCCGCGGTTCATCCGCCTGTTCTGCGTGCCGATCGTGCTCGGCTGGCTGGCACTGGTGGTACTGGTCAACGTCATCGCGCCGCAGCTCGAGGCGGTGGGTGAAGCGCACGCGGTGTCGCTGGCGCCCAACGACGCCCCCTCGATGCAGGCGATGCAGCGGGTCGGCACCACATTCCACGAGTTCGACTCCAACAGCTCGGTGATGGTCGTGCTCGAGGGCGACCAGCCGCTCGGCGAGGACGCCCACAAGTTCTATGACGGGCTGATCGACAAGCTCGAGGCGGACAAGAAACACGTCGAGCACATCCAGGACTTCTGGGGCGATCCGCTGACGGCGGCGGGCTCGCAGAGCGCCGACGGAAAGGCCGCCTACGTCCAGCTGTACCTGCGCGGCAACCAGGGCGAAAGCATCGCCAACGAATCCGTGGCAGCCGTGCGCGAAATCGTCAATACTGCCACGCCACCGCCGGGTATCAAGGCCTACGTCACCGGTCCGGCCGCACTCACCAACGATCAGCACCACGCCGGCGACAAGAGCGTCAAGCTGATCACGATGATCACCATCGCGGTGATCTTCCTGATGTTGCTGTTCGTCTACCGCTCGCTCATGACGGTGCTCATCGTGCTCGTCATGATGTTCATCGAGCTGGCCGCCGCCCGTGGAATCGTCTCAACACTGGGCTACTACAACATCATTGGGCTCTCGACGTTCGCGGTGAACCTGCTCACCACGCTGGCGATCGCCGCGGCCACCGACTACGGCATCTTCCTCATCGGGCGGTATCAGGAAGCACGGTCCAACGGTGAGGACCGCGAAACAGCGTTCTACACCATGTATCACGGCACCGCGCACGTCATCCTCGGGTCCGGGCTGACGATCTCCGGCGCCACCTTCTGCCTGCACTTCACCCGGCTGCCGTACTTCCAGACACTCGGCATACCGCTGGCCGTCGGCATCCTGGTGGCCACCATCGCCGCCCTGACGATGGCACCGGCGATGATGACGATCCTCACCCGGTTCGGTCTCCTCGACCCCAAACGCGCGATGCGGACCAGGGGTTGGCGCAAGGTCGGCGCCGCGGTGGTCCGGTGGCCGGGACCGATCCTGGTGTCCACCATCGCGCTTGCGCTTGTCGGCCTGCTGGCGTTGCCCGGCTACGTCCCCAGCTACAACGATCGCGAATTCCTGCCTTCCGACATCCCGGCCAACCTCGGCTATGCCGCGGCCGACCGGCACTTCCCGCAGGCGCGGATGAATCCCGAACTGTTGCTGGTCGAGACGAACCACGACGTCCGCAACTCAGCCGACATGCTCGTCGTCGACCGTATCGCCAAGAACGTTTTCCACATTCCGGGTATCGGCCGTGTGCAGACCATCACCCGGCCACTGGGCACGCCCATCGAGCACACGTCGATCCCCTTCCAGATCAGCATGCAGGGCACCACCCAGCAGATGAACCAGGACTACATGCAGGCGCGGATGGCCGACATGCTGACCCAGGCCGCCGAGATGGACAAGACCATCGCGACGATGGAGAAGATGCAGTCGCTCACCAAGCAGATGTCCGAGACGACGCATTCGATGGTGCAGAAGACCAAGACCATGTCGCTCGACATCGGCGAAGTGCGGGACAACATATCCGATTTCGACGATTTCTTCCGTCCGCTGCGCAACTACCTCTACTGGGAATCGCACTGCTACAACATTCCCGTCTGCCATTCGTTGCGCGCGATCTTCGACACCCTCGACGGCATCGACGTGCTGACCGATGACGTGCAGCAACTCGTGCCCGACTTGGAACATCTCGACTCGCTGATGCCCCAGCTGACCGCGCTGATGCCCGAGATGATCTCCACGATGCGGACCATGAAGACGATGATGCTGACGATGTATCAGAGCCAGAAGGGCATGCAGGACCAGATGGCCGCGATGCAGGAGAATTCGACTGCGATGGGCCAGGCGTTCGACGCATCCAAGAACGACGACTCGTTCTATCTGCCGCCGGAGGTGTTCACCAACCCGGACTTCATGCGCGGCCTCAAGATGTTCGTCTCACCCGACGGCAAGGCGATCCGCTTCATCATTTCTCACGAGGGCGACCCCGCTACGCCGCAAGGCATTTCGCACATCGACCAGATCAAGAACGCGGCGTTCGAAGCGATCAAGGGCACGCCGCTGGAGGGGTCGAAGATCTACCTGGCCGGCACCGCGTCCACCTACAAGGACATGCAGCACGGTTCGAACTTCGACCTGTTGATCGCGGGCATCTCATCGCTGTGCCTGATTTTCATCATCATGCTGTTGCTGACCCGCTCGGTGGTCGCGGCGGCCGTCATCGTCGGCACGGTGCTGTTGTCGCTGGGCACCTCGTTTGGTATGTCGGTGCTGATCTGGCAGTACATTCTGGGCCTGCACCTGCACTGGATGATCATCGCGATGTCGGTCATCGTGCTGTTGGCCGTCGGCTCGGACTACAACCTGCTGCTGGTGTCGCGGTTCAAGGAGGAGATCCACGCCGGCATCAACACGGGCATCATCAGGTCGATGGGCGGCAGCGGCTCGGTGGTCACCTCGGCGGGGCTGGTATTCGCCTTCACCATGATGTCGATGGTGGTCAGCGACCTGCGGGTGGTCGGACAGGTAGGCACCACAATCGGTTTGGGCCTGTTGTTCGATACGCTGGTCATCCGCTCGTTCATGACTCCGTCGATCGCGGCGCTGCTGGGCCCGTGGTTCTGGTGGCCGCAGCGAATTCGCCAGCGCCCCGTTCCGGTGCCCTGGCCGACGCGGGAGACGGCCGATGAGCGGGTCGGCGTAACGTCTGGGCATCGCGCCGACGATGACAGTCCTACAGGACCAATCGGATAAATCGCATAACAGAATCGTGTAACTCCAAACAAAGATTTCGCATAATGGCAAATTCGAGAATCGGATAAGGTAGGTGGTTATGAGGGGGAAACGGCTTCTATCGACCCTGGTGACAGGCATTGCGTTGACCATGCCCGCGCTGGCCGTGGCAGCGCCTGCACACGCCGATCCTGATACCGACTTCTACAAGGAACTGCACGAATTCGGCATCTACGGGCAGAAGGATTACAACGCCTGGATCGGCAAGCTCGCGTGCAAGCGGCTGTGGATGCACACCGATGCCGACGTGTACAAGTCCAGCGCGTGGATCCTCAAGCAGCTCGACCGGGACAGCACCACTGCGCAGTCGTGGCAGTTCCTCGGCGAGGCGATGAAGTTCTACTGCCCCGACCAGTTGCCGCTGCTGCAGGCGGCGGCGGGACCGCCGCCGGAGGCACCGCCGAACTCGGCACCGGTACCGTCGGGACCGGCACTGGCGGCAGAGCAATGACAAGAAGGGATGCGGGAATGTTGGGTAAAGCCGGCCTGGTGGTGACCGCGCTGAGCGCCGCGGCGGTGGCCCTTCCAGCCGTCGCGTCGGCCGACGCGACCGATGACTATCCGATTCCTAACCGCATGTTGCGGACGACTTGCACGGCTGAACAGATCATGGCCGCTGCCCGGGACACCGATCCGGTGTATTTCGAGCGGTACATGATCGACTACCACAACCACAGCCCCGACGTGCAGTCCGCCACCCAGGACAAGATGCACTGGTTCTACTCGATGGATTACGCCGGACGCAGGCAGTTCTCGGAGGACATGGTCACCAGCCTTGGCGACCCGCTGACCGGTGCATGGCCCAACCACGCGAAGCTCTTCTTCAACAACAAGGGCGTCGCCGCGCACACCACCGACGTGTGCAGCAGCTACCCGACCGATCCGGCGATCTGGGACTACCCGGCGCACTGGTGAGCCGCGCGCTGGGTCAGCTGCTCTTGGCGTAGTAGAGCGCGTCGAAGTCGGACGTGAAGGACCCGCCCTCGCAGTTGAGCGGCTGACCGGCGGGTGACTGCGCCGAGGCGGGCACGTTCGGGTCGCACGGTTCCCGAAGGGTGCGCACACCGATCAACGGCGCGACCGCAACCCATTGGTCGGTTGCCGCGCAGGCGAACGTCTTTCCCGTCGGGTCCAGCCCGTAGACGTAGCGAGACGAGAACGAGCAATGGTCGGTGGGCACGATGTTGCGATCCAGGAACGGGACGCAATCGACGCCGTCGCATACGCCGCGATCCGCGGACGCGGTGCCCGCCACCGCCATCGGCGCGGCGACGACCCCGCAGGCCACTGCCAGTACTGCCATCAGCTTCATGTCGAACCCCTCCACGACGGACCCGCTTCGACGGTTAGCGTACCGGGACGTCGCCACGGCATAAGGTTTTCTTGTGCCTTTACGTTACGTCGACCCAACCAAACGACGCTCTGCGGTGACGCGCGGGCTGAACAGACTTGCGCGCACCCGCGTCGGCCTGTTCGTCGGCAAGCATCTGGCCTCCAAGACCGACCCGATGCTCAGCCGGATCACCGGGGGCCGGCTCAGCTGGGGCGCCTTCAACGTCCCGTCGGCGACGCTGAGGACCACCGGGGCCAAGAGCGGCCGGGTCCGCGACGCCCAGGTCGCGTACTACCACGACGGGCGCGACGTGATCATCATGGCGTCGAACTACGGCGGAGCCGCGCACCCGCAGTGGTACCACAACCTGGTCGCACACCCCGAGTGCGAGCTCGGCGGCGAACCCTTCCTGGCGCGTGAGGTGACCGATCCCGACGAGTACGCCCGGCTGTACGGACTCGCGGAAACGTACTACGGCGGGTTTTCGGATTACCGCGAGAACGCCGCCCGCGCCGGACGCACCGTGCCGGTGTTCCGGCTCTGTCCTCGGTAGCGCGAAACACCGCGGCGGGGTCACGCGACATATCAGCATGAACGTCAAGATCGCTTGCAGCGTCGTCGGTGCCACCCTCGCAGCACTGCCGCTTGCCCTGGGTACCGTTCGAGCCGCCGTCCCCGTCGCGAGCGCCGCACCCTGCCAAGACGTCGAGATCGTCTTCGCCAGGGGAACCACCGAGCCGCCGGGCGTCGGTGGCATCGGTCAGGCCTTCGTCGACTCGGTGAGGTCGAAGGCGGCCGGGCGCTCGGTCGGCGTGTACGCGGTTCGCTACCCGGCCAGCAACGACTTCGCCAGAAGCGCCCCAGCCGGCGGTGACGACATGAGCGCCCACGTCCAGGCGATGGCGGCCAGCTGTCCGAACACCAAGATGGTGCTCGGCGGATATTCCCAGGGCGCCGCCGTCGTCGATCTGGCTACCACCGCCATGCCGCCCGCGATCGCCGACCACGTTGCGGCGGCCGCCGAGTTCGGCGGTCCACGCAGCTCGTTCGCCGACAGTCTGTCGGCGGGTCCGTTGCCGTCGGTTGGCCCGATCTACCGGGCCAAGACGATCGAGATGTGCGTCCCGAACGACCCGATCTGCGCCGAGGGTGGGTGGGACATGCGGGCTCACGGCGCCTACGTGCAGACGGGAATGGTCGACGAGGCCGCAACGTTCGCCGCAAACCGGCTATAGAGGTAGCCAAGCTGGGTACTAGTACACCCATGACGATGACTGCACGACGCCTGCCGCGCCTCCTCGGCGTGGCTGTGATGACCGTTTGGGCCGCTCTTCTGACCGGCTTTCTTCCCTCCGCTGCCGCCCAACCGTGCCCCGATGTCGAGGTGATATTCGCCCGCGGCACCGGCGAACCACCCGGAGTCGGCGGGGTCGGGCAGTCGTTCGTCGATGCGCTGCGATCACAGGTCGGCGGTAAGACGGTGGACGTGTACCCGGTGAACTATGCCGCCAGCGGCGACTTCAACGACACGATGGCTTTCGCCCAGACAGTCATCGATGGCATCAGGGACGCCGGCGGTCACGTCCAGTCCACCGCGGCGAACTGCCCTAATACCCGCATCGTGCTGGGTGGCTACTCCCAGGGCGCGGCGGTGGCGGGATTTGTCACCTCGGCCGAGATACCCCCGGGTGTCCCGGCAACCCTCGTCCCGCAGCCGTTACCCCCCGAGATCGCCAACCACGTCGCGGCGGTCGCGCTATTCGGAAAGCCATCGGAGGCGTGGACGAGCCAGTACGGCGCGCCCGCGATCGTGATCGGGCCGGCCTATGCGGCGAAGACGATCCAGCTGTGCGCGCAGGGCGATACGATCTGCGACGGCACCCCCGGCGGTGGACCGACCGCAGCCCACGCGCTCTATCCGGTGAACGGCATGGTCGGTCAGGCCGCCACCTTCGTCGCGGGCCGCCTCTAGCTCGCTGCGGCGCCGACGCAGGCCGCGCCGCGAGCCAGCGCAACCTGCGCGTGACGGCTGGTCACCGCCGGAACCGACAGGCGTGCGGCCAGGGGTCCGGCCAGGGCGTCGCGGGTGCGACGGGAGGCGATGAGATAGACGAGCTCGGCGCGCATCCCGTTGCCGTAGAGGGTGGTGTCCAGCCAGCCGATCAACGCCGCGCTGTCACCGGATACCCTGGTGGTTGCGGATTGCATTGCGCCGGTGCAGGTGTCGACCACCGACAAAGCTGCAGAGGTGTGTCCGAGCAGGCATACCGCGGAGTTCTGTCGTCTGCTCCCCTGCCGGCCGCCCAAAGCCCATAAACGTGTCGCGTCTGCGGGCGACACCGGTACGACCTCGTCGAAAGTTAGATCCCGCAACGCCTCTGACAGCGATGACAGGTTACCGCTAGTCGTCACGTGGACAGCGTCGACGGTCCATCCGGATGCCGCGGCCATATCGCGCACACGTCGCGCGGTGGCGGCGGGCGCCGCGGCGCTCGAATCGATGATGTCGAAGGCGTCCTGGTCGAGTGGTTCGCTGGTCGGATCGCAGGCGTCGACCAATACCCATGCGATGCTGGTCGACGTCTTCGACAGCCCCAATATCGTGTGCACTCGCTGGGTCCCGTCCGTCGGCCGACGTGCCGCGCTACGCGGCTACTCGACGGAGCTTAGATCCGGTGGCCACGCGCATCGTCTCACTCAGGTGAAGGGTTACCGATCCGCGATGCTCACGTGATCACCACGAACGCGCCCCCCTGCGCTCACCCGGGCAGCCGCGGCCGCGGCGAGGAAGCACCCGAGCAGCGTGTAACCGACGACGCCGTCGAGACCGTGCTTGGCCAGCATGACCATCGCCACCCCGGCCACACATATCAGCGTGCCCGCCACGGCTGACCGCACGCCGGTGGCGTGAACGGCGGTATCCCACCAGGGAAGTCGTCGATGCTCAAGCGGTGACAACAGCAGGAAGACCGCCGCCATCACGACCGCGAATACCGCGGCCCGCAGCGCGAGCAGACCCCAAAACCATTGCGCATCAACGTCGTATGCGTCGAGGCCGATTACATGCAAGGAGAAGGTGGCGATTGCTATGGCCGGGATGTGCCACAGGTAGAGGGTCATAGCGCCGTTGTTGCCCACCGCGACGGCTTGCCACACGCGGAGGCGCTGGGCCCAGCGCTGGATAGGTGCGGCGAGGGCGACGAACGCGCACGACATCCAGGTGCAGTGCAGGGCGAGCAACAGTGTCGGCGGGGTCACGTTCGAGAAGTCCTCGGTTCCGGTGACCACCAATGACACCTCGTAGGGCCCGACGACCGCCAGCAGCACCTGCGCGGCGAACGCGCTCACGGCCACGGCGATTGACGCACGCACGCCGATCAGCCGTCGTGCGTAGGCGACGCCGATCACAACGGGGATCAACCATGCAGTCAAGAAGTTTCCGACGCCCGATATGGATTCGCCGGTGACGATGCGCACCACGTCGAACGCGGTGGTCATCGCAAGTAGGGACACGATTACGACGGCGACCCCACGCCCCGATCGCAGCCGCGTCAACGACGGAACGAAGGCCAGCACCACCAGATAGACACCGAGGAACCAGAGCAGGGCGACGCATTCTCCGCCGAGGTCGGTCGCGGCGTCTGCGCCGAGGATCTTCGCCGCGACCGCCAGTGCGGCCATCCAGAAGGCCAGGTACCAGAACACCGGACGGCACAGGCGCTGCGCCCGGGTGAACAGCCAGGTCCCCCACTTCGTGCCGGCGCGCCAGCCATAAGCGCCCGCGGCGCCGCCGGCGAGGAAGAACAACGGCATGACCTGGACAATCCAGGTGATCGGGGTGAGGGCGGGCAGTTGGCCGAGCAGGTTACCGATGCGCAGTCCGCCGGAATCGATGGTGGCCAGCAGCAGGGCACAGTGGCCGAACATCACGACGACGAGCGCGGCGAGCCGGGCGACATCGATGGCGCGGTCCCGGTCGGGTTTGGTGTGCTCGGCCACCGTGCGCGCACCGGGAACTGTCGAGGTCAGTGCCATGGCTTCAGCTTGCCGTCCAACCCGCCGACGTGGATGAGTAGTACTACGCGCGGACAAGTGTAGGGAAACACCGGATATTTCCGGTAGCGGCGCTGGCTTACGTTGTGCGGTAGTAGCGCCGCACCGACGGCGGTCATCGCGAAAGGACCCGCATGGCTCAACATCGCACGGCGCTGGCGGTCGCCGCGCTTTCGGTCGCCGCCGCCGCTATGGTCAGCGCACCCGCGGCCTCCGCCGCGCCTCGCGACGCGTTCCTCGACGAACTCGCCGCCCTGAACATCCCCTTGATCGGCGGCAATCAGGCCGACACGGTAGGAGCCGGATTACACGTCTGCGACCAATTGCGCAGTGGGGCTTCGGTGCTCGACGAGATGTCCGCCGCCGAGCAGATGTTCCAGCTCCTGCCGGGGCAGGGCACACTGTTCGTCAGCGCCGCCACCACTAACCTCTGCCCCGATTTCGCTACCGGGTAGCAGAACCCGACCCTTCCCGTAGCCCCACCCGGTCGTGCAGCCGGGTCAGTGCCCGCGGCGCATCGCAAGTGCACGGCGAGCCCGGCGCTACCGATCCCAACAAGCCGCGCGCGAACGATACGTCGGTCAGCGACGATTACGAAGATTGCCACGCGGCACGGGCCACGGACGTAAGCTGCGCTCGTGAAGAGGGGGTGGTTAGCCAATGGCCGAGGCCGCCTATTGGTGGTCGTGGCCTGCGTCGCCGTGTCCGCGGTGATGCTCTATGACCCGGGCACGGACAGCTCCACCCCGGCGGCTATCTCGCCCAGCCCGCCGCCTGCTCCCTCGGCGACACCGGTTCCGAATGCCATGCCTGCACCGGATCTCATCGCCGCCAGCGCACCCATTGCCAACCAGGCTGCGTCGTTCGCGCTTCCGCCCGGTGTCGCGCCGGAGAACGGATTGCAGATCCACACCATCTGGGTGGCGCGCGCGATCAGCGTGATGTTCCCTGAGATCACCACGATCGGCGGGTACCGGCAGGACCCGTTGAAATGGCATCCCAACGGGTTGGCGATCGACGTGATGATCCCCAACCACCACAGCGCCGAAGGCATCGAACTCGGAAACCAGATCGCGGGCCTGGCATTGGCCAACGCCGAACGCTGGGGCGTGATTCACGTGATCTGGCGGCAGGGCTTCTATCCCGGCATCGGTGCGCCGAGTTGGACGGCCGACTACGGCAACGAGACGGCCAACCACTACGACCATGTCCACATCGCCACCGACGGCGGCGGATATCCCACCGGACACGAAACGTACTTCATCAGTTCGATGAACCCGGGAACCTGAAAACGTAAAGGGTCGGCCCGCCACCCTGGGGGGAGGGGGTGGCGGGCCGACTGATTGTGATCAGGGCTGAGTGAGGACGGGGAGGTTGCCCTTGATCACTGGTGCGCGCACCACGTTGCGCTTCGATC